>DATKOP010000084.1:0-46621 GCA_035524595.1 Steroidobacteraceae bacterium | reverse complement strand
CCCGTGCCGGTAGCCAACCGCCGGCGCCAGCGCCGTCTCGCGAACCGCAGCCGGCACCTGCCGGACCTGATGCGCGCTGGCACGCCGCGCCGCGTCGCGCACCAGCCGCGGATCATCGAGCAGCGCCAGCACGACGAACGGGTCGAGCACGGCGGACGCCGCTGGCCCGGGCCCCTGCAGGCGCTCGCGGAATGCACTCAGCTGCGACCAGTCGCACAGCCGCTGGCGCAAGTGGCCACGCAGGGCGAAGGCGGCCGTGTCCCCGGGGTCGGCTGCGAGCAGCTCACGGTCGGCGCCGTCGAAGTCGCCGCTGCGGTACAGCGACAGCCCGAGCTTCGAGTGCAGTTCGAGCGATTGCGGCTCGAGCGCGAGGCCGCGCCGGCATGCCTCGGCGGCTTCCGCGAAGCGCTCGAGCTCGAAATAGGCCGCGGCGATGTTGGCGTGCGTCGGCGCGTGCCCCGGGCGCAGCGCGAGCGCGGCCGCGTAGCTCGCCAGCGCCTCCTGCGGCCGGCGCAGCATCACGAGCGCGTTGCCGCGGCTGTTGAGCGCCTCGGCGTAATGCGGCCGCAGCCGCAGCGCCTGCTCGAGCGCGTCCAGCGCCTCGCGCGGGCGCCCGAGCTCGAGACGGGCGAGTCCCAGGTTGAACCACGCGCGCGGCACCGTCGCGCGGACGGCGACGGCGCGCTCCAGCCACGCGACCGCGCCGGCATGGTCCCGCTGCTGCAGGCGCAGCGCGCCTAAGAGCTGCAGCGCCTCGAAGTGCGCCGGTGCCGCGGCGAGTGCGGCGCGAAAGCAGGCCTCGGCGGCCGCGAGTGCGCCGCGCCGGTGCGCGGCGAGACCCTCCAGCACGCGGGCCTGCGCCGCCGCCGCCGCGTCCCCGCCGGCGGGATTGGCGCCGGGCGGCGGCGGCGTCAGTTCTTGCGCTGGCGCTTCAGGCACTCGAGGTCGTCGGGCTTGCAGCCCTCCTCGCCCAGTCCGGTAACGAACACGTCGAGCCAGTTGAGCGCGCCGGACGCGAGCGGCGCGGCCGCGTCTTTGCCCTCGGGGCCGCCGCCGAGCGCACTGCCGGCCGCATTGCTCGAGCTGGCACCGACCGCGGAGGCCGAGGACAGCGACGCGCCCAGGTTGCTGGTCTCGGCCGGCACGCCGGTGGACGTCCCGCCGACCTGGATGTTGCCGAGGCCGAGCACCTGCTGTGCGGCGATGTTGAGGTTGCCCGCGGCACCGATGCCGGCGTCGCCGGCGTTGACGAACCCCGCGGGGGCAACGAGGTCGACACTGCCGGCGCCGACCTCGGGCGTCGGCCGGATCGTGCGGATGCCGCTGCCCGCGACCGTGGCCGAGTAGTCGAGCGTGACATTGCCGTTGGCGTCGACCAGCACGACCGGCGGCGGCGCCGACAGGGCAGTCTTCGCGCCACGGCCGGCGTCGATGTCGCCGAGCGTCGACCAGACCAGGATGTCGCCGCCGCCGAGCGTGAAGACGCGCGACGCGTTCACGAGCACGTCGCCGCGCGTGTAGACGTCGACGTTGCCGGCACCCTCCGCGACGATGCCGAGCTGTGCCGCGCCGCGCGGCGGTGCGCCCGCCGGTGGCACCGCGAGGCCCACGTTGAGAATGCCGCCCGGCGCGATGAGGTCGATGTCGCCGCCGGCGAGCGTGTAGATGCGGCTGAAGGCCAGACTGATGTCGCCGCCAGCGCTCCCCGCCGTCGCGGCGCGACTGCCCGGAAACAGCGTGTCGATCGCGAGGTAGCCCTGCGCGAAGCCCGGATTCGGCACCAGCGCCGCGTTGGTGGCGTCCCGCCCGGACTGCAGCAGGTCGGCGAAGAACAGGTTGAGCTCGAGCGGGCGCTGTTGCTCCGGGTTCCAACCGGCGAACACGGTGACGGCGTTCGTCAGCGTCAGGCCCGATTGCCCGGTCGCCGCGCCGACGTAGTCGACGAGCGCCTGGCAGTCGGCCGCGGTCGCCGCGCAGCCGGCCAGCGGCGGCTTCGGATCCGGCGCCGCGCTGGCCTTCGCCGGGTCGTACAGGCCACCCGGGTTCTTGGCCGCGTCGTAATACAAGAAGCGGCCCGCGTCGATCGGCTGCGCCAGGCCGGCGATCATGGTCAGGTTGGCACCGGCCGCGGACGGCAGTGCCGGGTTGGCAAGCCGGCCGGTCGTCTCGACGCCCTGCGAGAAGCCGAGGTCGATCTGCCGCCCCGCGATCAGGTCGAGCCGGCCGGGGCCGCCGACCGAGACCACGTTGTTGATCACGCCGCTGTCCTGGCGGAAGTCGCGCCCGGCCGAGATCAGCGTGACGTCCGTGTCCGACAGGTTCTGGGCGATCACGCTGATGTCGACGATGTCGCGGCCCGCGACCACGCGCGCGGCGGTCGCCGTCTGGAACGCGCCGGGCGACTCCGCCGACCCCAGAATGTCGCGCCCGGCGGTGACGAGCGCCGGACCCTGGTCGCCGCCGAGGTGGATCGCCGCCGGCTGCGCGGTCCCGCCACGCACGGTCTCGAGCGCCGCCTCGACGCCACCGCCCAGGGTCGTGGCCGGATTGCCCGGCGAGGTCACGCCGGCCGGCGAGACGTCGGACATCGCGAGCTGGCCGGTAGTGACGATGTCGCGCGCCGCCAGCAGATCGAACGTCGCCTGCGGCGACGGCAGCAGGAAGGTCGTCGACGTGTTCCAGACGATGTCGCCGGACAGCGCGTGCGCCGCCACCGACGCCGGATAGACATCGAGGATCGTGTCCGGCGAGCCGAAGTTGCCGAGCAGCTCGCTGACGCGGTTGCCGTTGACCGAGCCGCCGCCGGAGGCGGCGACGATGCTGCCGGCCGCCGACTCGAGGCGGACCGACGATGGCGCCCCGGGCACGAAGAAATACACGGCGTCGGTACCCGCCGTCTGGCCGAGCAGCCCGGCCTGCACGACCGGCTCGAACAGGATGCCGGTGCGCGCCGTCAGCGAGACACTGGCGTCGCCGACCACGACCAGCGAACCGACGCCCTCCGGGAACTTGGCGGCTGACATCGTCGCGGGCAGCGCACCGAAGGCCCCGCCGGCGCGCAGGTCGGCAGTGCCCTGCTCGACGAAGAACTCGCTGGTATCGACGTTGCGCCCGGCGACCACGCCGATCGACCCGCCCGGCAGCTGCGTCGGCCCGGCGGCTCCGGCGATCGCGCTCGCGGCCGCCGCCGCCGACAGCCCCTCGACGTCGCGGCCGGCCACGACCGACACCGAGCCGCCGCCGAGGCTGCCGACGTTCCAGTTGAAGCCCGTGTAGCGGGTGCTCCCCGCGGGCGGCACGAACGCAACGCCCCACTGCACCGAGTCGCCGCTCTGTCCCTGGCGCACGTACCACTGCGTCGGATTCGACTGCGGGCCGAAGCCGACGACGTCCCGGCCCGCGCTGATGGTGACCCGCCCGGAATCCGCGGGGAACTCCACGCGCGGCCGCGCGCCCGTCTGCGTGCCGCCGACCACCGGCCGGCCGGCGCTGAAGATGCTGTTCGAGGCGCTCGCGAACACGACGTCCCGCGCCGCGGCGACATCGATGGTGGCCGCGCCCGTGCGCACGAGGCCCGACCCCGGCCCCTTGCCGGCCAGCGTCAGGTCCGCGGCGGCGCCCCAGACCGTCGCGAGCGGGTCGGCGCTGCCGAGCGCGGCGCCGGCGGTGATGCTGATCGACGCCGAGTCCTGGTTGAGCAGCTGAACGGCGTTGCCGACCTTGGCGAAGCCGTCCGAGACCACCCCGGTCAGCGTGACCGATCCCGGCGCACGCACCGTGAGCGCGACCGGTTCGCCGCCGAAGCGCCAGGTCGACAGATCGAGCGCGCCGAGCGTCAGGCCCGCGGCGGCCACGACGTCAACGCCCGGCGTGACGACGATCGCCGCCGACCCGGCCGGGTTGAGACGCGCGGCGATCGCGGCGCCGCTCGCGCCATAGAACGAATCGACCTGGCTGTGGATCGCGGCCCAGTCCGACGCGCCTGGCGCGGCCCCGACCTGGAACGGTGCCAGCACCGGCACGAGGCGCACCTGCGCGAGGCCCGACAGGTCCGCCGGCAGCGAGGCCAGCAGGAACGGGTCGCCAGTGCCTGCCAGGCCGGTGCCGGCGGCGCTGGCGCGAACCGTCAGCGTGCCGTCGCCGGCCGGGCCCCGCGCGCTGACCTCGGCGCCGGTGGCGAGCGAGACGGCGCCGGCGGTGGACCCGACCACGATCGTGCCGCCGACGCCGTTCGCCGCGGCGTCGGCACGCAGGGTGCCGTTGATCGCGACGTCGCCGCCGGCGTAGAGGCGAATGCCTGCCCCGGAGCTGCCGCCGGTCGCGTTGACGACGCCGTCGATCCGCAGGGCACCCGAGTCCGTCACCAGGCTGACCGAGTTGGCGGTCAGCGTGTCCGCTGAACCGACCACGAGGTCCCCCTGCTGGACCCGGACCGCGCGGTCGCCGCTGAAGCCGCCGGCGGCCAGCCGCGCCTCGAGCCCGCCGAAGTCGGCGAGCGACTGCGCGACCAGCGCGAGACTGCCGCCGCCCGCACCGTTCAAGGGCCCTCCGAGGCTGGCTGCGCCGAGCGCGTTGACGTTGATCGCTCCGGCACGCTCGCCACCGGCGCCGGCAACGGCCAGCAACGCACCGGAGTCCACCGTGACCGCGCCGCCGCTGACGAGACTGATCGTTCCGCCGCTCGCGCCGACCGTGCGGTCGGCGACGGTGACCGGGATGCCGGATGCATCGAGGACCGCGCCCTGCTCGATCGTGATCCCCTGCGTCGCGGACAGCGCCACGATGCCCGCCGGCGCGACGATGCTCCCCCGCACGTCGACGGTCCGCGCCGCGAATGCGAGCGCGGCGCCGAGCTCGAGCGGCACCGCCGCCGTGCCGGCCGCGCGATCGACCAGCAGGTCGCCGGTCGCGGCGACGCTCGCGGTGGCGCCGCTCGCACCGGTCACACGCGGCGCCCGCAGAGTGAGGTCGCCGCCGATCGCGAGCGTCGCGGTGCCGGTTGCGCGGATCTGGTCGGTGGCCGACAGGGTGGTCGAGCGGAAGCCGTTGATGGCGAGCGAGCCGGGACCCACGGACAGGTCGGTCGCCGCCAGAAGCAGCGATCCGGTCCCGGCCGCCGCGGTCGCCGCGCCGCCGGGCGCGCCGACGATCGAGATCGTCGCGGCGGCCAGCGCCACATCGTCCGCTCCCGTCTGATTGAACGCCGGCGCCGACAGCGTCAGCGAGCCGAGCGGCCCGGACGCAGTGCCGCTGCCGATGGCGACCGGACCCGCGAAGTCGATGCTCGTGTTGGCCGCGAGGCGCACGGCACGCGCGGCGCCGAGATTCGCGACCAGCGTCGGCGTGAGCGTGAGCGCCGTCGGATCGGGGTCCGGGGCGGAGGCACCGAGCACCAGCCGGTTCGCGTTCAGCGACCAGGCGGCGCCGGCGCCACTGACCGTGCCGCCGAGCACGGCGCCGCCGGAGGTGTCGACCACGAGCGCCCGGCCCGCGGCGAGCGTCGCGCTCGGGTCGAGCACGATCTGCGTCGCGCTCGACGCGGCGCCGGCCGGGCGTTCGGGAACCCGCTCGGCGAGGTCCGACACCGAAAGAAACGCCGCGCCCGGCGCGCCCGCGCCGGTCAGCGTCAGCGCGACCGGCTGCAGCGTGCCGGCCGGCGGCGCCGTCCCGCTGGCCGCCAGAGTCGAGGCGACGACCGCGCCAGGCCCGACGCTGATCGAACTGCCCGCGACCAGCGTGACGTCCGGCGCCACCACGCGCGCGCCGGCGTCCACGGCGACCGTGTCGGCGACGACGGCGAGCGAGCCGTCCGCGGCCGAGCGCGTGCCGCCGAGCACGAGGCTCGCCGGCGCCCACGCCGTCAGGGTCGCGTCGCTGATCGCGACCGCACCGGCCGGCGCGACGTCGCCGGCCTTGACCACGACGAGATCGGTCGCCGCGAGGTCGATCGAGGCGCCGACGCCGCCGCTCGCGCCGATCGTGATCACGCTGCCCTGTGCATCGAGCGCGTTGCCGGCGCTGATCGCCAGCCGGCCGGCATTGGCCGGCACGTCGGGCGTCGCCAGCCCGCTCGCGGCCGCCTGCGCCGGCAGGAACGTCGAGGCGAGATACTGCTGGTAGCTCGCGAGCTGCAGCGCATAGCTGCCGGGGTGGACGTCGAAGCCCGAGTAGCTCGTGGCGCCGAGGCCGGTGCTGCCGAGGCTCAAGTAGCCCGGAACGATCAGCGAGCCGTCCGGCTGCGACAGGTTGACGCCCGGCACGAGATTGCGCACGTTCGGCAGCGCCTGCACCAGCAACGCTCCCGGCAGCAGCGCATAGCTCGCCGGCAGCAGCGGGTAGAACCCGGCCGGCAGCCCGGGCAGCCCGCTCAGGTACACGCTTTCGCCGGCCGTGATGCCGGAGCCCGCGAAGGTCTGCGGATCATACGGGCCGTACTGCCCGCGCAGCGACGGCAGTATCGCGTAGAGTCCCGGCGTGACGCCTGGATCGAGCACCGGCTTCGTGCCACCGGTGCCCGGCACGAACTCGGCGGCGGTCAGGTCGCCGCCGCCCGAGAGATCCACGGTCGCGCCGGCGGCGATCGAGACGCTCGGCGAGTTCAACGTCACGACGCGCGCGGGCGTCGTGCTGATCGCCGACGGCACCGAGGCGCCATTCGAGTACGTCCACAGCGTGCCGCCCAGCGAGACGACGCCGTAGGGCACGGTGAGTCCGGCACCGCTGACCGAGGTCAGCGACCCCGCGGCCAGCGTCAGCGACTGCGAGGCGTCGAGCTCGATGCTGCCGAACGGCGCCCGCAGCGTCCCGGCCTGCACGATGGTCGGCGCCGTGATCACGACGATGCCGCCGGCCGAGAGCGGCGCCGGCGGCGCCGCACCCTGTGCGTCGATCTCGATGCGGCTGTCGGCGCCGGATCCGGCGAGCGTGAAGGTCGTACCGCTCGTCGGATAGATCTGGCCGGCGCGCAGCGTCAGGTTGCCGCCGACGCTCAGGCTGCCGACGTAGCTCGGGAATGCGTCCGTCGTGACGCTGGCGGCGATCAGGCGCAGGTCGCCGGAACTCGCCAGAGTGGCCGCGCCGATGCCCTGCAGCGCCAGCGGCCCGCTGACGTCGAGCAACTGCGCCTGGACCGCGAGCGAGCCTGCACCGCTGCTGGCCGCGGGCGGCGCCGCGACCGGCTGCAGACCGTTGAGGTCCACGTATGCGGCATTGAGCGTCGCGGCGCCGCCGTCGCGCACCGCGATCGCCGGCGCACTCAGCGTGATTGAGCGGGCCAGCGTGAGGCTCGGGCTGCCGGCCAGCACGATCGCGTCGTCGGCGGCGACCGCGACGCTGTCGGCGCCGGAGGCGACGAGCGTCGCGACCGGCACGTCCGCCGAACCGCTCGACGGCACGCCGGCCGGCACGGCGGTCCCGCCGTCGAGCGTCACCGTCCGCGGGGTCGTCGGCAGCTGCGGCAGGTTCGGGTCGATGTTGCCGGCGTTCTGCGCCGTCAGCGTGACGCCGAGCGTACCCGCGTTCGCCACCGCCGAGCCGCCGTGCAGCCCGAGGCTGCCGCCGAGCAGCACGCTCTCGGCTGCCGTCAGCGTGATCGAGCCGCCGTTGCTCGCCACCGTCTCGCGAAGGTAGCCGCCGGCGTTGGGCGGCAGGACGTCCAGCACACCAGAGGTGCCGTCGGCGCGCACCAGCGAGCCGGGTTCCAGGTACACCGAGCCGCGGTCCGCGGTCAGGCGCACCGCGCCGGCATCCAGTACCGAACCGAGCAGTCGCGATTGCGCATTCGGCGTCAGGACCCGCACGCCGCTGACGTCGATCACCGCCCCCGGCAGGACGTCGATCGCGAGCGTGGGCACGTAGCCCGGATCCGCGGCGAGCGGCGGCACGTTGATGGTCGCCGACACCTGCCCGGCGGGCGCGGCGAGCGTGCCGCCGATCGTGATGTTGCCGAGGCTCGACAGCGCGATCGCGCCGCCGGGATCGGTCGAGACCGTGCTGCCGGCGGCGATCTCGAGTCCGCCGACGTCGGCGGGACCGAAGCCGCGCGCGATCGACGCCGTCAGCGAGAGGCTCCCGGCCGCGCGCAGCGACGGGTCGAGCTGCGCGACCGAGGCGAATGGTGCGACCGAGCCGCCGCTGGCGCGAGACGCATAGTCGGCGCCGAGCACCAGCGTGTCGACGCTCGACGCCAGTCGGGCGCCAGGCGCGACCTCGAGCACGTACGGCGAGGCCGCCGTGACGGGGCCGTTCGCAACGAGTGCGAGCTGCGCGAAGCCGAACTGGCTTGCGAGCGAGTCGTTGACGGTGAAGAACGGCGCATTGCCGTTCGGGTCTAGCGGGTCGAGCGTCTGGGCGGGCGCCCAGCCGTCGCCGCCGGGGACGACCTGCAGGCGCTGCGTCTCGAGCGCCAGGCTCCCGCCCTTCGCGCCGCCGACGCCGAAGGCCTCGAGCGTGACGTTGCGGCCGACGCTGAGCGCCGCGCCCTGCACGCCCGCGAGCAGCGCGATGTTGCCGCCGCTGCCGCCGCTGAGCGCGCCGGTCGCCGCGAGCCAAGCGCCGCCGTCGGCGAGCAGCGACGCGCCGTCGCCGAGCACCAGCTCGCCGCCGACGGCCGCCGTATCCGCACCGAGCGGATGCAGGCTGAGCGTGATGCTGCCGCCGTTCTGCCACAGCGGCGCGGTCGGCGCCGCGCCCGTCGCCAGCAGATCGTTGACCCAGGTGCCGCGGACGTCGAGCGTGACCCCCGGGTCCACCGTGATGCCCGGACGCGGACCGGCGGCGACGCTGCCGACCGTGCGCACCGCGCCGAAGCTGAGCGCACCGCCCGGATCGGTGATATTCGAACCGAGGTCGATGCGCTGGGCCTGCACGCCCAGCGACGAGCCTGCCGCGAGCGCGAGCGGCAGGCCGGCCGGCAGCGTCACGGAGCCGTTGCTGTAGATGCCGGTGCGCGTGAAGCCGCCGCTCGTCAGGAACGTGGTTGGCAGCGCGAGCGTGAGGCCGGTCGGGAGCGGCGTGCCGTCGCTCACGGCCACGGCCGGCGCCGCCGCGACGAACTCGACCGACGGCGCCTGGAAGTCGAGTCCGGCGACACCGGCGATGCCGCCCGGGACGCCGATCGTCAACTGGCCCCCGGCCACGGTCTGCGACGCGGATCGCTGGTGCGAGCCGCTCACCGCCTGACCGAGCAGCGTGCCGTTCAGGACCAGCGTCGGTGCGGCGAAGCTGAGCGAGCCGGCGGCCTTGCCGTCGGTGTAGCCGGCCTCGTACGTGCCGGATCCCGGTGTCGGCGTGACCTGCTTCACGCCCCAGACGTTGTAGCTCTGGCTGATGGTCGGGTTGACGAGGCCGGTGTAGGCGACGTTCGGGCTCGCGCTGCCGATGGCGACGAGCGACCCGTCCGGCGCGACGAGTTGCGTCGTCTGCATGTAGCCGCCGGTGTAGTTGACGGTTCCGCCCGAGACGTTGATCGTGGCACCGGAGGCGACGACGACGTCGCCGTCCGAGGAGAACGTCGCCGTGCCGCCGGTCGCGAGCCGCTCGGCGACGGTGCGCCCGATGCCGGCGATCGCGCCCGAGACGTTGGCGATCGGCGTACCGACGCGCGCGTCGATGACCACCGTCTGGCCGTGCAGCGGACCGTTGCGCTGCAACGGGTCGTCGGCGAGCTCGTTGGCGCGCAGGTCCACCGCGACCAGATTGCGCGTCACCGGCACCGAGACGCTCGCGCCCGACAGGTCGATCGATGCCCCGGAGTCGATCCGCAGCTGTGCCGCCGGATCGGCCACCGTCGACGGCGACGACGGGTTGCTGGCGGCGATCGCGCTCAGCGTGCCGCCGGGCGCGACGATCGTGCTGCCGCCGGCGACGAAGATCTTCTGGCCGCCGAGTTCGATGCTCGAGGGCAGCTGCGCCACGGCGTCGACCGCCGTCGTCGGATCGGCGTCCGGCAGGATCGAGATCGAGCTCGTCGCGCCGATCGAGAGCGTGCCGCCGCGCTGCGGCAGGAATGGGCTTGCGCCGGCCTCGGGCGCGGTGTTCGGCAGCGGGTTGGCGCGCGCGAGCAACCGGATCGAACCGTTGGCCGCCACCGAGGTCGACGCCGAGAGCCGCCCGTCCTGGTTCACGGCGAGGCCGACCAGCGTGATATTGCCGTCGGCGGTCGTAATCGCGCCGCCGAGCTGGTTCCAGACCTTGCCGCCGGCATCGTCGACCTCGACGTACAGGCCGCGCAGCTTCGGGTCGGTGCTGGCCTGCAGGTAGACGTTCTGGCCGGCGGCGAGGATCACCTGGCCCTGCGGCGCGGAGATCGAGCCGGCGTTCTCGACGGATTGCCCGGCAAGGATGATCCGCCCGCCCGGTGTGACCGACAGCGACGCGCCCTGCTGCACGCTGACGGCGACCGGGATCGGCTGGCCGTCGGCGCCGGTGACCGGCTGGCCGTCCGGCGTCTGCACGTAGAGCCTGCCGTCTCCCGCCAGCGACGGCGTCAGCCGGCCGTTCGCGCTGAGCGACGAGGAGGCGAGGCCGGCGCCGAACACCGCGTCGCTGACGTTAAGCGATGAGGCGACGAGGCCAGCGGTCGAGACGCTCGCGCCCTTGCCGAAGATGACGCCGTTCTGGTTGATCAGGTAGATCTGGCCGTTCGCGGTCAGCGAACCGAAGATCTGCGACGGGCTCGCCTGGAAGATGCGGTTGAGTGCGATCGCCGTGGCGCTTGGCTGGACAAAGTTGACCTTGCCGCCGGCGCCGATGTTGAAACTGGCCCAGTTGAGGATCGCCTTGGAGGCGTTGCTGTTCTGCGTGACCGTGAGCAGGTTGCCGGCCTGCGTCGCGGTCGCGCCGCCGAGCGAACTCGGCCCCGAGGTGCCGCACGCGCCGGCCGCGCAGGGCACCGGCAGCTCGACCGCGGCCGCGCCCGGCCCGACCGCCAGCGCAGTCATCGCGGAGCCGAGCGCGGCCGATACGGCACGCCTTACGAGCAGGTGCCGCCCGCGCTTCTTGCTGGTCATGGTCGAACCCTCACCAGACGCCACGGACATTGAACAGCACCCGCGAGTCGCCGGCCGCGGTCCGCGGGCCGGCGTCGACCGGGCGCGCCCACGTCACCGAGCCGTCGATGCCGGCCGCGAGCCGGAAATTGACGCCGCCGCCCCAGCTTCGCAGCGTCAGCGTCGCCGTCTCGCCGGGCAGCGTTTGCAGGGACCCCGCGCGGCCGATATCGTAGAAGGCGAATGTGTCGAACTCGCTACCGGCCCCGGTTCGCCACGGCGGCAGGCCGAGCTGGGCCGTGGCCCGTACCGCCTGGTCGCCGAGCTGCTCGGCCTCGAGGTAGCCGCGCACCCCGTCGGCGCCGGCGATCGAGTACTGCTCGTTGTCGATGATCGGGTCGACCGCGAACTGGCCGGAAAGCCTGGCGAGCAGCGAGAACCGTCCGGGCAGCTGGCGTGTCCAGTCGGCATTGCCGCGCAGGTAGAAGTAGTTCGGCGGCGCGAGGAAGCGCTTGTTCTGGAACGCGTCGGCATCGTTGACCAGGCCGCGGACGCCGAAGTTCGCGCTGGCGCCGAGGTTGAGCGCCTGGTGCTCGGTGCGCTCGCCGCCGGCGTAGGCCACCGACAGGTTGAGGTACTTGATCGGGGTATCGAGCGCCACGGTGGGATCCACCTGGACGCGCTGCTTGAAGTCCTTGTAGTCGGCCCCGAGCGTCAGCGACTGCGTCGCTCCGGCATAGACGCCGAGCGGCGCGATCAGGCGCATGCCGTAGACCTGGCCGTTGCCGAGCACCGCGAGCGCACCGACCGTGGCGACATCGCTCTTGGAGTCGACGAACATGAACGCGAGCCGCTGGCCCGAGTCACCGACCTTGGTCGAGTAGGTCGCGGCGAACACTCCGACGTTCTTCGGGGCCGCGGGCGCAGTCTGGTATTGCAGCGACGCATTGTCGAGCCGCCCGAACAGGTCGTTGTAGCTCAGCATCAGCGAGGCCCGCAGCTCGGCGGTATCCGGCGTTTGGGCATTGTTGACGCCGACCTCGGCATGAAACGGCAGGTGGTCGTCGACCTTCAGCGCGAGGTCCACCGTGCCCGGCACCGGCCCGGCCTTCAGGACCGGCACGACCAGCCGGTCCGGCGTCTCGGCGTTGAGCGCCGTAAGCTGCGCCTGCAGCGCCGGCAGGTTCGGCACTTCCCCGGGCGTCGCGGCGGGTACCGCGGCGCGGATCTGGCGGTTGGAGAAGTAGCGCGTGCCCGTAACGGTGGTGCGGCGCAGGCGCCCCTCCGTGACGCGCAGGCGCACCACGCCGTCGACGACCTCCTGCTCCGGGATGTCGACGAACACCGTGCCGTAGCCGCGGGTGTGGTAGGCGTTCTCGAGATCGGCGCGCGCCGCCTCGACGTCGTCGAGCGTGCGGCCCGGCCCGAGGTGCGGATACACGACGCGCTCGACGTCCGCCGCGGCCAGCACCGAGTTGCCGAGCACGCGCAGCTCCATGAGGTCGAAGGCCGGTTTCGGCTCATCGGCGACCGCCGTGGCGCTGGCAACGAGGGCTGCCGCGAGCAGCGCCGCGACGAGTCGCCGACCGTGCGTCATCTCGAGAACCCCGCGAATCAGCCGCCGCCACACAACCGAAAGGGGACCAGCCCGAGGACTGGTCCCCATCCGACCCGGCAACGATCGCCGGGCTCAACGCTCCGGTAGTCTACTGCGCAACGATCGGCGAGCAGCTGTTGCCACCGTTGTTCCACGACGCCACCGGCGTCGCCGACGCGAACGGTACGGCGTTGGCCTTCACCTGCCCATTGACACCGATCAGCCCGGTCAGGTTGTTGCCCAGACCGGCCGTGCCGCCGATCGCCGGCAGCTTCGACGGCGTGGACGCGGTCTTGATGATAGCGCCGAACAGCAGCGCATCGTTGGCCGAGACCGTGTAGGCGCCCGGGTTGTTGAAGTACGCCGTCGAGCCGAACTTGTAGGTCCCGGCCGCAAAGCCCTGCAACGTCGGCGCGACGCCATCGATCGAGATGTACTGGGCGTTCGTCAGCGTGTTGTTCCACGCCAGGTAGCCGATCGAGTTATTGTGGTTCTGCAGGCAGGTGACCAGCGCGCCGGTCGAGTTGTTGACGACGTTGTTCGGCGCGCCGAAGGCGCCGGCAGAGGAGTTGCAGGTGACGCCGTAGAAGAATATCGACGCCATCGTCTGCGTGCCCGAGCCGACGTCGCGGCGGCAGACCGTGATCGGCACGTTGTTGGCCGTCACGAAGCCGGAGTTGTCGGCCTTCGGCACCTGGTTCCAGTTGCTGTAGGTGCCCTGCAGGATCGCGTTGATCGAGGCGGAGCTGAGGTTCGTGACCGCCGCGACGCCCGCGTCTCCCGAGGTGTTCACGGCCACCGCGAAGCCCTGCGCCAGGACCTGGTTCGGCGTGATCGTCGAGACATCGAGCGCCGAGGTGTCGAACGGCGAATTCGTCAGGTCCGGCAGGTTCTCGCCGACCAGCGCGGCCGGCTCCTCGTCGGAAATGCCGAGCTCGACGGTATCGTTCACGAGGTTGCCCGTGCCGGTGTCGCTCGCGTACACGTAGCCCGACACCGGGCACGTGTAGGCGAACGGAGCAACCGTGTTGGTCGTTGCCTTGACGCAGTTCGAGTCGATCTTCAGGCGCTTGACCTGCTGGCTGAGCGCCAGCGGTCCGACGCCGACGAACGAGCCGCCCTCGGAGCGATAGTAGACGATCGCCGTCTGGTTGCGCAGCGTCGTCGGCACCGAGGCGGTGCTGGTCAGCGTGCAGCTGTAGGCGCGAAAGTCGCTGGACGAGGAGATGAAGGTCGAGTAGTCGGCGGCACCGGCGCAGAACGTGTTCTTCATTTCGTTCGCGAAGCCGTTGCGCAGCGCCGAGGAGCCTGCGACGACCGAGGCCACGAACGGCGCAGTGCCGGTGGTCGGGTCGTAGGCGGACGCGCTGCCGGCCGCGAGCGCGGCCGTTACGGCGACCGCAATTTTGAGATTACGCATTTGAATATTCTCCAGTCGAAGGGTATCGGGTCGAATCACGTGCCTCGGCAGCCGGGATCCTGCGGCGACTGACGTGCCGCCGCAGGACCCGCCCGCCGGGCGGGCGCCTCAGGCCGCGCGCCGGCGCCGGCCGACGCCGACCAGGCCCAGCAGCGAGCTGGCGAGCAGCCACGCGGCGGCCGGCAGCGGCACCGCCGCCACGGTGTTGCCGACGAAGGACAACGCGCCGCTCGTTGACAGCGTCACGGTGCCGAAGTCCCACAGGTTGGCAGGACCGGCGCCGGCGCCGGCAATGTTCGTCGCCGCCGCATAGAGGTCACCCGAGCTGCCGAGCGCGATCGTCGGGACGTTGGTCGAACCGGCCGCGCCGAAGCCCTTGCCGAACCAGGTCGACAGGTTGGACGAGGTCGCCACGAAGCCGCCGGTGCCGCTGTACAGCGCCGACGACGACGTCGACAGCGTGTCGCCCGCGGTCGAGCCCGGGTGCGCCGCCAGGATTGCGTTGTTGGCTGCCGTGACGTTCGCCGCGATGCCGGCGTAGCTGCTGGCGACGGTGTTGACCGAGACGGCGCCGCTGACGTAGGTCCCGCCGTTGAAGATCGGCTTCGCCGAGGTGCTGATGTAGGCGTCGGTCTTGGTCAGGCCGTCCGACAGCAGCGTCGAGTTCAGCGAGGTGTTGCCGGCCACGATCATGTACGTCTTGGCGCCGGCGAGGCCGAGGAAGGTCGTCAGGTTGGAATCCGGGCCGATGCTGAGGGCCGCAGTGAGCGCGGCGGGGGCGTTGATGATCGTCGGACCGGTCTGCGCGGCGTTGAGCTGTCCGGCGCCCTCGCCCTCGGTCGCGAGCTGGTTCATCGTGACGCCGAGGCCCCGCACGTACGCCTGACCTTGGGACGCATCGAGGACGACCAGGAACAGTTCACCGCCGGTGTTGTTCGTGATCGGCGTGATCGTCGCCATCGCGCTGCCGGCGGCGAGCAGGCCGCTACCGACGAGAGCGAGCTTGATTGCGAGCTTCATTAATTCATCTCCCCTAGCTGTAAATTGCAAACGCCTTGACGGATCCCTTCCACTGCCGGCCGGCGCCACTCCAGCACGCCGACGCGGCCTCCAATCCCGATCTCGCGACGAACTCCGGACTCGACAGTGGCCGCGGCTGCGGCTGGTGTTTCGCCGGTGCCTGAATCGCCCGCGACCTCTGTCTTCCGTTGTCGCGGCGATGCGGCGGAGGGGACTCTAGGGGGGGTGTATGACCGTCCGATTAAGATCTGCGGACAGCTCTGCACCGCTGCCGGGCGGTGCTCAGCGTCATGACACACGCGCGCGTTCTGAATGACGAATGTCGGACAGTATCGTCGCGCTCATTGTGCGAGCGCGTCGGTTGCGGCGATCACGAGCTCGCGCGCGACGCCGTCGCGGACGATCGTCACTGTGGCGCCCTTCACCGGCTGCGTGACCATCGCCGTCAGCATCACCTGCGCTCGCGGCGTGCCGTCGAGCGCGACACCATCGACGCTCGTGATCAGGTCGTTGACCCGCAGACCACTGGCTTCGAAGCGCTTGCGGTCACGACCGGGCAGAACGCGATAGCCGACCACCTGACCTTGCTCGTCGATTCTGGCCCAGGCACGGAACAGCTCGCCGCGCGGGTCGCGCTGACGCAGCGCCGCCGGGGTCATCGCCGCGCGGTTCTTCTCGGCATTGCTCAGTTCGCGCACGCCGCTCGTGGCCACGCCCGGCGCGCGCGCCAGCGTCGCGCCGCCGCCCACCCAGCTTCGAGGCAGATGCAGGGTCTCGCGCGCGCCGCCGCGTTCGATCACGACCCGATCGGCGTACACCTCCCGCAGCCGGATCCCTTCGGCCCCGCCGCCGTCGGTGGAGAACAGCGTCGCGCTCGCCGCCGTCCGGCCGATGAGCGCGAGGCCCTGGCGCGGGTCGCCGGTCGCGACCGTCCCGGCGAGCACCAGCGGCGTTACGCCCGCCCGCGGATCGGGAGCGCCGGCATCTGCCGCCAGCCCGAAGAGGTGCGCGCGCAGCAGCTCGACCGTCGCACCGGGAGCCGGCGCCGGCGAGCGCAGCGAGGCTGCACCCGCGCCGGCGCCCGAGAGCGGCCGCGCCGCCGGCCAGAAGCCGCGCACGGCGACGGCCAGCTGGGCCAGGCACGCGAGCCCCATCACGGCCGCGAGCAGCGCCGGCATGCGCTCCGCCGGGCGCGCGGCGCCGCGCAGAGCCGCCCTTAACGGCCGGTCGCCGGGACCCGGCGCGCCGCGGTACGGGTCGCCGCCGCGGGTGGCAGGTCGCTGGCCGGCGGTGGTGCGCGCGCTGGGCGCAGTCGGCCGCGGCGAGGCGCGTACCAGGGCACCGGGCATGACGGTCGAGCCTCGTGGCGGGAAACGGACCGGATTCTGCGGCGCTCGTCATGACAGGCGCGTGAACGTCGCTCGGCGGGCATTGCGCCGCCGGCCCGGCGGCTCGCGGTCGAATGGCCGGGTCGCGAGCGGCGCGGGCGCGGCCCGGAGCCGCTGCTGCGTCACGGCCGCGCTGCGGTTACGATCGCCGGCGCGACGACCGGAGCGGATGCCGATCGAACTCAAGATCCTGCTGCGCGAACTGCTGCTGCCGCCCGCGAGTCTGGTCGCGCTCGGCGCGCTCGGGCTCCTGCTCGGGCGCCGCCGCCCGCGGCTCGGCGCGGCGCTGCTCGCCGGCTCGTGGCTGGCGCTGTGGCTGCTGTCGACCCCGCGGATCGCGGTCGCGCTCTATCACGCGAGCGAGCGCTATCCGGCACTCGGCATCCGGGCGCCGCTCGATGCCGACGCGATCGTCGTCCTCGGCGGCGGCGGCTCGCGGGCGGACAGCGCCGAATGGGGCGGCACGACGCTGGTCGAGGGCGGCTGGGACCGGGCGGCGTACGCCGCCATGCTGGCGCGCCGCTCTGGCCTGCCGGTGCTGGTCAGCAGCCACGGTCGCGATGCCGATGCGCTGCGCGATGCGTTGCGCGCGCAGTTCGGCGTCGAGGCGCGCTGGGTGGACCGCGACGCGGGTGATACCTTCGAGAATGCGGCGGGTGCCGGCCGCATCCTGCTGCCCGCACGCCTGTCGCGCATCGTGCTGGTCACGCATTCCAATCACATGGCGCGCGCGCTCGACGAGTTCGAGCACGCCGGCTTTCGCTGTGTGCCCGCTCCGGTGCTCACCGACCCAACCGTGCCCGACGACGCGCGCGGCTGGATGCCGAACGCCGGCGCGCTGCGCTACAGCGCACTGGGCCTCTACGAGCTGATCGGCCGGCCGGCCTCGGCTCTGCTGCGCAGGCTGCGCAGCTGAGCGCACGCCGCGGCCGCTGCGCAGCCGGCGCCGCTCGCGCGCCGGCGCCGGCCCTGCCCGCGGCGCCTAACCCCGCGCGGCCGAGGCCCGCGCGCCCGGGCGCCCGATGGCCTGGGCGCTCGCCCAGCGCTCGGCGCCCTCGCGGCCCATGTACTTGGCGAGCACGCGCGGGTCGGTGCGCCGCAAGTCCACGGCCACCAGCACGTCGATCGAGTTGCCGAAGGCCGGGTCGACGTTAAAGCCGAGCACCTCGGCACCGAGCTTGAGATATTGCCGCAAGAGCACGGGCACGCCCTTGCCGTCCGGCTCGAGCGAGGCGACCACCGCTTCCAGCGCGTCGAGCCGGCGGATCTCGGCCACTTCGTGGCGGATCAGGCGCGCGCCGCCGGAATTCGGCAGCGGATTGCGCGGCCGAGCGAGTCGCGTGCGCGCGGCGTCGGCGTTCTGTCCGCGCAGGAACGCGGTGATCAGCGCGCGCGAAGCGAGCGAGTAGTCGGCGCTGATGCTGACCGGGCCGAACAACACCCGGTAGTGCGGGTGCGCCACGACGTAAGCGGCGATGCCCTTCCACAGCAGCAGCAGCGGCGCGAAGCTGCGTTGGTACTCCGGCCGCACGAACGAGCGGCCGACCTCGAGCGCCGGCCCGAGCGACGGCAGCAGCGAGCGGCGGAAGTCGAACAGCGTGTGCGTGTAGAGTCCGCGTGTGCCGTAGCGGTCGTAGATCCGGTCCACCGCGCCGATGCGATAGCCGCCGACGACCTCGTGACTGGCCGGGTTCCACACGAACAGGTGGTCGTAATAGCTGTCGTAAAGATCGAGGTCCTGCGCGCGGCCGGTGCCCTCGCCGACGGTTCGAAACGTCAGCTCCCGCAGGCGGCCGATCTCCTGAAGCAGCCACGGTGCCTGCGCAGCGGTCGCGTGCCACACCTCCAGGTTGTTGCTGGTCGCGATGCGCTGCTCTGGGGCGAGCGCCGCGATCTCGTCGCGCATCCGCGGGGCGGGCACCGGCGCCGCGATCGGCTCGGGTGGCACGGCTGCCGCGGCGCCGACCGCGCGCGGCGCCCGGGCGGACGGCGTCGGTGACGCGGCGCAGGCGAGCGCATAGACGTGCAGACGCAGGTACCCGCACAACTCGTCGTCGCCGTCGATGGCCGCGAGCTGAGCGACGCCCAACGGCCGGCCGACGCGCACCGGGATGCGCCGGCCGCGCTTGTTGAAGAGTTCGCGCGGCAGCAGCGCCGTCCTCAGCCGCGGGTGCAGCAAGCCCGCCGCGTGGAACAGGTGGCTGTTCGCGCCGTGCACGTACACCGGCACGACCGGCGCCGGCGCGATCCGCAGCAGCCTCGCGATCGACGGATTCCAGGCCGGGTCGACGATGGTGCCGCTGCGCCGGTCGACGGTTGCGACCTCGCCGGCCGGGAACACGAGCAGCGCGCCGCCGCCCGCAATCCAGCGCATCGCGCAGCGCATCGCCGTCCCGTTGCGCCGGACCGCGCCGGCGCCGCCGAGCACGTCGACCGGCAGGATCGCCCCGGAGAATTCCGGCAGCAGGCCGAGCAGCTCGTTGCCGAGCACACGCACATCCGGGCGCACCGCCGAGAGCATCGCGTAGAGGTACAGCCCCTCGATGCCGCCGAAGGGATGGTTCGCGACCACGACCAGCGGTCCGCTCGCCGGGATCGCGTCGAGCGCGCCACCGGCCTCGAAGTGCACCGCCAGCTGATCGAGGACCGCCCGCGCGAACTGCACGGGGCTCGATCCGGGCGCAATCGCCGCGTACGTCCGCTCGCAGCGCCGCAGCGCCAGCAGCCGCTCGAGCGGCGGCGCGAGCAGCGCGGCCACCGGCTTCGGCACGAAGCGAGATAGCAGCGGATCCAGCCGGAAACTGACCGCGGGGGCGCACGACATCGTGAGTTCCTCCGTTCTCGTGGCCACGGACCCTACCTCCGGCGCGTTGCAGTTTGTTGAAAAGAGCCCCCTGCCCAGCCACTTGGCCGATTACCTTGACTCGCTTTCGCGGTTTCCCGCGTAGCTGACTGACAGCCCACCATTCATGCCCCGCAAGTCACCGGGCTGTCACCTTTGCGAGGCACAATCCCAGGATGCTCACCCGTCGCCCCGCCCCGGCCGAGTGATGGCGCATCTTGTTGATGCAACGTTATTTTTCTCGCCGACCAGCGGCGGAGTACGCCGTTACCTGCTCGCGAAGCACGACTGGCTGACGCGCCGCGCGCCACGGTCGCACACGCTCCTGGTCCCGGGGCCGCAAGACAGGGGCGCACGTGGCGGCATAGTCGAGTTCAAGAGCCCTCTGATCCGTGCCGGCTACCGCTGCCCGCTTGACCTGCCGCGGCTGCGCGCGGCGCTCGCGGCCCTCGAGCCGGACCTGCTCGAGGCCGGCGATCCGTACCTGATGGGCTGGCAGGTCGCGGAGGTCGCCGCATCGCTGGACGTGCCCTCGGTCGCGTTCTGTCACTCAGACCTCATCGGGCTGCTGGCAGCGCGGCTCGGCGCCGTCGGCGAGGCGATCGCGGCGCGCTACCTCGCGGCGCTGTACTCGGGATTCGACCTCGTGCTGGCGCCGAGCCGCTTCGTCGCCGCACGCCTCGCCGCCGCCGGCATCGCGCGCGTCGCGGTACAGCCGCTCGGTGTCAGTGCCGAGGTGTTCGACCCGCGTCGCCGTGATGGCGCGCTCCGTAAGCGGCTCGAGCTGCGCCCCGGCACGCGCTTGCTGGTGTTCGCCGGCCGGCTGGCGCCAGAAAAGAACATCGCCGAGCTGCTCGAGACGGTCGAACGGCTCGGGGACCCGTACCACCTGCTGCTGATCGGCGGCACGCGCACGGGGCGCCCGACGCCACGCGTCACGATCCTGCCTTACGAGTGCGATGACGCGACCGTCGGCGCACGCCTCGCGGCCTGCGACCTGCTCGTGCACGCCGGCCGCGAGGAGACCTTCGGGCTGATCGCGCTCGAGGCGATGGCGTGCGGGCTGCCGGTCGTCGCCTACGACGGCGGTGCGCTCGCCGAGATCGTCGACGTCGCGGTTGGCGGCCTCGCGCCGGTCGCGGGCCGCTCGCGGGCGCTCGCCGCCGCGGTCGCCGACGTGTTCGCGCGCGGCGCGCCCGCGCTCGGCGCCGCCGCCCGCGCGCGCGTGATCACCGACTACACCTGGGACGCCACCCTGACGCACCAGCTGCACCGCTACGCGTCGTTGCGCCGCGGATCCGCTGTGCGAGACGACCAAACCGCGCCCGGCACCGTCTGAGGCGCGCGATGCGCGGCGAGTACGCAGTCTCCCTGCACGACGTCGCACCCGCGACCTGGCCCGCGTGCGAGCGCCTGCTCGAGCTGGCCGACGCGCACGCAGTGCCGGCGACGCTGCTGGTCGTGCCGCATTACCACGCCGGGACGCGCGCCGACCGGGACCTCGAGTTCGGCGCGGCGCTGCGCCGACGCGTCGCGCGCGGCGACGAGGTCGTGCTGCACGGCTACCACCACGAGGACCGCGGCGCGCGGGCGCGCTCGCCCGGCGAGTGGCTCGCGCGGCGCATCTTGACCGCGGGCGAGGGCGAGTTCGCCGCGATCGACGCGTCGAGCGCGGCCGCGCTGATCGCGCGCGGCCGCGCGGTCCTCGCGACGCTGGGGCTCGCACCGGCGGGCTTCGTGGCGCCCGCGTGGCTCATGAACGCGGCAACCGTCGCGGCGCTGCGAGCCTCCGGCCTGCGCTACGCCGCGTCGCGGGACGACCTCATCGAGCTCCGCGACGGGCGCCGCGTCGCGGCGCCGAGCCTCGTCTACTCGACGCGCGCCCGCTGGCGCCGCGTCCTGTCGAAGGCCTGGAACGCCGCGCGGCTCGCGACCCTCAACGAAGCGCCGCGGATTCGCGCGGCGCTGCACCCGGCCGATGCCGGGCACGCCGCCGTGCTCGCCGACTGGACGCGCCTGCTCGGGCGCCTCGCGACCGAGCGCCGCGGCGTGCTCGAGTCGCACTGGCTCGGCGCGGCGCGCTAGGAACGGCGGCTGCCGCGCAGCGTTTCGGCGATGCGCAGATGCCGCGGCCGCGTCGCCGACTGCACACCGCGCGCCTCGACGAGATTGCCGAGGAATTGTCGCGTCGCGCTCTCCCAGCGGTATTCGAGCGCCTGCGCGCGGCAGAGCCCGCGCTCGAGACCGAGCGCCGCCGTGATCGCCTCGGCGAGGTCCGCGCGCAGGCAGCCGGTTTCGCCCTCGCGCACCACGTCGATCGGGCCCGTGACCGGATAGGCTGCGATCGGCAGCCCCGATGCCATCGCCTCGAGCATCACGAGCCCGAAGGTATCGGTGCGGCTCGGAAACACGAAGCAGTCGGCGCCGGCGAGCAGCGTGGCGAGCTCCTCGCCGAATTTGAACCCGGTGAAAATGATGTCCGGATAGCGCGCCTCGAGCTGCGCGAGCGCCGGCCCGCCGCCGACGACGAGCTTGGTCCCCGGCACGCGCGCGCGGCAGAAATCCTCGACGCTTTTCTCGACCGCGACGCGGCCGACATAGATCAGGATCGGCCCCGGATAGCCGAGGCGCGCCTCGGGCCGGGGCCGGAACAGGTCGGTGTCGACGCCGCGGCCCCAGTAGACGAGGTTGCGAAAGCCGTGACGTCGAAGGTCGCGCCGGACCTCGCGGGTACCCACCATCGTGCGCGCAGCCGCGCTATGAAAGACCCGCAGCGCCCCGTACGTGCAGCGCGCGGGGAGCGGATAGCGCGCCCGCAGGTATTGGGGGAACTGCGTGTGGTAGGAGGTCGTGAACCGCAGCCCGGCACGACGCGCCGCGTTGCGGGCCGCGAGCCCGAGCGGGCCCTCGGTCGCGACGTGCAGGGCATCCGGCCGCTCGCGCTCGAGCCACTCGGCAACGCGCCGGCCTTGAAAGAGAGCGAGCCGAATCTCCGGGTAGCTCGGGCACGGAATCGTGCGCAGGCCCTCGGGCGTCATCATCGCGACGTCGTGGCCGAGCAGCCGCAGGCACTCGGCGGTTCGCGTCAGCGTCGTCACGACACCGTTAGTCTGAGGGCGCCACGCGTCCGTGACGATCGCCACCTTCATGCGCATCGCTCGCCGTGGCCGCCGGGCTGCTATGCCGCGGTGTCGAGCGCCGCAGCGGCGGCCTGGGGCGCGTCGGCAACCGCGAACCGCGGCGCGCCGGCTTGCTCCGCCCAGCGCACGAGCGCGAGCCGGCCGTTGCGGTCCTCGGTGAGTGCCGAGCAGTGCTCGACCCAGTCGCCGTCGTTGCAGTAGCGGATCCCGTCCACGAAGCGCAGCTCCGGTCGGTGGATGTGGCCGCAGATGACGCCGTCGAGCCCGTGCTTGAGCGCCGCGTGCGCCGCGGCGTGCTCGAAGCGCTCGATGTAACGCATCGCATCCGGCAGCTGATGCTTGATCCACGACGCGAGCGACCAGTAGCCGAAGCCGAAGCGGCGGCGGACGGCCTGGATGCCGCGCCCGGCCCAGAGGAGCACGTCGTACATGTATTCGCCGAAATGCTTGAGCACGCCGGAGAACGTCACCGCGCCGTCGAAGTCGTCGCCGTGCACGACGAGGTAGCGCTTGCCGTCGGCGGCCTCGTGGATGAAGTCGCGGCGGATGTCGATGCCGGCGATCTCGCCGCCGCAGAGCTCGCGAAAGCCCTCGTCGTGGTTGCCGGGCACGTACACGACCTTGGTGCCCGAGCGCGCGACCGCGAGGATCGCCTTGAGCACGTCCTGGTGCGCTACCGGCCAGTACATGCTGCGCTTCAGGCTCCACAGGTCGACGATGTCGCCGACCAGCACCAGTTGCTCGCAGTCGAGCTGCTGGAGGAAGTCGAGCAGGTACCGCGCCTGACAGCCGCGAGAGCCCAGGTGCACGTCGGAGACGAAGACCGTACGCAGCATCGGCCGATTGCGCGTTGCGGGGCTCATGTCGTCCTCAGGGCCACCGGTTTCGGCCAATCTGGCGGCGCCGGGTGACGAAAAGATGTCGGCGGCAAGAAATTTTTCTTACGAATGACGAGCTTGCCGCGCATCGTTTCGACGCTGTCCACGGAGGGCGTGGAAGTGCCCGATTCGATGAAGATTGCGGCGCTGCGGCACGCGTCGGAGGGCCAGAATCTGCTGGGACCGCCTCGCCCGACCGCCGTCAGCCGCTGGCGGCCACCGGCTGGCGCGCAGCCACCCGCCGCAGCGGGAAGATGCAGCTGAAGGTGCTGCCGATGCCCTCCTCGCTCTCGATCGACAGCGTCGCCCCGTGGCGCTGCAGCGCGTGCTTGACGATCGCCAGGCCGAGCCCCGAGCCGCCGGTCGTGCGCGCGCGGCTCGGGTCAACGCGGTAGAAGCGCTCGGTAATCCGCGGGATGTGCTCGGCAGCGATGCCGACGCCCGTGTCGGTCACCGAGAAGTGCGCGCCGTCGGCGTCCACGCGCCAGGTGATGGCGACGCGCCCTTCCGGCGGCGTGTACTTGACGGCGTTCGAGATGAGGTTGGCGAAGATCGAATGGACCTCTGCCTCCGAGCCGAGCAGCTTCGCGTCGGAGGCGAGCGTCAGCGTCACCTCGGACGGGTGGCGCTCGAGCGCCAGCACCTCGCGCCGAATCAGGGTCAGCATGCCGGAGACGTCGATCAGGTCCTGGCCGGCCTCGCCGGCGGTCGATTCGAGCCGCGACAGCTCGATCAGCGCGTCGACGACCGCCCGCATGCGCTCGGATTGGCGGCGCATCTCCTCGAGCGGCCCGCGCCACAGCGGATCGACGCCCGGATCCTCGGCGAGCGTGTCGACGTAGCCCGTGATCACGGTCAGCGGCGAGCGCAGCTCATGCGAGGCGTTGGCGACGAAGTCCTTGCGCATGGCCTCGAGCCGAACCTGGCGCGTCACGTCGCGCACCAGCAGAAGCTGCTGACTGCCGTAGGCGACCATCTGCAGCGCCAGGTGCTGTTCCGCATCCAGCGAGGAACGCACGACGACCGGCATCGAGAAGTCGCCAAGCTCGACGTAGCGCGCGAAGTCCGGGTGGCGGATCAGGTTGTCGATACGCTGGCCGAAGTCGACCTTGCGCCTGAGGCGCAGCAGTCGCCCGGCATTGCGGTTGAACCACAGAATTTCGCGATCGGTGCCGAGCACGACGACGCCGTCCGGCATCGCCGAGGTCATGCGCCGGAACTCGCGGAACAGCTGCACGATGCGCCGTTTGTGGAATTGCTTGCGGCGGTAGATGCGCATGATCAGCGCGACGATGTCGCCCCACACGCCCTGGAAGTCCGGCGGCGACTCGGTACGCCGGCGCCTCAGCCAGCGCTCCAGGCGGTACAGACGCACGAAGGAGAGCGCGAGGTAACCGGCCAGGACGGCGATCACGGTCGCCGCCACCTGCCCGAGGAAGAACCCGGCCACGGTCGCGATCGCCAGGACGCCGAGCAGGCGGGCGAGCGCGAATGACCAGGCAGGTGACATCGAATGGCTTCTGGCGGCGGCCTACTCGGGACGGACGGAGAAGCGATAGCCGGCGCCGCGCACCGTCTGGATGAACTTGTCGCAGTCAAAACCCTCCAGCGCCTTCCGCAGGCGCCGGATATGCACGTCGACGGTCCGCTCCTCCACGTACACGTTACCGCCCCATACCCGATCCAGCAATTGGCCCCGGGAGTAGACCCGCTCGGGATGGGTCATGAAGAAGCTGAGCAGCCGGTACTCGGTCGGCCCGAGCGGCACCGTGACCTCGCCGACCATGACCCGGTGACCGGCGGCGTCGAGCGACAGGCCGCCGGCCGAGACCACCTCGTCACGGTTCGCCGCGGCGCTCCGGCGCAGCACGGCATTGATCCGCGCCAGCAGCTCGCGCGGCGAGAACGGCTTGGTCACGTAGTCGTCGGCGCCGCCTTCGAGGCCGCTGACCTTGTCCTGCTCCTCGGCACGCGCCGTCAGCATGATGATCGGCACCTCGCGCATGTCCTTGTCCCTCTTGAGCGCGCGGGTGAGCTCAAGCCCGCTCATGTCCGGCAGCATCCAGTCCACCAGCACGAGGTCCGGGCGGCGGTCGGCGATCCGGGCCCGCGCCTCGCGGGTGTCCTCGGCCTCGACCACGTCGAAACCCGCCCGGCGCAGCCCGAAGGCCACCATCTCGCGGATCGGACGCTCGTCCTCGACGACCAGGATCTGGCGGTTGCTCATGTAACGCGCACGGGGCAAGGGGACATCCTTCCATTACAACGACCGAATGTGACGCTTCGGTGACCGGCCGCCCCGTGCGCGGCCGGCTGTCATGAATCTGTCATTGTGCCCGAGGGCGGCCGGATTGGCTCGCGACCTGATCGCGCAGGTAAACCGGCGCCGCCGCCTCGGCCGCGACCGCGAGGCCGGCCTTGAACGCGAGCACGCCGAGCGCGGCGATCTCTTCCGCGCGCGGCAGGAGTTCCGGCCAGACCGCGGCCAGCGATCCGGCGAGCCGCGCGCCGAGCGCCGGGTAGGCCGAGAAGCCGTGTCCGGCTCCGACCCGGACGATTCCCTGTGCGAGTGGCGCGGCGAACGCGGCCGCGGGCGGCGCGAGCCCCTCCTCGAGGAGCGCCACCCCGAGCTGCGCATCCGGCCGCACGCGGCCCTGGTAGACCTCCCCCATTCGCGCATCGAGCGCGACGAGCGCCTCGGCGGCACCCGCCGCGCCGGGCTCCGCGAGCGCGCGCTCGAGCGCCCGCGCACCGAGCGCCGCCAGGTCCGAGATCGGTACCGCAGGCAGTCCGGCGCCGAAGGCGAGTCCCTGCGCGATGCTGACGGCGATCCGCACGCCGGTGAACGCACCCGGGCCGCGACCAAACGCGATCGCATCGAGCCGCCCGAGCGCGAGACCGGCCTCGGCGAGCAACTCGTCGATCATCGGCAGGATGTGCTCGGCGTGGCCGCGCCCGAGCAGCGCCCCGCGGCTCGTGACGTCGCCGTCGATCCAGAGCGCCGCGCTGCAATTCTCGGTCGCGGTGTCGAGCGCGAGCAGTTTCACGGCGTACCGGTCGGCGCGAGCGTGCCGAGGTGATGGCGCAGGAACGCGACCGCCTCGTCCTCGGAGTCGGTGACCGTCATCGGTGGCAGGCTCGCGACGAACGCGCGGCCGTAGCCGCGGGTCCGCAGTCGCGGGTCGCCGAGCATGACGACGCCGAAGTCGTCCGGGTCGCGGATCAGCCGGCCGACGCCCTGCTTAAGCGCCAGCACCGCCTGCGGCACCTGGTACTCGAGGAACGGATTGCGACCGTCGCGCTTCAGGCCCTCGAGCCGCGCCTTGAGCAGCGGATCATCGGGCGCCGCGAACGGCAGCTTGTCGATTGCGACCAGCGACAGTGCCGGACCGCGCACGTCGACGCCCTCCCAGAAGCTGCCGGTGCCGAGCAGCACGGCGTTGCCGAGCTCGCGGAACCGCCGCAGCAGCGCATCGCGCGGCGCCTCGCCCTGCACCAGCAGCGGGAAGCCGTCGGCGGGGCCGAGCCGGGCGCGCAGCAGACGCGTCGCCTCGCCGAGCGCGCGGTAGCTCGTGAACAGCAGGAACGAGCGGCCGCCCGCGGCCCGCACCAGTGGCAGCGCGGCGTCGATGACCGCGGCCGTGTAGCCGGGATCGGCAGGCTGCGGCAGGCCCTGCGGCAGGTACAGGCGCGCCTGCGACGGGTAGTCGAACGGGCTCGGCACGCGCAGCGTGCGCGCGTCCTCGAGGCCCACGCGGCGCGTGAAATGGCTGAAGTCCTCGTCCACCGCGAGCGTCGCCGAGGTGCAGATCCAGGCGCACGGGCGCGCGTCGAACTGCGCCCGCAGCCGTGCCGCGACCTCGAACGGCGTCAGTTCGAGGCTGAAGCCGCGCGCGCCGACCTCGGCCCAGCGCAGGCCGTCGGCGGCGTCGGCGTCGAGGATCGCCCGTAGCCGCTCGACCGACTCGAGCGCGCGCCGCGCGCACTGGCGCACGCCCGGCGCCTCGAGCGCCGGCTCGCCGAAGCGCGCACCGAGCTGCTCGAGCGCCTCGGCGAGGTCCGTGCCGGCCTCGAGCGCCGCGTCCGGCAGCGCGTCCCAGTCCACCCGCTCGCCGAGCCCGGCGAGCGCTCGCCGCACCGACTCGATCGCCTGCTCGAGGGCCTCGACGCACCCCCGCGCGGCGGCGTCGAGCAGCCCGGCGCGGGTGAGCTCGGCGAGCAGGTCCCGGCCCAGGGCAACCAGCGGCCGCGACGCGACGCGCGTGCCGAAGAACTGCGCCGCGACGTCCGGGAACTGGTGCGCCTCGTCGAGGATCACCGCATCGGCGCCGGGCAGCAGTTCGCCGAAGCCCTCCTCCTTGAGCGCCATGTCGGCGAGCAGCAGGTGGTGGTTGACGATCACGAGGTCGGCGGCCTGCGCGCGACGGCGCGCCTCGGCGACGTGGCAGCCGCGGAACTCCGGGCACTCCTGGCCGAGGCAATTGTCGCGCGTCGAGGTCACCTGTGGCCAAACCGGGTCGCTGTCCGGGACCGACTCGAGCTCGCCGATGTCCCCGGCCAGCGTCGCGCGCGCCCACTGCTCGATGCGGGCCAGCGACGCGAGGCCGCGGCTGCCGAGTCCCGGCAGTTCCGGCATCGTGCGGGCGAGCAGCAGGCGGTGCTGGCAGAGGTAGTTGGCCCGCCCCTTGAGGAGCGCGACCCGCACCGGGCGACCGAGCGCGCGACTGACGGCGGGCAGGTCGCGGTGGTAGAGCTGGTCCTGGAGCGTGCGGGTCCCCGTCGAGATGATCACACGCCGCCCGGAGAGGAGCGCCGGCAGCAGGTAGGCGAAGGTCTTGCCGGTGCCGGTGCCGGCCTCGACCACGAGTCGGCCGCGTGCGGCGAGCGTCTCGGCGACCGCCAACGCCATCGTGAGCTGCTCGCGGCGCGGCCGGAAGCCCGTCACTTCCGCGGCCAGCGGCCCGCCCGCACCGAGCAGCTGCCGGAAGTCGGCGCCGCTCAAACCGGCGCACCGCGGGGCCACGGCGGTCCCGGCGAAAGGCAGACGAGGGACATCTGACCAGTATATGCGGGCGCCGCGACGCCCGCCGCGGGTGCGGTGGTGCCGGCTCAGTCGTCCGTGGCGGCGCCGCGGCCTGAACGGTGCCGCGACGCTACGCCGACCAGGCCGAGGGCCGAGGCCAGCAACCACGCCGCGGCCGGCAACGGCACCGGCGCGAGGTTCAGCTGGCCGATGTAGGTGCCTCCGGAATCGCCGTTCGCGATGCCGGCGACGTCGAGGAGGTACGTATCGCCCGCGCGGATGCCGGAGAACGAGGCACTCACGGAGTTCTGGCCGGACTGCGGACCCATCCACGCCGTCAGCAGCACGCTGCCGGGCGGCACGCCGCCGACCACCGGCGTCTGCGACGACGCCGCGGTCACGTCATACAGCCGGAACTGCAGATTCGCGACGTTGAAGGTCGGCGGCAGGCCGAGTTGCGCGACCAGCGTGTCGCCGTTCGCACCGCTGGCCACGGTGAAGCGGTAGCTGTCCTGAAAGTCGTAGCTGCCGACCGGCGAGCTGCCGAGCGTGGTCGTCTGCTTGCTGGTGAAGGTGTCTGTGAACGTGTACTGGCCCGGCACCGCAAGCAGATAGTCGCTGCCGATCGTCGGCGTCCCGGGACTCGTGCCCAGGAACTGGAACGAGTAGCTCATCGCGCCGCTGCCGTTCAGCGGCACGGTCGCGGCCAGCGCCGCCGGCGGTGCGAACGCCACGCAAAGCAGCGCGCCGAGCAGCCTGCGACCCTGCACCGCGAGTGTCGAATTCTTGGTCGTCATGCTCGCCATCCGCCGCCGCGGCGATTGCCGGTGCGGGGCACTCTGGCGGAGGAATATGACAAGAGCTTGGCGGCGGCGTGACGGTGGGGCAGCCGCGCCGCGGCCAGCGACGCCCGGCCCCGGCGCGGGCCGGGGTCGGAGCCGCGCGCCGGCGGCCCGACGCGCCGCTGCGCCGCGCGGCGCGCGACCCATCCCGGCGCACCGCCGCAAAAGCGCGAGGGGCTCGGCAGTTCCGCCCGGAACTTGAGCCCGCGCCGCCAAAGTTGCGAACCCCGTCACGACGGCAAATTGTCAAATCCGAAGAATCCCCAAATGCCCGTGCGGAGGTCCCCTCATCCGTTGTGGGTCCGCGGCGCAACTGATGCGTCGAACCGAAACTAAGGAGTAGTCATGCGTAGAGTCCTTCTCGCCACCGCGGTCGGTGCCGCGCTTCTGGCCGGCGGCAGCGCCCTCGCGGCGAACCCGGCCACCACGACCTTCACGGTCACCGCCACGGTCCTCAAGACCTGCTCGGTGGCCGCGTCGGCCCTCAACTTCGGCAACTACACCCCGGCGGCGGGTGCGGCCACCGGCTCGTCGACCGTCAACGTGCTGTGCACGAAGACGACGCCGTTCACGGTCGCGCTCAACGGCGGCACGACGACCGGCGGCACGGTGGCCCAGCGCCTCCTCGCCAACGGCGCCAACACGCTGCAGTACAACCTCTTCACGACCAACGCCTACGCGACGGTCTGGGGCGACGGTACGGGCACGTCGGTCACGCAGGCCGGCGCCGGCCTCGGCCTCGGCACGGCGGTGGCGTTCACGGTGTACGGCCAGCTGCCGGACAACGTGACCAACCAGGGCGTGGTGCCGGGTACCTACACCGACACGATCACGGTCTCGGTCGCGTACTGACGCATCAGGGTAGAGACGAATGGGCACGACGGCGTTCCGGTGGCGAGACCGTTTGGCCCTTGCGCTCGCGGTGTGGCTTGCGGCGGCGGGTAGCGCCGCCGCAGGCTCATTCAGCCTCGCCCCGATCCGCATCGAGATGGACAAGGGGCGCGCGACCGGGGTCGTGACGCTGCACAACGACGCCGACGTCCCGGTCACGATCCAGATCGAGGCGGTCGCCTGGACGCAGCCGGAGGACGGCGACCGCTACGTGCCGACGCACGACCTGATCGTCACGCCGCCGGTGTTCGTGGTCCCGCCGAAGAGCGACCAGATCGTGCGCGTCGCACGCCGCCCGGCGGCCGACACCGGCAGCGAGATTCCGTACCGGCTGTTCTTCCAGGAGGTGCCGGACACGACGCCGCAGTCGGGCACCGGCCTTCGGATCGCGCTCCGGGTTGGCGTGCCGGTGTTCGTCGCCGCCGCCGGCGCCGCGCCCGACCTCGCCTTTGCCGCCGAGTTGGCCGCCGACGGCTCGGTGGCGATCACCGCGGCCAACCACGGCCGCGCCCACGTGCAGGTCACCGACTTCGAGGTGCGCGCCGAGAACGGCGTGGCGCTCGGCGCGGTCAGCGGCTCGCGCTACCTGCTGCCCGGCAGTGCCACGCGCTGGACGCTGAAGCCCGCGGCCGGCGAGACCCCGAGCGGCACGCTCAAGATCCAGGGCCACAGCGACCGCGGCCCGATCGCGGCCGAAGTCGCCCTGGCCGCGCGCTGACGCGAAGCGCGAGCCTCCCGTGTCCGCTCCCAAGGGCCCCCGACCGGCAGCGCGGACATACCATATTCTGGTGGCGCTGCTGTGCGCGCTCGGCGCCGGGCGCGCCGCCGCCGACGGCCCGGCCGGCCTCACCGAGGCGGTCATCGAGGTGTCGGTCAACGAGCGCACCGGCGGCACGATGCTGGTGGTGCTGCGGGACCCCGACGGGCGCCTGTACCTCGAGGCCGACGACTACGCGCGCCTCAACCTCGTGACGCCGACGAGCGGCGGGCGCGAGTCCGACGGCCGGCACTACTTCCCGATCGCGGCGCTGCCGCGCGTCGCGCTCGAGTTCGACGCCGCGAGCCAGCACCTCGACATCAAGGCGCCGCCCGAGGACTTCCTGACGACGCGCGCGACCGCGCCGCTGCGCCGCGGCGTGCCGGTGACGCCGGCCGAGCCCGGCGCGTTCGTCAACTACCAGCTGTCCGACCAGGAGGTCGCCGGACTTCGCACCAGCGGCGTGCTGGCCGAGCTCGGCACCTTCGCCGCGCCCGGGGTGCTGACGACCTCGACGGTGGCCCGCGACACGGCCGGCGACCGCCAGACGATCCGCCTCGACACGACCTTCACGCACGACTTCGTCGACCGGCTCGAGACGCTCAACGTCGGCGACGCGATCTCCGACCCCGGCAGCTGGGGCAACGCGGTGCGCTTCGCCGGCGTGCGCTGGGCCAGGAACTTCGCGATCCGGCCCGACCTGCTGACGACGCCGCTGATCACGACCGGCGGCACCGCGGTGGTGCCCTCCACGGTCGACGTGTTCGTCAACAACCAGCGCGTCTCGAGCACCGCCGTGCCGCCCGGGCCGTTCGTGATCGACAACGTGCCGACGGTCACCGGCGCCGGCGACGTCAGCGTCGTCGTGCGCGACGCGCTCGGCCGCGAACAGGTGATGACGCAGTCGTTCTACACCGGCATCGCGCTGCTCGCCCCGGGGCTCTCGCAGTACTCGATCGACCTCGGCAAGATCCGCGAGGACTACTCGCTCGCCAGCAACCACTACGGCGCCGCCGTCGGCGCCGCGACCTACCGTCGCGGCCTGACCGACGCGCTGACGATCGAGGGCCACGCCGAGTTCCTGGCGCACGACGCGCATGCGCTCGGCTTCCAGCTCGCCTCGCAGGCGGCGACCTTCGGCGTCGTGACGCTGACGCTCGCCGGCGGCGGCGACGGCAGCGGCAACGGCGCGCTGGTCGGGATCGGCTTCGAGCGGCGCGAGCGGCACGTGAGCGCGGTGCTCAGCACGCAGTACGCGACCGACGGCTTCCGCCAGGTCGGCGACGAGCTGCTCACCGGCCAGCGCTTTCGCAGCCGCTCGGTGGCGCAGCTCGGCTTCGACGTCGGCCGTGCCGGCACGCTGGCCGCGGCCGCGGTCGTCGAGAGCTACCGCAGCGGCCCCTCGCTCGAGACCGTGAGCCTGACGAACTCGGTCTCGGTCGGTCACGCCGGCTCGGTCGGGATCACCGTCAGCCGCAGCAGCGGCATCGCGACCGCGACCAGCGCCTACCTCACCTACACGGTCGCGCTCGGCGGCCGCCGCGCCGTGACGGCGAACGCGGTGCGCGGCTCCGGGGTCGGCGGGCCGGCGAACGAGGTCTACGCGACCTACATCGAGAACCCGCCGATCGGCCCGGGCATCGGCTACCGCTTCGGCGCCGCGACCTCGGGCAACTACGACGCGGACCTGCGCACGCAGTTCGAGCCCGTCGACGTCGAGCTGCAGGCGGCGCGCAACGAGGGCATCACCGGCAAGAGCCTGTACGTGCGCGGCGCCGCGACGCTGCTCGACGGCCAGCTCGGCGCGACGCGCTCGCTCAGCAACAGCTTCGCGGTCGTCGACGTCGGCGGCATCGCCGGCGTGCCGGTCTACCTCGACAACCAGCTGGTCGCGCACAGCGACGCGAGCGGCCACGCGCTGCTGCCGAACCTGCGCGCCTACGAGGCCAACCGCGTCAGCGTCGATCCCGAGGAGCTGCCGCTCGCGACCGAGATCGGCGCGCGCACCGTGGTGCTGGCGCCGGGCTTTCGCAGCGGCGTCGTGGCGCGCTTCCCGGTGCAGCGCATCCACGGCGGCACGTTCCGCCTCGTGACCGAGGACGGCCGGCCGGTGCCGGCCGGCGCGAGCGTCGACTTCGGCGGCGCGACCTTCCCGGTCGCGATGGACGGCGCGACCTACGTCACGACCTACGGCGACGCGGGCGAGGGCGCCGCGCACTGGGACGGCACCGCCTGCCGCTTCCGCCTCCCCGCCCCGCCGGCCGACGACCCGCAGCCGGACCTCGGCACGATCGAGTGCCTCGCGCCAGGCCGCGACGGGCGGGCGCCGTGAAGCGCGCACGCTGCCGCAGCCTGGTCCGGGCAGCCGCCTTCGTGCTGCTCGCGCTCGCCGCGCCCGCGGCGCGCGCGGTCACGAGCTGCTCGGTGGCGGCGAGCGGCGTCAACTTCGGAATCTACAACCCGCTCGCCGGCTCGCCGACGAACTCCACCGGCTCCGTGACGGTCACCTGCACGCTGCTCTCCGGCGGCGCGACCACGGTCAACCTGACGGCCGCGCTGAGCGCCGGCTCGAGCGGCAACTTCACCACCCGCACGATGCTCGCCGGCGTCAACAAGCTGAAGTACAACCTCTACTGGTCGACCGCGTACGCGCAGGTGTGGGGCGACGGCACCGGCGGCTCCTTCTACGGCGTTGCGTCGATCGCGCTGACTCCCGGCAATCCGACGCAGGCGGTCTCGGGAACGATGTACGGCCAGATCAGCGCCGGTCAGGACGTGGGCCCGGGCGCCTACCTCGACACCATCGTCGTCACGGTCAGCTACTGAGCGCGCTCAGGGGCCGGTGAGCGGCCGCACCTGGAAGCGCAGCGGCCACGGATAGCGCCCGGGCGCGAGCCCCGGCGCGAGCGTGAAGCGAAAGCCGAGCTCGAGCGGCAGCGCCCCGCCGCGCGCGCCGCGCGCGAAGATCGCGCCGCCGTCGTCGCCGAGCCGGACCTCGGCTCCGAAGCCGACGATCTCGACCGCCCGGAACACCGGCGCCGCGGGCCAGACGTCGAGCGCGTAGCCGAAGGGGCTGTTGCTCGCGATCGTGAGGTGCATCGCGCGGCGCACGTCGACGTAGCCGCGCGCGACGTCGCTCGCGCTGACGTCGAGGCTCTCGGGTGCGGACTCGGCGGCGATCACCGCGCGCGGCAGCACCGTTGCGCCGACCGCGATCTCGGCGCGCGCCGCCGAGGCGCGCGGCGCTGAGTCGGATGCCGGGTAGAGCGCGAGCACGAGCGTGGCCGCAAGCGGCGCGACGCCGCCGGTCGGGGGCGTGTGTCTAGGACCCATGCCGAGGAGCCTCCGGGACTCAAAGGCGGCGACGCAGGCCCCGTGGCGCGGACCTGCATCTTGGGCCCGCACACGATACGCCTGCGCCAGTCTCCCGGGCGCCTCGCGAGACTTCGGCGATCGCCCGCTGCCCGGCAGCGGCGGGGATCCCGTCGCGCGGGCGACGGTCATTGCGGAAGTCCCGCTCCCCTCTGAACGGCCGCTCGGCACCGAACTTGAGACCCGTGCCGGGCGGGCGCTTCGGCCTGCAACGTGGCTCACGCCGAGCGGCGGTCCGCGCCCCGCAGGGGCCCGCTCATGCCGCTTCGACACCCGGATGCAACGCCCCGACCGATCAGGTGCTTGCGCCCGGATCCTGAGGCGCCGGGCGCGGATTCGCCGGCGTTCGACGCCGGCGAGCCGGCCGACGGCGAAGACATTGGAATCCGTCGAGGAGTCCGCCCCAAATACTTGTCGCAACGACAGTTCCGGGAGGGCCCCTGCGAGGCCGCAGGAGGGCTTTCGGACCGCGGGCGCAGCCAGGCACCCCAGGCTTGCCCGCGGGGCCCCGGCGGGCCCGCAGGCGCCGGCAGCGACGGCGGGGCGAGGCGCAGCCAGGCGAGCAGCGGGCCTGCCGCGGTGCCGCACCGCCGCAACGGCCGCCGGCCTCGTATAATCGCGACCCCGGGGGGACAGGCCCCAGGCCAGACGAGTCGAATAATGGGCAAACCCTCCGTGCATGCCGCCGCCTCCCCCACCCCCGCGCCGGAGGCGGTCGACCGCTGGGTGCAGGAGGTCCGGGCCCTGACCGAGCCCGCCCGGGTGCACTGGTGCACGGGCTCTGACGCCGAGGCCGCGCAGCTCACGGCCGAGCTCGAGAAGAGCGGCGAGCTCATCCGCCTCGACGAGCAGCGCTTCCCGCGCTGCCACCTGTACCGCTCGAACCCGAACGACGTCGCGCGCGTCGAGCACCTGACCTTCGTCTGCACGCGCAGCGAGGCCGATGCCGGCCCGAACAACATCTGGATGGCGCCGGACGAGGCGCACCGCAAGATGGACGCGCTCTTCAGGGGCGCGATGCGCGGCCGCACGCTCTACGTCGTGCCGTACTGCATGGGCCCGATCGGCTCGCCGTACGCGCGCTGCGGCGTCGAGATCACCGACAGCCCCTACGTCGTGCTCAACATGCGCCTGATGACGCGCATGGGCACGCCGGCGCTAGAGCGCATCGCGCGCGAGGGCAGCTTCGTGCGCGGCCTGCACTCGACCGGCGAGCTCGATCCCGAGCGGCGCTTCATCATGCACTTCCCGGAGGAGCTCTCGATCAAGAGCTACGGCTCCGGCTACGGCGGCAACGCCCTGCTCGGCAAGAAGTGCCACGCGCTCAGGATCGCGAGCTGGCAGGCGCGCACCGAGGGCTGGCTGGCCGAGCACATGCTGCTGCTCGCGCTCGAGAGCCCGGCCGGCGAGACGCATTACGTCGCGGCCGCGTTCCCCTCGGCCTGCGGCAAGACCAACCTCGCGATGCTGGTGCCGCCGGCGGCGATGCCCGGCTGGAAGGTGCGCACGCTCGGCGACGACATCGCCTGGCTGCACCCGGGCCCGGACGGCCGGCTGTGGGCGATCAATCCGGAGGCCGGCTACTTCGGCGTCGCGCCGGGCACCAACGCGAAGAGCAACCGCAACGCCTTCGAGATGGTCCAGCACGACACGATCTTCACCAACGTCGCGATGACCAAGGACCGCGGGCCGTGGTGGGAGGGCATGGACGGCGAGCCCGCGTTCGACTGGCAGGGCCGGCCCTACGACCCGAAGAACGGCCCCGCCGCGCACCCGAACTCGCGCTTCACGGTGTCGGCGCACAACAACCCCTCGTACGCCACCGAGAGCGACGACCCGGCCGGCGTGCCGATCTCGGCGATCATCTTCGGCGGCCGGCGGCGGGCGCTCGCGCCGCTCGTGTTCGAGGCCCGCGACTGGCGCCACGGCGTGCTGGTGGGCTCCGGCGTCGCCTCCGAGACCACCGCCGCGATCACCGGCAAGGTCGGGGTGCTGCGCCGCGACCCGATGGCGATGAAGCCCTTCGCCGGCTACAACTTCGGCGACTACTGGCAGCACTGGCTCGCGATCGGCGCGCGGCTGCCGAAGCCGCCGAAGATCTTCCACGTCAACTGGTTCCGGCAGGACGCGGCCGGCAAGTTCCTGTGGCCGGGCTTCGGCGAGAACCTCAGGGTCCTGAAGTGGATCATGGACCGCGTCGCCGGCCGGGCCGGCGCCCACGACACGCCGATCGGCTACATGCCGGCGCGCGCCGACCTCGACACGCAGGGCCTCGGGCTCGCGCCTTCGACGCTCGATGAGCTCTTGGCGGTGGACGCGCCGGCGTGGCGCTCGGACCTCGCGCACCTCGGCGGCGAGTTCGACCAGTACGGCGCGCGCATGCCCGAGCCGCTCAGGCAGGAGCTCGACGAGGTGCTCAGGCGCTTCGGCTGAGCTATTCCTCGCAGACGAAGCGGATCGTCTGCGAGGAGTCCCGCTCCGGGGCGCGGCCGAGCCCGATCAGCCCCTCGCCCGTGATCGGCAGGCTGTCGCGCCGCACGAACTGCTCGTCGCCGGCCGCGCCGTAGACGAAGGTGCCGTTGGTCGACTGGTCGATCAGCACGAAGCGCGCCTTCGAGGCCTCGATGCGCGCGTGCAGGCGCGAGATCAGGTTGCCCTTGACGATCAGGTCGTTGTCGTCGGCGCGCCCGATCGTCACCTGCGTGCGGTGCTCGTCGAGCACGATCTCCTCGCCCTGGCAGCGCAGCCGCAGCCGCCGCGGCCGGTGCGCCTCGCGGTTGGCGAGCGCGATCGCCGGCAGCATGCTGGTGACGTCCTCGGTCTGCCACAGCACCTCGAACAGCGCGACCTCGTGGCTGCGGCCCTTCAGCGTCGCGACGTCGATCTGGCGGATGGCGTTGCGCCATTCCGGCGAGAGCTTCTCGACCATCGTCACCGTGGTCATGATCTGGCCGGCCTTGGACTGGCTGGTCATGCGGTTGGCGGTGTGCACGGCAGCGCCGAACACGTCGCGGCTCTCGAGCACCACCGGCCCGAAATGGCAGCCGATGCGGATCGCGACGTGCGTGCCGCCGGCCTGCAGCGCCGGACTGAGCGTGATCTCGCGCTGCATCTGGCTCGCGGCGTTCACCGCCTCGTCGGCGCTGGCGAAGGTCGCCATCACCTCGTCGCCCATCGTCTTGATGACGGTGCCGCCGTGGCGCTCGGTGGCGCCCTTCATGATCTCGATGCAGATGCCGACCATCTCGCGGGCCTTGGCATCCCCGAGCGTCTCATAGAGCTGCGTCGAGCCGACCACGTCGGCAAACAGGATCGCGAGCTCGATGTCCTTATTCATAGCTGCGCTGGATTATATACGACTTGTCATAAAGCCCGGCCGCCGGCGCCGGCGGGGCGCCCGGCTCAGGCGCTGCGCGCCAGGGGTGCCGCGCCCTCCGCGGCCCGGACGGCGGCCGCGAGCACGGCGAAATCCGCGTCCCGGCGCGGCCCGAGCTCGGAGATCACCCGCCGGAAGGCCCGCGCGCCCGGCCGGTGGGCATAGAGGCCCAGCACGTGGCGCGCGATCGCGTGCAGCCGCTCGCCGCGCGCGAGCCGCCCGGCCACATAGGGCTCGAGCGCCGCGACGACCTCGGCCGGCGCCGGCAGCGGCGTCGCCCCCGCGGGCCACGCCAGGCGGTCGAGCTCCGCGAGGAAATACGGGTTGTGGTACGCCTCGCGCCCGATCATGACGCCGTCCACCCGGGCCCAGTGGGCGGCGGCGGCCTCGGGCGTGCGGATGCCGCCGTTGACGATCACGGTGAGCGCCGGCCGCTCGGCCTTGAGGCGCCAGACGGTCTCGTAGCGCAGCGGCGGGATCTCGCGGTTCTGCTTCGGGCTCAGGCCCGCGAGGATCGCCTTGCGGGCGTGGACGATGAAGGTCTCGCAGCCGGTCGCCGCGACCGCGTCGACGAAGCCGAGCAGGAACTCGAAGCGCTCCTCGTCGTCGATGCCGATGCGGCACTTGACCGTGACCGGCACGGCGACCGCCGCGCGCATCGCGGCGATGCAGTCGGCGACCAGCGCCGGGCGCGCCATCAGGCAGGCGCCGAAGGTCGCGGCCTGCACGCGCTCGCTCGGGCAGCCGACGTTGAGATTGATCTCGTCGTAGCCCCACTCGGCGCCGATCCGCGCCGCCATCGCGAGCGTCGCCGGGTCCGCGCCGCCGAGCTGCAGCGCGACCGGGTGCTCGCTCGAGTCGAAGTCGAGCAGCCGCGCGCGGTCGCCGCGCAGCACCGCGCCGGCGACGATCATCTCGGTGTAGAGCAGCGCGCGCGGCGCCAGCAGCCGGAAGAAGTGCCGGCAGTGGCGGTCGCTCCAGTCCATCATCGGCGCGGCGCTCAGCCTGCGATCGATGGCGCGCAGCGATGGTCCGGCGCCGGCGGCCACCGGTGGTGCGCCCGAGAGGCGCGCGAACGGCGCCGGCTCGCGCCGCGGCGGGCCCGCGGTGACGCCCGCCGGCGCATCCGAATTGTCCATTGCGGCCGGCATAGGGCGTGCAAGTGTAGCGGATCACAGCGTGGCGCGAGCGGCGCTGCACAGTCGCGACGCCGACGGCTATGATTCGACATCGACCGGCATCGACGTCCCCCGTTGCGCGCGTGGCGGACGTGTCGGCTGCCGGCCGGCGCGAAGTCGTTGCCGCGCCTGACCGTCGTCGAGAGCCTCGCCCGATGCCGCCAGCCGACCGCAGCCCCGCGTCGTACTTTCGGTCGGACATCGAGGGGCTGCGCGGCATCGCGGTGCTGCTGGTCGTCGCCTGCCACTGCGGCATTTCGTGGTGCGCCGGCGGGTTCGTCGGCGTCGACGTGTTCTTCGTCCTCTCCGGTTACCTGATCACCGGGCTGCTGGTCCAGGAGCTGCGCAAGACCTCGACGCTCGACCTCGCGCGCTTCTACGCGCGCCGCGCGCGCCGCCTGCTGCCCGCCGCCACCCTGACGTTGCTGTGCACGCTGGCGGCGGCGGCGCTGATCGCGGCGCCGCAGGAAGTCGTCTTCGCGAGCCGCGCGGCGCGCGCCGCCGCCGCCTACATGAGCAACCTGTTCTTCGACCGCAACGCCGCGGACTATTTTGCGCCGGACGTCGAGTCGAACCCGTTCCTGCACACGTGGTCGCTCGGCATCGAGGAGCAGTTCTACCTGTTCTGGCCGGCGCTCGTGCTGCTGGGACTCGGGTTCGCGAGGTCGACGAAGGCGCTGCTCGCGATGCTCGCCGCGCTGACGCTCGGCTCGCTCGCGGCCTGCGTCCTGGCGACCGCCGCCGCACCGACGTTCGCGTTCTACGAGCTGCCGGCGCGCGCCTGGGAATTCGGGGTCGGCGGGCTGTTCGCGCTCAAGCCCGCGGGCGCGCCGCGCCTGCCGCCGCGGGTGTGGATCGGCCTCGGCTGGCTCGGCCTGGCCGCGGTGCTCGCCTGCGGCTACCTGCTGAGCGGTGGGCCGGGATTCCCCGGCTGGGCCGCGCTCGTCCCGGTCCTCGGGACCGCCACGGCGCTGGCCGCCGGAGCCGAACTCCCGCATCGCGGAATCGGCGCCCTGCTCGACTCGAAGCCGCTGCAGTACGTGGGCGCCCGATCGTACTCCTGGTACCTCTGGCACTGGCCGTTCCTGGTGTTCGCCGTGTGCCTGCTGCCGGGCATCTCGCTGGCCGGCAAGGTCGCGGCCGCGACCGGGTCGCTGCTCGCCGCCGCACTGACCTTTGCCGCGGTCGAGCGGCCCGTTCGCCAGAACGGCTACCTGATCGCGCGACCCGTGCTGTCGCTGGCGCTGGCCGGCGTCGCGACGGTCGCCAGCTTCGGCATCGCCACGCTCGCGCTGCGCTTTGGCGATCGGCTCGCGAACGAGCCAGCCGTGCAGGCGGTCACGGTGGCGGTCGCGGACATCGCCGACATGCCGCGCGAGCGCTGCGTGAGCCTCGGCCGCTCCGAGGCCGTGGCGAGCTGCGCCTTCGGCGACACGTCGTCGGCGGTCACCGTGGCGCTGTTCGGCGATTCGCACGCGATCCAGTGGTTCAACCCGCTGCAGGCGGTTGCCAAGGGCGCCGGCTGGCGCCTCGTCACGTTCGTGAAGTCCGGCTGCGCCGCCACCGAGATCGCCGGCCGCAATGGCGCCGGCCTGACCGACCTGTGCCGGACCTGGCGCACAGCGGCAATCCGGCGCATCCTGGAACTGCGCCCCGCGGTCGTCTTCGTCGCGACGTTCACGAGCTACCTCGGGCGCCAGCCTGCGGACGAACGGGCCGCGTCACTCGACGGGCTGACCCGCGCCATGGCGCACACCTTCCGGCAGTTCACCGGCGAAGGCCTGCGCGTCGTCGCAATTCGCGATTCGCCGGCCGCGCCCTTCGACGTGCCCACCTGCCTCGCCCGCTCGGCGTTGCACGCGTGGTACGCCGCGGCGTCCTGCGACTTCGCGCGGGCGCCGGCGCTGGATCCGGCGGTGTTCGCGGCCGAGCAGGCCGGTGCGCGCGGTCTGCGGGGCGTCGAATTCCTGGATCTGACCGACAGCATCTGCCGCGGCGCCGACTGTCCGGCGATCCGCGACGGGCGGGTCGTGTACCGCGACGACAGCCACCTGGCGGGCGCTTTCACGACCAGCCTCGCGCCGGCGATGGACGCCACGCTGCGCACGCTGCTGCCGGCGCTGCGGTAGTGGCGCTGCCCGCGCGCCGCAGCCGCGCCGGCGCTGCGCGCCGCGGGGCCCGCGGCCTCCGGCCAACCGTCAGTCCAGCCCGCTCGCGGTCTCCCGCACCAGCCAGTCGACGACCGCGGCGTGGGCCTCGCGCTCGCTCGCGCCGCGCGCCCGGGCCTCGTCCCAGACCTTGACCTGGCGGTGGGCGCTGGTGCCGCGCCGCACGATCGTGCGCGCGTGCTCGACCTCCGGCAGGCAGTCGAGCGCCTCGGCGTCCTCGCGCACGAGGTCGAGCAGCTCCTCGAGCAGCTCCGGGAACGGCACCAGCTCCGCGCGCGCGAGGTCCAGCAGGCCCTCGTCGTAGCCGTAGCGCATCGCGCGCCAGCGGTTCTCGGCGAGCAGCATGTCCGGGTACATGCGCCACTGCTGGTTGCGGCCGCGCAGCCGGTACAGCATGCGCAGCGTCGACTGCACGAGCGCCGCGAGGCAGGCCGAGTCCTCGACGCTGGTGCAGCAGTCCATGATGCGCGTCTCCAGCGTCGGGTAGCGCCAGCTCGGGCGCATGTCCCACCAGATCTTCGAGGTGTCCTGGATCAGGCCGGTGCGGATCAGCGTGTCGATGTGGCGCTGGTACTCGCCCCAGCTCGCGAAGCGCTCCGGCAGCCCGGTGCGCGGCAGCGCGTTGAAGATCGTGAGGCGGAACGACTTGAAGCCGGTCTGCTCGCCCTCCCAGAACGGCGACGAGGTCGACAGCGACAGGAAGTGCGGCAGGAAGTACGACAGCTGGTTCATCAGGTCGATGCGCTGCTCGTTGTCGTCGAGCCCGACGTGCACGTGCATGCCGCAGATCAGCATCCGCCGCGCCGCGGCCTGCATCTCCTTGGCGAGCGCGACGTAGCGGTCCTTGTCGGTGTGGCGCTGCTCGATCGTGCGCGCGAAGGGATGGGTCGAGGCCGCGATCGGCGCCAGGCCGTGGTGGTTCGCGACCTCGACGACCGCCTTGCGCAGCCGCTTCAGGTCCTCCTTGGCCTCCGGGATCGTGCGGCAGACGCGCGTGCCGATCTCGATCTGCGAGCGCAGGAACTCGGGGCTCACCTGGCCGCCGCAGCGCTGGTGGCACTCCTCGACCAGGCTGTGCGGCGGGTCGTTGTCGAGGTCGCGCGTCCTGAGATTGACGAGCAGGTACTCCTCCTCGATCCCGACCGTGAACGGTGGCTCCTGCGACATCGGTTACCTCCCGCCGCTGCGCGGCTCGCGGGCCTGCCACACGGCGTACAGCGACTCGTCGGCGAGGATGTCGGCGAGCGCCCGGCCGAGGATCTCGGCCCAGCGCGCGATGCCGGCCGGCGTCAGCAGCTCGTCCTGGCGCACCTCGAGGCAGACGTGCGGGAGCCCCGCGCTGTCGGCGTGGTGGTCGACCGTGTAGTCGGCCGGATGGCGGCCGGAATACGGCTGGTTGTCGCCGACGACGAGTCCGGGCTCGGCGCGCAGGCGCGTGAGCAGCGGCAGCGCCATGCGCGGATCGCGGTCCCAGAGCACGCCGACGTTCCACGGGCGCGCCTCGGTGCCGAGCACCGGCGTGAAGCTGTGGACGGCGATCAGCGCCGGCACCCGGCCCTCGCGCCTGAACTCGTGCAACCGCGAGGCGATCGCCTTGTGGTAGGGCTCGTGGCAGGCCGCGGCGCGCTGCCGCCGCTCGGCCTCGCCGAGCGCCTCATTGCCGGGCACCCGCTGGCCGTCGCCGAAGGCCACGAAGCAGCTCGGATCCTCGAGCCGCCGGTTGCAGTCGACGACCAGGCGCGAGTAGCCGGCGAGCAGCGCCGGCGCGTCCAGCCGGGCGCTCAGCGCGCGCGCGAGCTCGGCGGCGCCGATGTCCCAGGCGATGTGCCGCCAGGTGGCCTCGTCCGGGAGGCCCAAGCGGCCGAGCGCGCGCGGGAAGGCGCGGCTCGCGTGGTCGCAGACGATCAGCGCCTGGCGCCGGCCGGCGGCGTGGTGGAGTTCGAACGGCGGCGGGTCGCCCTCGCCGAGCAGGCGCGGCCGCGCCCCGGCACGGCCGGCGGCGGCGGCGGGAATCGTGGCGCAGGCGGAGTCGGTCGGGGGCACGGGGATCGTCGAAGCCTCGGGGCGGTCCCGGGCATTCTAGACGAGAGCGGCCCGCTGCGGGCCCCGAGTCAGCGGCGGCGTCCGCCGTCGAGCGAGCTGCTGAGCCCGGCGATGGGCTCGGGCCGCGCCACCAGGAAGCCCTGCGCGTAGTCGACGCCGATCGCCGCCAGGGTGTCGAGCACGTCCTGGGTCTCGACGCGCTCGGCGATGGTGCGGATGCCCATCGCGCGCGCCACCTGGCAGATCGCCTCGACCATGCTGCGGTCGACGGGATCGCGGCAGACGTTCTCGACGAACTGGCCGTCGATCTTCAGGAACTCGACCGGCAAGTTCTTGAGGTAGGAGAACGACGACAGGCCCGAGCCGAAGTCGTCGAGCGCTAAGCGCACGCCGCGGTCGCGGAGCTCGCGCATGAAGTAGACGACGTTCGACAGCGAGGCGATCGCCGCGGTCTCGGTGATCTCGAAGCACAGCGACCCCGGGCGGATCTCGGTGGCCGACAGCTCGCCGAGCAGGAACTCGAGGAAGCCCTCGTCCGACAGCGTCGTGCCCGAGAGGTTGATGGCGAAGGTGGCGTGCTCGCCGACCTGGCCGCGCGCGAGCACCGTCGAGAGCACGTGCTTGACGACCCAGCGGTCGATCGCCGGCATCATGTTGTAGCGCTCGGCCGCCGGGATGAACTCGATCGGCTGGACGAGGTTGCCCTCCTCGTCGCGCATCCGCAGCAGCAGCTCGTAGTGCCGCTGCGGGTCCTGGTTGCGGCCGATCGGCAGGATCGGCTGGAAGAAGATCTCGAGGCGGCCGTCGTCGGAGGCGCGCTGCAGGCGCGACACCCACTGCATCTCCTTGTGGCGCGCCGGCACGTTGTCCGCCTCGTAGACGTGCACCCGGTTGCGGCCGCCGTCCTTGGCCGCGTAGCAGGCGACGTCGACGGCGCTCATGACCGCCGCCACCGACTCGCTGTTCTTGTCGATGCTGACGATGCCGATCGAGGCGCCGATCTGGATCTGCTGGCCGGCCCACTCGTAGCGGAACTCGCGGATCGCCTGCCGCAGTCCCTCGGCGATCTTCATCGCCTGCTCGAGCACGCAGTCCTGCAGCAGGATGCCGAACTCGTCGCCGCCGAGCCGTGCCAGCGTGTCGCTGGTGCGCACGCGGGTCTGCAACAGGCTCGTCATCTGCTTCAGCAGCCGGTCGCCGGCCGGGTGGCCGCAGGTGTCGTTGACGACCTTGAACTGGTCGAGGTCGACGTAGACGAGCGCGTGCTCGATCGGCGAGTCGCCGCGCGTCTCGGCCAGCGCCGCGTGCAGCCGGTGCTCGAACTCGCGCCGGTTCAGGAGCCCGGTCAGCGCGTCGTGGGTGGCCTGGTAGGAGAGCGCGCGCCGCAGGCGCCGCTCGCGGCTGACGTCGCGGAACACGACCACGGTGCCGAGCAGGCGGCCCTCGCGGTCGCGGATCGGCGCCGCCGAGTTCTGGATCGCGACCTCGCGACCGTTGCGCGCCACGAGCGCCGCCTGGTCGTTGCCGAGGATCACGCGGCCCTCGCGCAGGCAGCGCACGACCAGATTCTCGGCGCTCTCCTGGTTGGCCTCGTTGACCACCCGCAGCACCGAGTCGAGCGCCTGGCCGCGCGCCTCGTCGAGGGTCCAGCCGGTGAGCTGCTCGGCCACCGGGTTCATGTAGTCGATGACGCCGGCGGCGTCGGTGGTGATCACGGCGTCGCCGATCGACTGCAGCGTCACCTGGGCACGCTCCTTCTCGGCGTGCACGGCGAGCTCGGCGCGGCGCCGCTCGGTGATGTCCCAGAGCGTGCCCTCGAAGCCGTGCACCGTGCCCGACGCGTCCTTGACGACGCGCGCGTTCTCGACGACGGTGATCACGCGGCCGTCCGGGCGCTTGAGCTCGTACTCCGCGTTCCTGATCTCGCCGTCGTGCAGCAGGCGCGCGCGCAGCTCGGCGTGCACTTCCTGGAAGAGGTACAGGTCGCGCGTGGTCTCGAGCGCCGTCAGCGCCTCGGCACCGTCGAAGCCGAGCATCCGCACCAGCGCCGGGTTGGCGGCCTTCAGGCGGCCGTCCGGCCCGCTCTGGTAGACGCCCTCGACGACGTGCTCGAACAGCCCGCGAAAGCGCGCCTCGCTGGCGCGCAGCGCCGACTCGGCGCGGCGCCGCTCGATCGCGATCCCGGCCAGCTGCGTCATGCGCGCCATCAGCTCGGCGTCGCGGCCGGCCGGCGCGCACGGCGAGGTCAGGTAGACCGCGAGCGTGCCGATGATGTTGCCGTCGGAGGCGCGGATCGGGTTCGACCAGCAGGCGCGCAGGCCGGCGCGCAGCGCCGCGTCGCGGCGGTACTCCCAGAACGGGTCCGTCGAGATGTCGGCGACGATGACCTGGCGCGACAGGTAGACGGCCGCGGCGCAGGAGCCGAAGCGCAGGTCCACCGGCACCTCGTGCAGCGCCTGGCAGAACTCGCGCGGCAGGTGCTTGGCGACGACGTGCCGCAGCATGCCGTCCTCCTCGAGCAGCCGGATCGCGCAGCGGTCGCCCGGGTGCAGCTTCTCGATCACGTCGGTGATCGCATCGAGCGCCGACTCGAGCGAGGCGTTCGACGCGAGCCGCTCGAGCACGCGCCGCTCGCCGGCGGCGTAGACCTCGGCGCGCTTGCGCTCGGAGATGTCGGTGACCGAGCCGCGCACCAGCCGGCGGCCGGCGCTCGGCAGGCCGACGAGCCGCACCTCGCACGGCAGCTCCTTGCCGTTGGCGTCGAGGTGCACCCATTCGAACACCGGCGTCTCGCCCGACAGCGCCCGGTCGATGAAGCCGCGCACCACGCCGAACGAGGGCGTGCCGTCGGGCTGGAACGGCGGGCTGATCTGCTCGGCGCCGGCGGACAGCAGCCGGGTACGGTCCATCTTGAAGAACTTGAGCGCGTGGTCGTTGCAGTCGACGAAGCAGCCGCGGTCGACGTCGAGCACGACGATCGCCTCGGGGGCGTTCTCGACCAGCAGCCGGTAGCGCGCCTCGCTCTCGCGCGTTGCGCCCTCGGTGAGCTTGCGCTCGGTCGCGTCCCGCAGGCACAGCACGTACACGTACTTGCGCCCGACCCGCGCCTTCGAGACCGCGATCTCGGCGGCGAAGCGCTCGCCGCTCTTGGAGCGGCCGGTGGTCTCGTGCGCGGCCAGGTCGACGTGGGTGTCGTCGCTCTTGAGCGCGAGCTGCTCGAGGCGCTCGGGGATCCGGCCGGCGCCGGCGCCGAGGTCCGGCAGCAGGAAGGCGAGCGGCCGGCCGATGATCTCGGCCTGCGAGTAGCCGAACACGCGCTCGCCGGTCGGGTTGAAGGACTCGATGTAGCCGCTCGAGTCGACGGTCAGGATCACGTCCTTGACGTGGTCGAGGATCGCCTGCAGCTGGCTCGCGGTCTGCTCGCGCAGCTCGCGCGTCAGCTCCTGCGCCTCGTCCGACATCAGCTGCATCGAGCGCACGATGCCGCGGCGCTCCTCGTCGACCTGGTCGTAGTACTGGGTCGCGACCTGCATCAGCTTGTCGACGTTGAGCTCGCCGTCGACGGTCGAGTCGCGCAGGTGGCGGGCGAGCGTGCGGTTGATGCCCGGGAAGCGCCCCGAGTAGCCGCTCGGCAGGGTGGTCGACTGGGTCGGGTTCAGCGTCGCGAACGGGTCGGCGCCCTCCGCCTCGGCCGCGGC
>DATKOP010000083.1:0-2982 GCA_035524595.1 Steroidobacteraceae bacterium | reverse complement strand
GCGCCCGCCTCCACCCGCGCCGCCGGCGAGGCGGTGCTGGCGAGGATCTAGCCGCGGCGCCGCATGCCGGCGCCGCGGACTTGGTGTAGGCTCGGCGCACGAAGAGCGGCGCGACCGCCGCCGGCAAGGGAGCCTGCCATGACCACGCTCGCGACCCCGGTCGCGCCCACCGAGCGCGTCGCCGAAATGGACATCATCCGCGGCTTCGCGCTGCTCGGCATCTTCATCATGAACATGCCGGCGTTCGCGATGTCGCCGTTCGCCGGCGCGGACGGCTCGCACCTCTTTCCGCTGCTCCACGATCGCATCGCCGAGGAGGCGCGCGACGTGCTGTTCTCCGGCAAGTTCAACAGCATGTTCTCGTTCCTGTTCGCGGTCGGCTTCACGATCCAGCTGGCCCGCCTGCAGGCGGCGGACCCCGCCTCGGCGCGCGGCATCTACCTGCGGCGGATCCTGATCCTGCTCGCGCTCGGGCTCACGCACGCCTTCGTGTTCTGGTTCGGCGACGTCCTGCACATCTACGCGGTGCTCGGCCTGCTGCTGCTGCTCGGGCTGCCGCGCCTCAGCGACCGGACGCTGGTCGCGCTGATGGTCGCCTGCCTCGTGATCCCGACGCTCGGCTCGATCGTGCTCAAGTTCACGCTGACGCCGGACTACTTCCGGCACCAGATCGCGGCGATGCAGGCCTTCGAGGCGGCCGACAATCTCGCCTTCGGCCACGGCAGCTTCGCAGACGCGCGCCGCGAGACCACCCGCATTACGATGTTCTTCTACACGGACCCGATGGCGCTGTGGAGCTACCTCAAGTTCTACCTCGAGATGAGCACCACGCTGCTGCTCGGGCTGCTCGCCGGCCGGCACCTGTGGATCCAGCGCGCCGCGCAGCACCTCGGCTGGATCCGGCGCGCGCAGTGGGTCGCGCTCGCGGTCGGCCTGCTCGCCGGCCTCGTGGTGCTCGCCGCCAACCTCAACTACGATCCGACGCGGATCACGGCGCTCGGCATCGCCGGCGGCCTGTGCTACCGGATCTGCCGCCTCGGGCTGATGATCTTCTACGTCACCAGTATCGTGCGCGCGGCGCAGCTGCCCGCCTGGCGCCGGCGCTTCGCGCCGGTCGCGCTGGCCGGGCGCATGCCGCTGACCAACTACCTGCTGCAGACCGCGATGGCGACCTTCATCTTCGATGCATGGGGCCTCGGCTGGTGGAACCGGGTGGGACCGCTCGGCCAGCTGCTGCTGGCGATTGCGCTCTACGGCCTGATCCAGCTGCCGCTCAGCAGCTGGTGGTTCGCGCGCTTTCGCTACGGGCCGCTCGAGTACCTGTGGCGCGCGGCCACCTACGGCCGGCTGCCGCCGATGCGGGCGGCGCTACCGGATACGGTCGCGGCCTGAGCGGCCGCGGGCGCCGCGCCGGCCGGCGAGGTTGCGACCCACGTATCGGATTCCGCGGCCGAAAGCCACTAGAACTCATCGTGCCGGCGGGCGTCCGCGAGGAGGGCACGATGACCGAGCCGACCTACCTGGGCAACGACGAGACCGTGACCGCCTACGGCACCGCGCTCGCGGCGCTCGTGTCGCGGATGCTGACCCGCCTCGCGCGCGAGCAGCCGGGCGTGTCCGGCTCGGTGGCGGGCGCCTACCGCTCGGGCGACGTGCGGCTCAGGCTCGTGACCACGCTCGCCCACGGCGTGCAGCACGAACTCGCCTTGAGCGCGCTCGACAGCCGCGGCAACGAGACGACGCTCGCGACCTTCCTGGTCAACGCGAACCTGCCGACCTGAGCGCGCGGCCCGCCGGCCGGCGCCCGCCGGCTCAGCCGGCGGCCAGCGCCCGGTCGAGCCCGGCCGAGAGGTCGGCGAGCAGGTCCTCGGCGGACTCGATGCCGACCGAGAGCCTGAGCAGGCTGTCGGAGATCCCCGCCCGGGCGCGCGCCTCGGCATCCATCGCCGCATGGGTCATCGACGCCGGGTGCGCGATCAGGCTCTCGACCCCGCCGAGCGACTCGGCCAGCGAGAAGAGCTCGAGGCCCTCGACGCAGGCGCGCACGCCGGCGAGGCCGTGCACCACCTCGAAGCTGAGCATCGCGCCGAAGGAGCGCTGCTGGCGCGCCGCGAGCGCGTGGCCCGGGTGCGAGGCGAGGCCCGGGTAGTAGACGCGCGTCACCGCCGGATGCGAGGCGAGCGCGCTGGCGAGCCGCGCGGCGTTCTCGGCGTGCAGCGCGAGCCGCGCGTGCAGCGTGCGCAGGCCCCGCAGCGTCAGGAAGCTGTCGAAGGGCGCGCCGGTGATGCCGAGGCAGTTGGCCCACCAGCCGAGCTCCTCGTTGAGCGCGTGGGTGCGCGCGACCACCGCGCCGCCGACCACGTCGCTGTGGCCGTTCAGGTACTTGGTGGTCGAGTGCACCACGAGGTCGGCGCCGAGCGCGAGCGGCTGCTGCCAGACCGGCGACAGGAAGGTGTTGTCGACCGCGACCAGCGCGCCGGCCGCGCCCGCGAGCGCGCTCGCGCGCTCGAGGTCGGTGATCCGCAGCAGCGGGTTCGACGGCGTCTCGAGCCAGACGAGGCGCGGCTGCTGCGCGAGCGACGCCGCGAACGCCTCGAGGTCGGTCGGGTCGACGAACTCGACCCTGAGGTGCCCGTGGCGGGCGAGCGCGCTGAACAGGCGATGCGTGCCGCCGTAGCAGTCGCGCGGCGCGAGCACGAGGTCGCCGGCGCGGCACAGCTGCGCGACCAGCGTCACGGCCCCCATGCCGGAGCCCGTGACCACGGCGCCGGCGCCGCCCTCGAGCTCGGCGAGCGCCGCGGCGAGCGCGTCGCGGGTCGGGTTGCCCGAGCGCGAGTAGTCGTAGCGGCGCTTCTCGCCGAAGGTCGCGAACGAGAACGTCGAGGTCAGGTGGATCGGCGGCACCACCGCGCCGTGCTCGGCGTCGGTGTCGAGCGCGGCGCGCACGGTGCGGGTGCGGGGGTCGGTCGGGCGGCTCATCGG
>DATKOP010000082.1:0-22243 GCA_035524595.1 Steroidobacteraceae bacterium | reverse complement strand
GGAAGACGGCCAGACGGCGCTCGAGCAGCAGCTGACCGCGAGGGCCGGCGCGGCGGGCGGGCGGATCCACCTCGGCCGGTCCCGCAACGACCAGGTACTGGCGGCGCTGCGCCTCTACCTGCGCGATGCCGTCGAGGAGCTGCGCAGTGGCGCGCAGTCGGTCGCGGACGCGCTGCATGCGCTTGCGGCGCGGCACGCCGGCGTCGCGCTGCCCGGCTACACGCACATGCAGCAGGCGATGCCCTCGAGCGTCGCCCTCTGGGCACAGGGCTTCGCGGCGGAGGTGCACGACGACGCGGAGGGACTCAGGCTCGCGCACCGGCGCATCGGCAAGAATCCACTCGGCTCGGCGGCCGGCTACGGCACGCCGGGACTGCCGCTCGACCGCGAGCAGACGATGCGACGGCTCGGCTTCCCGGCGAACCACGAGCCGGTGACCGCGGTGCAGCTGTCGCGCGGCAAGGCCGAGGCGCAGGTGCTCTTTGAGATCGCGCTGCTGATGACCGACCTCGGCCGGCTCGCCGCCGACCTGCTGCTCTACTACACGCAGGAGTTCGCGTACGTGAGCCTGCCCGAGGCGTTCACCACCGGCTCCTCGATCATGCCGCAGAAGCGCAACCCCGACGTCTTCGAGCTGATCCGCGGGCGCACCGCGACCGCGGCCGCTTGCCTTCACGAGGCGCTCGGGGTCGTCGCGAAGCTGCCGAGCGGCTACCAGCGCGACCTGCAGCTCTTGAAGGCGCCGCTCTTTCGCGGCATCGACCTCGCGCAGGCCACGCTCGACCTCGTGCCGGCGGCGCTCGAGGGCGTGCGCTTCCGGCCGGACAGGATCCGGCTCGACCCCGCGATCCACGCCGCCGAGCGCGCCAACCGGCTGGTCGTCGCCGAGGGCATCCCGTTCCGCGAGGCCTACCGGCGCGTCGCGGCCGAGCTCGCGGCGAAGTAGGCGCTACTGCTCGGCGCCGAGCCCGAAGCCCGCCTCGACGTCCGACTTGCGGTAGACGCGAAACGAGATCAGCGTCTCCGAGTCCACGATGCCCGGCAGCGCGTGCATCCGGTCGCTGACGATCTCGGCCAGCTCCTCGTTGCGGGCGGCGCGTACGATTGCGACCAGGTCGTAGCGGCCGGCGACCGAGTAGACGTCGACGACGCCGGCGAGCTCGGCGAGCGCGCTCGCGAGCGCGCCGATCTCGCGGGTCTTGGCCTTGATCAGGACGACGGCGGTCACGGCCATGGCGTTACCTCAATAGAGCACGACGCTGCGGATCGACTCGCCCCGGTGCATCAGGTCGAAGGCGTCGTTGATCTGCGCGAGCGGCATCGTGTGCGTGATCAGGGGATCGATCGAGATCCTGCCGTCCATGTACCAGTCGACGATCCGCGGCACGTCGGTGCGGCCGCGCGCGCCGCCGAAGGCCGTGCCCTTCCAGACCCGCCCGGTGACGAGCTGGAACGGCCGGGTCTTGATCTCCTGTCCGGCGCCCGCGACGCCGATGATGACGCTGACGCCCCAGCCGCGGTGGCAGCACTCGAGCGCCTGGCGCATCAGGTCGACGTTGCCGACGCACTCGAAGGAGTAGTCGGCGCCGCCGTCGGTGAGCGCGACGAGGTGCGCGACGAGGTCGCCCTCGACCTCCCTGGGGTTCACGAAGTGGGTCATGCCGAACTGCTCGGCGAGCGGCCTGCGCTTGGGGTTCAGGTCGACGCCGATGATCTTGTTGGCGCCGACGAGCCGCGCGCCCTGGATGACGTTGAGGCCGATGCCCCCCAGGCCGAACACGACGACGTTCGCGCCCGCCTCGACCCTGGCGGTGTTGATCACGGCGCCGATGCCGGTCGTGACTCCGCAGCCGATGTAGCAGACCTTGTCGAACGGCGCGTCCTCGCGGATCTTCGCGACCGCGATCTCGGGCAGCACCGTGAAGTTCGAGAACGTCGAGCAGCCCATGTAGTGGTGCACCTTGTCGCCGCCGATCGAGAAGCGGCTGGTGCCGTCCGGCATCACGCCCTTGCCCTGCGTCGCGCGGATCGCGGTGCACAGGTTCGTCTTGCGGGACGTGCAGCTCTTGCACTGCCGGCACTCGGGCGTGTAGAGCGGGATCACGTGGTCGCCCTTCTTGACCGAGCTGACCCCGGCCCCGACGTCGACGACGATGCCCGCGCCCTCGTGGCCGAAGATGACCGGGAAGAGTCCCTCGGGATCGGCGCCCGAGCGCGTGAACTCGTCGGTGTGGCAGACCCCGGAGGCCTTGATCTCGACGAGCACCTCGCCGGCCCTGGGTCCCTCTAGATCGAGCGTCACGACCTCGAGCGGCTTGCCGGCGGCGTAAGCGATCGCGGCACGGGTCTTCATCGGGCTCCCTCCACGGTGGTGCGGGACGAGGCGCGAGTATCGCCGACGCCGCGTCGCGGCGACAGGGCGCGGCCCCGCTCAGCCCGCATCGGGCTGCGCCTCGGGCCGGGCCGCGGTGAAGGCCGGCAGGGCCTCGAGCGCGGCGCCGATCGCGGTCAGCGCCGGGTAGGCGGAGAGGTCGCAGTGGAAGCGGCGCGCGTTGTAGAGCTGCGGCACGAGGCAGACGTCGGCGAGCGACAGCGCGCTGCCGTACAGGAAGCGGCGATCGGCCGAGTGGCGATCGGCGAGCGCCTCGAGCGCCCGGAAGCCCTCGTGGATCCAGTGCTGGTACCAGCGCTCGACGCTCGCCGCGTCGTGGCCGAGCGGGTCCTTGAGGTAGTTGAGGACCCTGAGGTTGTTGAGCGGGTGGATGTCGCAGGCGATCCCGAGCGCCATCGCGCGTACCTCGGCGCGGGCGCGCGGCGCACGCGGCAGGAGCGGCGGCTCGGGGTGCGTCTCCTCGAGGTACTCGATGATCGCGAGCGACTGGCCGACGACGAAGCCCTCGTCGTCGAGCGCCGGAACGAGCCCCTGCGGGTTGAGGGCGAGGTACGACTCGGCGCGGTGCTCGTTGCCGCCGAGGCGCTTCGCGAGGCTCTCGTAGCGAAGCCCCTTGACGTTGAGCGCGATGCGCACGCGATAGGCGGCGGAGCTGCGCCAGAAGGTGTAGAGCTTCACCGGCCTCCTCCCCGCGACGCTCAGCGCCGCGTCCGGATCACGACCGTGCCGGCGAGCTTGTCGTGCCAGCCCTGCTTGCGCGCATCGAACGCGACCCACAGCAGCCCCAGGCACAAGGGCAGCGTCGAGACGAAGTATCCGAGGTAGCGGATCACGAGCCGGCCGGTCGTCGGCGGCCCGAGCGTCTCGGCGTCGACGATCTTCGCGTGGATCAGCATCTTGCCGGGTGTCGCCTGCCGGCCGCGCCAGAACGCGATGACCGCGAGCGCCGGCAGGCCGTAGGAGATCAGGAGCTCGCGGGCGTCGCTGCCCCCGCGGAGCGCGTGCTCGAGCGTGAAGTAGCGGGCGCCGTAGACGAGCGCGAGCAGCGGGCTCACGAGCAGCGTCACCCACAGCGTGTCGATCAGCGTCGCGCCGACGCGGGCCCAGAAGCCGACGTAGGTCGGCGGCGCCGCGCTCACAGCACGCGGCCGCGGTTGAGGATGTCGCGGGGGTCGAGCGCGGACTTGAGCGTGCGCATCAACGCGAGCTCCGCGGGCCCGCGCGAGCGGCTGAGCCACTTGCGCTTGATGACGCCGATCCCGTGCTCGGCCGACACCGAGCCGAAGCCGTCGAGCGCGCCGTAGACGAGGCGGTCGAGCGGCTCGACCTCGGCGAGGCTCCTGAGGCCCGTCACGAGGTGCAGGTTGCCGTCCCCGAGGTGCCCGAAGGTGTAGAGCGGCCGGTCGCCGAGCACGGCCGGAAGGCCCGCGTCGAGCTGCTCGAGGTAGGCGGTCATCTTCTGGATCGGCAACGACACGTCGTAGGCCATCGGCATGCCGAGGTGCATCATCAGCTCGCCGGCCGACTCGCGGATGCGCCACAGTTTCGCGCTCTCATCGAGCGAGCGGGCGATCAGCGCGTCGGCCGCGACGCCGCTCTCGAGCATCCGCCCGAGGAACGCCTCGAGCCGCTCGGCGTCGGCGGCGGGCTCGAGCGCCTCGATCTCGATCAGCGCGTAGTGCGCGTGCGGCTGATCGAACGGCCGCGCACCGACCTTGAGCTCGGCGAGCGCGAAGTCGAAGTAGTTGCGCCACATCGTCTCGAAGGAGCCGAGCTGCCCGGCGAAGGCGGCGCGCGCCTCGCGCATCAGCGCGACCAGCGCCGCGAACGAGTCGGTGGCGGCGAAGGCGGTGATGCGCTCGCGCGGCGCCGGGTGCAGGCGCAGCACCGCGCGGGTCACGACGCCGAGCGTACCCTCGGTGCCGACGAACAGCTGCTTCAAGTCGTAGCCCGCGTTGTTCTTCAGCATCGTGTTGAGCGAGGACACGACGGTGCCGTCGGCGAGCACCGCCTCGAGCCCGAGCACGAGCTCGCGCGTCATGCCGTAGCGGATCACGCGGTTGCCGCCGGCATTGGTGGCGATGTTGCCGCCGATCATGCACGAGCCGCGCGCGCCGAGGTCGAGCGAGAACTGCAGTCCCTCGCGCTCGGCCGCCTCGTGCACCGTCGCGAGCCGGGTCCCGGCGCGCACGCGCATCGTGCCGCCGTCCGGGTCGACCTCCTCGACGCCGCTCAGGCGCTCGAGCGAGAGCGCGAGCTCGCCTTCCCGCGGCGTCGCGCCGCCGGCGAGGCCGGTGAGGCCGCCCTGCACGACGACCGGCTGGCCGGCCGCGTGGCAGGCCCTCAGGATCGTCGCGACCTCGGCGGTCGAGTGCGGCCGGCAGACGGCGCGCGGCGCGCACGGGTTCACGCGCGTCCAGTCGGCGTGGTGGCGGGGCCCGGCGTCGCCCGCGCTCAGGACGGTGCCCGGCGGGAGCGTGCGGCCGAGACTCTCGATCAGCTGGGCGAACTCGGGCATGGGGCGCGGCCTCGGGATGCGGTCGCGAGGTACGCGGCCACCTCGCACCCGCTGTTTTAACACGGCTATAGTGCCGGCGGCCGGCGCGCGCCGGCGTTACGGAGCCCCTCATGACCCGACTCGTACCGACCCTCGCCCTCGTCGCGCTCGCCGCACCTGCCCTCGCGGCGCCCCCGACGCCGGAGGCGGTGCGCAAGGATGCGCGGGAACTGTTCGCCACCGCGATCAGCTACGAGACCTCGATCGGCCGCGGCCAGGTGCCGAAGCTCGCCGAGTACCTCGCCGAGCGCTTCCGCAAGGGGGGCTTCCCCGCGGCCGATGTTCACGTGCTGCCGCTCGGCGAGACCGCCTCGCTCGTCGTGCGCTACCGCGGCGACGGCTCGGGCGGCCGCCCGGTCGCGTTCCTCGCGCACATGGACGTCGTGACCGCCAAGCGCGCCGACTGGCAGCGCGACCCCTTCACGCTGACCGAGGAGAACGGCTACTTCTTCGGCCGCGGCACCTCCGACGTCAAGCAGGAGGTCGTGCTGCTGACCGAGACGTTCCTGCGCCTGAGGTCCGAGGGCTTCGTGCCGAAGCGCGACCTGATCATCGCCTTCAGCGGCGACGAGGAGACCGCGCAGGCGACCGCCACGGACCTCGTCAGGAATCACCGCGACCTTGTCGACGCCGAGTACGCGCTGAACGGCGACGGCGGCGGCGGCGTGCTCGCCGAGGACACCGGCAAGCCGTCGCTCTTCTACGTGCAGGGCGCCGAGAAGTACTCGGTGACGTTCTCGGTGACGACCCGCAACCCCGGCGGCCACAGCTCGCAGCCGCGCGCCGACAACGCGATCTACGAGCTCGCCGACGTCCTGAAGGCGGTGCAGGGCTACGAGTTCCCGGTGCGCTGGAACGACTGGACGCTCGGGGACTTTCGCGCCGCGAGCCTCGTGAACGCCGGCCCGCTCGGGGCGGCGATGAAGCGCTTCGCCGACAACCCCCACGACGCGGCCGCCGCCGCCGAGATCGCGCGCCATCCGCAGTTCGTCGGCAAGCTCCGCACCACCTGCGTCGCGACGATGCTGCAGGGCGGGCATGCCGAGAACGCGTTGCCGCAGTCGGCGACCGCGACCGTCAACTGCCGCGTCTGGCCCGGGACGCCGATCGGGGAGGTGCAGGCGACCCTGCAGCAACTCGCGGGCCCCAAGGTCGAGGTCAAGCCGAACTACGATCCGCTGACTTCGGACGCCTCGCCGCTGCGCGCCGACGTGATGAAGCTCGTGGCCGGCGCCGTCGAGAGCTCGAACCCGGGCGCGCGCATCGTGCCGACGCAGGCCGCCTATGCGACCGACGGCGCCGTGTACCGCAACGGCGGCATCCCGACCTACGGCGTCGGCAGCACGTTCTCGAAGGAGAGCGAGGAGTTCGCGCACGGGCTCAACGAGCGCATCCCGGTCGCCTCCTTCTACAGCGGGCTCACTTACTGGTACGTGCTGATCAAGGCGCTGGCGGGGCCGGGCTGAGGCCCGGCCTCCTCAGCGCGCCGATCCCGCGCGCACCTTCGCGAGGTAGCGGTCGCGCAGCTCCGTCTGGCGCGTGCGCAGCGACTGGCGCTGCCCGTCGAGCCACTCGGCGTCGACGAGGCTCGTGACCTCGAGCGGGTCGCCGCTCCACACGACCAGGTTCGCCGGCCGTCCGACCTCGAGGCTGCCGAACTCGCCGGCGGCGCGGAACACCTTGGCCGGCACGCTGGTCAGCGCCGCGAGCGCCGCGTCCCACGGCAGGCCGTGCGCCACGGCGTTGCCGGCCGCCTGCCGCAGCTTGCGGATGTCGTGCGGCGCCGGCCGGCGCAGGCTGAAGGCGACCGTGACGCCCGCGGCGTTGAGGCGCTTCGCGTTCTCGAGCGTCGCGCCGATCTGGTCGAACTGCTCGGGCAGGTCGTCGAGCGGATCGAGAACGACCGGCACCTGCGTGCGCGCGAGAAGGGGCGCGACGCGCCAGGCCTCGGCGCCGCCGAAGATCACCGCCTTCAGCTTCTCCTTCTCCGCGAACTCGACCGCGGCGCGGATGTCGGCGGCGCGATCGACCTCGAACAGCACGGGCTTGGGCTCAACGGTGAAGCTCTTGAGCACCCGCCGCCCCGCCGGCGTCAGCAGGCGCTGCTCGGGCGTCGTCGCCTGCAGCGGCCCGCGCGCCTCCTCGAGCGCCTGGGCGAGGAGCATGTAGGCGGCCGCGCGGCTCTCGCCGGCGAGCGGACCCGCGTCCTCGCCGACGCTGACCGCAAGCGCAACCGGCGCACGCGGCTTGCGCCCGTCGAGGCGCACGACCGAAGCGAGCCCGGCAAGCACGGAGCTGCCGGGCGCGCCCTTGCGGCCGGGCTCGGCGCCCGGCGCCAGCAGCGCGAAGCCGATGCCCTCGACGCGCGCCACCCCGACCGGCATCGAGTCCGGGTTGAACGCGAGCGCGAGGTCGAACTCGGGGCGCATCTGCCCGAGCTTCAGGGTCCCGTCGTTGGTCGAGGACTCGAGCTCGACCTCGCTGACGCCGAGGAACCCGACGCCGCCAAAGAGCGCCGGCGTCACCGGGCGGCCCTTGAGGTCGATGACCTCGGCGCCCGGCGGCGCCGCGAGGTCGCGGCCGATCGCGGTGATGCGCCCGCCGCTGATGAGGACGCTGCCGCCCTCGAGCGTGCCGCGCGCGCTTTCGGTGTGGATCACGCCGTTCTTGAGGAGCACCGGCGCCGCGCCCGCGGACGTCGCGGCGAGGAACAAGGCGCCGAAGGCGGCCAGGATGCGCACGTTCATGGCACCACCCCCGCCGCCGCCGGCTGTCCGAGCATGAAGTCCGAGCGCGGCGCGGCCGGCGGGTGGGCCCGGTCGTACTGCAGCGCGCCGTCGATGTACACCTCGTCGGCGAGCGCGTAGACGCTGAAGGGATCGCGGTTCCAGAGCACCACGTCCGCCATCTTGCCGGGCTCGAGCGTGCCGGTGCGTGCGTCGATGCCGAGCGCGCGCGCCGGGTTCTGGGTCAGCCAGCGGATCGCGCGCTCGGGCGGGATGTCGAGGCCGACCGCGCGACCGCGCGCGATCGCCTTCGCCGCCTCCTGGTTCAGGCGCTGGATCCCCTCCTCCGAGTCCGAGTGCACGATCGCGCAGCCGTTCGGTGCCGCGTCGACGAGCGCGATGTTCTCCTGGATGCCGTCGTTGGCCTCCATTTTGAAGCCCCACCAGTCGGCCCACATCGCCGCGCACACCCCGTGCTCGGCGAGCAGGTTCGCGATCTTGTAGGCCTCGACCGCGTGGTGGAACGCCGCGATCCGGAAGCCGAACTCGCGCGACATGTCGAGCATGATCGCCATCTCGTCGGCCCTGTAGCAGTGCATCTGCACCGGGATCTCGCCCTTGAGGACCGCGGCCAGCGTCTCGAGCCTGAGGTCGCGCTTCGGCGGCTTCGCATCCTCCGCCGCCTTGCCGCCCGCCTTGATCTTGGCCTCGTAGGCCGCGAGGTCCCGAAGGTACTCCTGCGCCTCGATCCACTGCGCGCGGTAGCCGGCGACGTTGCCCATGCGCGTCGACGGCGCGACGTTGCGGCCGCCGTAGACGCGCTTGGGGTTCTCGCCACAGGCCATCTTGAGGCCCTGCGGCGCGCCCGGGAACTTCATCGCCTGGTAGGTCACGGCCGGCACGTTCTTGAGCACGACCGAGCGGCCGCCGATCAGGTTCGCCGATCCGGGCAGGATCTCGAGCGTCGTGATGCCGCCGGCGAGCGCGGTGTCGAAGCCGGGGTCGACCGGCCACACCGAGTGCTCGGCCCAGACGTTCGCCGTCACGGGCGCGGTCGCCTCGTTGCCGTCGCTGTTGCCGCTGACCTGCGGGCTCGGGTAGACGCCGAGGTGCGAGTGCACGTCGATGAGCCCGGGCGTCACCCAGCGGCCGCGCCCCTCGACGATGCGCGCCCCGGCGGGCGCGGTCAGGTTCGCGCCGACCGCAGCGATCTTGCCGTCGACGATCAGCACGTCGGCGTTGTCGAGGCGCGTGCCGGTGCCGGTCAGCACCGTGGCGCCGCGGATCAGCACCGGCGCCGAGGCGACCGGTGCGTAGGTCGACGGATAGGGATCGTTCGCCGCGGCGAGCGCGAACGTCGTGACGACAAGCGCGGGCAGCGCGAGCGCAGCAGCGCGCCACGCGGCACCGGAGTAGGTCGATCGCATGCTCAGGTCCCCCTCGGATCGGCGTGGCGATGAGTCTAGCGCAGAGCGCCTCAGTGCCCGCTGCCGCGATAGCGCAGCTCCCCGGCGCGCACCGCGAGCGGCAGCCGGTTCTGCGGCGGCGGCAGCGGGCAGGTCGCGAAGCCCGTGAACGCGCACGGCGGGTTGTAGGCCTCGTTGAAGTCGACCGCGACGCGGCCGCCGGCCGGCAGCGGCGTGTGCAGGAAGCGGCCGGCGCCGTAGGTCTCGTGGCCGGAGGTCGCGTCGGCGAACATCACGAACAGGTGGTCGTCGCCCTCGGACTCGAGCAGCGCGTCGAGCCGCCACTCGCGCCCGTCGCGCTCGAACACGATCGCCCCGGGCGAGTGCATCTCGAGCTCGTCCCCGAGCACGTTGACGATCGGCACGTGGTGCGCCGGCACGTACGCCTCGAAGCGCGCCTCGAAGGCCCAGCCGGGATCGACCGGGAAGTACTCGAGGCCGCGAAACTCGCGCCGCGCTTTGCTCTTTAGGTCGCGCACGCGAAGCGCGTAGCGCCCGCCGCGCTCGATCACGAAGAACCGCAGCGATCCCGACTCGAGCACGACCTCGGTGTCGACGGGCACGAGCGCCATCGCGACGGCCGGCTGCCCGTTGCGCGTGATGCCGCTGCGGGGCGCCGGCTCGAGGCGCACCGTGCCCCCGTCGACGATCAGGCGCGCGGCGTGCGGCGCGAGCGCACCGTGCGCGAGCACGATGTCGTTGTCGCGCGCGCTGCCGAGCCGGTTCGCGCCGCCCTTCAGCCAGTGAAGGCCGACGACCGTGAGCCAGCCCTCGGGCCCGGCGATCTCCTCGACCCGGGCCGCTCGCCAGGCCGCGCGCGGCGTCGCCTCGCCCGCCGCGGCTGTCGTGACGAGCAAGGTCATCAGTGCAATCGTCGGCAGAACCCGGATCATTCGTGCCCCCGCCGGCATCGTCGGCGCGCGCGAGGCCGGGCGCAAGCGCCCACGGCCGGCCTGTCCAGTACTGGCCGCAGGATCGGACACCGGTCACGCCGCCGGGCGGCCCGCGGCGCTACCATGGCGCCGGTCGATCAGCAACGAATGCCCCCGCGATGAACGCCCGACACCTCAACGCCGCCCACCGTACCGCCCTGATCACGCACTTCACGGCGCTGTCGCGCCGCGACGCGTACCTGCGCTTCGGCAGCCACCGCTCGGCCGAGGCGATCGCGGACTACGTCAACGGCATCGACTTCGGGCGCGCGACGGTGCTCGGCGTCTATGGCGATGCGCTCGAGCTCCTCGGCGTCGCGCACCTGTGCCCGGACGGCGCACTGATCGAGCTCGGCATCAGCGTGCTGGCACGCGCGCGGCGCCGCGGCATCGGCACGCTCCTGATGCGGCGCGCGCTCGCGCATGCGCGCCTCGTCGGCGCACAGCGGCTCTTCATGCACTGCCTCGCCGAGAACGACGACCTGATGCGGCTGGCGCGCGCGGCGCGCGCCGAGATCTCGATCAGCCACGACGAGGCCGACGGCTTCATCAACGTGCCGGCCGTGACGCCCTTCAGCGCCGCGCTCGAGTTCGCCGAGGAGCACATCGGCGTCGTCGACTACGCGCTCAAGGCCCAGCGCGTCGCCTTCTGGGGCGCGCTCGTCGCCTAGTCGAGGCGCTGCGCGCGCGTGCGCCTGAGCACGCCCGCGGCGCTGACCTCGCCGCTCAGTTCGATCGGCCGGCAGCACACCTGGCAGTCCTCGACGTAGCTGAAGGAGCCCGCGGTCAGGTCGACGGCCGTCTCGAAGCGTTCGCCGCAGTACGGGCAGTCCACGACGATGAAGCGGCCGAGCTCGGCCGCGTCCCCCGGCTCGAATACGGGCTCGAGGCCGTAGCGGGCGTCGACGTCGGCCTGCGTGGCGGGAGGTACCCTGCGGCGCATCGCGACCTCACGAGGACCAGGCTGCGATTCTAGCGCTCAGTGGCCGCCGCGCACGATGAGGCCCGCGGCGCGCAGCGCCTCGGCGAGCTGCGCCTCGATGCGCTCGGCCTCGCGGCGCGCGATGCGCTCGAGGTGCAGCACCGGGCCGGTCAGCACCTCGAGGCCGCGCTTGAGGACGCTCCCGGCGGCGCGGATGCCGGCCTTGTGCTGGTCGAAGCGCTCGCTGGCCGGGTAGTCGGACATCCCGACGTAGATCCCGTACGGCTCGCCCTCGCGGTCGCGGTAGTCGAGCAGCACGAGGTAGATGTTCGAGCGGCCACGCGCCTCGGCCCGGCAGCGCGCGGCGATCTCGTAGACCTTCGGCAGCCACTCGACGTGGCGCATCGGCAACCACTCGGGCACGGTGCGCGCCGCGACCGACCACAGCCGCTCGAGCGCGCGCTCGACGTTGAGCCCGATCTCGCCGCGCATCCACAGCTCGTGCACGCAGGCGGCACCGGCCGCGCCGTCGTGCGCGGCGAGTGCCGCCTCGAAGCGGGCGAGGAGCGCTGCGCGCGGCTCGGCCCGATGCGGCCGCGGCACGGCCGTCAGGCGCCGCACCTCAGTCGCGCAGCGCAACCGTGGCCGCGACCAGCGCGCCCGAGGCCGACAGCGCCCCGCGCGCCCGCACCAGGCGCCCGTTGGCCTGCCCGAAGAACCCCGCCGGCGTCAGGCTCGCGCCGTTGACGTCGGTGAACGTCGCGCCGACCGCCGACACCGTGATGCCGGTCAGCGTGAACGTCGGGTTGGCGATGTTGCCGGCGACGTCCTGCAGCTCGATCGTCGCCGGCGACGGGGTCGCGTAGCGCTCGAGGACGTGCGCGCTCGCGCTCGCGGGCGTGCTCGAGGCGACGCCGCGCGCGATCACCCAGTCGCCGACCGACAGGTTCGCGAAGCCGAAGGTGCGCAGCAGCGTCGGACCGCGGTCGTCCCAGCGCGTCCCGGCGTCGGTGCCGATCGTGATGCCCGCGACGGTCAGCGTGCTGCCGACCGTGTCGAGCGACTGCACCGGGCCCGCGACGCGCACGTTGGCCGCCGGCGCGAGCGTGACGGTCGTCGCCGTCAGGTTGCCCGACGAGTCGTAGCTGCCGGCGACCTCGAGCTCGACGTCGGGCGCGACGTCGCCACTGACGCCGTTGATGAAGCTCGTCGTGCCCGTGGTCGCAACCGTCTGCCCGCCGACGTCGAAGTCCGAGGCCGAGCCGAAGCGCGTGACGGCGCCGTGCACGGTGCCGCTCGCGCCGCTCGCGCCGAGCGGCACTTCGGCCTGGGCCGTGACCTGCGAGGCGCTCAGCGTCATGCTGTCGAGCAGCGTCGAGCCGGTGGCGACGACGTAGCTGCCGTCGGCGAGCTGCGCCGGCAGGCCGCCGGATGCGCTCGAGTAGTCGACGGCGGTGCCGTTGATCGAGAAGGTCTGCGCGGCGGTGTTCAGGTTCGCGACCGGGCCCGCGACCTGGAACAGCCGCCCGGCGGCGGCGAGATCGAAGCGCGAGGCGATCAGCCCGGTCGAGGTGCGGTAGCCGTCGATCGCGACGACGGCCCCGACCGCGAGCCCGCCGGCGTCGGTCGGCCCGACGCCGCTCGCAATGCTGGTGTCGCCGGTGATCGTCACGGTCTGGCCGAGCACGGTCACGGTCGCGGCGCCGAGGTCGATCGCGGTCACCGGCCCGACGAGCTTCGTGGTGGTCGCGATCGCGCTCGCCGTGGCGATGCTGCCGCTCCCGGGCGCGGCGCTGACGGTCGCCAGCTGGCCGACGAGGAGCTCTGACTCGCTGCCCGCCGCGCCGTCGATCGTCACGGTCGCGCCGCTGTCGGCGAACTCGCTGCCGTTGACGAACACGCTCGCGAAGCCGCCGACCGGACCGACCGAGATCACCGCGGCCGTGTTCTTAAGGCCGCCCGGAACGTAGTAGCCACGCCAGCTGCAGTAGGAGCCGGACAGGAGCAGCGCGAGCGCGAGGGTTCCCGCGGTCTTGAGCCAGCGACGGGATCGCATGTGCCAGGGCCTCCTGTCTCGCCCCCTCGGGCTGACCGCCGCGCACGCGGCGAGTTCCGGCCATTGCAGCACGGGCGCCACCGCGCCCGCCAGCTAGGCCGCCCGCTCCACGACCGCCGCCGTCGCGGCGGCGCGCCAGCGCCCGAGGAGCTCCGCCTCGCGGGCCGCGACCTGCAGGCGCTGACGTTCCTTGACGTGCCCGTAGCCGCGGATCTGCTCCGGCAGCCCCGCAATCTCGACGGCGAGCGCGTGCGTCGCTGGCGAGAGCGCATCGAGGAGCTCGCCGACGCGCCGCTCGTAGTCGGCGACCAGGCGCCGCTCGAGCCGCCGCTCGGCGCTGTAGCCGAACGGGTCGAAGGGCGTGCCGCGCAGGAACCTGAGCCGCGCCAGCAGCCGGAACACCGGCATCATCCAGCCGCCGAGGCTGATCTTCCGCGGCACGCCGGTCGCGCGGTCGGTGCGCGCGAGGCCGGGCGGCGCCAGGTGAAAGCGCAGGCGCAGCGGCCCGCTGAAGGTGTCCTCGAGCAGTGCGCGGAACTCGGCGCCGGCGTGCAGGCGCGCGACTTCGTACTCGTCCTTGTAGGCGAGCAGCTTGAAGTAGGCACGCGCGACGGCGCAGGCGAGCTCGCCGTGCCCCGGCGTGCGCGCGGCCTCCGTGTCCCGCACCTTCTCGATCAGCGCGCGGTAGCGCGCCGCATAGGCCGCGTCCTGGTAGCGCTCGAGGAACCGCGCGCGGACCTCGAGCGGCGATTCCGGCGCCCGCGGCGCCGCGGGCGGCGCGGCGAGCGACTGGAAGCGCGCCGGGTCCGCGGCCGCGAGCCGGCCGAGCGTCAGCGCGCGGCGGTTGAGCGCGACCGCCGCGCCGTTCAAGTCGATGGCGCGCTCGAGCGCCGCGCGCGACAGCGGCAGCCAGCCGCGCTGCAGCGCGAAGCCCACCAGGAACAGGTTGGTGCCGACGGTGTCGCCGAGCAGCCGCCGCGCGGCGCCGGTCGCGTCGACGCAGGCGGTACGCTCCTCGCCGACCGCGCCCCGGACGCGCGCCGCGAGATCCGCGGCGTGGAAGTCGACGTCCTGGTTCAGCTGGAACGCCGCGGTGGGCACGAGGTGCGTGTTGAGCGCGACGTGCGTGCGCCTGCGATCGACCGCGCGCAGCACGTCCGGGCCCGCCGTCACGACGAGGTCGCAGCCGATCACGACGTCGGCCTCACCGATGCCGACGCGCGGCGCGGCCGGGGGCGCGTCCGCCGGCGCGATCTTGAGGTGCGAGAGCACGGCGCCACCCTTCTGCGCGAGCCCGGTCATGTCGAACACGCTCGCCGAGCGGCCCTCGAGGTGCGCCGCCATCGCGAGCACCGCGCCGACCGTGACGACGCCGGTGCCGCCGATGCCGGTCACGAGCACGTTGACGGGCCTGGCGCCGTCGCAGGGCACGGGCTCGGGCAGCGCGGCGAGGAGCGAGGCGTCGAGCGCGCGGGGCTCCGGGCGCTTGAGCGTCGCGCCCTCGACGCTCACGAACGCCGGGCAGAAGCCGTTCGTGCAGGAGTAGTCCTTGTTGCAGCCCGACTGGTCGATCGTGCGCTTGCGCCCGAACTCGGTCTCGAGCGGCTCGACGGCGACGCAGTTGGACTGCACGGTGCAGTCCCCGCAGCCCTCGCAGACGAGCGGGTTGATCACGACGCGCCGGTCGGGATCCGCCATCCGGCCGCGCTTGCGGCGGCGGCGCTTCTCGGCCGCGCACACCTGGTCGTAAATGATCGCCGAGACCCCGTCGACCTCGCGGAGCCGCCGCTGGACGCGGTCGAGCTCGGCGCGTCCGTGCACGGTGACGCCGGCCGCGAAGCCGGGCGCCGGGCCGTACTTCTCCGGATGGTCGCTGACGACGGCGATCGTCTGCACGCGCTCGGCGCGCAGCTGCTGCGTGATCTCGGCGACCGACAGGTGGCCCTCGACGGGCTGGCCGCCGGTCATCGCGACCGCGTCGTTGACGAGGATCTTGTAGGTGATGCGCGCGCCGCTCGCGACCGCGGCGCGGATCGCGAGCAGCCCCGAGTGGAAGTACGTGCCGTCGCCGAGGTTCTGGAACGCGTGGCGGCGTTCGGTGAAGGGCGCCATGCCGACCCAGGTCATGCCCTCGCCGCCCATCTGCGTCGGCGGCAACGTCGCGCGGTTCATGTAGATCGCCATCGTGTGGCAGCCGACGCCGCCGAACGCGGCGCTGCCCTCCGGGACCTTGGTCGAGGTGTTGTGCGGGCAGCCGGCGCAGAAGTACGGCGTGCGCTGCCCGGCCGCCGGCGCGAGTGCGCGCGCCTCGCCGATCAGCCGCTCGAGCGTCGCGAGCCGCTCGCCGAGCGCGGCGTCGCCGCGCCCGAGCGCCGCGAGCCGCCGGCCGATCGCGCGCGCGATCTCAAGCGGCTCGAGCGCGACGTCGGACGCGAGCAGCGGCGCGCCGTCCGGGTCGTTCTTGCCGGCGAGCCGCGGACGCTCGGCGTCCGGCAGGTTGAAGAGCGCGTGCGCCGCCTGCAGCTCGACGAACGCCGCCTTCTCCTCGAGGACCACGAGCTCGCCCTGGCCGCGCGCGAACTGCAGCAACCCGACCGCGTCGAGCGGCCAGATCAGGCCCGGCTTGTAGACGCTGACGCCGAGCGCCTCGAGCCGCGCGGCGTCGAGCCCGAGCGCGGCGAGCGCGCTCGCGACGTCGAGCCAGGTCTTGCCGGTGGCGACGAGGCCGAGGCCGCCCACCTGCGGCCGGCCGTGCGTGATGCGGTCGAGTCCGTTGGCGCGCGCGTAGGCCTGTGCGCGCGGCAGCTTCACGCGCGTCAGGCGCACGTCGTCGCCCATCGGGTCCCAGGTGTAGCGCGCGTGCACGCCACCGGCCGGCGGCTCGCCGGGCGGCACGCGGATCGCGACGCGCTCGGGATCGACCGCAACCGTCGCGGTCGCCTCGACGGTCTCGTTGACGCACTTGAACCCGACCCATACACCGGCGTAGCGCGACAGCGCGAAGCCGTGCAGCCCGAAGTCGAGGTACTCCTGCACGGTGGCCGGGTAGAGCACCGGCACGCCGTTGGCGGCGAGCGCCTGCTCGCTCTGGTGCGCGATCGTCGAGCTCTTGCCGGCGTGGTCGTCGCCGAACACCACGAGCACGCCGCCGTGCGGCGCGGTGCCCATCCGGTTGCCGTGCTTGATCGGATCGCCCGAGCGGTCGACCCCGGGGCCCTTGCCGTACCAGATCGCGAACACGCCGTCGTAGCGCGCGCCGGGCAGCAGCCCCGTCTGCTGTGTGCCCCAGATCGCGGTGGCCGCGAGGTCCTCGTTGACGCCGGGCTCGAAGCGCACGTGCGCCGCGGCGAGCCGCTCGCCGGCGGCGGTCAGCTGCAGGTCGTAGCCGCCGAGCGGCGAGCCGCGGTAGCCGCTGATGAATCCGGCGGTGTTGAGGCCCGCGGCCGCGTCGCGCGCGCGCTGCATCAGCGGCAGGCGCACGAGCGCCTGGGTCCCGGACAGGAGCACGCGGCCGGCGCGCTGTTCGTACTTGCTCTCGAGCGTGATGTCGTTCGACAGGCTCATGGCGGTCCCGCGGCGGGCGAAAGCGAAGCCTACACCGAAGCGAATGGACGCGGCGGGCGCGACCTTGTAGCGTCAGCGCCGGCATGAGCCTCTGGTTCGCACCGTTCACGCTGCCCGAGCTCGCCCGGGAGCGCGAGGTCGGCCTCGCGCGGCACCTCGGCATCCGCTTCACCGGGATCGGCGATGACTGGCTCGCGGCGACGATGCCGGTCGCGCCACCGACGCACCAGCCCTACGGGCTGCTGCACGGCGGGGCCTCCTTCGCGCTCGCCGGCGCCGTCGCGGGCGCCGCCGCCGAGCGCTGCGTCGATCGCGCGCAGAAGCGCTGCGTGCTCGATGAGATCAACGGCAACCACCTGCGCGGCATCGCCGACGGCCTCGTGACCGGGACCGCGCGCGCGCTGCACGTCGGCGCGCGCAGCCAGGTCTGGCAGGTCGAGATCCTCGATCCCGCCGCGCGGCGGATCTGCGTGACGCGCCTGACCTTCGGCGTCCTCGCCGCGCGCTGAGGCGGCTATACTCGGCGCCCGACCCGAGGGGGCCCGATGCGCTTGCTCACGATCGCGACTGCCGCGCTGATCTGCGCCGCCTGCGGCCAGAAGGGGCCGCTGGTGCTGCCGCAGAAGCCGGTCGCGACGCCGGTCGTGATCCGCCCGACCGCGACGCCGCCGCCGCCCGCCACCCCCGCCCCGAAGAAGGACGACGAGCCCAAGACGCCGCCGCAGGGCTGACATGGCCGACGCCGCGCGCCTCTACCTGATCGACGGTTCCTCGTACCTGTATCGCGCGTTCCACGCGCTGCCGCCGTTCACCAACGCGCAGGGCGAGCCGACGGGCGCCGTGCTCGGCGTCGTCAACATGCTGCAGAAGTTCCTCAAGGACACCAACCCCACGCACCTCGCGGTCGTGTTCGACGCGCCGGGGCGGACGTTTCGCGACGAGCTCTTCGAGGCCTACAAGGCGCACCGGCCGCCGATGCCGGACGACCTGCGCGCGCAGATCGCGCCGCTGCTCGAGGCGGTCGAGGCGCTCGGGCTGCCGCTGCTGCGGATCGAGGGGGTCGAGGCGGACGACGTCATCGGCACGCTCGCGCGCCAGGGCGAGGCCGCCGGCATGCGGGTCGTGATCTCGACCGGCGACAAGGACATGGCGCAGCTCGTCAACGAGCGGGTGACGCTCGTCAACACGATGTACGACACGACGCTGGACCGCGCCGGCGTCAAGGCCAAGTTCGACGTCGAGGCCGAGCAGATCATCGACTACCTCGCGCTCGTCGGCGACACCTCCGACAACATCCCGGGCGTGCCGAAAGTGGGACCGAAGACCGCCGCCAAGTGGCTGCAGCAGTACGGTTCGATCGATGCGCTGGTCGCGCACGCCGCCGAGATCGAGGGCAAGGTCGGCGACAGCCTGCGCGCGAACCTCGGCCAGCTCGAGCTCTCGCGGCGGCTCGCGACGATCCGCTGCGACCTCGAGCTCGCGGCGACGCCGGCGACGCTCGAGCGGCGCGCCCCGGACGCCGCGCGGCTGCGCGCGCTCTACCAGCGGCTGGGATTCAAGCGCCTGCTCGAGGCGCTCGACGGCGGCGCGGCGCCCGCCGTCGCGGCGCCCGCCGCGCCACCGCTGCCGGCCGACGCGCAGGACGCCGCGATCGCGGCCGCGCCGCGCCGCTACGAGACCGTGCTCGAGGCCGAGGCCCTCGAGCGCTGGCTGAAGGTGCTCGCGTCCGCGGAGCTGTTCGCCTTCGACACCGAGACGACGGGCCTTGACTACATGAGCGCCGAAATCGTCGGCGTCTCGTTCTGCGCCGAGCCCGGCGTCGCCGCCTACGTGCCGCTCGCCCACGACTACCCCGGCGCGCCGACGCAGCTGCCGCGCCAGGAGGTGCTCGGGCGCCTGAAGCCGCTGCTCGAGGATCCCCGGCGCGCCAAGCTCGGCCACCACGCGAAGTTCGACGCCCACATCCTCGAGAACCACGGCATCCGGCTCGCGGGACTGCGCTTTGACTCGATGCTCGAGTCCTACGTCCTCAACAGCGTCGCGACGCGCCACGACATGGACTCGGTCGCCGAGCGCTACCTCGGCATCCGCACGATCCATTTCGAGGACGTCGCCGGCAAGGGCGCGAAGCAGCTGAGCTTCAACGAGGTGCCCATCGAGAGCGCGGGCGAGTACTCGGCCGAGGACGCCGACGTCACCTTCAGGCTCCACCGCGTGCTGCGCGCGAAGCTCGAGGCGGAGCCGAAGCTGCTGCGTCTGTACGACACGCTCGAGCAGCCGCTGCAGCCGGTGCTGCAGCGCATGGAGCGCTCAGGCGTTCTGGTCGACCCCGCGCTCCTGCGCTCGCTGTCCTCCGAGTTCACGCGCCGGCTCGGCGAGCTCGAGCGCGCCGCGCACGAGGCCGCCGGGCAGCCGTTCAACCTCGAGTCGCCGCGCCAGCTGCAGCAGATCCTGTTCGAGCGGCTGCAGATCCCGGTCGTGCGCCGCACGCCGACCGGCCAGCCGTCGACCGCCGAGGACGTGCTCGAGGAGCTCGCGGCGAGCCACGAGCTGCCGCGCCTCGTGCTCGAATTCCGCGGCATCGCGAAGCTGAAGAGCACCTACACCGACACGCTCGCCGCGCAGGTCAACGCGCGGACCGGCCGCATCCACACCTCCTATCACCAGGCGGTCGCGGCGACCGGGCGCCTGTCCTCGACCGATCCCAACCTGCAGAACATCCCGATCCGGACCCCGGAGGGGCGCCGCATCCGCCAGGCGTTCATCGCGCCGCCCGGCCGCGTGCTGATGGCGGCCGACTACTCGCAGATCGAGCTGCGGATCATGGCGCACCTCTCGGGCGATCCCGGGCTCACGAAGGCCTTCGCCGAGGGCCGCGACGTGCACCAGGCGACGGCCGCGGAGATGTTCGGCGTCGCGCTCGGGTCGGTCAGCGCCGAGCAGCGCCGCGCCGCGAAGGCGATCAACTTCGGACTGATGTACGGGATGTCGGCGTTCGGGCTCGCGGCGCGGCTCGACGTCGACCGCGGCGCGGCCTCGGAGTACATCGAGCGCTACTTCGAGCGCTATCCGGGCGTGCGCCGCTACATGGACGAGACGCGCCGCCGGGCGCGCGAGCAGGGCTACGTCGAGACCGTCGAGGGCCGTCGCCTGTACCTGCCGGAGATCCGCTCGCGCAACCGCGCGCAGCAGCAGTACGCCGAGCGCGCCGCGATCAATGCGCCGATGCAGGGCACGGCCGCCGACATCATCAAGCGCGCGATGCTCGCCGTCGACGGCTGGCTGGTCAGCGAGCGCGCGCCGGCGACACTCGTGATGCAGGTGCACGACGAGCTCGTGCTCGAGGTCGACGCCGGGGCGGTCGAGGCCGTGCGGGCGCGCGTCGCGGCGCTGATGACGGGCGCGGCGGAACTCAGCGTGCCGCTCGAGGTCGAGATCGGCGTCGGCGCGAACTGGGACGAGGCCCACTGAGGTTTGACCGATCTTGACCGCCGGACATGAAACTTTCCGGCCGTCTCGCGGGTCTCACCTCTTGAATGCCGCAAGGCATTCCCCGCTACCCTCCCTGAGCGGGCCCCTACCCGGTTCATCCCCATGCCGGGTTAGTCTGGCCCGGCGACGGTGCGCCCGTCGCCGGGTTCTTTTTGCGCCAGACACTTGCGGAGCATGCGCCGCGCCTCGTCGACGCCGGTCTTGTGCGTCGCGGAGAACAGCTGCGCGGTCGCCTGGCTGCCGAGCTCGCGCCGCACCCGCGCGAGCGTGCTCGCGGCCTCGCCCCTCGACAGCTTGTCGGCCTTGGTGAGCAACAAGTGCGCCTGCCTGCCGCAGGCGCGCGCAAAGCTCAGCATCTGCCAGTCCGTCTCGCCGAGCGGGCGGCGCGCGTCCATGATCAGGAACAGCGCGGTCAGCGATTGTCGATCGCGAAAATACTTATCCATGAGTCCGCGCCAGTGCTCGCGCAGCGGGCGCGGCACCTCGGCGTAGCCGTAGCCCGGAAGGTCGACGAGCCGCTGCCCCGTGTCGAGCTCGAAGAAGTTCACGAGCTGCGTGAGTCCCGGCGTCTTCGAGGTCTTGGCGAGGCCGCGGCGCTGCGTGATCGCGTTGATGGCGCTCGACTTGCCGCTGTTGGAGCGCCCGGCGAAGGCGACCTCGCAACCGACGTCCGGCACGAACTGCGACGGCTCGTGCGCGCCCTTCAGGTACCGGGCGTGGGGGAACGCCGACATCGTGTAGAATCCGTGATTCGCCGTGGCCCGCGAGTCTAGCAGGGCCGCGCGCGGGCCCACGGGAGTCTCAAGGTCATGAAGAGTCGGATCGTCGCGGTGGCGCTCGCCGCGCAGCTCGGGATGCTCGGTCTTGCGTCGCACGCCGCCGATGCACCGCTCGCCGGTGACGCAGCAGCCGGGGCCGCCAAGGCCGCGACCTGCGCCGCCTGCCACGGCGCGACCGGCAACAGCCCGAACCCCGAGTGGCCGAACCTCGCCGGCCAGCACCACGAGTACATCGCCGAACAGCTCAGGCTCTTCAAGAGCGGTGCGCGCCTCGCCCCGGTGATGCAGCCGATGGCGGCGACGCTGAGCCCGCAGGACATGGCCGATCTCGCCCTGCACTTCGAGCAGCAGACGCTCGTCGGTCTCGAGGCCGATCCCAAGCTCTGGGAGGCCGGCCAGCGGCTCTATCGCGGCGGCGACGCCGCGCGCGGGATCCCGGCCTGCCTCGCCTGCCACGGCCCGAACGGCCGCGGCAACGGCCCGGCGCGCTGGCCCCAGGTCCGCGCGCAGCAGCCCGCCTACGTGATGGCGCAGCTGAAGGGCTATGCGGCCAAGACCCGCTATGCCGCCGGCGCCACGACGCCGCCGGGCGCCGACATGATGAGCGATGTCGCCAAGCGCCTCTCCGAGGACGACATCAAGGCCCTGACTGCGTACCTGCAGGGCCTGCGCTAGCCGCTTCGAGGACGGCTTCGCCGCTGAAGGAGACTGCATGAAGACGCTGTCGGTCGGACTCGCCGCCTTATTCGCCGTCGCGCTCCTCGCCGGGTGCGGGCGCCATGCCGGTAGCGGTACCGCGCAACCCGCGACCGCCGGGAAGCCCGGCAGCGTCGCCGCGGTCACCGTGCGGCCCGAGTCGGCGCCGGCCGGCAGCACCGAGCGCGCCGCGGGCATGACCGAGGAGAGCGAGGGTGGCCAGGAGCTGCCGAGCGGACTGTCGCCGATCGCGGCCGCGGTCGCCGCCGGCACGCCCGCCACCTCGACGCCGATTCCGTCGAAGTGGGTCGAGGGCGACAACTACACGACGCTGGTGCCCGCGCAGCCCACCAGCGTCGCGGCCAACAAGGTCGAGGTCGTCGAGGTCTTCTGGTACGGCTGCGGCCACTGCTTCCATCTCGACCCCACGCTCGAGGACTGGCGCAAGAAGGGCAAGGCGCCCTACGTCGAGTTCACGCGCGTGCCGGTGATCTGGAACGAGACGACGCGCGCGCATGCCCGGCTCTTCTACACGCTGATGGCGCTCGGCAAGCTCGAGCAGCTGCACTCGGACGTGTTCCGCGAGATCCACGTCAACAACAACTTCCTCGCCGCCCAGGATCCGGCCGACACCGAGAAGCTGCAGCGCGCGTTCCTGAAG
>DATKOP010000081.1:0-38167 GCA_035524595.1 Steroidobacteraceae bacterium | reverse complement strand
GCGCCTGATGGGCATGCCGGCGACCGGCAACGGCCGCCGCGAGTCCTTCGCGCACGCGACGCTGCCGCGCATGACCAACACCTACATGCTGGCCGGCCCGCACGACCCGGACGAGATCATCCGCTCGGTCAGGAAGGGCCTGTACGCCGTCAACTTCGGCGGCGGCCAGGTCGACACCACCAGCGGCAAGTTCGTGTTCTCGACCAGCGAGGCGTACCTGATCGAGGACGGCCGCGTGACACGCCCGGTCAAGGGGGCCTCGCTGATCGGCTCCGGGCCCGAGGTGCTGCAGCGCGTGTCGATGCTCGGCAACGACCTCAAGCTCGACGCCGGCGTCGGTAACTGCGGCAAGGAGGGCCAGACGATCCCGGTCGGCGTCGGCCAGCCGACGATGAAGGTCGAAGGGTTGACAGTCGGCGGCACCGGCTGACACCGTGTCGGCGACGCGCCCGAGGGTGCGCGCCCGAGGTTACTTGCGATGCACCTGCCGCGCGGGCTCTACGAGATCCTACCGTACGCGTACGTGGTGGCCGGGCTCGGCGCCTGCCTCGGCTCCTACGCCGGCCGCGGGTCGGCGTGGAGCAACGCGGCGTTCGCGGCCGGGGTCGTCGGCATCGTCGGCGGCTGCGTGCTGATCCTCAGGCGCCGCTCCTACCGCGCGGACGCCGCGCGCTACGACCACCGCCCGCTCGACGAGTAGCCCGCCGCCCGCGGCTCAGTGCGGCCCGGAGCCGGCCTCGGGGGCGGCGCCGCCGGCGAGCGTCTCGTGCGAGCCGGTGGCGTTCGGATCGCCCGCGCCGGTGTCGGCCGGGCCCCGCCCGGTGCCCGGCCGCTCGTCGACGTAGGTCAGCGTGTGCTGGCCGATGACGATCACGTCGCCGTTCTTGAACAGGTGGCGGCGCACGCGCTTGCCGCGGTAAACGATGCCGTTGGTGCTGTTCAGGTCCTCGACCACCGCGCCCTCGAGCGCGACCGTGATCTGGCAGTGGTGGCGGCTGACGTACTTGGAGTCGATCTGCAGGTCGTTCTCCGGCGTGCGGCCGACCAGCAGCCGGCCCATCCTCAGCTCGCGCTCGCCGACCGTGTGGCCGTCGGTCGCGATCGACAGCCGGCCGAGCACGGTGTCGGGCGAGACGTGCCTCAGCACCGGCACCACCATCTCGGCGCGCTGCATGCGGTTGGTGCGGGCCGCGTACTCGACCCACTGCAGCTCGTCGACCGCCGCCTGCACCTCGGCCTCGTCGACGCTGCCCTTGTCGATGGCGAAGGCGCTCATCATCGCCGTGTCGCACAGCGTGTTGATGAGGCGCGGCACGCCGCCGGTGTAGCGGTGCACGAGCGCGAGCGCGCCGTCGCTGAAGATCGTGCGGCCGGCGGCGCCGGCGACCTCGAGGCGGTGCAGCACGTAGGCGCTCGTGTCCTCGCGCGACAGCGGCGTCAGGTGGAAGCGCAGCCGGATGCGCTGCGCGAGCTGGACCATCTCCGGCGAGTCGAGCTTGTCGTTGAGCTCGGGCTGGCCGGCGAGGATGATGCGCAGCGTCTTGTCCTTGGTGGTCTCGACGCCGGACAAGAGCCGCACCTCCTCGAGCACGCGGCTCGACAGGTTCTGCGCCTCGTCGATGACCAGCACCACCTTGCGGCCGGCGGCGTACTGCTCGATCAGGAAGTTGTTGATCGTGGCCAGCAGCTCGGCCTTGTTCATCTTGAAGGGCGAGAAGCCGAACTGCACCAAGAGGCCCTGCAGGAAGCCGAGCGGGCTGATCTGGGTCTGGTTGATCTGCGCGACCACCACGTCCTTGTCGAGCTCGCGCAGGAAGCTCTCGATCAGCGTGGTCTTGCCGGAGCCGATCTCGCCGGTGATCACGACGAAGCCGTCGGTGAACCAGATCGTCGACTCCATGTACGCCTTGGCGCGTCCATGGTGCTTCGACAGGTACAGGAACTGCGGATCCGGGCTCAGCCGGAAGGGCAGCTCCTTGAGATGGAACAGGTCGAGATACATCCGCCGAGGTGCCTGCTAGCCGGTCCGCTGGCTCGGGACGGCCCACTATACGGTACCGTCAAAGCACCGCCAAAGGCCGCCCGGGCCGGCCGGGGCGCGGCCGGGGCGAGCGGGGGGCGGCCGTTCAGCGCAGCCGCTTGAGCCGCCTGAGGGCCGCGTCGCGGGCCGGCGCGCTCGGCGCCACCACGGTCGCGTGGCCGAGCTTGCGGCCCGGGCGCGCCTCGCGCTTGCCGTAGTCGTGCAGGTGCAGGCCCGGCACCGCGAGCGCGCGCCTGAGGTCCGGCATCCGGCCGACGAAGTTCAGCATCGCCGCGTGGCCGCGCGCCGCGGTCGGCCCGAGCGGCAGCCCGAGGATCGCCCGCAGGTGGTTCTCGAACTGGCTGGTCTCGGCGCCCTCGATGGTCCAGTGCCCGGAGTTGTGCACCCGCGGCGCCATCTCGTTGGCGATCAGCCGGCCGCCCGCGACGAAGAACTCGATCGCCAGCACGCCCACGTAGCCGAAGCGGTCGAACACGGCGCGCATGTGCCGCTCGGCCGCGCGCTGCAGCGCGACGCTGCGGTCCGGCGCGCGGGTCACGGCCAGGATGCCGTGCTCGTGGACGTTCTCGGCGAGCGGGTAGAAGGCCACCTCGCCGCGCGTGCTCTGCACCCCGATCAGCGACAGCTCGCGGCTGAAGCGCACGAAGCCCTCGTAGATCAGCGGCTCGCCGCCGAGCGCGCGCCAGGCCGCGTCGAGGTCGGCGCGCGACCTGAGGCGCGCCTGGCCCTTGCCGTCGTAGCCGAAGCGGCGGGTCTTGAGGATGCCGGGCAGCCCGAGCCGCGCCACCGCCGCCTCGAGGTCCTGCCTGAGGTCGACCGGTGCGAACGGCGGCGTCGGGATGCCGAGGTCGCGAAACAGCGTCTTCTCGAGCAGCCGGTCCTGCGCGACCGCGAGCGCCGCCGGCTGCGGGTACACGGGCGCGAGGCGCACCAGCGGCGCGAGCGAGGTTACCGGCACGTTCTCCCAGTCGAAGGTGACGACGTCGGCCCGTCGCGCGAGGTCCGCGAGCCGCTCGAGGTCGTCGAAGGCGCCGCTGACGATCGGCCCCACCTGGCCGCCGGGCGTGTCGGCGCTGCGGTCATAGAACTCGCAGCGGATGCCGAGCGGATAGCCCGCCAGGGCCAGCATCCTTCCGAGCTGGCCCGCGCCGATGACCGCGACCCTCACGGGGTCGCACCCGTGCGCGGGTCGGGCTTCGCGAGCACCTGCTCGGTCTGCGCGGCGCGAAAGCGCTCGAGCGCGGCGCCGATCGCGGCGTGCTTGTTGGCGAGGATCGCGGCGGCGAGCAGCGCCGCGTTGGTCGCGCCGGCGGCGCCGATCGCGAGCGTGCCGACCGGGATGCCGGCCGGCATCTGCGCGATCGACAAGAGCGAGTCGAGGCCGGACAGGGTCTTGGACTGCACCGGCACGCCGAGCACCGGCAGCGGCGTCTTGGCGGCGGTCATGCCGGGCAGGTGCGCCGCACCGCCGGCGCCGGCGATGATGACCTCGAGGCCGCGGCCCTTGGCGCCGGCGGCGTACTCGAACAGGAGGTCCGGCGTGCGGTGCGCCGAGATCACCCGCACCTCGTGCGGCACGCCGAGCCTGGTGAGCGCGTCGGCCGCCGCCTGCATCGTCTCCCAGTCGGAAGACGAGCCCATGATGATTCCGACGAGTGGCTTCATGCGGGGATTTTACGCGCTGGGACCGTCGGCCGCGAGCGCGTCGCGCAGGTAGCGAAAGAGCTCGCGCGCCGCCGCGGGCGGCCGGCCCGCGGCCGCCTCGCCGCCGGCCCGGGCGACGAGCGCGCGCAGCCGCCCGGCGTCGAGCTGCGGCGCGGCGGCGATGAGCGCCGCGAGCGCCGCCTCGCCCTCGGCGAGCAGCCGGTCGCGCCACACCTCGACCCGGTGGAACTCGCGCGCCTCGAGGCGCCGCGCGAGCGCGCGCGCCGCGAGCGCCCCCCGGATCTCCTCGACGTCGACCTTGCGCAGGATCTTGCCGATCAGCTGCCGCTGGCGCGCCGCGGCGCCGTGCGCCGTGATCCGCCGCGCCAGGTCGATGGCGTCGCGCAGCTTCTCCGGCAGCGGCAGCGCCTCCAGGTCCGGCGCCGGCAGGGCCACCAGCTCGTCGCCCAGGTCCTTCAGGTCCTCGGCGTCCCGCTTGCGCTGGCTCTTGCTGGGGGGCTCGTCGGGCTCCGGGTCTTCGTCGCGCGCCGCCATGGCCCATCCTAGCCTAGAATGACGGGCCGGTTCCCGCCCCCGGAGTGCCATGCAGACGCCCGCGCTCGCGCATGCCGATCTTGCCGCCCTGGTCGAGCAGTCGCTCGCCGAGGCGCGCGCCGCCGGCGCGACCGAGGCCGACGTCGGCGTCAGCGTCGACACGGGCCTGTCGGTCGGCGTGCGGCTCGGCGAGGTCGAGACGCTCGAGTACCAGCGCGACCGCGGCATGGGCATCACCGCCTACGTCGGCAAGCGCAAGGGCACCGCGACCACCGGCGACCTGTCGTGGAACGCGATCGCCGACACGGTCCGCAAGGCCGTCTCGATCGCGCGCTTCACCGCCGAGGACGAGTGCGCGGGGCTGCCCGATCCCGACACGCTCGCGCGCGAGGTCCCCGACCTCGACCTGTCGCACCCCTGGGACCTCGAGGCCGAGGCCGGCATCGAGATCGCCAAGCGCTGCGAGGCGGCCGCGCTCGCGCTCGATCCGCGCGTCACCAACTCCGAGGGCGCGAGCCTCGGCAGCCACCGCTCGCTCAGGGTCTACGGCAACTCGCTCGGCTTCCTCGGCGGCTTCCCGTCGACCTACTACAGCGTCAGCTGCGTGGTCATGGGCCAGCAGGGCGAGCAACAGGAGCGCGACTACTGGTACACGGCCTCGCGCGACTGGCGCGCGCTCGAGGACGTCGAGGCCGTCGGCCGGCAGGCCGCCGAGCGCACCGTGCGCCGGCTCGGCGCGCGGCGCATCGCGACGACGCGCGCGCCGGTGCTGTTCGTGCCGGAGCTGGCGCGCGGCCTCGTCGGCCACTTCATCGCGGCGGTACGCGGCGGCGCGCAGTACCGCAAGAGCACCTTCCTGCTGGACGCGGCCGGCAGCCGGGTGTTCCCGGCGTTCTTCGGCATCTCCGAGCGCCCGCACCTGCCGCGCGCGCTCGGCAGCGCGCCCTTCGACGGCGAGGGCTGCCAGACCCACGACCGCGAGCTGGTGGCCGGCGGCGTGCTCGAGGGCTACGTGCTCAACACCTACGCCGCCCGCAAGCTCGGGCTCAAGACCACCGGCAATGCCGGCGGCGTGCACAACCTCAACGTCCATCCCGGGCCGGACGATTTCGAGGCGCTGCTCAGGCGCATGGGCCGCGGCCTCGTGGTCACCGAGCTGATGGGGCAGGGCGTCAACGGCGTCACCGGCGACTACTCGCGCGGCGCGGCGGGCTTCTGGGTGGAAGGCGGTGCGCTCGGCCACCCGGTCCACGAGATCACCATCGCCGGCAACCTCAAGGACATGTTCCGCAACCTGGTCGCGGTCGGGCGCGACGTCGACGACCGCGGCGCGATCCGCGTCGGCTCGATGCTGGTCGAGGAGATGACGATCGCCGGCGAGTAGCCGGGCGGCGCGGCGACCCACAGCGAGGAGCGAGCTCATGGCCGACACCTACCACAAGCGCACCATCGGCCGGCGGACGCTGGCGCCCGAGAGCCAGATGATGGGCTACGGCTACGAGCCGCACCTCTCGGAGGGCGCGCTCAAGCCGCCCGTGTTCCTGACCTCGACGTTCGTGTTCCGCACCGCCCAGGACGGCAAGGACTTCTTCGACTACACCTCCGGCCGCAAGCCGGTGCCGGCAGGCCAGGCCGGCGGCCTCGTCTACTCGCGCTTCAACAACCCGAACCTCGAGGTGCTCGAGGACCGGCTCGCGCTCTGGGACGAGGCCGAGGCGGCGGCCGTGTTCTCCTCCGGCATGTCGGCGATCGCGACCACGTTCCTCGCCTTCCTCAGGGCCGGCGACGTGCTGCTGTGCTGCCAGCCGCTCTACGGCGGCACCGAGACCCTGATCGCCAAGGCGCTGCCGAACTACGGCATCCGCCACGTCGCCTTCACCGACGGCCTGTCGCGCGCCGCGGTCGGTGAGGCGGCCGACGCGGCGCTCGCGCTCGGGCGGGTGGCGCTGATCATGACCGAGACCCCGGCGAACCCGACCAACGCGCTGGTCGACCTCGCGCTGATGGCGGAGGTCGCCGGCGACATCGGCCGGCGCCAGGGCCACCGGCCGCTGGTGGTCACCGACAACACGCTGCTCGGGCCGCTGTACCAGAACCCGCTGAAGTGCGGCGCCGACCTCAACGTCTACTCGCTGACCAAGTACGTCGGCGGGCACTCCGACCTGGTCGCCGGCGGCGTGACCGGCCGGCGCGAGGTGGTGCAGCCGATCCGGCTGCTGCGCGGCGCGATGGGCACGCAGCTCGACCCCAACTCGGCGTGGATGCTGCTGCGCTCGCTGGAGACCCTGAAGCTGCGCATGGAGCGTGCCGACGACAACGCGCGGCGCGTCGCCGAGTTCCTCGCCACGCAGCCGAAGGTGACCGCGGTCAAGCACCTGGGCCTGCTGCCGGCCTCCGACCCGCGGCGCGCGGTGTTCGAGCGCCAGTGCCGCGGCGCGGGCTCGACGTTCTCCTTCGAGGTCCAGGGCGGCGAGGCCGGCGCGTTCCGCTTCCTCGACGCGCTGCAGGTCATCAAGCTCGCGGTCAGCCTCGGCGGCACCGAGAGCCTCGCCAGCCACCCGGCGGCGATGACCCACTCCGGCGTGCCGGCCGAGGTCCGCAGCCGGCTCGGCATCTCCGAGTCGATGATCCGCGTCTCGATCGGCATCGAGGATCCGGACGACCTGATCGAGGACATGCGCCAGGCGCTGACGCAGGTCTAGGGCGGCGCGGCGGTCCCGCCGGCCGCGAACTCCCGGAGCGTGACGCGGCCGAGCTCGCTGCGGATCGCCGCGTCGACCCGGCCGCAGGCCTCCTCGGCGGGGCCGACGATCGCCGCCTGGCGCAGCATCATGGCGCGACCGAGGTGGCCCTCGCGCACCGCCACCAGCACCTCGTCGAGCGTGATCCGCGCCGGGTCGCGCGCCGGCAGCAGCGCCTCGGCGTCGGTGGTCTCCAGCAGGCCCGCGTCCTCGAGCGCGTCGACGATCGGCCCGAGCGCGATGCTCGGCACGGCCAGCGCCTCGGCGAGCGTCGCGACGCGATGGCGCCGGTCGCCGGCCTCGAAGGCGCGCGCCACGAGGTACATGACGCTGAGCGCGAGCCGCTCGCGCAGCGGCATCGTCGGCACCACGTCGCGCTCGCCCGAGCGCAGGTACGCCGGGTTCTGCAGGTAGAACGCGAACAGCGCCCCGGTGAGCAGGATCAGCCAGTTGAGCCAGACCCACACCAGCACCAGCAGCACGATCGCGAAGCCCGCGTACACCGCCATCGTCTGGGTCGAGAACGCGACGAGCCGCGTGAAGCCGAAGCTCGCGCCGACCCAGGCGGCCGCGGCCGCGAGGCCGGCGGCGGCCGCGACCCGGAAGCGCACCCTGGTGTTCGGCACGAACGAGTACAGGAAGGTGAAGCCGGCGGCGACGATCGCGAGCGGCCCGAGCCGGCCGGCGGCGCCGAGCAGCGCGCCGAGCGGCGGGTGCGCCGCGAACCAGCCGAGCAGCGACTGCGTGGTCAGCGAGGCGACCAGGGCGACCGCCGCCGCCATCAGCACCGGGCTGACGATCAGCACCGACAGGTACTCGCTGAAGCGGCGCGCGAAGCTGCGCGGCCGGTCGACGTGCCAGACGTAGTTGAACGACTCCTCGACCTTCTGCACCACCGAGATCACGGTCCAGATCAGGACCGCGAGCCCGAGCGTGCCGAGCACGCCGCCCTGCAGGTGGTCGACGAACTCGACGACGCGCGCGGTCAGCTCCGGGCCGCGCTCGCCGAGCGGGCGGAAGAACTCCGCGATCAGCGGCTCGAACTCGCGGTGAAAGCCGAGCGCCTTGACGATCGAGAAGCAGAACGCGAGCAGCGGCACGACCGACAGCAGCGTCGTGTAGACGAGGCTCATCGCCCGCATGTTGAGGTCGCCGACCAGCAGGTCCCTGATGAGCGCGTAGCCGTAGCGCAGCACGGCGCGCAGGGCGGCGCCGGCCCGGCCGAGCGGCGCGGGCCTGAGGTCGAACAGCAGCGCCTCGACTTTGTGGAATTTGGCCAGCACGCGCCGGCTAGCCTTGCACTTCGCGCGGCTCGCTGGCAAGTGAGGCCGGCGCCGTTCTAAGCTCGGTCGTTGCCGAGGAGACGGCGGTGCCCGAGGCGAGCGGCTTCCCCGAGCGGATCGTCTGCCTGACCGAGGAGACGACCGAGACGCTGTACCTGCTGGGCGAGGACTGGCGCATCGTCGGCATCTCCGGCTTCACGGTGCGCCCGCCGCGCGCGCGCCGCGAGAAGCCGCGCGTCTCGGCCTTCACCAGCGCCCGCATCGACCGCATCGTCGCGCTCGAGCCGGACCTGGTGCTCGGCTTCTCCGACCTGCAGGCCGAGATCGCCGCGGCGCTGGTGCGCGCGGGCCTCGCGGTGCACGTCTTCAACCAGCGCAGCGTCGCCGAGATCCTGACCATGATCCGCACGCTCGGCGGGCTGATCGGCTGCGAGGCCAAGACCGCGCGGCTGGTGGCGCGGCTCGAGCAGGGGCTCGCGGCGGCGCGCGCGGCCGCGGCGCGGCTGCCGCGCCGGCCGCGGGTCTACTTCGAGGAGTGGGACGAGCCGCAGATCTCCGCGATCCGCTGGGTGTCGGAGCTGATCGCGATCGCGGGCGGCGACGACTGCTTCCCCGAGCTCGCGCGCGAGCCCCTCGGCCGGGGCCGCATCGTCGCCGACCCGCTCGAGGTGCCGCGGCGCGCCCCGGACCTGATCCTCGGCTCGTGGTGCGGCAAGAAGTTCCGGCCGGAGCGCGTCGCCTCGCGTCCGGGCTGGGCCGCGGTGCCGGCGGTGCGCGACGGCGAGCTGCACGAGGTGAAGTCCGCGCTGATCCTGCAGCCCGGCCCGGCGGCACTGACCGAGGGCCTCGAGGCGATCGCGAGCCTGATCGCGCGCTGGGCCGCGCGCGCGCCGCGGCCCTAGGCGGCGGTCAGCAGCCTGAGCGCCTCGAGGTACTTCTCGCTGGTGCGGCGGATCACCTCGGCCGGCAGCCGCGGCCCCGGCGCGCGCTTGTTCCAGTCGAGCGTCTCGAGGTAGTCGCGCACGTACTGCTTGTCGAACGACGGCGGGCTCTTGCCGGGCTCGTAGCTCGCGGCCGGCCAGAAGCGCGACGAGTCCGGGGTCAGCGCCTCGTCGATCAGCACCAGGCGCTCGTGGCCGTCGACGCCGAACTCGAACTTGGTGTCGGCGATCAGGATGCCGCGGCGGCGCGCGTGCTCGGCGGCGAAGGCATAGAGCGCGAGCGCGTTGCGCCGCACCTGCTCGGCGAGCTCGCGGCCGATGGTCTCGGCGACCTGCTCGAAGGGCACGTTCTCGTCGTGCTCGCCGACCGCGGCCTTGGTGGCCGGCGTGAAGATCGGCTCGGGCAGGCGGTCGGCGAGCTTGAGGCCGGCCGGCAGGCGCACGCCGCAGATCGCGCCGGTGCGCTGGTAGTCCTTCCAGCCGGAGCCGATCACGTAGCCGCGCACCACCGCCTCGACCGGCAGCGCGCGCAGCCGGCGCACGACCACGGCGCGGTGCTTGAGCATGCGCCGCTCGGCCGGATCGCTGACGAACTCCTCGAGCGGCCGGTCGGCGAGGTGGTTGGCGACGATGTGCGCCGTGCGCCCGAACCAGTAGGTCGAGATCTCGGTCAGGACCCGTCCCTTCTCCGGGATCGGGTCCGGCAGCACGACGTCGAAGGCCGACAGCCGGTCGGTGGCCACCAGCAGCATCAGGCCGTCGTCGAGCGCGTAGACGTCGCGCACCTTGCCGCGGTGGAGGAGCTCGAGCCCGCTCAGCTGGGTCTCGAACACGGGCTCGGTCGGGGAGTGGTTCATGGGACGGTTCGCGCCTCGTCGCTGCTACCATGATCGGCGGGTCCGTCACGGGCCCGGCATTCTTGCAAGGCGCCGAAAGCAGGGTCAAGAAACTCGATGCGATGGACCGGAAAGATCCTCGGCGCGCTGGTCGGCCTCGCCGCCGGCCCGGTCGGCGCGGTGCTCGGCGCGCTGATCGGCCACGGCTTCGACCTGTCGCAGGAGCAGGGCGGCGCTGGCGGCGGCGACGATCCGGCCAGCATCGGCGGCGCGCTGTTCCAGACCGCGTTCGCGGTCATGGGCTACCTCGCCAAGGCGGACGGACGGGTCTCCGAGGCCGAGATCGACGCCGCCCGGCTGATCATGCGCCAGATGCACCTCGACGAGCAGCACGTCCGGCGCGCGATCGCCGCCTTCAACCGCGGCAAGCAGCCCGACTATCCGGTCGAAGCCGAGATCGCGCGCCTGAGGGCGCTGTGCGGGCCGCGCCACGACCTCCTGCGGGTGTTCCTCGAGATCCAGGTGCGTGCGGCGCTGGCCGGCAACGACCTCAAGGGACCGGTCCGCGGGCTGATCATGGGCGTCGCCGAGCGGCTCGGATTCAGCGGCCTGGAGGTCGCGCACCTGGAGGCGGCGCTGCGGCTGCAGCAGGGGCGGGGCTGGACCGCGCCGCCGCCGGCCCCCGGCGCCCGGCTCGCGAGCGCCTACGCGGTCCTCGGGCTGGCGCAGTCGGCCAGCGACGAGGAGGTCAAGAAAGCGTATCGTCGGCAGATGAGCGAGAACCATCCGGACAAGCTCGTCGCGCGCGGGCTGCCGGAATCGATGCAGGATCTGGCGAAAGAGAAGACGCAGCGCATCCGTGAAGCCTACGAAGTCATCTGCGAAGCCCGCGGCCTTCGCTAAGGCCCCCGCCGCGCCGCAGGGGCGCGTCCCGGCGGCGCTGTCGGCCTTCTTCCGGGTCGCGGATGCCTGGGAGCTGTCCGAGATCCAGCAGTGCAAGCTGCTGCGCTGCCCCTCGTCGGCGGTGCTCAGGCGCTACCGCGTCGGTCAGGGCCCGCGGCTGACGCCGGCGCAGCAGAAGCGCATCCAGATCATCACCGGCATCCACGCCGCGCTGTCCAAGAACGGCGTCTCCGGCGAGCGCGCCTTCCGCTGGATCCACGAGCCGCGCCGCGAGGTGCCGTTCAAGGGCGAGACCCCGGTCCACTACATGATGGACGGGGGTGTCGACGCGCTGGTCGCGGTGGCGCACCTCCTGTCCGGCCGCTGACCCCCTCACCCACCGCCCGAGCCGAGCGTATGCCGCCGTTCATCGCGCCGTCGATCCTGTCTGCGGATTTCGCCCGCCTCGGCGAGGAGGTCGAGGCCGTGCTCGCCGCCGGCGCCGACCTGATCCACTTCGACGTCATGGACAACCACTACGTCCCGAACCTGACGATCGGGCCGCTGGTGTGCGAGGCGCTCAGGAAGCGCGGCATCAGCGCGCCGATCGACGTGCACCTGATGGTGCGCCCGGTGGACCGGATCGTGCCGGACTTCGCCGCCGCCGGCGCCAGCTGGATCACCTTCCATCCGGAGGCCAGCGAGCACGTCGACCGCACGCTCGGCCTGATCCGCGAGCACGGCTGCCGGCCGGGCCTCGTGCTCAACCCCGCGACGCCGCTGAACTGCCTCGACCACGTGATGGACAAGGTCGACATGATCCTGCTGATGTCCGTGAACCCGGGCTTCGGCGGCCAGAAGTTCATCCCCGGCGCGCTCGCCAAGCTCGCCGCCGTGCGCGAGCGGATCCGCGCGGCGGGCCGCGAGATCCGGCTCGAGATCGACGGCGGCGTCAAGGTCGACAACATCGGCGCGATCGCCCGCGCCGGCGCCGACACCTTCGTCGCGGGCTCGGCGATCTTCGGCGCCAAGGACTACGCGGCCACGATCAGGCGCATGCGCGAGGAGATCGCCGCCGCCGGCGCGCCGCGCGCCTGAGCCCCAGACGACGACGCCCCGCAGGGCGGGGCGTCGGGCGGGCGGGGTGGCGCGGTGCGGTGCGCGACTACTCCTCGTCCTCGTCGTCTTCCTCGTCCTCGACGCGCGCCTTGGCGAGCTTCTCGCGCATCTCCTTGGTCGGCACGACGACCGGCCGGGTCTTCATCTTCGGCCGCGCGCCGAACACGACGATGGTCTTGCCGGTGGCCTTCAGCAGCCCCTGCTCCTCGAGCACCTTGAGCACGCGGCCCGCCATCTCGCGCGAGCAGCCGACGAGCCGCGACAGCTCCTGCCGGCTGACCTTGATCTGCATGCCCTGCGGATGGGTCATCGCGTCCGGCTCGCCGCACAGGTCCATGATCGCGTGCGCGACCCGGCCGGTGACGTCGACGAAGGCGAGGTCGCCGAGCTTCTTGTTGGTGCGGTCGAGGCGCGTCGCGAGCTGGGTCGCGAGCTCGAAGATGAGTCCCGGGCTCTCGGCCGCGATCTGGCGGAAGCGCGGGTAGGTCATCTCGGCGAGCTCGCAGCTCTGGCGCGTGCGCACCCAGGCGCTGCGCGTCGGCGTCTCGTGAAAGAGGCCCATCTCGCCGAAGAACTGCCCCTTGTTGAGGTAGGCGAGCACCATCTCGTTGCCTTCCTCGTCCTCGATCATCACCTCGACCGAGCCGCTGATGATGTAGTAGAGGACGTCCGGCAGGTCGCCCGCGTGGATGATCACCGTCTTCGACGGCACGGTGCGGATGCGGCAATAGCTGAGAAAGCGGTTGATCGCAGGCAGATCGCTCAACGCTTTTACTTGTTCTTCCATCCGGCTGTCCCTCGTTGCGCCCGCGCCCAGCGATTTGCGATTCGGCAGATATAGATCATAACGCTCTGAATCGCAAGCCAAAGACCGAATGCCGTGCCGCGAGCGCCTAGATCCAGTAGGCGCTGCGGGTCATCAGCTTCGACGTCAGTCGCATCAGCGCCGCTACCGGGGATGGCAGCGCCGCGCCGCCGCGCTCGAGCGCGTTCGCGCCGTGGCGGACCTCGTCGGCCTTCATCTGCTCGAGGATCGCCCGGCTCGCGAGGTCCTTGGCCGGCAGGCGCGCCAGGTGCTCGTCGAGGTGGCCCTCCACCTGGCGCTCGGTCTCGCTGATGAAGCCGAGGCTGACGCGGTCGCCGGCGAGGCCGGCGAGGGCGCCGATCGCGACCGCGCCGCCGTACCAGAGCGGGTTCAGGACGCTCGGCCGGGAGTGCAGCGCCGCGAGGCGCTCGGCGCACCAGATGAGGTGATCGCCTTCCTCGCGCGCCGCGTCGAGCAGGAACTCCCGCACCTCGGGCTCGCGGGCGACGAGCGCCTGGCCGTGGTAGAGCGCCTGGGCCGCCACCTCACCTGCGTGGTTGACCCGCATGAGGCCGGCCGCCCGCCGCGCCTCGTCAGGCTCGAGCGCCGGCGCCGGGTCGCCGGGCGGGGGGGCCGGGGTCGGGCGGCCGCTGCCGCCGATCGCCGATGGCTCCGCCCATGACGTCCTAAGTCCTTGATCTATAACAGATAAGAGACGATCCAGCGGCGTCAGGGTGCGCAGCGTGTCGGCCATCCGGTCTCTATTATATGGACCTCCCGGCCCCGCCCGCCCAGCCCGTCGGCGGCCATGCCGCAGTGCAATGCCGGCCTTTCCAAGTGCGGTGCCAGTGGGTAAACTTCGCGGTCTTTCGCCGATCCCCCGAGTCGACCCATGAAGACGGTTTTCGAGAATTCCCGGACGGTGCGCCGCGACTGGTTCGTCGTCGACGCCTCGGGCAAGACGCTGGGCCGCCTCGCGAGCGCGATCGCGATGCGCCTGCGCGGCAAGCACAAGGCCGCCTACACCCCGCACGTCGACTGCGGCGACAACATCATCGTCGTCAACGCCGAGAAGGTCGCCGTCACCGGCGCCAAGCTGCGCGACAAGATGTACTACCACCACACCGGCGCGATCGGCGGCATCAAGAGCATCGCGCTCGGCAAGATGCTCGCGGAGCACCCGGAGCGCGCGATCGAGATCGCGGTCAAGGGCATGCTGCCCAAGGGCCCGCTCGGCCGGAAGATGTACAAGAAGCTGCACGTGTTCGCGGGCGCCAAGCACCCGCACGCCGCGCAGCAGCCGAAGGCGATCGAGCTCGCCTGACGAATCCGACTTCCAAGGTTAGACCATGCCCGCTACTACGTATTACGGAACCGGCCGCCGCAAGTCCTCGACCGCGCGCGTGCACCTGAAGCCCGGCTCGGGCAAGATCACGATCAACGCGCGCTCGATCGACGAGTTCTTCGGTCGCCAGACCGGCCGGATGATCGTCCGCCAGCCGCTCGAGCTCGTGCAGATGGCGAGCCGCTTCGACGTCGACGTCGCGGTCGACGGCGGCGGCATCACCGGCCAGGCCGGCGCGATCCGCCACGGCATCACGCGCGCGCTCATGCAGTTCGACGAGTCGCTGCGCAAGCAGCTGCGCGTCGCCGGCTTCGTGACGCGCGACGCGCGCGAGGTCGAGCGCAAGAAGGTGGGCCGCCGCAAGGCCCGTCGCGGCACGCAGTTCTCGAAGCGCTGACGCGCTCCGGGTCCGGCCGGGCGGCGACGCCCGGCGGCGCCGGTCTCCGCTGGACCGGCGTTCGGCCCGGGCAGCGGCTCTCCCGGATTTGGGGGATCGTCTAACGGTAGGACAGCGGACTCTGACTCCGTCAATCTAGGTTCGAATCCTAGTCCCCCAGCCAAACCGAAGGGCCCGCTCGTGCGGGCCCTTCTGTTTTGCGCCGGCGGCGTGCCGCGGCCGCGGGCCCTTGAACGCCCAGGCGCCGGTGCCTATCGTGGGGCCCGACGCAGCACCTTGGACCGCCGCGCACGACCGGCCGGCGTCGCCGGGTGGCGCGCCCGCAGAGGGGAGGCCGCGCATGCCGCTGGAGTCACTGCTCGCGGCGCCGTTCGCGACGCTGTCGGATGCCATCGGCGCGCAGGCCGCCGCGCGACCCGATCGCACGGCGCTGGTGCACGGCGGCGCGCGCCTCAGCTACCGCGAGTTCGACGCGCGCATCGGCCGGACGGCCGCCGCGCTTGAGCGCGACGGCGTGCGCCCCGGCGATGCGGTGGCGATCGCCGCCGCGAGCTCGCCCGACTACCTCGTCGCCTTCGTCGGCGCGTTGCGCGCGGGCGCCGTCGCGGTGCCGCTGCCGGTCTCGGCGACGGCCGAGGCGCTCGCGCGCATGCTCGCGGACGCGGCGCCGCGCGTCGTGTTCGCCGACGCGCCACTGCCGGCGCCCGGCGGGAACGCGGCGGCGCGCACGGTCGCACTCGGCGACGCCGCCCCCGGCCCCGGCTTCGAGGCCTGGCTCGGGTCCGCGCCGTCCGCCGCCGCCGCCGTCCCGATCGAGCCGGACGCGGCGTTCAACATCCTCTACTCCTCCGGCACCACCGGCACGCCGAAGGGCATCGTGCAGTCGCACCGCATGCGCTGGCAGCACGTGCAGCGGGTCGACTACGGCGACGACGCGGTGACGCTGATCTCGACGCCGCTCTACTCGAACACGACGCTGGTGTCGGTGATCCCGACGCTGGCGCGCGGCGGCACGGTGGTGCTGATGGAGAAGTTCGACGTCGAGCGCTACCTGGAGCTCGCCGAGCGCCACCGCGCGACCCACACGATGCTGGTGCCGGCGCAGTACCGCCGGCTGCTGGCGCACCCCGGGTTCGGCAGCCGCGACCTGTCGAGCTTCCGGATGAAGTACGCCACCAGCGCGCCGTTCGCGGCGGCGCTGAAGGCGCAGGCGCTCGCGCGCTGGCCCGGCGGCCTGACCGAGTTCTACGGCCTGACGGAGGGTGGCGGCGTCTGCGTGCTCGCCGCGCACGAGCGGCCGGACAAGCTGCACACCGTCGGCTGCCCGGCGCCGGGCAGCGAGTTCCGGGTGATCGACGAGGCCGACCGCGAGCTGCCCGCCGGCGCGGTCGGCGAGATCGTCAGCCGTTCCACCGCGATGATGAGCGGCTACCACCGGCTGCCCGAGCTCACCGCGCAGAGCTACTGGCGCGACGCGGCCGGCACGCCGTGGCTGCGCACCGGCGACGTCGGCCGCTTCGACGGCGAGGGCTTCCTGACGCTGCTCGACCGTCGCAAGGACCTGATCATCTCCGGCGGCTTCAACGTCTACCCGAGCGACCTCGAGGCGGTGCTCAGCGCGCACGCGGCGGTGGCCGAGGCCGCCGTCATCGGCGTGCCGTCCGAGCGCTGGGGCGAGACGCCGCTCGCGGTCGTGGTGCTGCGCGCGGGGGCCGAGGTCGGCGGCGAGGAGCTCAGGCTCTGGGCCAACGAGCGGCTCGGCGCGACGCAGCGCCTCGCGGCGCTCGCCCTCGTGGCGGAGCTGCCGCGCAGCGCCATCGGCAAGGTCCTGAAGCGCGAGCTGCGCGCGCGCTACGGCGCGGGTCCCGCCCCCGTCTGACGCGCCGGCGGGGCGTCAAGCGCAGCCCACTCCCCGCGGCGCGCCGGCCTCGGGCAGAATGCCGGCAACCACCGAGGCCGCCCCCGTGCCACGACTGCCTGCCGGCCCGCTGCGGGGCGGCGCGATGCTGCTGCTGATGGTCGCCAACACGCTGGTGCACGGCCTGCCCCTGATCGCGCTCGCGCTCGTCAAGCTCGCCCTGCCGTGGGCGGCCGGGCGGCGCGCGCTGGGCAGGCTGCTGACGGCGATCGCCGAGGACTGGATCGCCTTCAACACGCTGCTGCTGCGCCGGCTGCAAGAGACGCGCTGGCAGCTGAGCGGCCTCGAGGGGCTGAACCGCCGGGGCTGGTACCTCGTGGTGTCGAACCATCGCTCGTGGGTCGACATTCTCGCGCTGCAGGCGGTGCTCAACCGGCGGGTGCCGTTCCTGAAGTTCTTCATCAAGAAGGAACTGCGCTGGGTGCCGGTGCTCGGGCTCGCCTGGTGGGCGCTCGACATGCCGTTCATGAAGCGCTACTCGCGCGAGGAGCTCGAGCGCCGGCCGGAGCTGCGCGGCGTCGACCTCGAGACCACGCGCCGCGCCTGCGAGCGCTTCCGCGACCTGCCGACCTCGGTCATCAACTTCGTCGAGGGCACGCGCTTCACGCCCGAGAAGCGCGACCGGAGCGGCGCGCCCTACCGGCACCTCTTGAACCCGCGCGCCGGCGGCATCGCCTTCGTGCTCGGCGCGATGGGACCGATCCTGCACGAGATCCTCGACGTCACGGTGGCCTATCCCGCGGGCGGCGGCGGCTTCTGGGACCTGTGCTGCGGGCGGATCCGGCAGATCGTCGTCGAGGTCAGGCGCCGGCCGCTCGAGCCGTGGCTGTCGGCCGGGGACTACGCCGGCGACGCGGCCTTTCGCGGCCGCTTCCAGCAGTGGCTCGCCGGGCTCTGGGCGGCGAAGGACGCGCGCCTCGCCGAGCTGCTTGGCGACGGCGCGGCCCGCTGAGCGGCCGCGGCCTCAGGGCTTGACGACCTCGACGCCGGCGTCGGTGCCGACCAGCAGCAGGTCCGCGCCGCGGCGCGCGAACAGCCCGTTCGCCACCACCCCGGCGAGCTGGTTGATCTCGGTCTCGAGCGCGGTCGGGTCCGTGATCCTGAGGTTGTGGACGTCGAGGATCACGTTGCCGTTGTCGGTGGTCACGCCCTCGCGCAGCACCGGCTGGCCGCCGAGCCGGACCAGCTGGCGCGCGACGTAGGAGCGCGCCATCGGGATCACCTCGACCGGCAGCGGGAAGCGGCCGAGCACGTCGACCAGCTTGGAGCGGTCGACGATGCAGACGAAGCGGCGCGACGCGGCGGCGACGATCTTCTCGCGGGTCAGCGCCGCGCCACCCCCCTTGATCAGGGCGAGGTGCCGGGTCGCCTCGTCGGCGCCGTCGACGTAGAGGTCGAGGTCGCCGGCCGAGTTGAGGTCGACGACGTCGATGCCGGCGGCGCGCAGCAGCCGCGTGCTCGCCTCCGAGCTCGACACCGCACCGGCGATCGGGATCCGCTTGCGGGCGAGCGCGGCGATGAAGTGGTTGACGGTGGAGCCGGTGCCGACGCCGAGGATGCTGCCCTCGGGGACGTAGGCGAGTGCCGCTTCGGCGGCGGCGCGCTTCTGGTCATCGGCGGCCATCGGTGCGAAAACCCCTTGTTTTCAGGCCTCGCGCGGCCGCGCCGGGCGGCGCGCGAAAGTGCGGGATCCAGAAACGACTGTGCCCGCTTTCGCGGGCACAGTCGGTGAAGAGCGGGGATCTTCGGTCAGCGACCCGGAGGTCTTCAGACCTCGATCCCCTGCCACTCCAGAAGGCTTACTTCTTTTTCGTCGCCTTCTTCTTAGCAGCTTTCTTCTTCGTCGCCATAGTAGTTCTCCATGTCGGGTTAGTCCGGGGACGGAGTATATACACAAAAAGTCAAATTACAAGCAAGTGACTCGTCGTTGTGCTAGCACCACGCGTCGTTCGCACCTCGCGAGCAGAGCGCAGATGCGCGCGCTCCGCGCGCGCTCATGCGAGCGCGAGCACCTTGCGCCACTGCGTGGCGGTGACCGGCATGATCGACAGTCGATTGCCGCGGCGGAGCACGAGCAGGTCCTCGAGGGCGCGCGCATTCGCCTTCAGCTTCTCGAGCGTCACCGGCGCCGCGAAGCGCCGCACGAGCTCGACGTCGACCATGTACCAGGTCGGCGCGGCCGGATCGCTCTTCGGATCGAAGTGCGCGTGGCGGCGGTCGAAGGCGGTCGGGTCGGGGTAGCCGGCGCGCGCGATGCGCGCGACGCCGTAGATGCCGGGGACCGCGCAGCTCGAGTGATAGAAGAACGCGAGGTCGCCCTTCTGCATCTCGTCGCGGATCATGTTGCGGACCTGGTAGTTGCGCACCCCGTCCCAGTGGGACCGGCGGCGCGGCGCCTTCGCCAGGTCGTCGATGCCGAAGGTCGTCGGCTCGGTCTTCATCAGCCAGTATTTCATCGGCGCGACGCTGGCGTGGGCAGCCTGCCGGAAGCGGCCGGCCGCCGGGGAAGGGAAGCGGCGCCACCCGCCTGTGCCGTCAAGGGCCGTTGCTCTCGAGCCAGAGCAACAAGTGGGGCGTGCTGCAACACTTTAGGCTTTCCGTTCGGGACGGACTTGCACACTGTTGTCGCAAGCAGGATGCCCCGGGGTTAACGCATTAGGGTCGAGAGGTACTCACAACCCGAGTCGAACACCGCAGGCGGCGCCGACCTCAGACTACCCCATACCTTGTGACGGACGGAAGGGCCGGACGGAAGAGTTGCGCCCTGCGGCGCTGGCACGGATCGTGCCCCCGATCACAGTTCCAGCTGCTGGCCCCGCTCGAGCGTCGCCTCGACGCGCTCCCGCAGCTGGCGGACGCGGTGCACGACGTCCACCTCGAGCGTCGTGTCGCGCGAACGGCCCTTCAGGAGCTCGTTGGCCATGTTGAGCGCCGCCATGACGGCGATCCGGTCGAGGCCGATGACCTTGCCGCTGTCGCGGATCTTCTTCATCTCGGAGTTCAGGTACTCGGCCGAGTCGAGCAGCGCCGCGCGCTCTTCGACGGCGCAGGCGAACTGGTATTCCTTCTCGAGGATCCGGACGCTGACCCGGGCCAGACTGGTCTCGCTCAAGCGCCGTGCTCCATCGACTTCAGGCGGCCGATCATCGCCTCGACCCGGGCCCGCACCTGCTCGTTCTTCTGCAGGAGCGCCGAGCGCTCGGCGGACAGGCTCTCGTGGCGCGACTTGAGCGCGCGGTTCTCTTCCTTGAGGTGCGAGACCGTGACCATCAGCTCCTCAAGGCGCTTCTCGAGCCGCTTGAGCTCCAGGTCCAGCGCCGAACGTGCGGTCCCCTCGGTCATGGCCGCACTATAGGCGCGGCCCGTCCCACGGGTCAACGCGGTAGAATTCCCGCTTATGTTGACCGTCACCTTCGACGAACTGGACGATGCGCTGGCCGCCAGCGGCGCCGCGCTGACCGCCGCCGAGACGCACGGTGCGCTGTGCGGGATGCTCGCCGCGGTCGCGCGCTTCGATCCCGCCGCCTGGGTCGACGGCGTGCTGTCCGACGCGGGCAGCGGCGAGGACGCGTTGCGCTCGCGCAACCTGCTCGCGACGCTGGCCGTCGAGACGCAGGCCGCGCTCCTGAGCCAGGACCTGGACTTCGAGCCGCTCTTGCCCGACGACGAGCAGCCGCTCGAGCGGCGCGTCGCCGCGCTCGCCGACTGGTGCGCCGGATTCCTGTACGGCGCCGGCACCGGCGGGCTGCGCGCGGGCGAGGGGGCCGTGCCCGCGACGGTCGAGGAGGTGATCCGCGACTTCGGCGAGATCAGCCGCGCCTCGATCGATGCCGAGGAGACCGAGGAGTCGAACGAGGCGTCCTACGCCGAGATCGTCGAGTACCTGCGGGCCGGCGCGCAGCTGGCGTACGAGGAACTGGAGGCGCACCGCGCCGGCGGGGAGCGATGAAGAAGGACGAGTTCGCGCGCCGCCGGCGCCAGCTGATGCGCGAGATGGGCCGCGACGCGATCGCGATCCTGCCGGCGGCGCCCGTGCGCCGCCGCAACGGCGACGTCGAGTACGCCTACCGCCAGGACAGCGACTTCCACTTCCTGACGGGCTTTCCCGAGCCCGAGGCGGTCGCGGTGCTGATCCCGCACCGGGCCGAGGGCGAGTACGTGCTGTTCTGCCGCGAGCGCGACCCGGCGCGCGAGCTGTGGGACGGCGACCGGGCGGGGCAGGCGGGGGCGGTGGAGCGCTACGGCGCCGACGATGCCTTCCCGATCGGCGACATCGACGAGATCCTGCCGGGGCTGCTCGAGAGCCGCGCGCGCGTCTGCTACACGATGGGCCTGCATCCGGAGTTCGACCAGCGCGTGATCAGCTGGGTCAACGGCCTGCGCGCCCAGGCCAAGCAGGGCCTGCACACGCCGCAGGAGTTCTTCGCCCTCGACCACCTGCTGCACGACATGCGGCTCTACAAGAGCCGCCCGGAGCTCGACACGATGCGCCGCTCGGCGGCGATCGCGGTCGCGGCCCATCGCCGCGCGATGCGGCTCGCGGCGCCGGGCGTCATGGAGTACGAACTCGCGGCCGAGCTGCTGCACGAGTTCCACCGCCACCACGCCGAGATCGCCTACGAGCCGATCGTCGGCGGCGGCGCGAACGGCTGCGTGCTGCACTACCGCGCGAACGCCGCGCCGCTCGCCGACGGCGACCTGGTGCTGATCGACGCCGGCTGCGAGTACGACTGCTACGCCTCCGACATCACCCGCACCTTCCCGGTCAACGGCCGCTACAGCCCGGCGCAGCGCGCGCTCTACGAGGTGGTGCTCGAGGCCCAGCACGCGGCGATCCGGGCATGCCTGCCCGGCAACCACTGGAACGACCCGCACGACGCCGCGGTGCGCGCCATCACCCACGGCCTCGTGTCGCTCGGGCTGCTCAAGGGCAAGGTCGCCAAGCTCGTCAAGGACGGCGCCTACCGCCGCTGGTTCATGCACCGCACCGGGCACTGGCTCGGGCTCGACGTCCACGACGTCGGCGACTACAAGGTCGGCGACGCCTGGCGGGTGCTCGAGCCCGGCATGGTGCTGACGGTCGAGCCGGGCCTGTACATCGCGCCGGGATCGCGCCAGGCGCCGAAGGAGTTCCGCGGCATCGGCATCCGCATCGAGGACGACGTCGCGATCAGCCGCGGCCAGCCGGAGGTGCTGACCGCGGACCTGGTCAAGCACCCCGACGAGGTCGAGCGCTTCATGGCGGGCGGCGCGATATGAACGCGGCCGGCGCCGACGGGCGCTGCGACGTCGCGATCGTCGGCGGCGGCATGGTCGGCGCGAGCCTCGCGCTCGCGCTCGCCGCGCTGCCGCTCGAGGTGGTCGTCATCGAGGCGGTCGAGCCCGAGGACGGCGCGCAGCCGAGCTTCGATGCGCGCACGATCGCGCTCTCGAACGGCACGCGGCGCATCTTCGCCGGGCTCGGCGTCTGGGACGAGATCGCGCGCGAGGCGACCGCGATCCGCCGCATCCACGTCTCCGACCGCGGCCGCTTCGGCAGCGCGCTGATCGACGCCGCCGAGCAGGGCGTCGCCGCGCTCGGCTACGTGGCCGAGAACCGGGTCATCGGCCGGGCGCTGTGGCGGCGCCTGCGGGCCGCCCCGCGCACGCGCCTCGTCGCACCGGCGCGGGTCACCGCGGTCGCGCCCGGCAGCGAGCGCGTCGCGCTGACGGTCGCGGGCCCCGGCGGCAGCCGCACGCTCGCCGCGCGGCTCGCGATCGCGGCCGACGGTGCCGGCTCGCTCGTGCGCCAGGCCGCGGGCGTCGGCGCCGAGCGCTGGGACTACGGCAGACGGCGCTCATCAGCCTCGTGACGCCGCAGCGCTATCACGACCACGTCGCCTACGAGCGCTTCACGCCGGCCGGGCCGCTCGCGGTGCTGCCGGGGCCCGACGGCAAGGTCGTCGTCGTCTGGACGCTGGCGCCGGCCGAGGCCGGGCGCGTGGCCGCGCTCGACGATGCGCGCTTCCTCGCCGAGCTGCAGGAGCGCTTCGGCTGGCGCCTCGGCCGCCTGCTCGCGGTCGGGCCGCGGCACGCCTATCCGCTCGCGCTGACGCAGGCCGCCGCCGAGCGCGCGGCGCGCACCGCGATCATCGGCAATGCCGCGCAGGGCCTGCACCCGATCGCCGGCCAGGGCTTCAACCTCGGGCTGCGCGACGCCGCGACGCTGGCCGAGGTGCTGGCCGAGGCGGGCCCCGGCGCCGATCCCGGCGCGGACGCCGTGCTCGAGCGCTACGCCCGCTGGCGCCGCACCGACCGGCACGCGCTGATCGCCTTCACCGACGGCCTGGTGCGCCTGTTCGCGAGCCCCTTCGGCCCGGTGCGCGCGGCGCGCAGCCTCGGCCTCGTGCTCTTCGACCTGAGCCCGACCGCGAAGTCGGCGCTGTCGAAGCTGTCGCTCGGCTTCGCGGGCCGCCTGCCGCGCCTCGCGCGCGGCCTGCCGCTCGTGGCCGGCGCCGAGGGGCCGTCGCCGTGAGCGCGCGGCGCGACTTCGACGTCCTGATCGCCGGCGGCGGCATGGTCGGCGGCGCGCTCGCGGCGCTGCTCGCGGGCGGCGAGCTCACCCGCGGCCTCAGGGTCGCGCTCGTCGAGCCGCAGCCGGCGCCGGCGCCGCTGCCGGGCGAGCCGCTGGACCTGCGCGTCTCGGCGCTGGCGCGCGCCGGCGAGCGGCTGCTCGCCGGGGTCGGCGCCTGGCCGCTGCTCGCGGCGCGCCGGCCCTGCCCGTACGAGCGGATGATCGTCTGGGACGCGGCCTCGTCGGCGGGCGGGACCGAGACGCTCACCTTCGACGCCGCCGAGGCCGGCGAGCCGAACCTCGGCCACATCGTCGAGAACCGCGCGGTCGCCGCGGCGCTGATCGAGCGCGCGCTCGCGCTCGGCGTGACGCTGGTGAGGAGCCCGGTCACCGGCCTCGAGCTCGGTGCCGACGTCGCGCGGGCGACGCTCGGCGGCCGCAGCGTCGCGGCCGGGCTCGTGGTGGCGGCCGACGGCGCCGACTCGCCGCTGCGGCAGCTCGCGGGCCTCGACGGCGACGGTGCGCCCTATCCGGCCGAGGCGGTGGTCACGCACCTGGCCCCGGAGCTGCCGCACGGCGGCGCGGCGCGCCAGCGCTTCCTCGCGACCGGGCCGCTCGGCATCCTGCCGCTCGCGGACGGGCGCGTCTCGATCGTCTGGTCGACGACGCCCGCGGAGGCGGCGCGGCTGGTGGCGCTCGACGACGCGGCCTTCGCGGCCGCCGCGACCGGCGCGAGCGACGGCGTGCTCGGCGCGCTCGCCGTGACCGCGCCGCGCGCCCGCTTCGCGCTGCGGCGCTACAACGCCCGCAGCTACGCGGCCACCCGGCTGGTGCTCGTTGGCGACGCCGCGCACACCGTCCACCCGCTCGCCGGCCAGGGCGTCAACCAGGGCTTCCTCGACGTGCTGGCGCTCGCCGCCGAGCTCGGCCGCGCGCTCGGCGCCGGCGAGGACCCTGGCGATGCGCGCGTGCTGGGGCGCTACGCGCGCGCGCGGCGCGCCGACAACGCCGTCATGGGCGCCGCGCTCGATGCGATCTTCCGCCTGTTCACCGACGAGCGGGCCGCGGTGCGGCGCGGCCGGCGCCTCGGTCTCGCGCTCGTGAACCGCGCCGCGCCGCTCAAGCGGCTGCTGGTCGAGCGCGCGCTCGGCGCGCCGTGAGCGGCCGCGGCTACGCGCTCGCCGCCGCGGCCGGCCTGGTCGGCGGCCTGCTCGCCGGCCTCGTCAGCGTCGTGCCGGCGCTCGCGCTGCCGGGCGCGGACGGCCGCTTCGCGAGCTATGCCGCGATCCTCGTGACGCTGATCGCGGTGCAGCTCGGGGCGCGGGCCGCGGCGGCGGCACCCGCCGGCGCCGGCTTCGGCGCGCGGCTCGGCGCCGCGGCGCTGATCACCGCGCTCGTTGCGCTGCTCGACGGCCTCGCGCTCTATCTGCTCTACGCCGGGCTGCGGCCGGGGCTGCTCGCGGCGCGCTACGCCGCCTACGAGGCGCAGCTGTGGGCGGCCGGGCTGCCGCCGGCGCGCCTCGCCGCCGGCCTCGGTGCGCTGACCGCGCGGCGGGCGCAGTACCTCGATCCGCTCTACCAGGCGGCGGAGGGCGCGGGCCTGCTGCTCTTCTGCGGCCTGGTGCTCGGCGCGTTCCTGGCGTTTCGGGCGCGGCTCGCCGCAAGGCTGGGGCCGCGGCCGGCCGCGTGAGTGGCGCTCAGAGCCGGTCGATCTTGGCCGCGCAGATGAAGTCGTTCTCCGACAGGCCCTTGATCGCGTGGGTCGTGTACCGGACCCGGCAGTAGTCGTAGCCGAGCTCGAGGTCCGGGTGGTGGTCCTCGCGGTTCGCGACGTGCGCGACGGCGTTCGCGAAGCTCATGACGCGATAGAAGTCCTTGAAGCGGTACTCGCGCTCGAGGTGGCGCGCCGCGGCGTCGAGCCGCCAGGCGCCGTTCAGTGCGGCGAGCGCGGCCCGGGCCTCGGCCTCGGTGTAGGGCTTGACGCCGCCCTCGCAGGGGACGCAGCGGCGGTCGGCGAGCGGTTCGCTCATGGGGCGTTCTCCCGGCGCGCGTAGTGGCGCGCCACGTAGGCCTCGACCAGATCCTGGAACTCCTCGGCGATCCGCTCGCCCTTCAGCGTCACGGTCTTCGCGCCGTCCTCGTAGACCGGCGCCACCGGCCGCTCGCCGGTGCCCGGCAGGCTGATGCCGATGTTGGCGTGCTTGCTCTCGCCGGGGCCGTTGACGACGCAGCCCATGACGGCCACGGTCATCTCCTCGACGCCCTGGTGGGCGCGCTTCCAGTCCGGCATGCGCGCGCGGATGTGCGACTGGATGCGCTGCGCGAGCTCCTGGAAGTACGTGCTGGTCGTGCGCCCGCATCCCGGGCAGGCGATCACCATCGGCGTGAAGGCCCTGAGGCCCATGGTCTGCAGGAGCTCCTGGGCGACGGTCACCTCGCGGGTCCGGTCGCCGCCCGGGTCCGGCGTCAGCGACACGCGGATGGTGTCGCCGATCCCGCCCTGCAGCAGCACCGCCATCGCCGCGGCCGATGCGACGATGCCCTTCGAGCCCATGCCGGCCTCGGTCAGGCCGAGGTGCAGCGGGTAGTCGCAGCGCGCGGCGAGCTTGCCGTAGATGGCCACCAGGTCCTGCACGCCGCTGACCTTGGCCGAGAGGATGATGCGGTCGTGGCCGAGGCCGAGCGCCTCGGCGCGCGCCGCGCCCTCGAGCGCCGAGACGACGGTCGCCTCGCGCACCACGTCCATCGCCTCCCACGGCGCCGTGCGCCGCGAGTTCTCGTCCATCAGCCGCGTCAGCAGGTCCTGGTCGAGGCTGCCCCAGTTGACGCCGATGCGCACGGGCTTCTCATGGCGGCAGGCGATCTCGATCATCTCGGCGAACTGCGGATCGCGCTTCGTGCCGCGGCCGACGTTGCCGGGATTGATGCGCAGCTTGGCGAGCGCCTCCGCGCAGGCGGGCTCCTCGGCGAGCAGCTTGTGGCCGTTGAAGTGGAAGTCGCCGACCAGCGGCACGTCGAGGCCCTGCGCGTCGAGCGCCTCGCGGATCCGCGGCACCGCCGCGGCCGCCGCCTTCTCGTTGACCGTGACACGCACGAGCTCGGAGCCCGCACGGGCGAGCTCGCGGACCTGCGCCACGGTCGCTTCGACGTCGGCGGTGTCGGTGTTGGTCATCGACTGCACGACGATCGGCGCGCTGCCGCCGACGGTGACGTGGCCGACGCGGACGGGGACGGACGGGCGGCGGGCGGGCAGGGGCATGGCGGGTTCCTTCGGGGGCGGAGATTTTAGCGCCCCGGCGCCGGCCGCACGACGCCGATCGCCATCCCGGGTGCTATCGTCTCGCCCGATGCCGGCGCGGCCACGGTGGCCGGCCGCCGAGCCACGACCGGAACCCGCCATGGACGAGCCTCGAGCGCCGCGTCGGCCGTTCATCGACTTCGAGGTCGTCCTCGATCCCGCCCGCTGGCAGGCCGACGTCGCGCTAATCGGCATCGCGCACAGCGAGCCGTATGCCGGGGACGAGCAGCCGAACGACCAGAGCCGCGCGCCCGACGCGGTGCGCGCGGCGTCGGAGCTCTTCTGCTACGGCGGCCGGGCGCACTACGACTTCGATCTCGGCACCGACCTCGGCGCCGTGCTGCCCGGCCGCTGCATCGACTGCGGCAACCTCGCGCGCGGCGCGGAGCCGTTCGAGGCCTACGCCGCGCGGGTCACCGCGGCGCTCGCGACGCTGTGGCAGGGCGGGGCGCAGGTGTTCGTGCTCGGCGGCGACCACGGGGTCACGATCCCGGCGCTCGATGCGCTCGAGCGGCTCGGCCGGTCCTGCTACATCGTCCACGTCGACGCCCACCTCGACTGGCGGGCGGAGGTCGGCGGCGTGCGCCGGGGCTACTCGAGTCCGCTCTACTGGGCGAGTACCCGGCGCTGCGTCGCCGGCATGACGCAGATCGGCCTGCGCGGCACCGGCAGCGCGCGGCCGGCCGAGGTCGTGGCGGCGCTCGCCTACGGCTCGCGGCTCTTTACCGCCGCGCAGGTGCACGCCGAGGGGCTCACCGCGGCGCTCGCGTCGATCCCGCCGGACCTGCCGCTCTACATCACGATCGACGCCGACGGCCTCGATCCCACCGAGATGCCGGGCGTGATGGCGCCGGCGCCGGGCGGGCTCGGGTTCGCGCAGCTCGCGCCGCTGCTGGCGACGCTCGCCCGGCGCCAGCCGGTGCTCGGCATGGACGTGGTCGAGATCGCCCCCCGCTACGACGCGACCAACGCGATCACCTGCATCACGGCCGGCCGGCTGATCGTGACCGTGCTCGGCCACAGCTGGGCAGCGCGCGCCGCCGCGCTCTGAGCCGGGGGACGGGCGGTGCTCGACACGGGTTCGCCCGGTCGTTGTACAATCGCAACAATGCCGGTCGCGGCCCCGCAAAAGATGGCGCTTCGGCGTCGCTTAATTGACAATGGTGCCGCGCAGGATTCTGATTCGCATGCGATCGCGCCGGGGAGCGTAAGGATCGTCTATTGAGCACCGCTTCGGAGCCCGTTGGGACGCTCGAGGTCGCACTCGCGCACGCCGCGCGGCTGCTCAAGTCGCAGCCGGCGCTGGCGTCCGAGCAGGCCAGCGAGATCCTGAAGGCCGTGCCCGCGCACCCGCCGGCGCGCCTCATCCTCGGCGTCGCGCGGCGCCTCCAGGGCGAGTGGGCCGCGGCGCTCGAGGTGCTCGAGCCGCTGGCGCGCGAGCAGCCGCGCTGGTCGGCGGCGCAGCTCGAACTCGGCATCGCGCTCGGCGATGCCGGCCGCGGCAGCGAAGCGATCGCGGCGCTCAGGCGCGCGACCGATCTGCAATCGGACCTGCCGGACGCCTGGCGCCTGCTCGCCGACCACCTCGACGCCAGCGGCGACGCGGCCGCGGCGGACCAGGCGCGCGCGCGCTTCATCAAGTCGGCCAACCGCGATCCGCGGCTGATGGCGGCCGCCGCGGCGCTGGTCGAGAACCGGATACCGGAGGCCGAGGCGCTGCTGCGCCAGCACCTGCGGCAGCACGAGACCGACGTCGCGGCGCTGAGGATGCTGGCCGAGGTCGCGGCGCGGCTGCGTCGCTATCCGGACGCGGAGCTCCTGCTCTCGCGCTGCCTCGAGCTCGCCCCGAGCTTCGACGCGGCGCGGCACAACTACGCCGTGGTGCTGTTCCGCCAGACCAAGGCCGACGCCGCGCTGCCCGAGATCGAGCGGCTGCTCGCGCGGGAGCCGCGCAACCCCGGCTACCGCAACCTCAAGGCCGCGATCCTCGCGCACCTCGGCGACTACTCCGAGTCGATCGAGGTCTACGAGTCGGTGCTGCGCGAGTACCCCGACCAGCCGAAGGTGTGGCTGAGCTACGGCCACGCACTCAAGACCGCCCGCCGCCACGACGACAGCGTCGCGGCCTACCGCCACGGCATCCGGCTGCAGCCGTCCCTCGGCGAGGCCTACTGGAGCCTCGCGAACCTGAAGACCTTCCGCTTCTCGGAGGCCGACGTCGCGGCGATCCGCGCGGCGCTCGCGCGCGAGGACCTGGCCGCCGAGGACCGCCTGCACTTCGAGTTCGCGCTCGGCAAGGCGCTCGAGGACCGCGAGGAATACGGCGAGGCGTTCGCGCGCTACGCGGCCGGCAGCGCGCTGCGGCTCGAGCTCGCGCCCTACGACCCCGACGAGACCAGCGCCTACGTGCGCCGCTGCAAGGCGCTCTACACGCGCGAGTTCTTCGCCGCGCGGGCCGGCGCCGGCAGCACCGCGCCGGACCCGATCTTCATCGTCGGCATGCCGCGCGCGGGCTCGACGCTGCTCGAGCAGATCCTCGCCAGCCACCCGCTGGTCGAGGGCACGATGGAGCTGCCGGACATCAGCCGCATGGCGCGCGACCTCGCCGCGGAGAGGCCGCGCGACGACGGGCGCCGCTACCCGGCCGTGGTCGCGGAGCTCGACGCCGGTCAGCTGCGCGCGCTCGGCGAGCAGTTCCTGGCCCAGACCCGGGTGCAGCGCAAGACCGCCGCGCCCTACTTCATCGACAAGATGCCGAACAACTGGCTGCAGGTGGCGCTGATCCACCTGATCCTGCCGAACTCGAAGATCATCGACGCGCGCCGGCACCCGCTCGGCTGCTGCTTCTCGAACTTCAAGCAGCACTACGCCCGCGGGCAGAGCTTCTCGTACTCGCTGCAGGGCGTCGGCCGCTACTACCGCGACTACGTCGAGTGGATGGCGCACGTCGACGCGGTGCTGCCGGGTCGCGTGCACCGCGTCCACTACGAGCGGATGATCGACGACACGGAGCCGGAGGTGCGCCGGCTGCTCGCCTACTGCGGGCTGCCCTTCGACGAGCGCTGCCTCAGGTTCTACGAGAACGATCGCGCGGTGCGCACCGCGAGCTCCGAGCAGGTGCGCCGGCCGATCTACCGGGAGGGCATGGACCACTGGAAGCACTTCGAGCCGTGGCTCGGCCCGCTCAAGGCGGCGCTGGGACCGGTGCTCGAGCGCTACCCGGAGGTCCCGGATTTCGCAGAGTCAGTGGATACGAACGACAACTTGATCCAATCTCAATGAGCAGGGGAGCGACGACATGAACCGTAGCCGAAATCTACCGCATCCGCGCACCGGCCCGGCGGACGAGTCCGCCGCCGCGCGGCGCAAGGGCCTGACGTACCTGCCGCTCGCCTCCGCGATCTCGGCGGTGCTCGCCGGCGCGCCGCTGGCCCACGCCCAGCAGAAGGACAGCACCGGCGCCCTCGAAGAGGTCGTCGTGACCGCGCAGAAGAAGAGCGAGCGCATGCAGGACGTGCCGGTGGCGATCGTCGCGCTCGGCACCGAGAAGCTCGAGGAGCTGAAGATCCAGAACCTCGACGACTACGTGAAGTACCTGCCGAGCGTCGCCTTCAGCCGCGGCGACGGCCAGGGCGGCAACGGCCAGCCGGGCTCATCGCACGTCTACATGCGCGGCGTCGTCAGCGGCGCCAACGAGAACCACTCGGGCTCGCAGCCGAGCGTCGGCACCTACCTCGACGAGCAGCCGGTCACGACCATCGACGGCACCGTCGACGTGCACATCTACGACATCGCCCGGGTCGAGGTCCTGGAGGGTCCGCAGGGCACCCTGTACGGCGCGAGCTCGCAGGCCGGCACCATCCGCATCATCACCAACAAGCCGGATCCGGCCAAGTTCTCGGCCGGCTACGACCTCACCGTCGACAACGTCTACCACGGCGGCGTCGGCTACGGGGCCGAGGGCTTCGTCAACATCCCGCTGTCGCCGAGCGCGGCGATCCGCCTGGTCGGCTGGGACCAGCACTCGGCGGGCTTCATCGACAACATCGCCGGCAACAACGCCTCGGCCGGCATCCAGGGCGGCCTGCGCACCTACCCGTCGTGGTGCAACGTCTACGAGTGCAACCCGCTGACGAACGGCTCGATCGGCAAGGGCACGATCTCGAACTCGGCCTACCGCAAGAACGACTACAACACGGCGGACACCCAGGGCGGGCGCGCCGCGCTCAAGCTCAACCTCGGCGAGAACTGGACCGTCACGCCGACCGTGATGGGCCAGTCGGTCACGACCGACGGCTTCTTCGGCTACGACCCGGGGGTCGGCGACCTGCAGATCGTGCACTTCGGGCCGGAGAACTCGCAGGACTCGTGGGTGCAGGGCGCGCTCACGGTCGAGGGCAAGTTCGCCAACTTCGACCTCGTCTACGCCGGCGCGTTCATGAAGCGCGAGATCCACTCGATCGCGGACTACGCCGACTACTCGTGGTTCTACGACACCCGCTTCGGCTCGGGCGCGCTGTGGGTCGGGCAGGCCGGCCTGCAGACCGACGAGACCGGCCAGGTGACCGGCGGCACGCCGATCATGCCGCAGGAGCTCGTCTACACGAAGGGCCACTTCGAGAAGTGGAGCCATGAGCTGCGCCTGACGACGCCGCAGGACCTGCCGGTCAAGGGCACGGTGGGCGTGTTCATCGAGCGCCAGCTGCACAACATCTGGGAGCAGTACATCATGCCGGGCTACGGGTTCACCGACCCGCTGATCCAGAACTCCGGCGGCCTGGCGCAGACGCTGTCGATCCCGACGCTCAACAACACGATCTGGCTCACCGACGAGCAGCGCGTCGACCGCGACCAGGCGGCCTTCGCCCAGGTGACCTGGGACATCACCCAGCACTGGTCGGTGAACCTCGGCTACCGGTACTTCAAGACCGACAACTCGCTGGCCGGCTTCTACGGCTACTCGAGCCAGTACCAGAACTTCGCCGGCTTCGGGCCGGGCATGAACGGCTGCTTCGAGGGGCCGACGATCGCCGGCAACCCGTGCTCCAACCTCGACAAGGAGGTCAAGGAGACCGGCCACGTGCCGCGCGCCAACGTGACCTGGAAGATCAACCCGGACGCGATGCTGTACGCGACCTACTCGAAGGGCTTCCGGCCGGGCGGCGTCAACCGCAACGGCGACCTCGGCCCCTACGCCGCCGACTACCTGACGAACTACGAGTTCGGCTGGAAGACGCAGTGGCTGGGCCGCCACCTGCGCTGGAACGGGTCGATCTTCCAGGAGGACTGGAACGACTTCCAGTTCTCGTTCCTCGGCCCGAACAGCCTGACGATCATCACCAACGGCGGCACCGCGCGCATCCGGGGCATCGAGAACGAGCTCGAGTGGTCGGTCGGCGGCGGGGTGATGCTGAGCCTCAACGCCTCGCTGCTCGACCCGCGCATGACGACCAACTACTGCGGCGTGACCAACCCCGACAACGGCCAGGCGGTCACCACCGCGGACTGCACCTACACCTACCACGACTCCGCGGGCAACGTCGTCCAGGGCGGGCCGTCGACGCCGCAGGCGCCGGCCGGCTCCAACCTGCCGATCGCGCCGAAGTTCAAGGGCAACGCGGTCGCGCGCTACAACTTCTCGATGAGCGGCGAGTGGGACGGCAGCGTGCAGGCGGCCTACGTCTACCAGACGCAGGTGGCGCCGGCGCTGAAGACAGCGGACGTGGCGATCGTCGGCATGCAGCCGGCGTACGGCATGCTCGACCTGTCGGGCGGGGTCGAGCACAACGGCCTGCACGTCGAGCTGTTCATCACCAACGTGACCGACAAGCGGGCCGAGTACTCGCGGTTCGTGCAGTCGAACAACGCCCTGCAGCCGTACGTCATCCCGGCGCAGCCGCGCACGGTCGGGCTGAAGTTCGGGCAGAAGTTCTAGCGTCGCAACTCAGCTGGCGGGCCGTCCGGCCCGCCAGCCGCCCCACCCGGCCGGCCGGCCGGGGCGGGGCGCGCGGCCGGCGCCGCGCCCCTCCGACCGACCAGCGCAACCGGGACCTCGCCGCGCCGCGGCCCGTGTTATATTATTGTCGTCAGATTAAAAAAACGCGGGCCCCCGCGGGCGCCGCCGGAGCACAGCAGCCATGCGGCAAGTGAAGACCCTGGGACTCCTCGGCACGGGCGTCATCGGCGGCGGCTGGGCGGCCCGCGCGCTGCATTTCGGCATCGACGTGATCGCCGCCGACGTCAAGCCCGAGATGGAGTCGTGGATCCGCGGCGCGGTCGAGAACGCCGAGCCCGCGCTCGCGCGCCTGACCGCGGCGCCGCTGCCGCCCAAGGGCCGGCTGACCTTCACGACCGACCTGAACGCCATGGCCGCGCAGGCCGACTTCATCCAGGAGAACATCCCCGAGCAGCTGCCGCTGAAGCAGCGGGTGCTGGCCGCGGTCAGCCGGCACGCGCCGGCGGACGTCGTGATCGCCTCGAGCACCTCCGGCCTCATGCCCTCCGACCTGCAGAAGGACATGGTCGCGCCGGAGCGCCTGATCGTCGGCCACCCGTTCAACCCGGTGTACCTGCTGCCGCTCGTGGAGCTGGTCGGCGGCGAGCGGACCGCGGCCGAAAGCATCGAGGCCGCCAAGCGCTTCTACACCTACATCGGCATGCACGCGCTCAAGGTCCGCAAGGAGATCCCTGGCCACCTCACCGACCGGCTGCAGGAGGCGCTGTGGCGCGAGATCCTGCACATGGTCAACGACGGCGTCGCGACCACCGGCGAGCTCGACGAGTCGATCATCTACGGGCCGGGGCTTCGCTGGGCCGCGATGGGCACCAACCAGATCTATCACCTCGCCGGCGGCGAGCCCGGCATGCGCCACATGCTGCACCAGTTCGGGCCGTGCCTGAAGTGGCCGTGGACCAAGCTCGAGGCGCCGGAGCTCACCGAGCAGCTGATCGACCGCATGGTCGAGGGCACCGCGGCGCAGGCGGGCGGCCGCTCGATCCGCGAGCTCGAGCGGCTGCGCGACGACTACCTGGTCGCGATCCAGCAGGTGCTGCGGCAGTTCGACATCGGTGCCGGCGGCACGCTCAAGGCGCTCGAGACGCGGCTCTACAACGACGCCGCGGCCAGGGCCGCGGCGCGGCCGGCGCGGAGCGAGGCGCCGCTCAGGCTCGTCGAGACCACCGTGCGGCCGGAGTGGATCGACTACAACGGCCACCTGACCGACGCCCGCTACTTCCAGGTGTTCGGCGACGCCGTCGACGTGCTGTTGCGCCGCCTCGGCATCGACGAGGCCTACCGGGCCGCGGGACGCTCGCCGTTCACGGCCGAGACCCACGTCCGCTACCTCGCCGAGGTGGGCCAGAACGAGTCGATCTACGTCACGACCCAGGTGCTCGACGTCGATCCGAAGCGCTTCAGGCTGTTCCACTGCCTGCACCGCACGCGCGACGACGTGCTCGCCGCGACCGCCGAGCAGCTGTGGCTGCACGTCGATACCCGCGCCGGCAAGGCGACGCCGATGCCGGCCGGGGTGCAGGGCGCCCTCGAGGCGCTCGCGGCCGAGCACGCCAGGCTGCCGCGGCCGGCCGAGGCCGGCCGCGGCATCGCGATGCAGCGGGGCTGAGGCCCGATGCCGAAGATCGTCGACCACGCGGCGCGCCGGGACGAGATCGCGCTGGTCGCCTGCCGCGTCGTCGCGCAGCACGGCTTCGGGGAGGCCACGGTCGTCAAGATCGCGCGCGAGGCCGGCTACACGACCGGCATGATCGCCCACTACTTCGACTCGAAGCAGGAGATCATCCTGGCGGCGCTGCGCCTGATCCTGAAGCGCATGGAGGAGCGGCTCGAGGCGCGCACCGGCGGCGCCGAGCTCGGGCTGCTCGACCTGCTGGCCGAGTCGCTGCCGCTCGATGAGCAGCGCGCCACCGAGTGCGCGTTCTGGATCGGCTTCTGGGGCCAGGTGCCGGCCGACAAGCGCCTGAAGCGCATCAACGCCTGGGTGCACCGCGAGTACATGCGCCTGTACGAGCGCTGCTTCGCGAGCCACTGGCCGGAGTGGGGCAGCTGGCCGCCGGCGGTGCGCGAGCAGGTGCTCGGCGCGATCACGACCTTCATCAACGGGCTCACGCCGAGCGCGGTGCTGAGCCCGGCCGAGTGGCCGGCCGGCCGGCTGCTCGGGCAACTCGCGCTGCAGCTGACGCTGTGGCGCGCCTGGGCGGCCGAGGCCGCCCGCACGGGCGGCGGCGCCGGCGAGGCGCGGATCGCGCGCAGGCCCGGCCGGACGCGGGTTCCGGCCGGATAGCGGGAGGGGACGATGGACTTCTCACTGAGCGACGAGCAGCGCCTCATCATCAAGACGACGCGCGACTTCGTGACCCACGAGCTGATGCCGCACGAGGCCGAGATCGAGGCCACCGGCGTGCTGCGCCCGGAGCTGCACCGCGAGCTCAAGGCCAAGGCGATCGAGGCGGGCCTGTACGCGGCCAACATGCCGGCCGAGGTCGGCGGCGCCGGCCTCGACACCGTGACCTGGGTGCTCTACGAGAAGGAGCTCGGCCGCACCGGCTATGCACTGCACTACAACTGCGTCGGCCGGCCCTCGAACATCCTCTGCGCCTGCGAGGGCGAGCAGCGCGAGCGCTACCTGCTGCCGTCGGTGCGCGGCGAGCGGGTCGACTGCCTGGCGATGACCGAGCCGGGCGCGGGCTCGGACGTGCGCGGCATGAAGGCGAGCGCGGTCGAGAAGGGCGGCGACTTCGTGATCAACGGGGTCAAGCACTTCATCAGCCACGCCGACCACGCCGACTTCGTGATCCTGTTCGCCGCGACCGGCGAGGAATCCGGCCCGCGCGGCAGCAAGAAGCGGATCACCGCCTTCCTGGTCGACATGGGCACCCCGGGCTTCGAGGTCCGCACCGGCTACAAGAACGTCTCGCACCGCGGCTACAACAACTGCATCCTCGAGTTCAACGACTGCCGGGTGCCCAGGTCGGCCGTGCTCGGCGAGGTGCACCAGGGCTTCGAGGTCGCCAACGCCTGGCTCGGCGCGACGCGCCTGCAGGTGGCGGCCACCTGCCTCGGCCGGGCCGAGCGCGCCTTCGAGCTCGCCCAGCAGTGGGCGGTCGAGCGCAAGCAGTTCGGCCAGCAGATCGGCAAGTTCCAGGGCGTGTCGTTCAAGCTCGCCGACATGGCGGTCGAGCTCAGGGCCGCCGAGCTGCTGACGCTCGAGGCCGCCTGGAAGTTCGACCAGAAGACCGCCACCGACAGCGACATGGCGATCGCCAAGCTCAAGGCCACCGAGATGCTGGCGATGGTCGCCGACGAGGCGCTGCAGATCCACGGCGGCATGGGGCTGATGGCCGACCTGCCGCTCGAGCGCATCTGGCGCGACGCGCGCATCGAGCGCATCTGGGAAGGCACCAGCGAGATCCAGCGGCACATCATCTCGCGCGGCCTGCTGCGACCGCTCGGCGGCTGAGCGCTGGCGCCACCCCGGAGCCTCGCGTAGCATCGGCGCGAACCCGGGGGGACGATTGAGCCATCGAGCGGCGCCGCGCCCGCCGACCTCGCCGACGCAGCTCGTGCTGCTGATGGCGCTGTCGCTGTTCATCAACTACGTCGACCGCGGCTCGCTCGCGACCGTCGGGCCGCTGGTGATCGCCGAGCTGCACCTGACGCACGCGCAGTTCGGCGCGCTCGGCTCCGCGTTCTTCATCACCTACACGCTCGCGATGATCCCGGCCGGGGCGCTCGCCGACCGCATCGGCGCCAAGCGCGTGCTCGGCGCCGGGGCCGCGATCTGGGCCGTCGCGACCCTGTCGACCGGCTTCGTCGGCAGCTTCGCGACGCTGTTTGCGCTGCGGCTGATGCTCGGCGTCGGCGAGTCGGCCGCCTTCCCCTGCACCTCGAAGCTGATCGCGACCGGGGTGGCCCGGGAGCACGTCGGCATCGCGAACGGCGTCACCGGCTTCGGCTACCTGTTCGGCCCGGCGATCGGCACGCTGGCGGGCGGGCTGCTCGCGCACCGGTTCGGCTGGCGCCCGGTGTTCATCCTGTTCGGCAGCCTGTCGCTCTTGTGGCTCGTGCCGTGGCGGCGCGTCGTGATCGCCGAGCCCACGCTCAAGGTGCACGCGGCGACGGTCGACCCGCCGGGCATCGGCGAGATCCTGCGCCAGCGCGGCCTGTGGGGCGCGGCGATCGGCCACTTCGCCGGCAACTACACCTTCTACTTCATCCTCGGCTGGCTGCCGACGTACCTCGTGGAGGCGCGCGGCTTCTCGATCTCGGAGTCGGCGTGGACGTCGATGGTGGCGTACACGATCAACGCCCTGGCGGCCCTCGCCGCCGGCTGGGGCATCGACCGCTGGGTGCGCTCGGGCCGCTCGCGCACCGTCGCCTACAAGACGCCGATGGGCGTCACGCACCTGATCTCGATCGCCTGCATGGTCGGCATGGCGGTGCTGCCGATCCGGGGCTGCATCGCCTGCCTGTTCGTGTTCGAGCTCTTCATGGGCTTCTCGTCGCCCGGCTACTTCGGCATCCCGCAGATCATCGCCGGGCCGACCGCGGCGGCGCGCTGGGTCGGCATCCAGAACGCCTTCGGCAACCTGCCGGGCGTGATCGCGCTCTTTGCCGCGGGCCTGCTGACCGACGCGACCGGCGACTACGTGACCGCCTTCGTGGTCGCCGGCGTCGTGAACCTCGTCGGCTTCGTCGGCTGGATCGTCATCCTGCCGAAGATCGAGCCGGTCCGCTGGCACGGCCAGCATGCGGACGCGGCGGCCGCGCCGCGGGCCTAGAGCACCTTGCCCGGGTTCAGGATGCCGTTCGGGTCGAGCGCGGCCTTGAGGCGCCGCATCAGCGCGAGGCGCACCGGGTCCGCGAGCCGCGCCAGCGTCGCCCGCTTCTCGAGGCCGATGCCGTGCTCGGCGGAGAACGAGCCGCCGACCGCCGCGAGCCCGTCGGTGACGAGCGGCGCGATCTCCTCGTAGCGCTCGGTGATCGGTCGCGCGGCGTTGACCGTGACGTGCAGGTTGCCGTCGCCGAGGTGGCCGATGACGACGAGGTCGAGCGCCGCGTCGTGGGCCGCGAGGCGCCGGGCGCAGCCGTCGAGGTAGGCGGCGACCGCGGCGAGCGGCACCGAGACGTCGTACCAGAGCGCGCCCGGCCGCTCGCGGTCGATCGCCCAGTCCTCGCGCAGCCGCCAGATCGCGTGGCGCTGCGCCTCGTTCTGGGCCAGCACCGCGTCGCTGACCAGACCCCGTTCGCCCGCGCTGCCGACCAGCTCGAGGAGCGCATCGGCGGCGCTGGCGGCGGTCGCCGCCGTGACCTCGAGCAGCACGAGGTACGGGGCGGCCGCGAGCGCGGCGAGCTCGGCGGCGCCGGTGGCCCGGCAGGCGGCGCTGGCGTGCGCCCCGGACATGAGCTCGATCGCGACCGGCGTCAGCGCGCTCGCGCGCCGGACCTCCACGGCCAGCGCGACCGCCGCCGCGGCGTCGGCGACCGCGGCGAGCGCGGTCGCCGCCGGGCCGTCCGCCCTGACGAGCGCGAGCGCGACGCGGGTCACGACGCCGAGCGTGCCCTCGGCGCCGATCAGCAGCTGCTCGACCGCGAGGCCCTCGTTGCGCTTCCTGACCTGGCCGAGCGCCGTCAGCACGCTGCCGTCGGCGAGCACCGCCTCGAGGCCGAGCACGCGCTCGCGCATCGTGCCGTAGCGGAAGGCGTCGTTGCCGCCGGCGTTGGTCGAGACGAGCCCGCCGAGCGTCGCGCTCGCGCGGGCGCCTAAGTCGATGCCCGGCGCGAGCCCGTGCG
>DATKOP010000080.1:0-20931 GCA_035524595.1 Steroidobacteraceae bacterium | reverse complement strand
AGCGAGCTCGGCGAGGCCGGCGGCGCCGACGCGCGCGAGGCGCTGCTCGCGCGCCAGCCGCTCGAGCAGCGCCTCGAAGTCCGCGGCGCGCTGCTGCTGGTAGTTCATGGCTGGCCTCTGAGGTGCTCCGGGAGCTCGGGTTCGCGGTCGACGAGATCGGCAAAGAAGGCCGCGACGTCGATGCGCTCGCCGCGCTCGATCGACTCGAGCGCATCGAGCGCGCGGTCGACCCGCGCGGCCTCGTCGGCGTCGAGGCGGCCGCGGGCCGCACCGAGGAAGGTCAGCAGCCACTCGCCGGGCCTGACCGGCGCGACCAGCGCGACGTCGACGTGCCGGGTTCCCCCGCGGCCGCGGCAGGTCGCGTCGTTGCCCGCGGCGGAGATCACCTGCATCGGCACACCGAGGCACATGGCTCAGCCCTGGCCCGGCAGGAAGCGCGCATCGCCGCTGCGGCAGGCGGCGTCGGCCGCCGGCCGGCCGAGCTCGTAGCGCTCGAGGCTGAGCGGCGAGACCGGCCGCGCCGGATCGCGTCGCGGGCGCGGCGCGAGGCCCCACGACTCGAGCCGCGCGATCGCGATCTCGATGGCCCGCGGGATCTGCTCGCGCACCGCCGGCCGCAGGCTGCCGCCGTAGTCGTCGAGCTGCACCGGCTGCACGCCGATCAGCACCAGCGGATCCGGCAGCTGGCCGGCGAGCGCGGCGCAGGCGAGCACTTCCTGGAAACCGGTCTGGTGCAGGCTCGTCTTGCGCGCGCCGAGGTAGCACGGCACCTGGTCGCCCTCGAGCACGTGCAGCGTGCCGGGCGCGAAGCCGAAGTCGATCGCGTCGAAGATGATCAGGCGGCGGGCATCCTGCACGTACGGCAGCAGGTACAGCCCCTGCGTGCCGCCGTCCATGATGCCGGCGCCCGCGGGCAGGTCCCAGGCGTCGCTGAACGCCTCGACACAGCGCACCCCGAAGCCCTCATCGGCCCACAGGACATTGCCGATCCCGAGCAGCAGTGCGTTGATCACGGCGGACCCCCGTTGGGACGAGGGCACTGTAACGGCGGCCGTAACGCCGAAGAATACGGTCAATCCGCAGCAGCCTGCGGCCGTTCCCGATGCCGGGCCGCGCCGCGCGCGCGGCGACGCCGCTAACCGCGGCGCTGGTACTCGAGGCGGGCGCGGTGCAGGTCCCAGGCGGCCTGCAGGTGCAGCCAGAGCTCGGGCCCGGTGTTGAAATAGCGCGCCAGGCGCAGCGCCGTGTCCGCGGTCAGCCCGCGCCGGCCGTTGACGATCTCGTTGATGCGGCGACGCGAGATGCCGAGCTCACGGGCGAGCGCATCCTGCGACAGCGCGAGCGGCTTCAGGAAGCGCGTCTCGAGGAACTGCCCCGGATGCTGCGGGCGCCGGCCGGCGCTGACCGGCCGGCGCGGCGCCGCTCCCTGCGCTGGCGCCACGGCGGACACCCGTCAGTCCTTGAACGTCCGGTAGCCGCCGACCATCGTGCTCAGGATGCTCTCCTTGGTCGTGATCTCCTGGCGGACCACCATGTACATGTGCACGGTCGTGAACATCACGATCAGCCACATGCAGAGGTGGTGCCAGGTGTGCACGTCCTGGCTCTGGCCGAACAGCGGGATCACCCAGCCGAACAGCCTGTCCGACCAGCTGCCCTTGCCCGCGCCCTCGGAGTACATCGCAAAGCCCGTGATGATCATGAAGAACGAGCCGAGCGTCGCCATGAAGAACATCGCGAGCTGCGCCATCGGGTTGTGGCCCGCGTAGCGCAGCGGCTTGGCGGACGGCAGGAACGCGTAGGTCTTGATGTCGTTGAAGAACTCCGCCCACCACGGCTTGCTCCACACCGGCACCAGGAACAGCTGCCGCGTGTAGTCGTTGCCGACGATCGCCCAGTACACCCGCACCAGCCACGAGATCGCGAGCACGTAGCCGGCGGTGAAGTGCGTGAAGCGGATGTAGCCGAACAGGAAGTGGTCCGTGGCCTCGCCGCCGATCGACGGCGGCGGGTACGCGATCAGCAGCCCGGTCGCCACCAGCACGATCATCGCCGCGGTCATCACCCAGTGCCAGATGCGCACCGGGGCGGCGTACACGTAGATCGCCTTCAGGTCCCGGTTGGGATCCGCGTCGAGCGAATTTTGATACATCATTGCGCGTCTCCCGCGACCAACCGGCCCTCAGCGCACCTTGATCCGCGTCAGCTCCGCCCCGTCCGGCGACATCACGTGCGTGGCGCACGCGAGGCACGGGTCGAACGAGTGCAGCGTCCGCAGGATCTCGAGCGGCTGGTCGGCCTTCGCGAGCGGCGTGTTGAGCAGCGCCGCCTCGAAGGCGCCGATCTGCCCGCCCGAGTCGCGCGGGCTGCCGTTCCACGTGGTCGGCACGATCGCCTGGTAGTTGTCGATCTTGCCGTCCTTGATGACGATCCAGTGCCCGAGCGCGCCGCGCGGCGCCTCGGCGAAGCCGGCACCCTTCGCTTCTTTCGGCCAGGTCGACGGCTCCCACTTGCTGGTGTTTGCCGTTGCGGTATCTCCGGCCTTGATCGAGGCGATCAGCTTGTCCTGGAAGTACTTCAGCTTGTGCGCCGTCCAGCTGCACTCGAGGCCGCGCGCCGCGGTGCGCCCGAGCGTCGAGAACAGCGCCGTGACCGGCACGCCGAGCGTCTTCAGCACCTTCTCGACCGGCTCCTTGAACTCCGGGTTGCCCTGCGCGTAGCCGATCAGGTAGCGGGCCAGCGGCCCGACTTCCATCGCGTGACCGCGCCAGCGCGGCGCCTTGACCCACGAGTACTTGGCCGTCTCGTCGAAGGCCTCGACGTTGGTCTTGGTGCCCTTGGTCTTGGCGCCGAGCTCGAAGTGCGGGCTGGTGACGCCGTCGAAGGGGTGCAGCGTCTTCTTGCCCTCGGGGTAGGTGTACCACGAGTGGTCGACGCTCTCCTGGATCTGCTCCGGGTCCTTGAGATCGACCTCGTGGATCTTGCTGAGGTCGCCGCCGATGATCGCGCCGCGCGGCATCAGCAGGCTCTTGGCGCTGTAGTCGTTGGCATGCTCCGGAATGTCGCCGTAGGACAGCACGCACTGGCTCGACAGCCCGCCGCCGTACAGCCAGCCCTTGTAGAAGCTGGCGATCGCGAGCAGGTCGGGGATGTAGACGTTGTCGATGAACTCGATGGCCTGGTCGATGATCGACGAGACCATGTTCAGGCGCTCGTTGTTGATCGCGCCCACCGCGCCGGTGTCGTTGACGTTGATCGGGCTCGGCACGCCGCCCACCAGCCAGTTCGGGTGCGGGTTCTTGCCGCCGAAGATCGTGTGGATCTTGACGATCTCCTTCTGGAAGTCGAGCGCCTGCAGGTAGTGGCCGACCGCCATGAGGTTGGCTTCCGGCGGCAGCTTGTAGGCCGGGTTGCCCCAGTAGCCGTTCATGAACGGCCCGAGCTGGCCCGACTCGACGAACTTCTTGATCTTGTTCTGCAGGTCGCGGTAGTAGCCCACCGAGGCCATCGGCCAGGACGAGATCGACTGCGCGAGCTCGGCGGTGGCCTTCGGGTCCGCCTTCAGCGCCGACACCACGTCGACCCAGTCGAGCGCGTGCAGGTGGTAGAAGTGCACCAGATGGTCCTGGGTGTACTGCGCCAGCTCCATGATGTTGCGGATCGTGTTGGCGTTCTCGGGGATCTGGATCCCGAGCGCGTCCTCGACCGCGCGCACCGAGGTGAGCGCGTGCATGCCGGTGCAGACGCCGCAGATCCGCTCGGTGAAGGCCCACGCGTCGCGCGGGTCGCGGCCCTTGAGGATGACCTCGAGGCCGCGCCACATCGTGCCGGTGGACACGGCGTTGCGGATCACGTTGTCCTTGTCGAGGTTGACCTCGACGCGGAGGTGGCCCTCGATGCGGGTCACGGGATCGACGACCAGGCGCTTGCCGGAGTCGTCGAGCTTGAAGCCTTGGGTCTCGAACGCTGTCATTGCCGTGCCCCCTACTGCCGCGAGCCGTCTTTGCCAATGCCCTTGCCGTGGTCGACCTTGGCGCGGGTCAGCGCCGTGACGCCCGCGTGCACCGCGACCGCGGCGCCGGTCACGGCCGCCACCGTCCCGCCGATCTTGTCGGCGTTCGCCTCGATACCGAACTGCTTGATGCCCGTGACGCGGTCGTAGAACGAGCCCTTGTCCCAGAAGCCGTCCTCGGAGCAGCCGATGCAGCCGTGGCCGGACTGGATCGGGAACGACACGCCCTCGTTCCAGCGCACGGTCGAGCAGGCGTTGTACGTGGTCGGGCCCTTGCAGCCGACCTTGTACAGGCAGTAGCCCTTGCGCGCGCCCTCGTCATCCCAGCTCTCGACGAACTGGCCGGCGTCAAAGTGCGGCCGGCGATAGCACTTGTCGTGGATGCGCTGGCCGTAGAACGCCTTCGGCCGCCCCTGCCGGTCGAGCTCGGGCAGCCGGTCGAAGGTCAGCACGTAGGTGACGACCGCGGTCATCACCTCGGCGATCGGCGGGCAGCCGGGCACCTTGATGATGGGCTTGTCGGTGATCACCTTGTTGATCGGCACCGCGTGCGTCGGGTTCGGCTTGGCCGCCTGGACGCAGCCCCACGACGCGCACGAGCCCCAGGCGATGACCGCCTTCGCGTCCTTGGCTACGCGCCTCACTTCCTCGACGAACGGCTTGCCGCCGACGATGCAGTACATGCCGTCCTCGTTGAGGGGCGGGTTGCCCTCGACGGCGAGGATGTAGTTGCCTTTGTACTTGGTCATGACCTCGTCGAAGATGGCCTGCGCCTGGAAGCCGGCCGAGGCCATGATCGTGTCGTCGTAGTCGAGCGACAGCATCGACAGCACGACGTCCTTGGCGAGCGGATGCGCGGAGCGGATGAACGACTCCGTGCAGCAGGTGCACTCCAGCCCGTGCATCCACAGCACCGGCGTGCGCGGCTTCGTCTCGAGCGCGCGTGCGATCTGCGGCGTGAAGTACGATCCGAGCCCCAGCGAGGTCGCCGTCAGGCTGCAGAACTTGATGAAGCTGCGGCGCGTGATCCCCTGGCGGCGCAGCACGTCGTAAAACGTTTCCATTCCGACCCCCGCCGGGCGCGTGGTGCGGATGCGTGCGCCCGATTGACCAGGTCAAGATGAAACGCCCGGACGGGCCGCAGACGTATTAGTAGTGGCCGCAGCAGCGCGTCGGCTGTAACGGGTCTCGTTACAGCCGCGCGCAGGCGGGCCGCCGCGGCTCAGCCGCGGGCGAAGCTGTACGGCTGGTAACCGAGCCCGAGATCGCGGGCCACCGCCTCGTGGGTGACCTGGCCGGCGTGCACGTTGAGCCCGCGCGCGAAGCCGGCGTCGCGGGCCAGCGCCTTCTCCCAGCCGAGATCGGCCAGCGCGCGCACGTACGGCAGGGTCGCGTTGGTGAGCGCGAAGGTCGAGGTGCGCGGCACCGCGCCCGGCATGTTGGTGACGCAGTAGTGGATCACGCCGTCGACGACGTAGGTCGGCGAGGCGTGGCTGGTCGGCTTGCTGGTCTCGAAGCAGCCGCCCTGGTCGATCGAGATGTCGACCATGACCGCGCCCGCCTTCATCCGCTTGACCATCGCGTGCGTGACGAGCTTGGGCGCCGCGGCGCCGACCACCAGCACCGCGCCGACGACGAGGTCGGCATCGCGCGTCAGCTCCTCGATCGCGTGCTGGGTCGAGTAGACGGTCTTGATCGTGCCGCCGAACTGCACTGCGAGCTCGCGCAGGCGCTTCGGCGAGCGGTCGACGACGGTGACGTCGGCACGCAGGCCGGTCGCCATTTCGGCCGCGTGCGTGCCGGCGACCCCGCCGCCGAGGATCACGACCTTGGCGGGCGCGACGCCCGGCACGCCGCCGAGCAGCACGCCGAAGCCGCCGTTCGCCTTCTGCAGCGAGGTCGCGCCGACCTGCACCGACATGCGGCCGGCGACCTCGCTCATCGGCGTCAGCAGCGGCAGGCTGCCGTCCGGCGCGGTGACGGTCTCGTAGGCGATCGCGGTGGCGCCGGAGGCGGCCAGCGCCTCGGCCTGCGCCTTGTCGGCGGCGAGATGCAGGTAGGTAAAGAGCACCTGCCCCTTGCGCAGCATGCGGCACTCGGCCGGCTGCGGCTCCTTGACCTTCACGATCAGCTCGGCGTAGTCGAACACTTCCTTGGCGGTCGGCAGGATGCGCGCGCCGGCCGCCTGGTACTGGCCGTCGTCCATGCCGATGCCGAGCCCGGCCTGCGACTCGATCGCGACCTCGTGGCCCGCGGCGACGAGCTCGCGCACTCCGGCCGGCGTCAGTCCGACGCGGTACTCGTGGACCTTGATCTCCTTCGGGACGCCGATGCGCATCGTGGCTCTCCTGCCGTTTGAGGCGGCCACTGTAGCGAGCGCGCGCGCGCAGGCTCTTGCAAACGCACCGCAGCATCGGGCTAGATTGCGCAATATTCTGCTGATGAAGTCAATTTTCACGCAAGGATCTGCGAATGGCTCTCGACCGCTACGACCGCGTGATCCTGCAGGCGCTGCAGCGCGAAGGACGCATCACCAACAGCGAGCTCGCCGCGCGCGCGAGCCTGTCGGAATCGGCTTGCCTGCGCCGCGTCCGCGCGCTCGAGGCCGAGGGGCTGATCGAGGGCTATGCGGCGATCCTCAACGAGCAGAAGGCCGGGCTCGGCGTCAACGTCTTCGTCAGCATCACGCTCGAGCGCCAGGAGCGCGCCGACCTCGCCGCCTTCGAGCAGGCGGTGCGCAAGGTGCCCGAGGTCATGGAGTGCTACCTGATGTCCGGCGAGTACGACTACCTGCTGCGCGTCGTGGTCGCCGACACCGCCGACTTCGAGCGCGTCCACAGTCGGCACCTGACCAGCCTGCCGCACGTCACGCGCGTGCACTCGAGCTTTGCGCTGAGGACCGTGCAGAAGTCGCGCGAGCTGCCGGTGCGCTGAGCCGGCGCCGGCGCCGGTTCCCGCCCGCGCCGCATCCGTGTATTCTCGCTGCACTTGCTGGGGTGGCCCGTCGGGGGCCTGAGACGCAGAACCGTCTGCGAACCCGTAGAACCTGATCCGGTTAGTACCGGCGTAGGGAGCGCAATGCCGAGCTTCGATTCCGCTGCGGGCCGCACGGCCCGAAACCTCCCGCCCGTGCACCGCCTTCGCGCCCGCCGCGCCGCCCGCGGCTGTGCGCTCGGCGGCCTCGTCGCCTGCGCGCTCGCCGCGCCCGCGGCGCGCGCCGCGGACGGCGAGCTCGACGAGGTGGTCGTCACCGCGAGCTTCAGGCCGCTGCCGGCGCTCGCGCTCGCCGGCAGCGTCTCGGTCCTCGACGCCGCCACGCTGCGCGACGCCGGCCAGCAGCACTTCGAGGACGTCCTCGACCTGGTGCCGAACCTGAACTGGGCCGGTGACACGCAGCGGCCGCGCTACTTCCAGCTGCGCGGCATCGGCGAGCTCGAGCAGTACCAGGGCGCGCCGAACCCCTCGATCGGCTTCCTGATCGACGACATCGATTTCAGCGGCCTCGGCGGCGCGGCCACGATGTACGACGTCGACCGGGTCGAGGTGCTGCGCGGGCCGCAGGGGACGCGCTACGGCGCGAACGCGCTCGGCGGCCTGATCTACGTCGCGAGCGCGGCCCCCGAGGACAGCTTCGGCGGCCGCTTCGACCTCGGCGCCGGCGACTACAACACGCGCAGCATCGCCGGCGTCGTCACCGGGCCGGTCGCGGCGCTCGATTCCTCGTTCCGCCTCGCCGCGCAGCGCTACACCAGCGACGGCTACTACCACAACGCGTTCCTCAACCGTTACGACACCGACAACCGCGACGAGCTGACCTTGCGCGGACGCTGGCGCTACCAGCCCACGCAGCAACTGCGCATCGACCTCAGCGTGCTGCACGTGCAGCTCGACGACGGCTACGACGCCTATGCGCCGGACAACACCCGCATCACGCACTCGGACCAGCCGAGCGTCGATGCGCAGCACTCGAGCGGCGCGTCGCTGCGGCTCAGCTACTCGGGACTGGGACCGGCGACGCTCACGGCGATCGCCACCTACGCCGACACCTCGGTCAAGTACGGCTACGACGGCGACTGGGTCAGCACCGACTACTGGGGCGTGTGCGCGCCCGACACGCCGCCGCCGAACGCGCTCTGCACGACGCAGTTCTCCGAGCTGCAGTACCGCAGCCGGCGCACGGCCAGCGCCGAGCTCAGGCTCGGCAACGATGCCGAGCACGGCATCGGCTGGCTGGTCGGCGCGTACGCCGCGCAGCTGCGCGAATCGCTCGACGACACGAGCCTCGGCAACTCCTATGACCCCGTCAACGGCGCCTACGCGCTCGACACGGTCGTCACGAGCGGCTACCGCGCGCGCAACTTCGCACTGTTCGGCGTGCTCGACGGCGATCTCGGCGAGCGGCTGCGCTGGTCGGTCGGCCTGCGCGGCGAGCGCCACACGGCGAGCTACCAGGATCTGACGCTGGATCGCACGCAGGACCCGCCGGCCGAGTCGCCGCCCCCCAACGACTTTCACCCGGCGGACTCGCTGTGGGGCGGGCACGCCTCGCTCGACTACCGGCTCGGTCCGGGCGCGACGCTGTACCTGCAGCTGGCACGCGGCTACAAGGCGGGCGGCTTCAACCTGAGCGCGGGCCTCGCCCCGGACGAGATCACCTTCCGGCCCGAGACCGACCTCAACCTCGAGGCCGGCTACAAGGCGGAGCTGCTCGGCCGCCGGCTGCGGATCGCCGCCGACGTCTTCGCACTCACGCGCCGCGACGCCCAGATCAAGACCAGCGTGCAGCTGGTGGCGACCGACCCGAACTCGTTCGTGCTCTACACGGGCAACGCCGAGCGCGGCTTCAACGACGGCGCCGAGCTGTCGGTCGAGTGGCAGGCGACGGCGCGCCTCGCAGTGGGCGGCACGCTCGGGCTGCTGGACACCCACTTTCAGGACTTCACGCGCGTCGAGGGCGGCACCGCGACGAGCGTGTCGCGCGAGCTCGCCAACGCGCCGCACTGGCAGGCGGCGCTGCACGTCGAGTACCGCGAGTCGCACGGCGCCTTCGCGCGGCTCGACCTCACCGGCCGCGGTGCCTATTACTTCGACCTGCCGCCCAACGACACGCGCTCGCAGCCCTACGGCCTGGTCAACGCCAAGCTCGGCTGGGAATCGGGGCGCTTTTCCGCGTACCTGTGGGGCCGCAACCTGCTCAACAAGGACTACCCCGTGCGCGGCTTCTACTTCGGCCTGCAGCCGCCGGCGTACGCGAGCCAGCTGTACGTGCAGCTCGGCGACCCGCGCACCGTCGGCGCCAACGCCGTCGTCAAGTTCGGCGCCGCCGCCGGGCGCGACTGAGCCGGCGTGCGGGCGGCGCCAGCCGCTTCTGCGCCGCGCCCGCCTCTGCTACGGTGGGCGTCCGGACCCAGGAACCCGCGGAGACTGCGATGAACGCCCAGACCGAAGCACGCTTCGACGCCGCGAGCGTGTACCGCGAGGAGATGTACACGGACCGCCGCGTCGGCACCATCCGGGCGCTCGTGCCGGTGAAGGCCGACGGCAGCACCGACGCCTCGCGCACGACGCTGTACGTCGGCCAGATCTCGCTGATGACGCCGATGGGCACGCTGCCGATCAGCTTCGAGCTCGAGGGTGCGACGCTCGCCGAGGCGATCGCGAAGTTCGGCGACGGGGCGCGGGTCGCGATGGAGGACGCGATGCGCGAGCTGCAGCAGCTGCGCCGCGAGCAGGCGTCCTCGATCGTGATCCCCGAGCCGGGCGCCGTGCCGCCGGCCGGCGGCGGCGGCCGCATCCGGATGCCCTGACCCGCCGACGGCTGCCGACTCCCGCCGCCGAAGCCGCCAGCCGGGGCCCCGGCGGGGTCTTCGGTTTGCCACGATGATCGACCGGGGCGCCGGCTCCGATAATCTGTCCCGTAATGCGAATCAGTAGCATTCGCATTTGAGACGTATTATCATTTGAGCAGCGAGGACCCCATGTACGTCTGCCTCTGTCACGGAATCCGCGACCGCGAGCTCAAGCAGGCGGTCGACCACGGCGTCTCCTCCTTCGAGGAACTGCAGGCGCGCACCGGCGTCGCGAGCTGCTGCCGCACCTGCGAGCCGCTCGCGCGCGAGTTCCTGCTCGATGCGCTTGCGTCGCGCGACGCGGCGATTCAGGCTGCGTAGCCTGCTCCCTGCGCGACCGTCCTGGCGTGCGGCGGCACGCCACCGAAGGAGTCCCGGATGAAGGGCGACACCGAGGTCCTCGCGCACCTCAACAAGATCCTCAAGAACGAGCTGACCGCGATCAACCAGTACTTCCTGCACGCGCGCATGCTGCAGGACTGGGGCCTCGTCAGGCTCGGCAAGCACGAGTACGAGGAGTCCGTCGACGAGATGAAGCACGCCGATGCGCTCGTGAAGCGCATCCTGTTTCTCGACGGGCTGCCGAACCTGCAGGACCTCGGCAAGCTCCTGATCGGCGAGGACGTCCGCGAGGTGCTCGAGTGCGACCTCAGGCTCGAGCAGCGCTCGCTGCCGGAGCTCAAGGCCGCGATCGCGCACGCCGAGTCGGTCGCCGACTACGTCAGCCGCGAGCTGCTCGAGGAGATCCTCGAGTCCGAGGAGGAGCACATCGACTTCCTCGAGACCCAGCTCGGGCTCCTCGAGCGCCTCGGCCTCGCCAACTACCAGCAGTCGCAGGCGGAGCCCGGCCACAGTCCCTGACCCCGGGAGCCGCTCGCAGGTGCTCACCACGGCCGAGACCGAGGCGCTGCGCGTCAGCCTCTGGGTCGCGACCGAGAGCGTGCTGGTCAGCCTGCCGCTCGCGGTCGGCGCGGCGTGGCTCCTGGTGCGGGCGCGGTTCACCGGCCGCACGCTCTTCGATGCGTTCGTGCACCTGCCGCTGGTGCTGCCGCCGGTGGTCGTCGGTTACCTGCTGCTGGTGCTGTTCGGCGTGCGCGGTCCGCTCGGCGCGTGGCTCGACGCCGCATTCGGCGTCCGGCTCGCGTTTACGACCGGCGGCGCGGCGCTCGCGACCGCGGTCATGAGCTTCCCGCTGATGGTGCGCGCGATCCGCCTGTCGCTCGAGGGCGTGAACCCGGGCCTCGAGGAGGCGGCGCGCACGCTCGGCGCCGGGCCGCTCGACCGCTTCGCGTCGATCACGCTGCCCTTGATGGCGCCGGGCATCCTGGCGGGCGCGGTCACCGCCTTCGCCGCCGGGCTCGGCGAGTTCGGCGCGGTGATCACCTTCGCGAGCAACATTCCCGGCGAGACCCGCACGCTGCCGCTCGCCCTGTACACCGCGATCCAGTCGCCCGACGGCGATCTCGCCGCCGGCCGCCTCGCGGCGCTGTCGTTCGGCCTCGGGCTCGCGGGCCTGATCGGCGCCGAGTGGCTCGCGCGGCGGCTGCGCGCCCGGCTGGGGCCCTGAGGTGTTCGAGGCCGACCTCGCGGTTGCGCGCGGCGGCTTCGCGCTCGCGGCGCGCTTCGCGGCGCCGACGCCGGGCGTCGTGGCGCTGTTCGGCCCGTCCGGCGCCGGCAAGAGCACGCTCGTCAATGCGATCGCGGGCCTGCTGCCGGCGCAGGGCAGCCTGCGCCTCGACGGCACCACCTGGCTCGACTCGGCGCGCGGCACCGACGTCGCCGCCGAGCGCCGGCGGATCGGCTACGTGTTCCAGGATGCGCGGCTGTTCCCGCACCTGGACGTCGCGGGCAACCTCCGTTACGGGGCGCGCCGCGCCGGCGGCGCGGCACCGTACGCCGCACACGAGGAGATCGTCGCGCTGCTCGGGATCGGCGCGCTGCTGCGGCGGCGGGTCCACCAGCTGTCCGGCGGCGAGCGCCAGCGCGTCGCGCTCGGCCGCGCGCTGCTCGCGCAGCCGCGCCTGCTGCTGCTCGACGAGCCGCTCGCGGCGATCGACCCGGCGCGCCGCGACGAGGTGCTGCCGTACCTCGAGTCGCTGCGCGACCGGTTCGCGATCCCGATGCTGTACGTCAGCCACCAGTACGAGGAAGTGCTGAGGCTCGCGACCCACGTCGTGGTGCTCGCCGACGGCGCGGTGCTCGCGAGCGGCACGCCGTCCGAGCTCAGCCTCGAGGGGCGCTTCAGGGACCTGGTCGGGCGCGACTCGGTCGGCGCGGTGTTCGAGGCGCAGGTGTCGGCGGTCGATGCCGCCACCGGGCTCGCCAGCGTCGCCGTCGGCAACGGACGGCTCAGGCTCGCGCTCGCCGACGCCGAGGTCGGGGCGCGACTCAGGCTGCAGGTACTGGCGCGCGACGTGATCCTGGCGACCGAGCCGCCGCACGGGCTGTCGGTGCGCAACGCGCTCGCGGGGGTCCTGACCGAGATCGTCGCCGACGGCGGCGACGAGGCGCTCGCGCTGGTCGAGCTCGGCGGCGCGCGGCTGATGGCGCGCCTGACGCGTGCAGCGGTGGAGGAGCTGCGCCTCAAGCCCGGGGTCCCGGTCTGGGCGCTGGTCAAGGCCGCGTCGCTGCGCGGCCGCGCGTTCGCCCGCGCGCTCCCGCGCGGGGCCGGGCACGCGCCGCCCTGAACCCCCCTCTACGCCGCGCCGGCATCGCGCCGGTCCGGCCCGGACATCGAAAAAGACAGGGCCGCGCGGGCGGCCCTCTCTTGGGAGTCTGATCGCGCGGCCTAGCGGCCGCGCGCCTTACTCACCAGCGACGCGGCCCGCCGCCACCGCCGCCGCCGCCGCCGCCGCCGCGGTTACCGCCGCCACCGCCGGTGCGCTCCTGCGCCTCATTGACGCGCAGCGGACGGCCACCCATGTTCTGCCCGTTGAGGCTCTGGATGGCGCGCTGGGCGTCGCCGCTCGGCATCTCGACGAAGCCGAAGCCGCGCGGCCGACCCGTGTCGCGGTCGTTGATTAGGGCAACGGACTCCACCTTGCCGTGCTGCTCGAACAGCTGGCGCACGGCGGCTTCGTCCGCCGAGAACGGCAGGTTGCCCACATAGATCTTGGTCATTTGCGATCACTCACTAACGAGGTCCCGCGCACGGCACGCCATGACGACGAGGACCGAAACAAACTGCGGAGTGAACGCCTTTCGGAGCGACGACACGCGGTCGACCACACCGGAGACGGACACGACCGCCACCTTTGGATCGAACTCTCTTCGCTTTAGTGTCAGTGCCGGTGCCGGAGAACCCGGTCGGCAGAAGGCAAAAACGAGGAAGGGCCACGAACCGCCGCGCAAATTACAGGAATACAGCGAAAAACGCCACTGCCGGTGCGGCCGCGGCGGGTCCGCGCCGCCGGGCGGGCCCGGCCGGCCGCGGTGGCCGGCGAGGGCCCGGCGGCGCCCGCCAGCGGCCCGCCGGACGCGGACCGCCGCCGGTTATCGCCCCATAACGACAAAGCGGTTCTCGGCGCGGGACGGACTGCCTACGATCCCTGCTCCTGCCCCGGAGCGACCGCCGCATGAGCGCCTACCCCGCCTTTGGCCCCGCCGCCGCCCCGCTCGCGGGCGAGCGCGTCGCAGAGCTGCAGGCGCTGCTGGCGGGGCTCGATCCCGCCGCGCTGACCTGGGTCAGCGGCTTCGCCGCCGGCCTCGCCGCCGAGCGGGCGCGCAGCGGCGCCCCCGCCCGGCTCGCCGACGCCCTGCCCGCCCCGGCCGCCGCGCCGGCCGGCCGCGCGACGGTGCTGTACGGCTCGCAGACCGGCAACGGCCGGCGGGTCGCCGAGCGCCTCGGCCGCGGCCTCGAGGCCGAGGGGCTCGCGGCCAGCGTCCACAGCCTCGCCGACTACCCGCCCCGGCAGCTCGCCGGCGAGCGCCTCGTCTACCTGGTCGCGAGCACCCACGGCGACGGCGACCCGCCGGACGACGCGCGCGGCTTCGTCGAGTTCCTGACCTCGCGCCGGGCGCCGCGGCTCGAGTCGCTCGCCTACGCGGTGCTCGCGCTCGGCGACTCGAGCTACCCGCAGTTCTGCGCCACCGGCCGGCTGCTCGACGAGCGCCTCGCCGAGCTCGGTGCGCGGCGCGTCGGCGTGCGCGTCGAGGCCGACGTCGACGTCGAGGCCAAGGCCGGCACCTGGATCGAGCAGTCGGTCGCGACCGCGCGCGCCGAGCTCGGCGCCGCGGCACCGCGGCTCGCGGTGGTCACGCCGCTGCGCCCGGTGGTGCCCGCGCTCGCCTCGCGCGACGCGCCGCTCGAGGTCGAGCTGGTCGAGAACCGCCGCATCACCGCGCGCGACGCCGAGCGCGACGTGCGCCACCTCGTGCTCGCGCTGCCGGCGCAGGGCTTCGAGTACGAGCCCGGCGACGCGGTCGGGGTCGTGCTCGAGAACCCGGCGCTGACGGTCGACCGCATCCTCGAGCGCACCGCACTCGACCCCGCCGAGGCCGTCACCGTCGGCGCCACGACCCGCCCGCTGCGCGAGTGGCTGACCCGCGAGCGCGAGGTGGCGCGCATCGCGCGGCCGCTGCTCGAGCGGCTCGCCGAGCGCAGCGGCAGCGCCGAACTCAGGGCGCTGCTCGCGCCGGAGCGCGGCACCGAGCTGCGCCGCCTGCTGAAGGAGCTGCAGGTCGCGGACCTGCTCGGGCGCTACCCGGCCGCGTGGGACGCCGCGGCGCTGGTCGGCGCGCTGCATCCGCTCGCGCCGCGGCTGTACTCGGTCGCCTCGAGCCGCCGCGAGGCCGGCGACGAGGCACACCTGACGGTCGCGGTGGTCGACTACCAGCGCGGCGGCGAGCGCCGCGTCGGCCCGGCCTCGTGGCAGCTCGCGGTCGCGCAGCCGGGCGCGCGGCTGCGCGCCTACGTCGAGCCGAACCCGCGCTTTCGCGTGCCGCTCGACGGCAGCCACGACGTCATCATGATCGGCCCGGGCACCGGCGTCGCGCCGTTCCGCGGCTTCCTGCAGCAGCGCGTCGCCGACGGCGCGCGCGGCCGCCACTGGCTGCTGTTCGGCGGCCGGCGCCGCGAGCGCGACTTCCTCTACCAGCTGGAATGGCTCGAGGCGCTCAAGCGCCGCCAGCTCGCGCGCCTCGACGTCGCGTTCTCGCGCGACCAGCCGCACAAGGTCTACGTGCAGGACCGGCTGCGCGAGCACGGCCGCGAGCTCTACGCGTGGCTCGAGGGCGGCGCGCACCTGTACGTCTGCGGCGACGCCGAGCGCATGGCGCCCGACGTGCACGCGGCGCTCCTCGACGTGGTCGCGACCCACGGCGGCCGCTCGGCCGAGGACGCCGCCGCCTACCTCGCCGGGCTCGCCCAGGCCAAGCGCTACGCGCGCGACGTCTACTGAGGACGCCATGGCCGACCTCGCCCCGGTCGAGCGCATCAAGGCCGAGAGCCGCGGGCTGCGCGGCACGCTCGCGCACAGCGTCGCCGACCGCGCCACCGGCGCGCTCGCCGAGGACGACGCACAGCTGCTGCGGCTGCACGGCAGCTACCAGCAGGACGACCGCGACATCCGCGACGAGCGGCGGCTGCAGAAGCTCGAGCCGCTGTGGCGCTTCATGGTGCGGTTGCGGCTGCCGGGCGGCGTCTGCAGCGCCGCGCAGTGGCTCGCGATCGACGACATCGCGCGCCGCTACGCCAACGGCTCGCTGCGGCTGACGACGCGCCAGACCTTCCAGTTCCACGGCATCGCCAAGGGCGACCTCAAGACCACGATGGCGGCGCTGAATGCCGCGCTGATCGACACGATCGCGACCTGCGGCGACGTCAACCGCAACGTGATCGCGAGCTCCAACCCGGTCGAGTCGCCGGCGCACGCCGAGGTCGCCGACTGGGCGCGCCGGCTGTCGGAGCACCTGCTGCCGAAGACGCGCGCGTACCACGAGATCTGGCTCGACGGCGAGAAGCTCGAGGGCCCGGCCGAGGCCGAGCCGGTCTACGGCGCGAGCTACCTGCCGCGCAAGTTCAAGGCGGCGATCGCCGTGCCGCCGTGCAACGACGTCGACGTGTTCGCGCACGACCTCGGCTTCATCGCGATCGTCGAGGACGGCCGCCTGGCCGGCTTCAACCTCACGGTCGGCGGCGGGCTCGGCGCGACGCACGGCGACCCGAAGACCTTCCCGCGGCTCGCGGACCTGGCGGGCTTCCTGCCGCCGGAGTCGCTGCTGGCGGTGGCCGAGGCCGTGGTCACCACGCAGCGCGACTTCGGCGACCGCACCAACCGCAAGCACGCGCGCCTCAAGTACACGATCGCCGACCGCGGCCTCGCCTGGTTCGTCGGCGAGGTCGAGCGGCGCGCCGGCATCCGGCTCGGGCCGCCGCGACCGTACGCCTTCACCTCGAACGGCGACCGCTTCGGCTGGCAGCAGGCGCTCGACGGCCGCTGGCACCGCACGCTGCGCATCCCGGCGGGGCGGATCGCCGACAGCTTCGACCGCCCGTGGCTGAGCGGGCTGCGCGAGATCGCCCGCGTGCACCGCGGCGACTTCCGCATCACCGCCAACCAGAACGCGACCATCGCCGGCGTCGAGGGCGGGGCGCGCGCCGCGATCGACGAGCTGATCGGCCGCTACCGGCTCGACGCGGTCGAGCGCGCCGGGCCGCTGCGGCGCGATGCGCTCGCCTGCGTCGCGCTGCCGACCTGCCCGCTCGCGATGGCCGAGGCCGAGCGCTACCTGCCGCAGCTGCTCGGGCGCGTCGAGGGCCTGCTCGAGGCGCACGGGCTCGCGGGGCTGCCACTCAGCCTGCGGGTGACCGGCTGCCCGAACGGCTGCGCGCGGCCGTACCTCGCCGAGATCGGCCTGATCGGCAAGGCGCCCGGCCGCTACAACCTGCAGCTCGGCGGCGATGCCCGCGGCGAGCGCCTGAACGTGCTCTACGCCGAGAACCTCGACGAGCCGCAGCTGCTTTCGGCGCTCGCACCGCTGATCGCCGCCTACGCCGCCGAACGCGGGCCGGACGAGCGCTTCGGCGACTTCCTGTGGCGCAGCCGCCGGATCGGCGCGCCGGCGGCGGCCGGCGCCGCGGTCAAGGCCGCGACCTGAGCCGCGGCACGCCGGCCATGCGCTACTTCCCGCTGTTCGTCGACCTCAAGGACCGCCTCGTCGTGGTGGTCGGCGGCGGGCCGGTCGCCGAGCGCAAGCTCGGTCTCCTCACCGGCAGCGGCGCCCGCCTGCGCCTCGTCGCGCCGGCGCTGACGCCGGCGCTCGCCGCGGCGCGCGACGCCGGCCGGCTCGAGCACCGCGCGCGCGCCTTCGAGGCGGCGGACCTCGATGGCGCGCGCTTCGTGGTCGCCGCGAGCGACCAGCGCGACGTGAACCGCAGCGTCGCCGCCGCGGCCGAGGCGCGCGCCATCCTCGTCAACGTCGTCGACGACCTCGAGCTGTCGGGCGCGATCCTGCCGGCGATCGTCGATCGCTCGCCGGTCGTGGTGGCGATCTCGACGCAGGGCGGCGCACCGGCGCTCGCGCGCCGGCTGCGCGAGCAGATCGAGGCGGTCGTCGATGGCTCGCTCGGCCGCATCGCGGCCTTCGCCGCGGCCTGGCGCGCGCGCGTCAAGGCCGCGATCGGCGATCTCGGCGAGCGGCGCCGGTTCTACGACTGGCTGGTCGACGGCCCGGCCGGCGAGCTCGTCCGGCACGGTCGGGCGGCCGCGGCCGGGCGGCTGGTCGCGGCGGCGCTGCGCCGGCACGCGCGCGCGGCCGGCGCGCCGGCCGCGCCGCGCCGGGGCTCGGTGGCGCTGGTCGGCGCCGGCCCCGGCGACCCGGGGCTGCTGACGCTCGCGGCGCTGCGCGCGCTGCAGTCCGCCGACGTCGTGCTCCACGACCGGCTGGTGTCGCCGCCGGTGCTCGCGCTCGCGCGACGCGAGGCCGAGCTGATCGAGGTCGGCAAGTCCGGCGGCGGCCACAGCACCGGCCAGGCCGAGATCCACCGCCTGCTCGCCGAGCACGCGCGGCGCGGGCGGCGGGTGGTGCGCCTGAAGGGCGGCGACCCGATGATCTTCGGCCGCGGCGGCGAGGAGCTCGAGTACCTGCGCCGCGCCGGCATTCGCTACGAGGTGGTGCCGGGCGTGACCGCGGCGCTGGCCTGCGCCGCCTACGCCGGCATCCCGCTGACGCACCGCGAGCACTCGGCGTCGGTGCGCTTCGTGACCGCGCACTGCCGCGAGTCGGTCGACGCCACCGACTGGCGCGCGCTCGCGGCCGGGCGCGAGACGCTCGCGGTCTACATGGGCCTCGGCACGCTGCCGCTGCTGTGCCGCGAGCTGCAGCGGCACGGCCGCAGCGGCGCGACGCCGGTGGCGTTCGTCGAGAACGGCAGCCGCCCGGAGCAGCGCGTGCTGCTCGGCACGCTCGACAGCATCGAGGCGCTCGCCGCCGGCCACGGGTTGCGCTCGCCGGCGCTCCTGATCGTCGGCGCGGTGGCCGCGCTCGCGTCCCGCCTGCACTGGTTCGGCGCCGAGCCGCTGGTCAGTGGCACCGCGGCGGCGCGCTCGGCCGCCTGAGCGCGGCGGCTGCGGCGCGCGGCCGCGGGCGTAGGGGAAAGTCGCGGCGCGCACTAGGGCTTTGCCGCAGCCGCGACGCGCCGCCCCGCAAATATACGCATCGCGCCGCTTGAATGCGACTCGCGGCCGACTACAATGATTCGTGAACGGCGCCAAAGGATTGGCACCCGACATCGGACAGCGAGGGGCTCGCACAGGACTGTGACGAAGAACAAGACTTCGCGGGCGCACCCCGACTCGCCCGCCACCCGGCTGCTCTCCGGCTACCGCCAGCGCCTGCTCGACCTGCTCGGGCAGGCCGAGGCCGCTGCACCGCGCGAGCCGGCGGAGCTGCGGCTCGCGACCGCCGAGCTCGTGGAACTGCTGAACCGCGACCTGCTGCGGCTCTATCGGCTCGCCGAGAGCGGCACCCTGACGAACAGCGACCAGACGATCGCGATGCCGGCACTCGAGCGGCTGCGCGACACGCTCCGGCACCGCGGCTCGCGGCTGCATGCGATGAGTGACACGCTTCACAAAGCGCTCGCCGGACTGCCCGCGACCGGCTGACCACGTCGCGAACGGCGAAGTCGCGCGTCAAGTTCACCCGGCGAGGGCCGATAGGCGGGCCGTATGGCGACCCGCAAGGCCCCCCGCAAGTCCGCCCGCAAGGCAGCCGCCGACGCCGGCCGGCTCGTGCCCGTGCTGCGCGAGGCCGTCGCCGTCGTCGATCGCGCGCTGCGCGACCTCGGGCGCACGCCCGGCACGCGCCGGCCGCGCAGCGGGCGCGCCGCGCCGCGCAAGGGCTAGGCCGCGCGGCGGCGGCCGGACCGCCCGCCGCACCCCCGCCGCACGCGTCTCAGGTACAGTAACAGGCCCCGTCCCCCGGAGCCTGCCGTGACCGCGCCCCAGATCCTCGTGCACGCGCGACGCGACAACGTCGGCGTCGTCGTGGTCGAGGACCTCGGCGCCGCCACCGAGGCGCTGTGCGTCGTCACCGAGGATGACTCGGACTTCCGTCTCGCGGTCCGCGAGCCGGTGCCACTCGGACACAAGGTCGCGCTCGCCGACCTCGCGCCGGGCGACACGGTGATCAAGTACGGCGCGGACATCGGCCGCATCGTCGCGCCGGTCGCCAAGGGCGCGCACGTGCACGTCCACAACCTGCGGACCAAGCGCTGGTGAGCGCGGTGCACGGCAGCGCCGAGCGCCGCATCTGGGGCTACCGCCGCGAGAACGGCCGGGTCGGCATCCGCAACCACGTCGCGATCCTGCCGGTCGACGACATCTCGAACGCGGCCTGCGAGGCGGTGGCCGCGCACATCCACGGCACGGTGGCGCTGCCGCACGCCTACGGCCGGCTGCAGTTCGGCGCCGACCTCGAGCTGCACTTTCGCACCATGATCGGCACCGGCGCCAACCCGAACGTCGCGGCCTGCGTCGTCATCGGCATCGAGCCGGGCTGGACGCAACGCATCGTCGAGGGCATCGCCGCCACCGGCAAGCCGGTGGCCGGCTTCTCGATCGAGGGCCACGGCGACATCGCGACCGTCGCCGCCGCCTCGCGCCAGGCCAAGGCGTTCGTGCACGCCGCGAGCGAGCAGCTGCGGGTCGAGTGCCCGCTGACCGAGCTCTGGATCGCGGCCAAGTGCGGCGAGTCCGACACCACGACCGGGCTGGCCTCGTGCCCCACGGTCGGCAACATGTACGACAAGCTGATTCCGCACGGCCTGTACGGCTGCTTCGGCGAGACCTCGGAGCTGACCGGCGCCGAGCACCTGGTCGCCGCGCGCGCCGCCTCGGCCGAGATCCGCGACAAGTTCCTGCGCACCTGGACCGCCTACCAGCAGGAGGTCATCGAGGCCCACAAGACCTCGGACCTGTCGGAAAGCCAGCCGACGCGCGGCAACATCGCCGGCGGGCTGACGACCATCGAGGAGAAGGCGCTCGGAAACCTCGAGAAGATCGGCCGGCACACGCGCTACATCGACGTGCTCGCGCCCGCCGAGGCGCCGGCGCGCGGCCCGGGACTCTACTTCATGGACAGCTCGTCGGCGGCGGCCGAGTGCTGCACGCTGCAGGCGGCCGCCGGCTACGTGCTGCACATCTTCCCGACCGGGCAGGGCAACGTGATCGGCAACCCGATCATGCCGGTCGTCAAGCTGACCGGGAACCCGCGCACCGTGCGGCTGATGGGCGAGCACATCGACGTCGACGTCTCGGGCGTGCTGCGCCGCGAGCTGACGCTCGACGCCGCCGGCGATGCGCTGATCGACATGATCGGCCGCACCGCCAACGGCCGGCTCACCGCCGCCGAGGCGCTCGGCCACCGCGAGTTCGTGCTGACCAGGTTGTACGAATCGGCTTGAGTTCTTTGCGCGTCCGCGTTTGGCGGGGAGGCGCGGAGGGCGCCTTCCAGCCGTTCGTGGTGCCGCGGCATGCCAGCCAGACCGTGCTCGACGTGGTCACCTACATCCAGCGCGTGCTCGATCCAACGCTCGCCTACCGCTACGCCTGCCGCGTCGGCATGTGC
>DATKOP010000079.1:0-53607 GCA_035524595.1 Steroidobacteraceae bacterium | reverse complement strand
CACGGTCGCGGTGGTCGTGCCGTCGCCGGCCTCGTCGGAGGTCGCGCTGGCGACTTCCTTGACCATCTGCGCGCCCATGTTCTCGAACTTGTCCTTGAGCTCGATTTCCTTCGCGACGCTGACGCCGTCCTTGGTGACGGTGGGGGCGCCGAAGCTCTTCTCGAGCACGGCATTGCGACCCTTGGGACCGAGCGTGACCTTCACGGCGTTGGCGAGGATGTTCACGCCCCGGACCATGCGGGTGCGCGCGTCATCGCTGAAACGGACTTCTTTCGCTGCCATAGTTCTTTCCTCTGAATTCGGTGTGCGTCCCGCGGGACGGCTTACTTGCCTTCGATGATGGCCATGATGTCTTCCTCGCGCATCACGAGGACGTCATCGCCATCCATCTTCACCTCGGTGCCGCTGTACTTGCCGAACAGCACCTTGTCGCCGATCTTGACGTCGAGCGGGCGGATCTCGCCGCTCTCGAGGATCTTGCCCTTGCCGACGGCAAGGACGCGGCCCTTCATCGGCTTCTCGGTCGCGGTGTCCGGGATCACGATCCCGCCCGGCGACTTGCGCTCATCTTCCTCGCGCTTGACGATGACTCGGTCGTGCAGCGGACGGATCTTTGTCGACATCGTTGTCCTCCTTCAGGATCTTCTGGACGAATGCGGGGACCCCCGCAGGGGTCCAGGGGCGAGCGCGTTGTTAGCACTCTCCCCAAGCGGCTGCTAACTATAGCGGCGACCCGGCGCATTTCAAGCGGGGCGTGCGGCTACAAGCGTGACGGAACCGCAGTGACAGCGCGGGTCCGGGAGGCTATTCTGCCGCCGCGGCCCCCTTCCCGGCGCCAAACGGACTCGCAACCTATTGTTTAGGCTAGATTTATGCGGGTGAGCGCCGGATGACCGGGCGAGCGGAACGAGGCGGCGGCTCGCCGTCCCCGGAGGCGCCCGCGATGATCGTTCTCATTGCGGTCCCCGCGGCCGAGGCCCCGGCTGTCGCTCGCCGGCGCCCCGAGGACGGCCGCGCCGCCGGCGTGAACCTGCCGCCCGGCGTGCGCTCTACATACGCCTGGGGCGGGCGGGTCGCGAAGAGCGACGAGGCGCTCCTGCCCGTCAAGACGACGGGTGCGGGCTGCCCGGCGCGCGGGCGCCGCGCCCGCGAGCCGCATCCGTACGCGGTGCCGCAGATCCTGGCGCTGCCGGTCGCGGCCGGACTCGACCCCTACCTGGACTGGCTCAAGCGCTCGGTGACCCCCGCATGAACTACCGCCTCGCCCGCCGCGCGCTGCGCGCGCTCGCCCTCGCCCTCGCGCTCACCGCGGCGCCGGCGTGCCTCGCCGTCGAGGACGACTTCCTGCCGGTCGAGCAGGCCTTCGAGTACGCGGTCACGGCCGAGCCGGGGGCGCTGCTCGTCGCCTACAACGTCCGCGAGGGCTACTACCTCTATCGCAAGCGCATCGGCTTCGCGACCGCGACGCCGGGCGTCACGCTCGGCGCGACCGTCTACCCGAAGGGCCTGCCGCACCGGGACGACTACTTCGGCGAGCAGGAGATCTACCGCGGCGCGGCGACGTTCCGGGTCCCGTACGCGATCGCGGGCGCGGCGCCCGCGGCCATCGACCTGCAGCTGAAGCTGCAGGGCTGTGCCGACAAGGGCCTCTGCTATCCGCCGCAGACCTGGACCGCACATGTCGTGCTCGCCGCCGCCGCCGCCGCCACGCCCGCCGCCGCGCCGCCCGCGGGGCTGCTCGGCAAGCTGGTGCCGCAAGGGGCCGGCGCGGGCGACGACTTCCTGCCGGTGGACGAGGCGTTCCGCTTCGCCGCGAGCGCCGACGGCGCGAGCAGCGTGCGCCTGACCTGGGCCATCGCAGAGGGCTACTACCTGTACCGCGCCCGGATCAAGGTGAGCGGCGAGAGCGCGCTCGCCGAGCTCGGCGCGCCCGCCTTTCCCGAGGGGCTGCCGCACCGCGACGACTACTTCGGCGAGCAGCAGATCTACCGCGGCGAGCTGGTGCTGCCGGTGCCGTACGCCCGCTCGGGACCCGCGCCCGGGACGATCGCGCTCAAGGTCAGCTACCAGGGCTGCGCCGACAAGGGCCTCTGCTACCCGCCGCAGACCAAGCTCGTGACGCTCGCGCTGCCCGCGGGCGACGCCGGCGCCGGCGCGGCCGGCGGCGGCGCGCCGGTGTCGGAACAGGACCGCCTCGCGCGCCTGATCCGCGACGGCAACCTGCTGCTGGTGATCGCCTCGTTCTTCGGCCTCGGCCTCCTGCTCGCGTTCACGCCCTGCGTGCTGCCGATGGTGCCGATACTGTCGGGGATCATCGCCGGCGACGGCGAGCGGACCACCCCCGGGCGCGGCTTCGCGCTGTCGCTCGCCTACGTGCTCGGCATGGCGCTCACCTACACGGTCGCGGGCGCGGTGTTCGCGCTCGCCGGCAAGCAGGCCCAGGCGTTCTTCCAGCAGACCTGGATCATCGTCGTGTTCGCGCTCCTGTTCGTGCTGCTCGCGCTCGCGATGTTCGGGCTCTACGAGCTGCAGATGCCCTCGGCGCTGCAGACGCGCTTTGCGAGCGCCAGCAACCGGATCCGCGGCGGCAAGTTCATCTCGACCGCGATCATGGGCGCGCTGTCGTCGCTGGTCGTGACCGCCTGCGTCGCGCCGCCGCTGGTGGCCGCGCTCGCGGTGATCGGCCAGGCCGGCGACGTGGTGCGCGGCGCGCTCGCGCTGTTCGCGCTGTCGTTCGGCATGGGCACGCCGCTGCTCGTGGTCGGCGCCTCGGCCGGGACGCTGCTGCCGAAGGCGGGCCCCTGGATGGAGACCGTCAAGGCGATCTTCGGCGTCGTCTTCCTCGGCGTCGCGGCCTGGATGCTCGACCGCGTGCTGCCGGTGCGCGCCGAGATGCTCGCCTGGAGCGCGGTCGCGTTCGTCGCGGTCTGGGTGGCGCTGCGCGTCGGCCTGCGCGGCGGGCGCCGCACGCCGGCCCGCTGGGTCGCGGCGCTGGTGACGGGCGCCTACGGCGTGCTGATCGCGGCCGGCGGGCTTGCGGGCGGCAGCAATCCGCTGAAGCCGCTCGACGGCACCGGGCTGTTCGGCGCGCGGGCGCGGGTCGAGTCGCTGCCGTGGAAGCCGGTGCGCAACGTCGCCGACCTCGACCGCGAGCTCGCCGCGGCCACTGCCGGCGGGCGGCGCGCGATGCTCGACTTCTCGGCGGACTGGTGCGTGTCGTGCAAGGAGATGGAGTCGCACACCTTCAGCGAGGCCACGGTGCGGGCGGCGCTCGCGGACTACGTGCTCCTGCGCGCCGACGTCACCGCCAACAGCGACGAGGATCAGGCGCTGCTGAAGCGCTTCCACATCATCGGCCCGCCGACCACGGCGTTCTTCGCCCGGGACGGCCGCGAGCGCACGGACTTCAGGCTGGTCGGCTTCGTCGCGGCGGCACCGTTCCTCGCGCACCTGAGCGCGTTCGAGTCGGCGCCTTGAGCTCGCGGCCGCTCAGGCTCGCCTACCTCGGTTTCGCACTGCTCGGCGCCGCGGTGCTCGGCGCCTTCGTCTACGACCGGGCGTTCCGCCCGCCGCCGGCCCCGCTGCCGGCGTCCGCGCCGGCACCCGCGCCGGTGGCGGCCGCGGCAGGCCCCGCCGCGGCGGCCGCCGTCAGGCCCGGCGCGCCGCCCGCGACGGTCCCGGCCCGCCGCCCGGACATCACGCTCAAGGACCTCGATGGCCGGGCGCACTCGCTCGGGGAGTGGGACGGCCGGGGGCTCGTCATCAACTTCTGGGCGACCTGGTGCGCCCCCTGCCGGCGCGAGATCCCGCTGCTCAACGAGATCAGGGCGGAATATGGTCCTAAAGGTTTCGAAGTTGTCGGCATTGCCGTCGATTTTGCCGATGACGTGCGCGCCTTCATGAAGGATTCCCCGATCCATTACCCCCTCCTGACCGGTGAGGAGGACGGCATGGACGCCGCGCGCGCCTTCGGCGTCGAGACGCTCGCCTTCCCGTTCACGGCCTTCACCGACGCGCGCGGCGACGTGATCACGGTCCACATGGGCGAGCTGCACGCGGAACAGGCCAAGGTGATCCTGGGCATCGTCGAGCAGGTGAACGCCGGCAGTCTCGACCCCGAAGCCGCGCGGGCCGCCGTGCGGGCGGCCCTGAACGCCCTGCCACCGGCCAAGGCCCCCGCACAATCGGCCCAGGGTTAGGGTTTTTACCGATAGATGACGTATTTTTGCGGCAGATCGGCGCCATTCCGGCGTGGATCGCGCGCGGGCGCCGGATTACGGTTAAACTCCGCGGCCTCCATACGGCGAGAGGGGAGCCGATGCCGCGGATTCTGGTCCTCAACGGGCCGAACCTGAACCTGCTCGGGACGAGGGAGCCCCACCTCTACGGCTCCGAGACGCTCGCCGACATCGTCGCCCGCCTCGAGAAGCTCGCCGCGGCGCGCGGTGCGACGCTGGTCGCGCTGCAGTCAAATGCCGAGCACGAGCTCATCGCCGCGGTCCACGGCGCCAAAGCGCAGGGAACGGACGCGATCATCGTCAATGCCGGCGCCTTCACGCACTCGAGCATCGCGCTCAGGGACGCGTTCGCGGCGGTCGGCCTGCCGTTCTACGAGGTGCACCTGTCGAACGTCCACGCCCGCGAGGCGTTCCGGCACCACTCCTATTTGTCAGCGCTCGCCGTCGGCGTGATCGTCGGCCTCGGCGCGCAAGGATACGAGTTCGCGCTCGAGGCGGCGCTCACGCGCCTCGCCTCGGGACGCTGATCCATTCGACGGGGAACCCTGATGGACATACGCAAGGTCAAGAAGCTCATCGAACTCCTCGAGGAGTCCGGCGTCGCCGAGATCGAGATCAAGGAGGGCGAGGAGTCGGTGCGCATCAGCCGCCACGGCCCCGGCGCCGTGACCACCTACGTGCAGGCGCCGCAGGCCGCGCCGCCCCCCGCGGCCGCGGCGCCGGCCGCGAAGCCCGCCGCCGCCGAGGAGCCCGAGGCGGGTCCGCGGCCGGACACCGCGGTCACCGCGCCGATGGTCGGCACCTTCTACGGCTCGCCGGCGCCGGGCGCGAAGGCCTTCGTCGAGGTCGGCAGCGAGGTCAAGGTCGGCCAGACGCTCTGCATCATCGAGGCCATGAAGATGATGAACCAGATCGAGTCGGACAAGGCCGGCAAGGTCGCCGCGGTGCTGGTCAAGAACGGCGATCCGGTCGAGTTCGGCCAGCCGCTATTCATCATCGAATAGCGGCGAGCGCCCATGATCGACAAAGTGCTGATCGCGAACCGCGGCGAGATCGCGCTCAGGATCCTGCGCGCCTGCCGCGAGCTCGGCATCAAGACCGTCGCCGTGCACTCGACCGCCGACAACACGCTCAAGCACGTGCTGCTCGCCGACGAGACCGTCTGCATCGGCCCGCCGCAGGCGCGGGACAGCTACCTCAACATGCCGGCGATCATCGCCGCCGCCGAGGTCACCGACGCGGTCGCGGTCCACCCCGGCTACGGCTTCCTGTCCGAGAACGCCGACTTCGCCGAGCGCGTCGAGAAGTCGGGCTTCGTGTTCGTCGGGCCGAAGGCCGAGACCATCCGCCTGATGGGCGACAAGGTATCGGCGATCCGCACGATGAAGGAGGCCGGCGTGCCGTGCGTGCCGGGCTCGGGCGAGCCGCTCGGCACCGAGGCCGAGGCGACCCGCAAGATGGCGAGGAGCATCGGCTACCCGGTCATCATCAAGGCCTCCGGCGGCGGCGGCGGGCGCGGCATGCGCGTCGTGCACTCGGAGGCGGCGCTCCTTAACCTGGTGAACGTGACCAAGGCCGAGGCGCAGGCGGCCTTCGGCAACGATCAGGTGTACATGGAGAAGTTCCTCGAGCGGCCGCGCCACATCGAGTTCCAGGTGGTCGCCGACAGCCACGGCCACGTCGTCGTGCTCGGCGAGCGCGACTGCTCGCTGCAGCGCCGCCACCAGAAGATCGTCGAGGAGGCGCCGGCACCCGGCATCACGCCGAAGCAGCGCGCGCAGATGATCGAGAGCATCACCGCGGCGCTGTCGCGGGTCGGCTACCGCGGCGCCGGCACGCTCGAGTTCCTGTACGAGGACGGGCGCTTCTACTTCATCGAGATGAACACCCGCATCCAGGTGGAGCACCCGGTCACCGAGATGGTGACCGGCATCGACCTCGTCAAGCTGCAGCTCAAGATCGCGGCCGGCGAGAAGCTGCCGTTCACGCAGGAGGACATCGAGATCCGCGGCCACGCGATCGAGTGCCGCATCAACGCCGAGGACCCGAAGGGCTTCGTGCCGAGCCCGGGACCGGTGCGCCTCTGGCACCCGCCGGGCGGGCCGGGCATCCGCGTCGACAGCCATCTGTACACCGGCTACAACGTGCCGCCGTACTACGACTCGCTGATCGCGAAGGTCATCGCGCACGGCGAGGACCGCGAGACCGCGATCGCGCGCATGCGCAATGCGCTCTCCGAGATGGTCGTCGAGGGCATCAAGACCAACGCGCCGCTGCACCAGGAGATCTTCGGCCACACCGCGTTCCGGCAGGGCGGCCTCGACATCCACTACCTCGAGCGCCGGCTCGGCCTCAAGTAGGCCGCGCCCGGCGTCCCGCCGGCGCGCACGCCCGGCGCCCCGCCCGCCCGTGCCATTCCTGCAAGTGCACCTGACGCTCGCCGGCCTCGACCCGGACGCGGCCGAGGCCGCGTGCTTCGCGGCCGGAGCGCTCGCCGTGACGCTGTCGGACGCGGGCGATGCGCCGATCCTCGAGCCCAAGCCGGGCGCGACGCCGCTCTGGCCGACCGTGGCGCTGTCGGCACTCTACGACCCGGCGACGGCGCCGGAGGCCCTGGCGGCGACGCTGCGCCAGGCGCTCGGCAGGCCCGGGCTCGAGCTGCGCTTCGAGACCCTGGCCGACCGCGCGTGGGAGCGCGAATGGCTCAAGGACTTCAGGCCGATGCGCTTCGGCCGCCGGCTCTGGATCTGCCCGGGCGGCCAGGCGCCGCCGGCCGAGGCCACGGCCGCGGACCCGCCGGTCATCGTCTGGCTCGATCCCGGCCTCGCCTTCGGCACCGGCACGCACGCCACGACCGCGCTCTGCCTCGAGTGGCTGGACGGCGCGCCGCTCGACGGGCGGCGCGTGCTCGACGTCGGCACCGGCTCCGGCATCCTCGCGATCGCGGCGCTCGCGCTCGGCGCGGCCGCCGTGCACGCGCAGGACATCGACCCGCAGGCGCTGATCGCCGTGCGCGACAACGCCGCGCGCAACGGCATCGGCGCCGCGCTCGAGATCGCCCCGGCCGAGGCCCCCTGGGGCGCGGACTACGACGTCGTGCTCGCCAACATCCTCGCCGAGCCCCTGGTGGCGCTCGCCCCGGCCATCGCGGCGGTGAGCCGCGCCGGCGGCGCGGTGGTGCTGTCGGGCCTGCTCAGCGCGCAGGCCGACGCCGTGGCGGCGGCGTACGCGCCGTGGTTTGATATGCAGGGCCCGCGGCAGCGCGACGGCTGGGCCCTGCTGGTCGGCCGACGTCGCGCGTGAGGCGAGAGCGTGTATACGCAATGTCCTGAATGCGGCACGGTGTTCCGGGTCACGGCCCCGGTGCTGCGCGCGGCGCAGGGCCAGGTGCGCTGCGGCGTCTGCGACGCGAGCTTCGATGCGCTGCGGTTCCTGACCGACGACGTCGAGCTCGAGGTCAACGCCGCCTCCGCCTCGCGCATCGTCGGCGCACCCGCCGAGACGCGCGCGCCCCCGCCCCCGCCCCCGCCCCCGCCGCCGCCGCCGCCGCCGCGCAACGCGCCGCAGCCGCCCGCGCCGCCGCGCAGCGCGCCGCCGGCCCGCGAACTCGGCGCCGCGACGCGCAACCGTCCCTCCGCCGACGAGGAACGCGAGCTCGGCGAGATCGCCGCCATCCTCGCCCGCGGCGGCCAGCCGCGCGGCTCGGCGACCGCGGCGCCCACCGCGGCACCGGCCGGGCCGCCCGCCGCGACGCGCGCGGCCGCGCCGGTCCCGAAGCCGGGTCCGGCAGCGGGCACCGCGACGGCACCGGCGGCGCCGGCCGCGGACGACGGCGAGGTCAACATTCTCGAGCCGGCCGACGTCGAGGACATCGTGATCGGCGACGATGCCGGCGAGCACATCTCCGATGCGGCGCTCGAGTTCGACCTGCCGGCCGACAGCTGGGAGCAGGTGTTCGTGCGCGACCCGGCCGCGGCGCGCGCGGCACCGCTCGACCTCGACCTGGCGGGCGACCGCCCCGCCGCCGGCGACGCGCGGTTCGAGGCGCCGGACGAGCTCATGATCCTGGAGATCGCCGACGATCCGCTCGCCCGCACCGACGAGTACCGGGTCCCCGACTTCGCCGCCGAGCTCGAGCTCGAGCCGCAGCAGGTCAGCGAGCTCGCGCCGGCCGAGGTCGCCGAGCTCGAGCACCGGCCCGGCGCCGCGGCGCCGGCGGCGCGGGCATCGGCCGCGCCGCGCGAGGCGGCGCCGGCGTGGACGCCGGTGCCGGTCGAGCCGGGGGCGGCGGCGGAGTTCGAGCCGGCGGGCGGGCACGCCGGCCGCGGGCGCACCTCGGGGCCGCGCCGGCTCGCCGCGGCTGCGGCCGCGGTGCTGCTCGCGCTCGGGCTCGCCGTGCAGGTGGTGCACCACTATCGCGACGCGCTGGCCGAGTCATCGCTGTCCGGCCCCGCCCTCGCGGCCCTGTACGCACGGCTCGGCGTGCCGCTCGAGCCGCGCTGGAACCTCGGCGCCTACGACGTGCGCCAATGGGGCGCGCAGAGCGAGGAGATCGCGGGCGTGCTCAGGCTGCGCGCCAGCATCGTCAACCGCGCGACGCGTGCCCAGCCGTTCCCGCTGCTGCGCGTCACGCTCGAGGACCGCTTCGGCTCGCAGGTGGGACGGCGCGAGTTCACGCCGGCGGAGTACCTGCCCGGCCGGACCGCGCCGCGCGAACTGCTGGGCGCGGGCGCGCGCGCCGACGCCGACCTCAGCCTCGCCGACCCCGGCAACCTCGCGGTCGGCTTCGAGCTCGACGTGTGCCTGCCGCGCCACGGGGCGCTCTACTGTGGCGCCGACGCCAAGGCCGGCGGCGGCTGATGCGCATCGGGCCCTTCGAGCTCGCCGCGCCGCTCGCGCTGGCGCCGATGGCCGGCGTGACCGACCGGCCGTTCCGGCTGCTGTGCCGCCGGCTGGGCGCGGGGCTCGCCGCCTCGGAGATGGTGACCTCGGACGTGCGGCTGTGGCACACGCCCAAATCGCAGCGCCGCATGGACCATGCCGGCGAGCCCGAGCCGCGCGTTGTGCAGATCGCCGGCGGCGAGCCGGCGATGATGGCGGACGCGGCGCGCCGCAACGTCGACCTCGGCGCCCAGATCATCGACATCAACATGGGCTGCCCGGCGAAGAAGGTCTGCAACCGCGCGGCGGGCTCGGCGCTGTTGCGCGACGAGCCGCTGGTCGCCGCCATCCTCGCTGCGGTGGTGCGCGCGGTGCAGGTCCCGGTCACGCTCAAGCTGCGCACCGGCTGGGACGCGGCCAGCCGCAACGGGCCGCGCGTCGCGCGGCTCGCGGCCGAGCTCGGCGTGCAGGCGCTCGCGGTCCACGGCCGGACGCGGGCGGACCACTATCAGGGCGCCGCCGAATACGCAACCATCCGCGCGATCAAGGACGCGGTGCGGATTCCGGTTTTTGCGAATGGCGACATCGACTCCGGCGCGAAAGCGCGCGCGGTACTCGAAGAAAGCGGCGCAGATGCCGTGATGATCGGGCGCGCGGCGCAGGGCCGGCCGTGGATCTTTCGCGAAGTACGGCATTTCCTTACGACCGGCCGCGAGCTGCCGCCGCCGGCGCGCGCCGAAGTCCGTGATATCATGCTCGCGCACCTGGACCAGCTGTACGCCTTCTACGGCGAGCACGCCGGGGTCCGGGTGGCACGCAAGCATCTCGGCTGGTATCGCGACGCGGCGCTGCCGGCCCACCAGAGCCAACGAGACGACACACTCGCCGTAACCAGCGCCGACGCGCTGTTTCGAGAGATGCGCGTCGCCGAGTCGGCCGCGGTGCAGCTGGCGCTCGCGCGCGCGTGGTTGGAGGCGGCGGTCGGCGATGCGCCGGCGGCCGGGGAGCACGAAGAGCCGGAGCCGGGTTCGGGATCGCCGTGGCGCGACCGGCCGCGGCCAAGGGCCATGGTCGCGTAGGGCGCGGCCGCTGCCCGCGACCGGCGGGACGACGGGGACGACACGATGGCGAACGGCAGAAAGGCGACCCGCGCGCGTCGCGAGATCGTGGTCCGCGCACCGCCGCGCGGCGGCCTGAAGGACGTGCCGCTGCGCGAGCACGCCGAGGCTGCGCTCGGCGCCTACTTCGAGCGGCTCAACGGCCACCGCCCTTCGGGGCTCTACGAGCTCGTGATGCGCGAGGTCGAGGAGCCGCTGTTCCGCGCGGTCATGCGCCACACCGCCGGCAACCAGTGCCGCGCCGCCGAGATCCTCGGCATCAATCGCGGCACGCTCAGGCGCAAGCTCGAGGACTACGGACTTGACGAGTAGCGGCGTCGCCCGGGCACCGGTGCGGCGCGCGCTGCTCAGCGTCTCCGACAAGCGCGGCATCGTCGAGCTCGGCCAGGCGCTCGCGGCGCGCGGCGTCGCGCTCCTGTCCACCGGCGGCACGGCGAGGCTGCTCGCCGGCGCCGGCCTCGCGGTCACGGAAGTCTCCGCCTACACCGGCTTCCCCGAGATCATGGACGGCCGCGTCAAGACGCTGCACCCGCGCGTGCACGGCGCGCTGCTCGGCCGGCGCGGCACCGACGACGCGGTCATGCGCGAGCACGGCATCGAGCCGATCGACCTGCTGGTCGTCAACCTCTACCCCTTCGCCGCGACCGTCGCGCGCCCCGACGCGAGCTACGCGGACGGCGTCGAGAACATCGACATCGGCGGGCCGGCGATGCTGCGCGCAGCGGCCAAGAACCACGAGCACGTCGCGGTGCTGGTCGATCCCGCCGACTACGCCGCGCTGCTCGCCGCGCTCGATGCCGGCGGCACCGACTTCGCGCTCAGGCAGCGGCTCGCGGCGCACGCCTACGCGCACACCGCACGCTACGACACGATGGTCGCCGACTGGCTCGGCCGCGCCGCGCGGGCCGACGCGGCCGGCTTCCCCGAGACGCTCGAGCTGCGCTACGTCAAGAAGCTCGAGCTGCGCTACGGCGAGAACCCGCACCAGCGCGGCGCGTTCTACGCCGACCCGGTCGCGGGCGGCGTCGGCATCGCCGCCGGCCGCCAGCTGCAGGGCAAGGAGCTGTCCTACAACAACATCGCCGACGCCGACACCGCGCTCGAGTGCGTGCGGCAGTTCGCCGAGCCCGCCTGCGTCATCGTCAAGCACGCCAACCCCTGCGGCGTGGCGCTGGCGGCGACGCCCGAGGCCGCCTACCGGCAGGCCTACCGCACCGACCCGACCTCGGCCTTCGGCGGCATCATCGCCTTCAACCGCGCGCTCGACGCCGCCACCGCGCGCGCGATCGTCGAGCAGCAGTTCGTCGAGGTGATCGTCGCGCCAGCCGCCGCCGCGGACGCGCTCGCGGTCACCGCCGCCAAGGCGAACGTGCGCGTGCTGGTGACGGGCGAGCTCGGCGGCCCGTCCGGGGCGGCGCTCGAGTACCGCAGCGTCGCCGGCGGGCTGCTGGTGCAGGACCGCGACACGGGCGCGCTCGACGCCGCCGCCCTCAGGGTCGTCACGCGCCGCGTGCCGGACGCGCGCGAGCTCGCCGACCTCGAGTTCGCCTGGCGTGTCTGCAAGTACGTCAAGTCGAACGCCATCGTCTACGCCCGCGACCGGCTGACGCTCGGCATCGGCGCGGGCCAGATGAGCCGGGTCGTCTCGAGCCGCATCGCCGCGATGAAGGCCTCCGACGCGGGGTTCGCGGTGCGCGGTGCGGCGATGGCCTCGGACGCGTTCTTCCCGTTCCGCGACGGTCTCGACGTCGCCGCCGAGTACGGCATCGGCGCGGTGATCCAGCCGGGCGGCTCGCTGCGCGACGACGAGGTCATCGCCGCCGCCGACGAGCACGGCATGGCGATGGTGTTCACCGGCATGCGCCACTTCCGCCACTGACGGCCGCGGGGCTCCGATGCGCGTACTGATCGTCGGGTCCGGCGGCCGCGAGCACGCGCTGGCGTGGAAGGTCGCCGCCTCGCCGCGCGTCGCGCGCGTGTTCCTCGCCCCGGGCAACGCCGGCACCGCCGCCGAGGCACGCTGCGAGAACGTGGCGATCGCCGCCGACGACATCGCGGCGCTCGTGGCGTTCGCGCGCCGCGAGCGCATCGACCTGACGATCGTCGGCCCGGAGCTGCCGCTGGTGCTCGGCATCGTCGACGAGTTCCAGGCCGCCGGGCTGCGCTGCTTCGGCCCGACACGCGCCTGCGCGCGGCTCGAGGGCTCGAAGGCCTTCGCCAAGGAGTTCCTGGCGCGGCACCGGATCCCGAGCGCCGGCTACGCGCGCTTCACGCGCGCGGACTTCGACCCGGCCTTCGTGCGCGCGCGGCGCCCGCCGATCGTGGTCAAGGCCGATGGCCTCGCAGCCGGCAAGGGCGTGGTGATCGCCGCGACGCACGCCGAGGCCTGCGCGGCCATCGAGGCGATGTTCGCCGGCAGCTTCGGCAGCGCCGGCGACACGGTCGTGGTCGAGGAGTTCCTGCCGGGCGAGGAAGCGAGCTTCATCGTCGTCGTCGACGGCGCACGGGCGCTGCCGCTCGCGACCTCGCAGGACCACAAGCGGGTCGGCGACGGCGACCAGGGCCCGAACACCGGCGGCATGGGCGCCTATTCGCCCGCGCCGGTGGTCAGCGCCGAGCTGCACGCCCGCATCATGCGCGAGGTCATCGAGCCCACGGTGCGCGGGCTGGTCGCGGACGGCACGCCCTACACGGGCTTCCTGTACGCGGGCCTGATGATCGCCCCGGACGGCACGCCGAACGTCATCGAGTTCAACTGCCGGCTCGGCGACCCCGAGACGCAGCCGATCCTGATGCGGCTCGAGTCCGACCTCGTCGAGCTCGTCGAGGCGGCCCTCGAGGGCCGGCTCGCGACCGCCGCGCCGCGCTGGGACAGCCGCGCCGCGGTCGGCGTCGTGCTGGCCGCGGCCGGCTACCCGCAGGCGCCGCGCCAGGGCGACCCGATCGAGGGGCTGGCGGCGGCGGCGCGCCTGCCGGGCAAGGTGTTCCACGCCGGCACCGCGCGGCGGGGCGAGGCGGTGGTCACCGCAGGCGGGCGCGTGCTGTGCGCCGTCGGCCGCGGCGCCACGGTCGCCGCCGCGCAGCGCGAGGCCTACGCGCTGGTCGACGTGATCCGCTTCGCCGGCATGCAGTGCCGCCGCGACATCGGCTACCGTGCGATCGCGCGCGAGCAGGCGGCCGCCGGATGAGCCACCTCTCGATCCGGCGGCCGCACGCGCTCAAGCACGCCGAGGCGCACCGGCGCATCCAGCACGTCGCCGACCGCCTCTCCGAGCGCTTCGGTGCCGCCTGCCGCTGGGAGGGCGACCTGCTGCGCATCGAGCACCCGAACGTCAACGGCACCGTGCGCGTCGGGCGCGACGAGATCGTGGTCGACGCCCGCCTCGGCTTCGCGCTGTCGATGTTCCGCGGCCGCGCCGAGTCCGAGATCGCCCGCATCCTCGACCGCGAGCTCGCCGGGTGAGCGGCGCCGCGCCGCGCATCCGCCGCGCCACGCCCGCCGACGCGGCCGAGCTCGCCGCCTTCGCGGTGCGCGCGTTCCGCGAGGCCTACGGCCCGCGCAACGAGCCTGCCGACGTGGAGCTGCACGTCGCCGAGACCTACGATGCGGACCAGACCGCGGCCGAGCTCGCCGACGCCGCGGTGCGCTGCCTGCTGGCGCTCGAGGACGGCGCCATCGTCGGCTACGCGCTGCTCGGCGCGGGCCGCGCGCACGCCGCGGTCGCGGCGCGCGCGCCGTGCGAGGTGCGCCGCTTCTACGTCGACGGCAGCCGGCACGGTCGCGGCGTCGCCGCGGCGCTGATGGCGGCCGCGGTGGACGAGGCCCGCGACGCCGGCTGCGACCGGCTCTGGCTCACGACCTGGGAGCACAGCCTGCGGGCGCGGCGCTTCTATGCAAAGAGCGGCTTCGACGACGTCGGTACGACCACCTTCCGGCTCGGCGCGAGCCTGCAGACCGACCGGCTGCTGGTGCGCCCGCTCGACTGAGGTCCGGCGGCGGCCCCGGGGGCGCTAGAATGCCGGCCTCGCCCCAGGAGGGTCCGATGCCCGCCAGCCACGCCCCGCGCCTCGCCGCACTCCTCTGCCTCGCCGCCGCCACCGCCGCCGCCGCCGCCGCGCCGCCCGCGACTCCCGCGCCGGATCCCGCACTGCTCGCGCTGGTGGCGAGCCCGGCGCGCGAGCCCCGCTTCGTCGCCCGCGACCCGGCGCGCCACCCGGCCGAGGAGCTGACGTTCTTCGGCCTCAAGCCGTCGATGACGGTCGTCGAGCTCTGGCCCGGCGGCGGCTACTGGACCGAGATCCTCGGGCCCTACGTCGCCAAGCAGGGCCACTACTACGTCGCGCTGCCGTCGCCGGGCAACGCCGAGGAGGACGCCAACGTCGCGCGCTGGCGCGCCCGCGTCGCGGCGCAGAGGGACCGGCTCGGCGACCTCATCGAGACGACGCTCGGGCCCGGCCACTTCGACATCGCGCCGGCCGGCTCCGCGGACCTCGTGCTGACGTTCCGCAACATCCACAACTGGATGGAGGCGGGCTACGTCGACGACGTGTTCGCGGCCTGCTACAAGGCGCTGAAGCCGGGCGGCATCCTCGGCGTCGAGGGCCACCGCGGCCGCGCCGACCAGCCGCAGGACCCGAAGGCCCCGACCGGCTACGTGCGCGAGGACTACGCGATCGCGCTCGCCAGGAAGGCCGGCTTCGAGTTCGTCGGCTCTTCCGAGATCGACGCCAATCCGAGGGACACCAAGGACTGGGTGGACGGCGTCTGGACCCTGCCGCCGACGCTGTCGCAGGGCGACAAGGACCGCGCCCGCTACGTCGCGATCGGCGAGGCCGACAACTTCGTGCTCAAGTTCCGCAAGCCCGCGCGCTGAGCCGCGGGCCAGGGCGCGGGCCGCCGGCCGCGCTCAGAACTTCAGCTGCAGCGCGACGCCGATCGTCCGCGGCTGGTTCGTCAGGTAGCCGACGCGGGCGCTGCGGCCGCGCTCGTAGTCGAGCGCGAGGCGGGCGCTCTCGTTCCAGATGTTGTTGACGTAACCCGCGAACTCCCAGCGGTCGGTGCGCACGCCGGCGCGGATGTTGCCGAGCGAGTACGCCGGCAGCTGCGGGTTGAAGGTCACCGTCGTCGAGGCGGGCACGTTGCCGTACAGGAACAGCCGCGCCGCGCCGTTGGCCTGGTCGGCGCCATTGGCGCTGATCAGGCCGAAGTTCGGCGCCTCGTTCTCGAACTGCGAGTAGGAGGAGCCGACGTACTGCACGGTCAGCGAGGTGAAGAAGTCGCGGCTGTCCTCCAGCGGGTGCGTGAAGGCGATGTTGCCGGCCGCCTGGAACTGCGGCGCGGTCGGCAGGCGGTTGCCGGAGGCGAGGCCGCCGATCGGGTTGCCGGCGTCGTCGGTGACCGAGGACTGCAGCTTGGCGTCGATCCAGGTCGCCGACAGGCCGAAGTCCCAGGCCGCGTTCGGCCGGGCGAACAGCTCGGCCTCGAGGCCGGTGCTGCGCGCCTTCGGCACGTTCACGACGAGGCGCGACGAGCAGGCCGCGACCGTGACCGTCGCCTGCAGGTTCTTGATGTCGGCGTAGAACGCCGACACGTTGAGCGTCACCTTGCGGTCCAGGAAGCGGAACTTGGAGCCGAGCTCGTAGTTCCAGGTGGTCTCGTCGTCCCAGGTCGTCAGGTTGCCGTACGGCGAGCTGGTGCAGCCGGGGATGCCGGTGTTGATCGGGTCGTTGATGCCGCCCAGCCGGAAGCCCTTGGCGGCCTGCGCGTAGAACTGCGCGTCCTCGCTGACCTTGTAGCTGATGATCGCGCGCGGCGAGACGCCGCTCGAGCTCACCGACGCCGGCACGTTGACCGCCACGGTCGCGAACACGCCGCCGAAGTTGAGCACCCGGTCCTCGTCGAACTTGTAGTAGCGCAGCCCGCCGGTCAGGCCGAGGGCGTCGGTCACGTGCCAGGTGAGCTCGCCGAAGGCGGCGTACTGCTTGCCGTGGTAGACGATGTCCGAATAGAACGGCGTATCGGGCGGCGCGTTCACCTCGGAGCCCGGCACGCCGATCAGCGCGTCGTAGCCGGCGGTCGGCAGGTTCTGGCCGTAGCGGCGGTCGACGTGCTGGAAGAACCCGCCCACCAGCCAGTCGACCGCGTGCACGCCGTTGGAGGCGAGGCGCACCTCCTCGGACAGCACGTTCAGGTGCGTGTGGTCCAGCAGCGGCGAGTCGAGGCGCACCTCCGGGATCTCGCCGAAGATCTGGTAGGTCACGCTGCCGGTCAGCTGCGAGGCGTCGCGCGTCACGAGCAGGGTGCGGTGCGTATACGAGCTGATCGAGGTCAGCGTCGCGGCGCCGAAGTCGTAGTCGAGCTTGAGGTCGCCGAGCAGGAAGTCGTCGCTCATGCCCTCGCGCAGCTGCGTGTACTGCTGCCGGTCGCCGATCGTCACCGGCGGCTGGGTCGTGGTGTAGGGATTGGCGAGGATGTTGTAGAGGTCGACGCGCGGGAAACCGTTGGTGTCGAGCGTCTGGTAGACGATGCGCGGCGTCACCGACAGCTGCTCGGTCGGCTTCCACAGCATCGCCAGGCGAAAGCCGGCGCGGTCGCCGTCGTTGACGCCCTTGATGACGTGGCCGTCCGGCTGGATCGCGTCGATGAAGCCGGGCAGATGGTGCTCGTAGCCGGCGAAGCGGATCGCCGCCGTGTCGCCGACCGGCAGGTTGACGGCGGCGCGGACGCTGCCGCCGAGCGTGCCGCTCTGCGGCTGCTCGAACGCGGCGTCGGTGGTGGCCTGGAACGCGCCGAGCCTCGGCTGCGCGGTGATGTAGCGCACGGTTCCGGAGGAGGAGCCCGCGCCGAACAGCGTGCCCTGCGGCCCGCGCAGCACCTCGAAGCGGTCGAGGTCGAAGAGCTCGAGGTCCGGGGTGAACAGCGCGATGGAGATCGGCGATTCGTCGAGGTAGACGCCGACCTGCTCCTTGACGCCCGGCTGGTCGCGGATCACCTGGCCGGAGCTGATGCCGCGGATCGCCATCTGGCTCTGGCCGGGGCCGAGGTCGGCGATCGCGAGCCCGGCGACGTTGCGCGCGAGGTCGACGATGTTGTTGGAGCCCGAGTTGCGGATCTGCTCCTGCGAGGCCGCGGCCACCGAGAACGGCACGTCCTGCAGCGAGGCCGAGCGCTTCTGCGCGGTGACGATCACCTCCTCGAGCTGGCCGCTGGCGGTGTCGGCGGCGCGGACCGCGCCGGCCGCGAGCGTCGCGGACACGGCGGCGGCGAGAATCGTAGCGGTGGAGTGACGGCTGGCCATGGAACCCCCGGCGTGGTCTCGTTATTGCGGGCTCGCGCTGTTGCGCGCACCGCACCAATCCCCGCGCCAGTATCCATAAACGCCACGGGACCCGCAATGGCCCTGTTGCGTGCCAACAACAGCAAATTCGAAGGATCGCGGCGCGTTCAGGCGCCGGTGGCGACCGCCGCGGCGGGCAGCGCGAGCGTCACGACGAGGCCGCCGCCCGGCGCGTTCTCGGCGCGCGCCGAGCCGCGGTGGGCCGCCAGCACGCGCGCCGTGATCGCGAGCCCGATGCCGTCGCCGCCGCTCTCGCGGGTGCGCGACTCGGCGACGCGGTGGAACGGATCGAAGATCCGCTCGAGCTCCGCGTCCGGCACGCCCGGGCCGTGGTCGCGGACCCGCACCCGGACCGCGTCCGCATCGGCGCCGAGCTCGAGCGCGACCGCGCTGCCCGGGGCCGTGTAGCGCAGCGCGTTGCGCACCACGTTCTCGATCGCGCTCGCGAGCCACGCGCCGTTGCCGCGCACGCGCAGCGGCGCCGCCGGCGGCTGCCAGCGGACCGTGACGCCGCGCGCCTGCGCCTCGAAGGCGGCGTCGCGCGCGATGTCGTCCAGCAGCTCGACGAGGTCCACCTCGTCGGCGAGCTCGGCGCGCGCGGCGGCGTCGAGGCGCGACAGGTGCAGCACCTGGCCGATCAGCCGGTCGAGCCGCTCGATCTCGGCCTCGAGCCGCGCGAGCTCGCGGCCCGCGTCGCTGCCCGGCTGGCGCGCGAGCCCGACCGCGACGCGCATGCGCGCGAGCGGCGAGCGCAGCTCGTGCGAGACGTCGCGCAGCAGCCGCTCGCGGCCGCGCATCAGGTCCCGCAGCCGGGCGGCCATCGCGTCGAAGTCGCGCGCCAGCGTGCCGAGTTCGTCGCCGCGCGCGCTGACCGGCGTCGCGACGCGCACGTCGAGGTTGCCGCCGGCGAGCTCGCGGGTGGCGGCACCGAGCGCGCGCACCGGGCGCGTGATCGACCGCGTCAGCAGCCAGCTCGCGGTGCCGGTGATCGCGAGCGCGAGCAGCAGCACGCCGAGGCGCGTCTCGGGGATCGCCGACAGCAGTCCGAAGGGCCGGTGCGGCGGCAGCACCAGGATGCCGTAGTGCCGGCCGTCCGGTGCGATCAGCTGCGGCAGCGGCCGCGCCGGCACGACCTCGACGCCGGGATAGTCCGGCAGGCCGCCGCGCGGCGCGCGCAGCAGCCGGCCGAAGTGCGGCGGCAGCGGCCGGCCGAGCAGCTCGCGACCGTCCTCGCCGACCACCAGCACGCGCAGGTCCATGCCGGCGGGCAGGTCGCGGCGCAGCCACGAAGTCAGCGCCGGCTCGCCGCCCTCGGCGAGCGCGTGCGCCGCCTGCTGCATCAGCTCGCCGGTGCCGCGCGGCACCTCGTCGCCGCGCTCGGCGAGCGCGAGGTAGGTGAGCCCGACGCTGCCGCCGACGATCAGCACCATGACCGCCCAGAACGCCAGGAAGATCCGCCCGTAGAGGCTGGTCACGGCGTCCCGGGTTCGTCCGGCCGGGTCAGCAGGTAGCCGGCACCGCGGATGCCGCGGATCTCGAGCTCGGCCGCAGGTCCAAGCCCGAGCTTGCGGCGCAGGTTGCTGACGTGCGTGTCGATGCTGCGGTCGTAGAGCTCGAGCTTGCGGCCGAGCGCCTGCTCGGTGAGCTGCTCGCGGCTCGCGACCCGCCCGGCAGCCCGCAGCAGCACCTCGAGCACGCGAAACTCGGCGCCCGTGAGCTCGACCGGCGCGCCGCGCATGCTGGCGCGGTGGCGCGACGGGTCGAGGCGCAGGGGCCCGAGCGTCATCGGCTCGTGCGGCGCGCGGCTCTCGCTCAGGCGCCGCAGCACCGCGCGCATCCGCGCCACCAGCTCGCGCGGGTTGAAGGGCTTGGCGAGGTAGTCGTCGGCGCCGAGCTCGAGGCCGACGATCCGGTCGACGTCGTCGCCGCGCGCGGTCAGCATCAGCACCGGCGGCGGCGACTCGCGCACGCGCAGCGCGCGCAGCACGTCGAGGCCGTTGCGTCCCGGCAGCATGACGTCGAGCACCACCAGGTCCGGCTGGCGCTCGCCGCCGGGCTCCGTCAGGCGCGCGAGCGCCTCGTCGCCGTCGTGCGCCACCGCGGCCTCGAAGCCCTCGCGGCCGAGGTACTCGGACAGCATCGCGGTCAGCTCGCGGTCGTCGTCGACCAGCAGGACTCTCGGCAGCGGCGGCGTCGCGGACATGGCGCCATGGTGAGGCCGCCGGCCGGCGCTGTCACGCCGGGCGGTGCCGCTTGACGAAACTTTGCTCCGCCTTTGCGGACCGCCGTCACAGAGCGGCGCGCGGCGCGCGCACGCTTCCCGGCAGCGGCTTCGGCCCGTGCCGAAGGAGGAGCGGACGATGGAACGCAAAGACGCGCTCGCGACGCTGGCCGGCATCGGCGCCGCGCTGATCCTCGGCGGGGTCGCCCTCGCCGCCGCGACGCAGTCCGGCACCGAGGCGACGGCCCGCGCCCCGGGGCCGGGCGGCGCGCCCGGGCTGTGGATGCCGGCCGCGATGCCGCACGGACTGCTCGGGCCGCTCGCCGAGCAGCTCAAGCTGTCGGGCGCCCAGCGCCAGGCCATCCGCGGCTGCTTCGAGCAGGCGCGGCCGGGACTCGTGCAGCTGCGCCGGCAGCTCGAGGACGGCACGGAGCTGCTGGCGCGGACCGCGCCGGACGACCCGGCCTACCAGAGCGTGGTCGCGAACGTCAGCCAGTCGGCCGCCGACCTCGCCGCGCGGTTCGTGCTGCAGACCAGCCAGCTGCGCGCCGAGGTGCACGCGCTGCTGACCCCGGAGCAGCGCAGCCGCCTCGCCGCGCTCGAGGCCCAGCAGCGCGCGGCACTGCTCGAGCAGCGCCAGGTGCGCGGCGCCGACGAACTGGCGCCGCCGCGGCGCTGAGCGCGCGCCGGCCGCCTCAGCCGGCGCGCCGCGCGGCGCGCACGTGCTCGACGTAGCGCCACAGGTACCAGCTCGCGGTGGTCCGGTACGGCGCCCAGCGCACGCCGAAGGCCGCCAGCTGGCGCGGCTTCGGCTGCCGGCGCTTGCCGTACAGCAGCCGGTAGCCCTCGCGGATGCCGAAGTCGTCCACCGGCAGGATGTCCGGCCGGTTGAGCGTGAACATCAGCAGCATCTGCGCCGTCCAGCGGCCGACCCCGCGCACCGCGGTGAGGCGCTCGATCACGGCCTCGTCGTCGAGCCGCGTCATGGCGCGCCGGTCGGGCACGGTGCCGTCGAGGGTCCTGGCCGCGACGTCCTTCATCGCGGCGAGCTTGGCGCGCGACAGGCCGCAGCCGCGCAGCCGCGCGTCGGGGGTCGCGACCAGCTGCGCGGGGCTCGGATAGCACTCGCCGTACAGGCCGCGGAAGCGGCCGAGGATCGCGGCCGCGGCGCTGCCGTGGATCTGCTGGTGCGCGATCGCCACCAGCAGCGCCTCGTACGGCGAGCCGCGCCCGCGCTTGGCGGTGCACGGGCCGACCAGCTCGATCGCCGCGGCGAGGCGCGCGTCGCGCGCCGCGAGCGCGGCGACCGCTTCCGGCGTCACCGGCCCCCTGCCCGCGCGCTCAGCGCTTCATCGAGCCGAAGAACTCGTCGTTGGTCTTGGTGTCCTTCATCTTGTCGATGAGGAATTCGACCGCGGCGAGCTCGTCCATCGGGTGCAGGAGCTTGCGGAGGATCCAGATCTTCTGCAGCTCGGCGGTGTCGGTGATCAGCTCCTCCTTGCGGGTGCCGGAGCGGTTGATGTTGACCGCCGGGTAGATGCGCTTCTCGGCGATGCGCCGGTCGAGGTGGATCTCGGAGTTGCCGGTGCCCTTGAACTCCTCGTAGATCACGTCGTCCATGCGCGAGCCGGTGTCGATCAGCGCGGTGGCGATGATCGTCAGCGAGCCGCCCTCCTCGATGTTGCGCGCCGCGCCGAAGAAGCGCTTCGGGCGTTGCAGCGCATTGGCGTCGACGCCGCCGGTCAGAACCTTGCCGGAGCTCGGGATGACCGTGTTGTAGGCGCGTGCGAGGCGGGTGATGGAGTCGAGTAGGATCACGACGTCGCGCTTGTGCTCGACGAGGCGCTTGGCCTTTTCGATCACCATCTCCGCGACCTGCACGTGCCGGCTGGCCGGCTCGTCGAAGGTCGAGGCCACGACCTCGCCCTTGACGGTGCGGGTCATCTCGGTGACTTCCTCGGGCCGCTCGTCGATCAGCAGCACGATCAGGTACACGTCCGGGTGGTTGTAGGTGATGCTGGTCGCGATGTTCTGCAGCAGCATCGTCTTGCCGGCCTTCGGTGGCGAGACGATCAGGCCGCGCTGGCCCTTGCCGAGCGGCGCGCACAGGTCGATGACCCGCGCCGTCATGTCCTCGGTGCTGCCGTTGCCGCGTTCGAGCTTCAGGCGCTTGGTCGGGTGCAGCGGCGTCAGGTTCTCGAACAGCGCCTTGTTGCGCGAGCTCTCCGGGGCGTCGAAGTTGATCTGCCCGACCTTGAGCAGCGCGAAATAGCGCTCGCCGTCCTTGGGTGGGCGGATCAGCCCGGAGATCGAGTCGCCGGTGCGCAGGTTGAAGCGCCGGATCTGGCTCGGGCTGACGTAGATGTCGTCGGGGCCGGCGAGGTAGGAGCCGTCGGCCGAGCGCAGGAAGCCGAAGCCGTCCTGCAGGATCTCGAGCACGCCGTCGCCGTAGATGTTCTCGCCGTTGCGCGCGTGCGCCTTGAGCAGCGAGAAGATCACGTCCTGCTTGCGCTGGCGCGCGACGTTCTCGATGCCGAGGCCCTCGGCGACCTGCACGAGCTCGTGGATCGGCTTCTTCTTGAGGTCGGTCAGGCTCATCGAGCGGCGCACGCCCTCGAGCTCCGCCATCGAGATGATCCCGACGTCGTCGGCGTCCGGGAAGTCCTCCGGCGGCCCGCCGCCGCCCTGGTCGCGCGGGCCGCGCCAGTTCGGGTCGCGGTTGCCGTCGGCGTTGCCGCGGTGGCCGCCGTGCTTCTGGCCGCCACCCCCCTTCGGCCGGTTGCGGCCCGGGCTGCCGAGATAGCCCCTCACAGGTGGCTGTCCAGGAAGGCGGCCAGCTGGCTCTTCGACACCGCGCCGACCTTCTGGGCCTCGACGGTGCCGTTCTTGAACAGGATCAGCGTCGGAATGCCGCGGATGCCGTACTTGGGCGGCGTGGCGGGATTCTCGTCGATGTTGAGCTTGGCGATCTTGACCCGGTCGCCGTAGTCGGCCGCGATCTCATCGAGAATCGGCGCGATCATCTTGCAGGGGCCGCACCACTCGGCCCAGAAATCGAGGAGCACGGGCTTCTCGGCTTTGAGAACGTCGCGATCGAAGTTCGTATCGGTGGTGTGAATGATGTTTGGACCGCTCACGCGGGGAATCCTCCTTCGAGGGGAACAGGGAAGCGAAAACAGGGGGTCTGCTGGCAGCTAGGACGGCGGCTATGAACGTTCTGGATGGGGTGGCAGGAATGGATTTATTGGCGGGTGGACCGGCTCCGCGACGGGTGCGGGGCCTTGGGCCGTGTGCGGCGTAGCGATGCGGCCGTGACTGCGCGGCTGCATTACGGCAAAATGCACGTTCTGGGAGCGCATTGCCCCTGCGGGGGCCCGATGCTCCTCGGGGGATCCGATCGCGGGTAGCCAGATTCTCCGGATGAAAGGCTCTACGAGCCCGACGTTAAGACCCGATCTACGGACCCGATTCGGGACCCGATCTAGCGGACCTGGGGACCTAAATGGGTGCGGCAGGGATGCCGAATGAGACGATGTTTTATCTGGTCCACGGCCGCTTTGCAAGCCTCCCGAGGGCCGTGAACCTCAGCCAAATGTGGTATCCGTGACAGACCAGACAGCCGTAACCGACCTGAGTTTCTCCAGTCTCCACCTGCCCGAGCCGCTCGCCCGCGGCATCGCCGACGCCGGCTTCGAACGCTGCACGCCGATCCAGGCCGGCACGCTGCCGCGGGCCCTGGCCGGGCTCGACGTCGCCGGCCAGGCGCAGACCGGCACCGGCAAGACCGCCGCATTCCTGGTCGCAATGTTCGCCAACCTGATGCGCACCCCGCCGCACCCGGACCGGCCGCTGACCTCGCCGCGCGGCTTCATCCTCGCGCCGACCCGCGAGCTCGCGGTGCAGATCCACAAGGACGCCGAGCTCCTCGGCCAGTACTGCGGCCTGACCCTCGGGCTCGCCTTCGGCGGCGTCGACTACGAGAAGCAGCGCCGCCAGCTCGAGGCCGGCGTCGACATCCTGATCGGCACGCCGGGGCGGATCATCGACTACTTCAAGCAGCGCGTGTTCGAGCTGCGCCACGTGCAGGTGATGGTGCTCGACGAGGCCGACCGCATGTTCGACCTCGGCTTCATCGCCGACATCCGCTACCTGCTGCGGCGCATGCCGGAGCCGGCGCAGCGGCTGTCGATGCTGTTCTCCGCGACGCTGTCGCAGCGCGTGCTCGAGCTTGCCTACGAGCACATGAACGAGCCGGAGCTGATCCGCATCGAGCCGGAGAAGGTGACGGCTGACAAGGTCCGCCAGGTCATCTACTTCCCGTCGATGGAGGAGAAGGTCGGCCTGCTGGTCGGCCTGCTGAAGAAGCTGAACGCGACCCGGACCATGGTGTTCGTCAACATGAAGCGCACCGCCGAGCGCCTCGAGGCGACGCTGCGCGCCAACAACATCGACGCCGAGGCGATGTCCGGCGACGTGCCGCAGAACAAGCGCCTGCGGATGCTGCGCGACTTCCACGAGGGCCGGCTGCCGGTGCTGATCGCGACCGACGTCGCGGCGCGCGGCCTGCACATCCCGGACGTCAGCCACGTGTTCAACTACGACCTGCCGCAGGACCCCGAGGACTACGTCCACCGCATCGGCCGCACCGCGCGCGCCGGCGCCGCGGGCGACGCGGTCAGCTTCGGCTGCGAGGACTACGTGCAGTCGCTGCCGGACATCGAGGCCTTCATCGGCAGGAAGCTCCCGGTCGAGGCCGTGGACAAGGAGGTCGTCGCCGAGGTGGTGGCGGCGCCGCACGATCACTACAGCCGCGGCGGTGGCCGCAGCCACGCAGGCTACGGCGGCCGCGGCGGGTCGCGCCCGGGCGGACCTCGCTCCGGGCCCCGCGGCCCGGGCGGGCCCGGTGGCAGCCGCGGCGGGCGCGGCGGGCCGCGCCCCGGCGACCGCGGCGAGAGGCCGCGCGGGCTGATCGCGCCGGCACCGCCCGCCGGCACGGTTGCGGCGGAGGCGCCGCGGCGAGAGCCGCCGCCGCGCCGCGCGGAGGGCCCGCGGGATCCGGCGGGCGCGCCGGCCGCCGGCGCGGCCCCGGCCCCTGCCCCGACCCCGACCCCGGCCGCGGCACCGGCCGAGGGCGCACCGCGCAAGCGCCGGCGCCGGCGCCGCGGCGGGCGCGGCGGTGCCAAGACTGCCGCGGCGGCCGGTGGTCCCGAGGCTGCGGCGACGGTCAGCGGGCCGATGGCCGCCGGCCTGCCACGGGCCGGTCGGCTCGCGCTGCTCGGCGTCGGGCTGCTGATCGCGGCCGCGCTCACCTGGTGGGCGCTGCGCCTCTGAGCGCCGCCTAGAGCAGCTCGGCGATCGAGTCGACGCCGACGAAGCCGGCGGTATCGCGCGCCGGCCGCGCGGAGTCCGGGTGGCGGATGGCCCGCAGCCAGCCGATGCCGTACTCGTGCGCCGCGCGCAGCACCGGCAGGCTGTCGTCGACGAACAGCGTGCGCGCCGCGTCGAAGGGCACCTGCGAGGCGAAGCGCGGCCAGAAGGCCGGGTCCTCCTTCGGCACGCCGAAGGGATGGGTCGAGTAGACGGCGTCGAGGTGGCCCACGAGGTCGGCGTGTTCGTCCTTGATCGCGAGTGTCTCGGGATGGGCGTTGGTGAGCAGCAGCCGCCGCTTGCCGAGCGCGCGCAGCCGCCGGAGGAAGGCCTCGGCGCCGGGGATCCATGCGACCTGCTCGCGCACGCCGCGCTTGATCGCGCGGATGTCGAGGCCGAGCTCGCGGCTCCAGTAGTCGATGCAGTACCAGTCGAGCCGGCCGCGCGCGGCCGCGAAGCGCGGCATCAGCGCCTCGAGCGCGGCCTCGTTGCTCAGCCCGTAGGTCAGCGCGTAGACGCCGGGCACGTGCTCCTGCCAGAACCAGTTGTCGAAGCGCAGGTCGAGCAGCGTGCCGTCCATGTCGAGCAGCACGGTGTCGATCTGGTCCCAGGGCAGTGGCGGGGCCGGCGTCCTCACCCCTCTATGATATAACGCGCTGCCCGCCGGGACTGCCGATGCAACCTGCCCCTCACCTGCTGCTGACCGACGTCGTGGCGCTCGCGCGCGAGGCCGGCGCGGCGATCCTCGAGGTCTACGCCGGCGAGTTTGACGTCCGCCGCAAGGGCGACGACTCGCCGCTGACGGTCGCCGACCTGCGCGCGCACCGGATCATCAGCGCCGGCCTCGGGCGTCTGACGCCAGACGTGCCGGTGATCTCCGAGGAGGCGCCCGCGCCGCCGCTCGCCGAGCGCGGCCGCTGGGAGTGGCTGTGGCTGGTCGATCCGCTCGACGGCACGCGCGAGTTCGTCGAGCGCAGCGGCGAGTTCACGGTCAACATCGCGCTCATCCATCGGCACGCGGCCGTGCTCGGCGTGCTGCACGTGCCGCTGTCGGGCGTCGACTACTACGCCGCCGCCGGCAGCGGCGCGTTCCGCCAGGGCCGCGACGGCGTCGCGGTGCGGATCGCGGCGCGCGCGCGCATCGCCGGCCCGCCGCGGGTGGTCGCCAGCCGCTCGCACCGCGGCAGCCGGCTCGACGGCTTCTTCGCCGCGCTCGGCCCGCACGAGTTCCGGCCGCTCGGCAGCGCCGCCAAGTTCGGCCTGATCGCCGACGGCAGCGCCGACCTCTATCCGCGCGTCGGCCCGACCTCCGAGTGGGACACCGCCGCCGGCCAGGCGATCGCCGAGGTCGCCGGCGCCCGGGTCGTCGGCCGCGACGGCGAGCCGCTGCGCTACAACGCCCGCGACAGCCTCATCAATCCCGACTTCGTCTGCTACGCCGACGGCTCGCGCCCGTGGCACGAGTACCTGTGAGGCGCGCATGACCGAGTTCGCGGCCTTCGCGCTCCTCGGCGCGGCGCTCGTGTTCGCCTGGCGCGCGGGCGTCGAGGCGCGCGCGGTCGCCTTCGCGGCGGCGCACGAGGCGTGCGAGCGCGCCGGTCTGCAGCTGCTCGACGCCACCGTCGTGTTCAAGTCCTGGCGCGCCGGACGCGCGGCCCGCGGCCTCGCGCTCTACCGCACCTACCTGTTCGACTACAGCGAGGACGGCACCACGCGCCGCCAGGGCTTCGTGATCCTGCGCGGCCACGAGATCGAGATCGTCGGCCTAGGGCCGACGCTGGTCGAGCAGCGCCTCGCATGAGCGACGGCGTCGACCTGCACCTGCACTCGACCTGCTCCGACGGGGTGCTGTCGCCGGCGGCGCTGGTCGAGCTCCTGGCCGGCGCGGCGATCGGCGTGTTCGCGCTGACCGACCACGACACCGTCGCCGGGCAGGCCGAGGCGCAGGCCGCGGCCGCGCGCCACGGCCTCGTCTGCCTGACCGGCATCGAACTGTCGGCGCGCTGGCGCGGGCGCAGTGTGCACGTCGTCGGGCTCGGCATCGACCCCGCCGCCGCCGGCGTCGTGGCGGCGGTGCGCGCGCGGCTCGCGCTGCGGCAGGCGCGCGCGCGCGATATCGCCGCGCGGCTCGACCGCGCCGGCGCGCCCGGCGGCGAGGCCTACCGGCGCCTCGCGGCGCACGAGGCGCCGACCCGGACGCATTTCGCGCGCGCCCTGGTCGAGCTCGGCGCCGCCGCCGACGTTGCCGCCGCCTTCGGCCGCTGGCTCGGGCGCGGCCGGCCGGCGCACGTCGCGGCCGACTGGCCGGAACTCGACGCCACCGTCGCCGACATCGTCGCGGCCGGCGGCGCGGCGGTGCTCGCCCACCCGCTGCGCTACACGCTGTCCGCGGGCCAGCGCCGCACGCTCGCCGCCGAATTCCGCGCCGCCGGCGGCGCGGCGCTCGAGGTCGTCAGCGGCGGTGCCGCCGCGCACCAGGTCGAGGCCGCGCTCGGCCTCGCGCTGCGCGCCGGCCTGGAGGGCTCGGTCGGCTCCGACTGCCACGACCCCTCGTTGCCGTGGCATCGGCCGGGGCGATTGGCTAAGCTGCCCGGGGCTGTCGTGCCGGTCTGGAAACGATGGGGGCCGGCGACGTCTAGATCGCTCGAGGCATGACGGACACCACCGACAAGGTCAATACCGAGCTGTTTCAGCGCCTGGAGCGGCTGCGCGAACTGCGCATCGAGCACCGCGACCTCGACGACGTGATCGAGCGCCTGCAGCTGGACCTGCGCGTCGACGAACTGCAACTCAAGCGCCTGAAGAAGCGCAAGCTGCTGCTCAAGGACCAGATCACCCGGCTGGAAAGCGAACTGATCCCCGACCTCAACGCCTGAGGCGCGCCGCGCCGGGCAGACGAGCCGCATGGAACAGCTGAACGAGAGCCTGCACACCTTCGCCCGCGACTGGCTGACCCCCGGCTCGCTGCTGGCGGCCGTGCTGCTCGCGACCGCCGCGGCCGCCGCCGTGATCGCGGGGCGCATGATCCGCCGCTGGCCGGCCGCCGAGCCGCGCAGCGCCGGCGAGCGGGCGGTGCGCGAGGCGACGCTGCTGGCGGTGCCGTACGGCACCGGGTTGCTCGTGCTGTTGCTGGCCCGCGCCATGTTCGGCCTGACGACCCTCGACACGCGCCTGCTGAGCCTCAGCCTCGAGCTGTACGGCTCGCTGGTCGCGATCCGCGCGGTGGCCTTCCTGCTGCGGGTCTCGGTCGGCCGCAACGGCCGGCTGCGGACCTGGGAGGTGCGCGCCGCGCTGTTCGTCTGGTTCTTCGTGGCGATGCACCTGCTCGGCTGGCTCGAGGCGGTGACCGCCTTCCTCGACTCGATCGCGGTCACCTCGACCAAGCGCGGCGACACCTCGCTGACGCTCTGGTCGATCATCCGCTCGCTGTTCACGGTGATCGCGTTCGTCATCGTCAGCGCCTGGATCGGCCGCTGGCTGGAGCGCCGCCTGCACGGGCTGCACGGCCTCGCGGCCAACACCCGCATCGCGGTGGCGAAGTTCGCCTACGCGTTCCTGATCGGCTTCGGCGTGCTGCTCGGGCTGTCGGCCTCGGGCCTGAACCTCGGCGTGCTCAGCATCTTCAGCGGCGCGCTCGGCCTCGGACTCGGCTTCGGCCTGCAGGCGATCGCCGCGAACTTCGTCAGCGGCTTCGTGCTGCTGATGGACAAGTCGATCAAGCCCGGCGACGTCATCAGCTTCACCGGCACGATCGGCACCAGCACCGAGGGCTTCGGCTGGGTGCAGGAGCTGCGCGGCCGCTACGTCGTGGTCCGCGACCGCGACGGCGTCGAGACGCTGGTGCCGAACCAGAACCTGATCACCAACCAGGTGATCAACTGGAGCTACAGCGACAAGCGCGTGCGGCTGAAGCTGCCGGTGCGGGTCAGCTACGACGACGACCCGGAGGACGCGATGGCGGTGCTGCTCGAGGCCGCCAAGTGCTCGCCGCGCATCCTGCGCGACCCGGCGCCGGTCGCCCGGCTGATGGGCTTCCACGACTACGGGCCGGACCTCGAGCTGCGCTTCTGGATCGCCGACCCCGAGGCCGGCGTCAACAACGTCCGCTCCGACGTCAACCGCGCCATCTGGCGGCTGTTCAAGGCGCACGGCATCCGCATCCCGCGCGCGCAGCTCGACGTGCGGATGTACGACGCCGACGGCCGCATCATCGGCCAGGGCGCGCTGCCGGTGCGCGTGCCCGAGCGCCGCGAGCCCTCGCCGGGCGGCGCGGCGCCGGCGGTGCCCGGCGGCCACCACCACCCGGTCGGGCCCTGAGTTGGGCGTCGAGCTCGGCGCCGGCATCGTCGTCCCCGACGCGGAGCTCGAGTTCGACTACATCCGCGCCCCCGGCCCGGGCGGGCAGAACGTCAACAAGGTGGCGAGCGCGGTGCAGCTGCGCTTCAACGCCGCGGCCTCGACGCTCCTCGACGAGTACTCGCGCGCCCGCATCGGCACGCTCGCCGGCCGGCGCCTGACGCGCGACGGCTGGATCGTGCTGACCGCGCACCGCCACCGCACCCAGGAGGCGAACCGCCGCGACGCGCTCGAGCGCCTCGCCGGGCTGATCACCGCGGCGCGCCAGCGGCCGAAGCCGCGGCGCGCGACCAAGCCGAGCCGCGGCGCGCGCGAGCGGCGCCTCGAGGGCAAGAAGCAGCGCACCGCGGTCAAGCACCTGCGGCGCCGGCCCGGCGTCGACTGAGCTGCCGGGCTAGCCGGCCGGCGGCGGCTGCGGCCGCGACGGCGCGACGAACCAGGCGGCGAGCGCCGGCAGCAGCAGCATCGCCGCCAGCATGTTGACGACGAACATGAAGGTCAGCATGACGCCGACGTCGGCCTGGAACTTGAGCGGCGAGAACACCCAGCTCGCGACGCCGATCGCGAGCGTGATGCCGGTGAAGAAGATGCTGGCGCCGGTGACCCTGAGCGTGTGCAGGAACGCCTCGTGCACGGTCTGGCCCTGGTGCAGGAAGGCCTGCATGCGGCTGAACAGGTAGATGCCGTAGTCGACGCCGATGCCGGCGCCGAGCGCCACCATCGGCAGCGTCGTGACCTTGAGCCCGATGCCGACGATCGCCATGACCGCGTACACCAGCACCGACACCAGCGCCAGCGGGATCATCACCACCACGACGCCGGTCAGCGAGCGGAAGGTCGCGAAGCACATCACCGCGATCGCGACGAACAGGTAGACGAGGATCGGGATCTCCTTGGCCCGCACCTCCTCGTTCTGGGCCGCCATCACGCCGACGTTGCCGGTCGCGAGCCGGAAGTTCACCGCGCTGGAGGGATTGGCGGCGCGGAAGCTCTTGGCCTCGTGCACCACGCGCTCGATCGTGCCGGCGCGGTGGTCGGCGAGGAACAGCATCACCGGCAGCACCGTGCAGTCCTTGTTGAGCAGACCCGTGCTGGTCTCGATGAAGCCCTGCGCCTGCACCAGCACCTGCCGGTTGCGGGGCAGGCTGCGCCACTTGAGGTTGCCCTCGCGCCAGCCGGTGCTGACCACCTTCGAGACGCCCGGCAGGCTGACGACGCTGCGCACGCCCTCGACGTTCGCCATGTGCCAGGCGAACTCGTCGATGCGCCGCATCACGTCGTAGTCGACGCAGCCGTCCGGCGGCGTCTCGACGATGACGTTCAGCAGGTCGGTGCCGATCGAGAACTTGCGGGTGATGACGTCGCTGTCGCGGTTGTAGCGCGAGTCCTTGCGCAGTTCCGGCACGCCGGCCGCGGTGTCGCCGATCGGCGTCTCGCGGCCCTTGACGAAGCCGATCACGCCGAGCACCAGCGCCAGCGCGATGACCACCGCGGCGACGCGGCGCTCGCCGATGACGGCGAGCTTCTGCCACAGCGGCGCGAGCTGCTGCTGGCGCCGGCGCACGCGGTCCGCGTAGCGCGGGTCGAAGCGGATGAACGACACCATGATCGGCAGCAGGATCAGGTCGGTCATGATGACGACGCCGACGCCGATGCTGGCAGTGATCGCCATCTCGCGGATCACCTCGACCGGGATCGCGAGGATCGTCACGAAGCCGACCAGGTCGGCGAGCAGCGCGACGATCGCCGGAATGAACAGCAACCGGAACGTGCGTCGCGCGGCCTCGTTGCTGTCGGCGCCGTCGAGGGCGGCGTCGCCGACCGCGCTGATCTTCTGCACGCCGTGCGACACGCCGATCGCGAAGATGATGAACGGCACCAGGATGCCGAGCGGGTCGACCCCGTAGCCGAGCAGCACCAGCAGGCCGAGCTGCCAGACGACCGCGACGATCGAGCACACCACCGGCACCAGCGCGACCCGCAGCGACTGGATGTAGATCCAGACGAACAGCGCGGTCAGCACCACCGTCACGATCGCGAAGATCGCGACCGCGAGCGCGCCCTGCGCGATGTCGCTGACGACCTTGGCGAAGCCGATGATGTGGACGTCGACGTGCCCGGGCGCGATGCCGAGCGCCGGGTCGCCGCGCTCGACGTGCGCGCGCACCTTCTCGAGGGCCTCGCCGATCTTGATCAGGTCCACCGGCCGGCCGCTGGCCGGATCCTGCTCCTGCAGCTGGGCGGCCACCAGCGCGCCCGAGAAGTCGTTGGCCACCAGCCGGCCGACGATGCCGGCCTTGCGGATGTTCTCGCGCACCTGCGCGAGGCCCTCCGGCGTCGGCTGGAAGCCGGACGGGATCACGTCGCCGGCCTGGATGCCGCCCTCGACAACCTCGGTGAAGCGCACGTTCGGCGTCCACAGCGACTGCACGCGGGCGCGGTCGACGCCCGGGATGAAGAACACCTCGTCGGTCGCGAGCTTGAGCGCCTGCAGGAACTCGGCCGAGAACATGTTGCCGTCGCGCGCCTCGAGCGCGATCAGCACGCGATTCGCGCCGCCGAACTCCTCCTGGTGCTTGAGGTAGGTGCGCATGTACTCGTGCTGCAGCGGCAGCTGCTTCGTGAAGCGCGTGTCGATGTGCAGGCCGCGCACCGCGAACGCGGCGAACGCCAGCGTCATCGCCGCGATCACGATCAGCACCGGCAGCCGGAAGTCGAACACGTAGTGCTCGAGCTTGCGGACGAAGGCGGGTTCGTGACCGGCGTGCACCATGGCTCAGCTCCGCGGCGCCAGCTCGGCGAGCGTCAGGCGCCGCACGCCGGCCTCGCCGCTGACGATGATGCCGCCGGGCACCGGCGCGACCGCGTTGAAGCCCTTGCGGTCGGCCTCCTGGTGCACCGCGAAGCTGCGGCCGCCGTCGTGGCTGACCAGCACCACACCCGCGAGGCCGACGATCACGATGCTGCCGTCCGGCAGGCGCGCCGCCCCGGCGAGCAGCGACTCGGTGCCGCTGGCGAGCGCGTGCCAGCTGCGCCCCGCGTCCTCGCTGCGGTACAGGTGGCCGCGCAGGCCGAACACCAGCACTGCGTCGCCGTCGAGCGGCAGCGCGCCGAAGAACGAGCCCTCGTAGGGCGAGGGCAGCGCGAGCCAGTGGTCGCCGCCGTCGTCGGAGCGGTACAGGTGACCGGCCTCGCCGGTCATGTACAGCCGCCCGCGCGCGTCGGCGGTGATCGAGGTCAGGTGCGGCTGCACGACCCACACCTCGTCGCGCATCTCGTCGTGCTTGCTCCTGGCCGCCGGCTTCGGCGCGGCCGCCGCTGCCGGCGCAATGAGCGGCGCGGGCTCGAACGGCGCGCTCTGCCAGGTCGCGCCGGCGTCGGCGGAGCGATAGATCGTCGAGTAGGCGCCGACGGCGAGACCGTGGCCGTGGCCGTCGAACCACACGCCGAGCAGCGGCTGCTCGCGCTCGGGCGCATAGTGGCTGAGCGTCCAGGTCGCGCCGCCGTCGGCGGTGCCGAGTATCGCCTCGTCGTGACCCACCGCCCAGCCGTGGGCGGCGTCGGCGAAGTAGACCGCGGTGAGCGTGGCGCGTGCCGGCGCGGGCGACTGCCGCCACGAGGCGCCGTCGTCGCTGCTGACGAGCACGTCGCCGCGCTCCCCGACCGCCACCAGGTGGCGGTCCGGCAGCGCCTTGACGTCGAGCAGCAGCGAGGCGGCCGCCAGCGGCGCGATCACCGCCGGCTCCGGGCGCTCCGCGCCGGGCGGCGCGTCCCCGACGGCGAGCGCCGGCAGCAGGATCGCAGTCAGAATCAGCGAGCGCACGGCGGGTTCCATCGTCTCGCGGGCAGGAGGGGCCGGCGCGCTGCCCGCGGCCGGCCCGTGGCGGCGCTGGCGTCCGAGCCGGCGCGCTAGCGCGTCCCGCGGCTCTGCAGCGCCAGCGTCGTGTAGTCGCGCAGCGTCCGCTTGACGCCGAAGTCGATGGACTTCTCGACCCGGTCCTCGAAGCCGAGCGCCAGGTAGCGGCGCGACTGCAGGTCGTAGGTCATCTCCATCGTCGTCCAGAAGGTCGGCACGTTGTACCAGTTGATGCCGTGGCCCTCCTGCACGCGCCACAGCTGGTCGCGGTTGTCGTAGCAGTCGACGCCGATGATCTGCCACGAGTCCTCGTCGACGTACAGCGTGCGACGCTTGTAGATGTGCCGCTGGCCGGGCTTCAGCACGGAGTCGACGACCCAGACACGGTGCAGCTCGTAGCGGGCGAGGTCCTGGTTGATGTGCAGCGGCCGGATGACGTCGTCCGCCTTCACCTTGGCCCAGTGCAGCTTGTAGGAGTTGTAGGGGACGTACATCTCCTTCTTGCCGACCAGCTTCCAGTCGTAGCGCTCGGGGCTGCCGTTGTACATGTCGAACTGGTCGGCGGTCCGCAGGCCGTCGGCCGCGGTGCCAGGGTTGTCGAAGGCGATGTTGGGCGCGCGCTGCACGCGCCGCTGGCCCGGGTTGTAGATCCAGGCGCGCCGGTTCTCCTTCGACTGGTCGAGCGTCTCGTGCACCAGCAGGATGTCGCCGGCGATGCGCGCCGGCGCCATCGTCTCCTGCGTGAAGTACAGGATCACGTTGTCGAGCTCGGACTCCTTCGCGTTCGGCAGCGAGTACACGACCAGGAACTCGTCGTGGAACTTCACCATGTTGTAGCTGCCGGTCGCGGTCACGGCGGCCTGGCCGATGTCGCGGGCGGCGGCGTCGGCGCGATAGCGCACGACGTGGTTCCAGAACACCTCGACGCCCTGCTTCGGGATCGGGAACGGGATGCCCTCGACGGCGCCGGTGAAGCCGTTGCCGCCGGTGGCGAGCTGCGCGGTGGTCGCGTTGCGCTTGATCGCGTCGTAGATCCGCTGCGGCGAGGCCGCGCTGCGCCGGGTCGGGTACACGTTCAGGAAGAACGTGTCCTTGTACTGGCGCAGCATCGCCTTCTCGCCTTCGGTGAGCTTGTCGGCGTACTGCGCCATGTTGGCGGCAGTGATCTTGAAGAGCGGCTTGTCGTTCGGGAACGGATCCGGCGCGCGTCCCGGCGAGGCGAAATTCGGGAAGCCCGCCTTGGCCGGCGACGACAGCCCGCCGTCCCAGGCGGGGATGCTGCCGTCGGCGTTGCCGGCCTTCTCGGCGCCCAGCGGCGTCAGGTCGGCGCCGAGGCGGGCGGCCTCCTGGGCACTGACGGCGGCGTGCGTGACGGCTGCGGGGGCGAGTGCGACGGCCAGCGCTGCGGCGGCGGCGAACTTTGCAAGTTGCATGTTGTTGTCCCCTCAGAACGAGAACTTGACGGTCGCCGCGATGTAGTCGCGGTCCCGCAGCTGGTTGTAGTGATTGCCACCGCCGTAGGCCGCGTAGCTGAGATCGAGGTCCCAGCGGTTCTGCAGGTTGGCGTTGATGTCGATGCCGAGTACGTGGCTGCCCTCGACGAAGTTGCCGCCCAGCGGGCTCGTGCCCTTGATGTCCTGCCGCCAGACGATCTTCGGCGTGACGTTCCAGGGGCCGACCAGGCTCGGGTAGTCGAGCGCCAGCACCGCGACGTAGCCCCACGAGTACTGGTCGGCGAAGCGGTCGAGCGGCTCGGTCGCGCCGCCGCTCGCGCCCTGGGCGTAGGCCACGGCCGCGTTGCCGGGCAGGTTGTTGCCGCTGCCGGCGAGCAGCAGGCCGTTGCCGTTCGGGCCGCCGCTGGTCTTGTTGGGCAGGCCGGGGACGTCGGTCAGGCCCGCCTCGAGCAGCAGGTAGACGAGCTGCGCGCCGAGCATCGGCGGCAGCGACTTCTGGGCGTTCAGCTCCAGCTGCCAGACGTCGTAGCGGCCCCAGCCCTGGATGTAGGCACCGGGCGCGTACGGCACGTGGTTCTGCGCGAGCTGGCCGCAGTCGACGAGGGTCGGTAGCGCGGACGTGCACACGCCCGGCGCCGTCAGCCCCTGCAGCGGCAGCAGCGCCGCCTCGAGGGTCGTGCCGGCCGCGAACACGAGCTCGGAGCCGTCGTACTGCAGCGGCGTGTTGTGGCGGTAGTCGAGCTCGCCGGCGAGCGCGATGCCGGTCGTGCCGAGCTGGGTGTTGAACGACACCGCGAAGGTCTGCAGCTTGTCCGGATACTCGGCGAAGAACTGGTTGGTCTCGATGTACTCGTGGTTGGCCAGCTGCCCGGCCTGGCCGTTGACGTTGCCGCCGCCGAGGTAGGTGTTGGCGCCGATCGTCGCGTACTCCTGCAGCGTCGTCTGGCTGATGGTGCCGCCGTACTGCAGCGCAGCCTGCTGGCCTGCGGCCGTGCCGATCGCGACCGCGGTCCCGGTGGGCAGGCCGGATGCGAGCGCCTGCGCCGTGTAGCGCACGGCCGCGACCGCGGCGATGGCGTTGCCGACGCCCGCCTGCGTGCCGCTGCGCGTGCTGACGACCGGCGTGCGGCTCGCGTACTGCATCGCGTAGAGCGCGATCTCGGTGCCGCTGCCGAGCTCCGGCAGGTGGAAGCGCAGCGCCGCGCCGCCCTGGCCGCTCTTCTTCGGCGTCACGTCCGGCGCGCGCGGCGTGGCCCAGAAGTTCGGGATCAGCTTGCCGCCGAGCGGCGTGAAGTCGACGCCCTGGTCCGAGTAGGCGCCGAAGCCGATGAACTGCTGCAAGCCGCCGGGCGAGACGAAGTCGTTGCCGGAGAAGTAGGTGCCCTCGGGGTCGAGCTGCGTGCGGCGCCAGTCGAACATGTAGAAGGCTTCGGCCGACACGTGCTGCGAGAAGCCGAAGGTGGCGCGCAGCATCGGCTGCGCCCAGAACGCCTCCTTCAGCTCGGTGCCCGGCGAATGCAGCGCGGCGACGTCGATCGCGTTGACGCCCGTCAGGCCGCTGGCGAAGAACAGGCTCTCGCCCCAGTTGACCACCTGGTTGCCGGCCCGCAGCTCGAGCTCGTGACCGTCGCCGACCGTCCACTTGCCGAACACGAACGCATCGAGCAGGCGCGTGTAGCGACCGGCGAGTTCCTTCGCGTCGTGGCTGATCGGCGTGCGGTCGGTGTTCTGGTCCATGACCTGGTAGTCATAGAGCCCCGAGCCGCGCGCGAACATGCCGTAGTTCTGGTACTTGAGCGACAGCTCCATCACCAGCTTCAGCGCCTGGGTGAACGGCTGGCCGGTGCGGTAGTTGAGATCGCCGTTGTCGGCGTTGACGTTGCGCGCCGTGCCGCCCTCGGGGATGCCGATCAGGGAGGAGTCCTGGCTCTTGACGCGCCAGCCCTCGGTGAAGGAGATCGACGTGTCGAAGCTGCCGGTCCAGCCGTTGTCGGTCTGGATGTCGATCGCGTTCGCCGGCACGCCGGTGCCGAGCGCGAACAGCGCGAGCGCGGCGGAGACGACGAGGCGAAGGTCGGTCGTGAGCGGGCGCGCCGATTGCCTGTTCATTGATCTTTACCCCAGTGACTTGCCAATGCCGCGTTGTGTCCGCGTGCGGGCGCGACCGGTGCGGCTCCGGCGCCGTCGCTACCGCACCCCGGACCCGGGCACGCGTGTTGCGTCTTCAACCCAAGCGGGAGCCGCGGCAGAGCGTTGCGGAGGCGAAGTATAGCCGGGCCGGCGGCGCGCGATAGGTCGCGAAACGAGACAAGACTGCATCTTGCAGTGCAAAAGCGCTCGGCCATCGCGCGCTTATGCGGCAGTCACTTGCAGGATGCTGTGCCGGATCTGTTCGGAGAGCACGAGCTGCGCGTCGGAGGCGACCTCGAGCAACGCCTCATCGTAGCTGAGCTGGCCGCCGGGGACCGTGCGGATCACGTTGCGCGCGCGCAGCAGGTCGAGGAATTCCCGGAACAGCGCCTTGTCGAAGAACTCCGGCGAGCGCAGCTCGTACAGCAGCGACATCCGGCTCGCCATCTGCTGGCAGCGGCTCTCCAGCGCGTCCTGCGTGATCGCCTCGCGCCCCGCCTGCACCAGCAGCGCGATCGCGAGGTAGTAGCGCTCGATGACGTCGAGGGTCGCGTGCGCCAGCACCGACAGCTGCACCGCCTCGGCGGTGCCGGTGCGCGGCCGGCGCCACACCGAGCGATCGGCACTGCGCTCGAGCAGGCCGAGGTCGGCGAGCGCCTCGAGCAGCTCGTCGACGACGCCCGCCACCTCCTCCTCCGGCCAGCGCAGGAACAGCTCCTGCGCGATGTACGGATAGATGCGCCACGCGAGACGTTGTACGTCCTCGGTGCGCATCGCCGCATTGTTGAGGAAGGCGCAGGCGATCAGCGACGGGAAGGCGAAGGCGTGGACGATGTTGTTGCGGTAGTAGGCCGACAGCACCGCGCTCGCCTCGCTCATGCGCACGATCGGGCCGAGCGCGTGCGGCACGGACTCGATCAGCCCCATCGTGCGGCCGTAGGCGACGATCGCTTCGCCGTCGAGCGGCGTGCACCAGACGTCGCCCGAGTACGGCGCGCGCGCCGCGAGGCGGCGGTAGAGCTCGAGCTGGCGCACGAGGTCCAGCTCCGGCATCGCCTGGCGCGGCGCCGACAGCAGCGCGAGCCCGAGCAGCGCCACCGGCGAGATCGCGGCGGTCGCGTTGATGCGCGCCTGGATCGCGACGGCCAGCGAGTCGACGGCGTCGCCGAGCCAGGCCGGGCGCGCCTCGACGCGCGCGCCCCGCCACTCGGGCGCGGTGCGCGCGAGGTGCTCGGCGAGCGCAATCGGCTCGCCGAAGCTGACGTAGACGCGGCCGAAGCGCTTGCGGAGCACGCGCAGCGCGCCGACCAGGCCGCGTACCGTCTCCTTCTGCTTCGGCCGGCCGGACAGCTCGCCGATGTAGGTCTCGGCCTCGACTAGCCGCTCGTAGCCGAAGTAGACCGGCATGAACAGCACCGGCCGCGACGGGTCGGCGAGGAAGCTGCGCAGCGTCATCGCCAGCATGCCGGTCTTCGGCCGCAGCAGCCGCCCGGTGCGGCTGCGGCCGCCCTCGATGAAGTACTCGATCGGGTGGCCGCGCGCCATCATGACGCCGAGGTACGTCATGAACACGATCGGGTAGACCGGGTTGCCGCGGAAGGTGCGGCGCAGGAAGAACGCGCCGCCCTTGCGCAGGAAGCGGCCGACCACCGGCAGGTTCAGGTTGACGCCGCCGGCCACGTGCGGCACCGCGTAGCCGCGCGTGTAGATGACGTACGACAGCAGCAGGTAGTCCATGTGGCTGCGGTGGCAGGGCACGTAGACGAGCTGCGCGCCCTGCGAGGCGAGCTCGAGCCGCTCGGCGTGCAGCACCTCGACGCCGTCGTACAGCCGGTTCCAGACGCGCGTCAGCAGGCCCTCCATGAACACCACGAAGCGCGGCGAGTAGTCGGCGGCGATCTCGAGCGCGTAGCGGCGCGCGAGCAGCAGCCCCTCGCGGCGCGTCAGGTGCTTGTCGCGGATCTCGAGCGCGACCGCGGCCCGCACCGCGCGCTTGGCCAGCACCTCGGCGATCACCGTGCGGCGGTGCGAGAGGTCGGGGCCGATGACCGCGGCGCGGGCGTTGCGGAACTCGACGCGCATCGCGCGCACGGCGCGCCGCGCGCTGCGCCGCGGCTCGCCGTCCGGCGCCGTGAACTCGGCGAGGCAGACGGGCTCGCCGAAGCGCACCAGCGTGCGCCGGCCGTTGACCAGCGTCGACAGCAGCCGGCGGAACGGCCCGACCAGCGTCCAGTCCTCGCGGAACAGCTGCCGGAACCACGAGCTCTCGGTCTTGGTCGGCGCCCGGCCCCAGAACACCGACACCGGCACGAGGTCGAGCTCACAGTCGCCCGCGACCAGCGCCGCGGTGACGATGCGCAGCAGCCGCTCCGGGATGCGGCGGTCCGGCCGCTTGCGGATCCAGCCGCGGCGCCGCTCGAGGAACAGCGCGGCGCGCGGCTCGCGCGCGGCGCCGAGCGCGAAGCGCCGCGCCGCCGCCGGCAGGCCAAGCGAGCTGCCGACGAGGCTGAGCGCGATCAGGTCGGTCAGCGACTGCTGCTCGAGCACGTACAGCACGCGCCGGCCGCGGCCGCGCAGCCGCTCGGCCTCGTCGACCGGCAGCGGCGTCGGCCGCACCCACAGGCCCACGATGCGGGCGGTGAGCCACAGCAGCGAGCGGTCGAGGCCGAGCAATCCGGTCACGGCCGGCTGCGGCCCGGGGCGCCGATCAGCGCGAGCTTGGCGCGTCGGTCGAGGCGCTTGATCTGCGCCTCGCGCCTGAGCGCGCCCTGCCGGTCGGCGGCGGCCTCGGAGTAGACCAGCCGCTTCGGGCGGCCGAGGCGGAAGAAGCGCGCGCCGCGGCCGCCGGCGCCGCCGTGCTCGGCGAGGCGGCGCTCGAGCGAGGTGGTGATGCCGGTGTAGAGGGCGCCGCGTTCGTTCTCGACGATGTAGACGACCCAGCCGGCCGGGTTCACCGCCGCGCCTCGGGCGGCGGCGAGCCCTCCGCCTCCTCGATCTGCCGGCGCGTGTCGGCGTCGTGCTGCGCCTGGGCGGCCTCGACGGCGGCCGGCACGGTCTCCTTCTTCTTCAAGAGCGGGTCGAACACCGTCGGCGCGGGCTTCGGCGGCGGCGGCTCGGCGCCGCAGCCGGCGATGCCGAGCGCGAGGCCGAGGACGATCGGCAGGCAGCGGTGCAGCGGCATGCGTGAACCTCCGCGCGGGCGCTCAGGGCCCGCCGAACTTGTCGAGCGTGACCAGGAAGTACTCGAAGTGGTAGCCGATCTCGCGGATCCGGTCCTGCATCCGGTGGTCGGTGTCGAGCACGTGCAGCGTCGCGCGGTGCTCGCGCGCGAAACGGATGCTGTTCTCGACCGGCACGACGTCGTCGCGCCAGCCGTGGACGATCGTGATCGGGCAGTCGGCCGGCACCGGCGTCTGGTCCTCGAAGCCCGGCATATAGAAGGCCGGCGCCAGCAGGAACAGGCCGCCGGCGCGCAGCAGGCGCGAGGCCGCGGTGCAGACGTGGCCGCCCATGCTGGAGCCGACCAGCACGAGCCGCCCCTGGAACTCGCGGCAGTAGCCGAGCAGGCGCGTGACGCGCTCGTGCGGGTCGTCGAGGCCGCGGTAGTCGACCGACTCGACCGCCCAGCCCTCGCTGCGCGCGATGTCCGCGAGCGCGGAGATCTTCGCGCCCCACGGCCCGCTTTCCTTGCCGTGCGAGAAGACGACGTGTCGGCGCATTCTGGGGTTGCCTCGCTCCGCGAGCGCGGATCTTATCAGCGCGCGCCGCCCCACAGCAGGGCGTCGAGGTCGTGCGCCGGCGGCAGGCGGGCCCGGCCGCGCGCGACCGCCACGCCCTCGGCGCGCAGCCGGCGGCGCTGCTCGCGGTGCGCGGCGCTGCCCGGCGGGAACGCGATCCGCCCGCCGGCGCCGACGACGCGGTGCCACGGCAGCTTCAGCGCCGCCGGCGCCACCTTGAGCGCGTGACCGACGAGCCGGGCGCGCCGCGGCAGGCCGGCGCGCGCCGCAATGCCGCCGTAGGTCGAGACGCTGCCGCGCGGCAGCGCCGCGACGACGCGCCAGATCGCCTCGACCGCCGCGCTCGGCGCCGGTGCCGGCGCGCGCTTCGCCTGCCGCATCGCGTCCACCTCGGATCGACTCCCGGGCCCGCCGCCCCGCCGGCGGGGGCGGAACCGGGGTAATGTAGAGCACTCGGCCAGAGGTGGGAATGGACGGCGATCCCGGCGAAACGCTGGTGCTGCGCGGCGACCCGCTCGCGCTCCTCGAGTCGTCGCCGATCTTCCGCGGCCTCGACCGGCCGACGCTGTCGGCGATCTCGGCCGAGCTCGAGTCGCTGTCGCTGCCGGGCGGCGCGACGCTGTTCGAGGCCGGCGAGGCCCCGGACGCGATGTACCTGCTGATCGCCGGCTGCCTCGGCGCCTACTCCGGCGGCGAGGCGCCGCGGCTGCTCGGCCGGATCACCGCCGGCGAGACCGTCGGCGAGATGGGGCTGCTGTCGGGCCACCCGCGCAGCGCGACGGTGCGCGCGCTGCGCGACAGCGACCTGGCGCGGCTGCCGCGCGAGTCCTTCGACCGCGTCATCCTGCGCCACCCGGCGGCGATGCTGCGGGTCGCGCAGCTCGTGGTCGAGCGGCTCGAGTCGAGCGAGCGCGGCGCAGGGCACGCCGGCACGCGCACCTTCACGGTGCTGCCGCAGAGCATCGAGGTCGACGTCGGCGGCTTCGCCACCGAGCTCGTCGCCGCGCTCGGCGGCCACGGCCGCGCCGAGCTCGTCTGGAGCGTGCGCGGCGCGGACCACACCAGCGCCTGGTTCCACCGCATCGAGAGCGCCAACGACTACGTGGTCTACGTCGCGGACCCGGGGCCCACCAGCTGGAGCAAGCTCTGCGTACGGCAGGCCGACTCGCTGCTGTTCGTGGCGCGGGCCGAGGCGGCGGCGGCGCCCTGGCCGCTGGCCGCCGGCGACCTCGGCCGCGGCTCGGTGAGCGCGCGCGCCGAGCTCGTGCTGCTGCACGACGAGCGCATCGAGGCGGGTGCCGCGGCGCGCTGGTGTGCGCAGATGCCGGCGGTGCCGCACCACCACGTGCGCGGCGCGCCGGACGTGGCGCGGGTGGCGCGCCTGCTGACCGGCCAGGCGGTCGGGCTGGTGCTGTCGGGTGGCGGCGCGCGCGGCTTCGCGCACATCGGCGTCGTGCGCGCGCTGCGCGAGGCCGGCGTCGCGATCGACCTCGTCGGCGGCACCAGCATGGGCGCGATCATGGGCGCCGGCGTCGCCGCCGGCTGGACCACCGAGGAGATGGTCGAGCGCTTCCACCGCACCTTCGTCGCGACCAACCCGCTCAACGACTACACCCTGCCGATCGTGTCGCTGGTCGCCGGCCGCAAGGTGAGCCGGCTGCTGCGCCAGGAGTTCGGCGCGACCGCGATCGAGGACCTGCCGCTGCCCTTCTACGCGGTCTCGGCGAACCTCACCACCGGGCGCGGCAGCGTGCACCGCGCCGGCGAGCTGTGGCGCTGGCTGCGCGCCTCGGTGGCGATCCCCGGCGTGCTGCCGCCGGTGTTCCACCACGGCGAGGTGCACGTCGACGGCGGCGCGATCAATAACATGCCGGTCGACGTCATGCGCGCGTTCCATCCGGGGGTCGTCATCGGCGTCGACGTCGGCAGCGACACGACCTTCACCTCCGACATCCAGGACGTCGACCTGCCGCCGCTGTGGAAGCTGCTCGGCTGGTTCCGGCGCCACAAGCAGCGGCCGACGATCCTGCAGATCCTGTGGCGCGCCGGCATGGTCAACAGCGACGCCGCCACCGCCGCCGGCCGCCGCCTCACCGACCTGCTGCTGCAGCCGCCGCTCGCCGACATCGACCTGCTGAGCTGGCGCTCCTTCGGGCGCGCCATCGAGGCCGGCTACCGGCACGCGCACGAGCGGCTCGCGGCGCTCGATGCCGCCGGCCGCGCGCGCCTCGGCCTCGCGCCGCGCTGATGGCCGGCGGCTGGCAGTTCTGGGTGGACCGCGGCGGGACCTTCACCGACGTCGTCGGCCGCCGGCCGGACGGCGCGCTGCTCGCCCTGAAGCTGCTGTCGGCGCTGCCGGGCCGCTACGCCGACGCGACCGTGCCCGGCATCCGGCTGCTGCTCGAGCGCCACGGCGGCGACGGCGCGACGATCGACTGCGTGCGCGTCGGCACGACCGTCGCGACCAACGCGCTGCTCGAGCGCAGTGGCGCCCGCACCGCGCTCGTGACCACTGCCGGGCTCGGCGACGCGCTCGCGATCGGCACCCAGGAGCGGCCGCAGCTGTTCCGGCGGCACATCGAACTGCCGGCGCCGCTCTATGCCACCGTCATCGAGGCCCGCGAGCGGATCGACGCCGCCGGCACCGTCCTCGAGCCGCTCGCCGAGGCGCCGCTCGCGGCGGCGCTGGCCGCGGCGCGTGACGCCGGCTGCGAGAGCGTCGCGATCGTGCTGATGCACGGCTGGCGCCACCCGGCGCACGAGCAGGCCTGCGCGCGCCTGGCGCGGGCGGTGGGCTTCGCCGCGGTCGCGGTGTCGCACGAGGTCGTGCCGATCGAGGGCCTGGTGCCGCGCGGCCAGACCACGGTCGCCGACGCCTACCTCGCGGTGCTGATCGGCCGCTACCTCGCGACGCTCGCCGCCGACCTCGCGGCGCTCGGCCCCGCGATCCGCGTCGAACTCATGCAGAGCCACGGCGGGCTCGCGCCGGCGGCGGCCTTTCGCGGCACCAACGGCGTGCTGTCGGGCCCGGCCGGCGGCCTGGTCGGCATGGTCGCGACCGGCCGCGCGGCCGGCTTCGAGCGGCTGATCGGCTTCGACATGGGCGGCACCTCCACCGACGTCTCGCTGTACGACGGCGCCTACCCGCGCCGCACCGAGCTCGTGGTCGGCGGCGTGCGCCTCGCGCTGCCGGCACTCGACGTGCACACGGTCGCCGCCGGCGGCGGCTCGGTGCTGCGCTTCGCCGACGGCCGGCTGGCGGTCGGGCCGGACTCCTCCGGCGCCGTGCCGGGCCCGGCGAGCTACGGTCGCGGCGGGCCGCTGTCGCTGACCGACTGCCACGTGCTGCTCGGGCGGCTGGTGCCGGCGCGGCTGCCGTCGGCCTTCGGCCCCGGCGGCGACGCGCCGCTCGACGCGGCGGTGGTGCGCGCGCGCTTCGCCGCGCTCGCCGCCGAGGTGAGCGCAGCCACCGGCACGCCGACCGGCGCCGAGGCGGTCGCCGAGGGCTTCCTGACGGTGGCCGTCGACACGATGGCAAACGCGATCAAGCACGTGAGCCTGCAGGGCGGCCAGGACCCGGCGCGCTTCGCGCTCGCCTGCTTCGGCGGCGCCGGGCCGCAGTGCGCCTGCAGGGTCGCAGAGGCGCTCGACATCGGCACGATCGTCATCCACCCGCTGGCAGGCGTGCTGTCGGCAGTCGGCATCGGCCTCGCCGAGCCGCGCAGCGTGCGCCGCGGCACGCTCGGCACGCCGCTCGACGCGGCCGGCGCCGCGGCGGCGCAGGCGCTCGCCGCCGAGCTCGCCGCGCAGGCCCGCGGCGGGCTCGGCGGCACGGCCGAGGCCGGCCGGCGCACGCTCGCCGAGGTGCGGGTCGCGGACTCGGAGGTCGCCCTGCCGGTCGAGCTGGCCGCGCCCGCGGCGATGGCGAGCGCGTTCGTCGCCGAGCACGCCCGCCGCTTCGGCTTTCGCCCGGCCGCCGGCGCGCCCCTCGTGATCGCGGCGGTCAGCGTCGAGCTGATCGGCCGCGGCACGGTCGCGGCGCTCGGCGGCAGCGCCGCGACCGCCGGCGGCGCGGCGCCGCCCACGGCCGCGGCGGCCCGCACCCGCGCCTGGTTCGACGGCCGCTGGCAGGAGGTGCCGATCGTCGAGCGCGCGGCGCTCGCCGCAGGTGCGCGCCTCGAGGGCCCGGCGATCCTCGTCGAGGCCACCTCGACCACCGTGCTCGAGCCTGGCTGGAGCGCCGAGCACCGCGCCGGCGGCGAGCTGGTGCTGACCGGCCGCGGCCGCGGCGCGCGGCGCGGCACCGACGCCGCGCGACCGGACCCGGTGCTGCTCGAGGTGTTCGCCGGACTCTACATGCACGTCGCCGAGCAGATGGGCGCGGTGCTGCGCCAGACCGCGAGCTCGGTCAACATCCGCGAGCGGCTCGACTACTCCTGCGCGCTGTTCGATGCCGACGGCCGGCTGGTCGCGAACGCGCCGCACATGCCCGTGCACCTCGGCTCGATGGGCGCGAGCGTGCGCGCCGTGATGGCGCGCCACCAGGGCGCGATCCGGCCGGGCGATGCCTTCCTCGTGAACTCGCCCTACGCCGGCGGCACGCACCTGCCGGACCTGACGGTCGTGAGTCCGGTGCACCCGGGCGGCGGCGGCGCGGCCGAGTTCTGGGTGGCCTCGCGCGCGCATCACGCCGACATCGGCGGCGTCACGCCCGGCTCGATGCCGCCGTTCAGCCGCACGATCGACGAGGAGGGCGCGCTGTTCACCGGCGAGCGGATCGTCGCCGGCGGCGTGTTCGACGAGCCGCTGGTACGCCGGCTGCTCGGCGCCGGGCCGCACCCGGCGCGCGCGGTCGGCCGCAACCTCGCCGACCTCGCCGCGCAGCTGGCCGCCAACGCGCGCGGCGCCGCCGAGCTCGGCCGGCTGATCGCGACGCACGGCGCGGCGGTGGTCGCGGCCTACATGCGCCACGTGCAGGCCAACGCCGAGGCGCGGGTGCGGGCGGCGCTGCGCGCGCTCGCGATCGCCGGCCAGGGGCCGGTGCGGCAGTCGCGCGAGCTCGACGGCGGCGAGCGCCTCGTCGTGACGCTCGAGGTCGACGCCGCGAGCGGCGCCGCGCGCGTCGACTTCACGGGCACCTCGCCGCAGTCGCCCGGCAACTTCAACGCGCCGCGCGCGGTCTGCACGGCGGCCGTGCTGTACGTGCTGCGCACGCTCGTCGACAGCGACATCCCGCTCAACGAAGGCTGCCTCGCGCCGCTCGAGCTCGTGATTCCGGCGGGCTCGCTGCTCGACCCGCAGCCGCCGGCGGCGGTGGTGGCCGGCAACGTCGAGACCTCGCAGTGCATCGTCGACCTGCTGTACGGCGCGCTCGGCGTGCTCGCCGACTCGCAGGGCACGATGAACAACTTCACCTTCGGCGACGCCGACTGCCAGTACTACGAGACCATCGCCGGCGGCTCCGGCGCCGGCCCGGACTTCGACGGTGCGAGCGGCGTGCAGACGCACATGACGAACTCGCGGCTCACCGACGCCGAGGTGCTCGAGGCGCGCCTGCCGGTGCTGCTGCGCGAGTTCCGCTACCGGCACGGCTCCGGCGGCGCCGGCCGGCACCGCGGCGGCGACGGGCTGGTGCGGCGGGTGGAGTTCCGACGACCGCTCGCGGCGGCGATCCTCTCGAACCACCGCCGGCTCGCGCCGCGCGGCCTCGCCGGCGGAAACGACGGCGCGCGCGGCCGCACGACGCTGCTGCGCCGGGACGGCTCGCGCGAGACCCTCGGCGCGACCGCGGCCGCGCAGGTGGCGGCCGGCGACCAGATCCTGATCGAGACGCCGGGCGGTGGCGGCTTCGGCGCCGCGCCGGAACCCGCGCCGGGGGCCGGGCCCGCGGCCGGCGCATAGCGGCGCCGCTCAGCGGCGCAGGTGCTCCTGCAGCACCGTCGCGACGTCGAAGTCGGGGTCCAGCGGCGGCCGCCCGCCCGCGGACTGCAGCCGGTTGAGGCTGACGGCCTGGATGCGGCTGCCGTGCGCGCCGTGGCTGACCAGCCAGCAGTGCCACTCGCCCTCGCGCAGCGCCGCGAAGCCGAACAGCAGGTTCACCTCGGGCAGCTGCCGCGGCGCGTTGACGCGCTCGTCGCAGATCGAGAACCACGCCTGCCCGGCCGGCCGGGACGGGAACGCGCCGTCGGCCTCGAGCTGGCTCAGGAACTCGCCTACCTGGCGCTCGACCCGCCACCACAATGCCGGTCCCGGCTGCTCGAACAGCACCCAGCGCGTGCCGCGCTCGACGCTGTCGGCGACCAGCAGCGCGAGGCGCCGCAGGCCGAGGTAGCGCCAGTCGGGGGTCGTGGCGCGCGACCCCGCCAGCGTGCGGCCGGCGACCGCGCGCCGGGCGCGCACCGGCTGCAGGGTGTTGATGCCGGCGCTCGCCAGGCGCTCGCGCCACTCGTCGGAGACGATGCAGGCCGGACGCAGCCCCGGCCGCAGCGGCCCGTCCTCGGGCGCCGCTGGCGACCAGAACGGCCGCTCGCTCTCGAGGCGCGCCAGCATGCCCGCGGCGGCGGCCCCCGGCGCGAAGCTCTCGAAGCGGCCGCGCAGCCGGTCGTAGGCCTGGATCCAGGGGAAGTACATCACCGCGTTGTCGCTCGCGAACTCGAAGTCGCGCAGGCCGTCGATCGCCGCCGCCGGCGACGACCATGACGCCGGCGGGTCCACGATCAGCAGCGCGCGCCGCTCGCGGCAGCGCCGCGCAGCGACCAGCAGCGTGCTCGGGCCGAGCGGATGCTCGCGCGCCAGCGGCGGAATGCACAGCAGGTTGAACGGGTCGGCGTCGCCGAAGGCGAACACGCCGGTGCGCTCGGTGGCCGAGCCGATCACGTCGTAGTCGGTCAGCGGCCCGCCGTCGTCGCCGTCCGGGTTCGAGTTCGCGTAGGCCGCGAAGGTGCGGGCGTCGCCCCGGTGCGTGGGCGACGGGCGCTCGAGCGGCACCGGGCCGCGCAGCCGCACCAGCGCCGAATCGGCGAGCAGCAGCGGCACGTGCCGCGGCGAGTTCGGGTCGATCGACAGCCGCGGATAGATCTCCTGATCCTCGACGTGCTCCGAGCCCGGCGCGCGCACGCGCTGCACGACCAGGTTGAACTTGTCGACGTCGCCGGCGCCGAGGTTGTCGTAGTCGACCGCCGCGCGCAGGAACTCGCGGGTGCCGGGACACAGCGCCTGCAGCGTCAGCGCGCCGTCGCCGGCGGCCAGGGTCAGCGTCGCCGGGCGCCCGTCGTTGACGACGCGCACCACGCGCGCGTGCCGGCCGCCGTTCTCGAAGAACTGCTCGACCGCGTAGGACAGCGTGCTCGGCTGCCAGAGGCCGCCGAAAGTGGCCTGGAACTCGGCGAAGCTGCCGATCGAGACCGGGCGGTTGACCGGGCCGCGCAGCGCGCGGCCGACGAAGGCGACGGTGGCCGTGTCGACCCGGGCGATCGACTGGCCCGCGCCGACCTCAACAGCAACTTGAAAACCGGGTATTTGTCGTTCTCGCAACCCGGATGTCCCCTCAACCTGTGCGCCGAGAGTAGCACAGGGCACCCGCCCGCCGGGCGGGCGCCGGGGTTGCGCCGGCCGCGGCGGCTCAGCGCGGCGCCGGCCGTGGCGGGGCCGGCGGCGGTGCCGCGGCGCGGGACTCGGCCTCGGCACGCGCGGCTTCGGCCTCGCGGCGCTTGCGCGCCACCTCGTCGAGCATCACTCGGAGCCAGTCGGTGGGCATGTCGGTTGGGGATCGAGCGCGGCGGAGCGCTGACTATAGCGCGCCGCGGCGGCGGCGATCACCTCGCGGTACAGCGCGACGAGGCGCGCCGCCATCGCCGCGGCCGACCAGGCCGCGGCGTCGGCCGGCGCCGCGGCGGCGAGCCGCGCGCGCAGCGCGCGGTCGGTGAGCACGCGCGTGACGCTGGCGGCGAAGCCGTCGAGGTCGTCCGGCGCGACCAGCGCGCCCTTGACGTCGCGCAGCACCTCGGCGGTGCCGAGTATCGCCGTCGAGACCACCGGCACGCCGAGCGCGAGCGCCTCGAGCAGCACCAGACCCTGGGTCTCGGTGCGCGAGGCGAACACGAATGCATCGCCCGCGCGGTAGCAGTCGGGCAGCTCCTGCTCGCGGTCGAGATAGCCGACGAACAGCACGTGGCGGTCGAGCCCGAGCCGCGTCCCGAGGCGCCGCAGGGACGCGAGCGCCGGCCCTTCGCCGGCGATCACCAGCAGCACGTCCGGCACCGCGCGCCGGACCCGCGCCAGCGCCTCGAGCACGAAGTCGATGTTCTTCTCGTGCGCCACCCGCGAGATGTGCACCAGCAGCGGCCGGTCGGCGGCGATGCCGTAGCGGCGCCTGAACGCCGCGCCGTCGCCGCCGCGAAAGCGCGCGGGGTCGATGCCGGTGGGCAGCACCTCGGCGCGCACGCCGACGCCATAGCCGCGCAGCACCGCGAGCATCTGGCCGGTCGGCACGATCAGCGCGTCGACCGCGGCGCATTGCGCAACGCTGAAGCGCCGCGCCAGCAGCCGCGTGGCCGCGCGCGGCAGGAGCGGCACGTAGTGGTGCAGGTACTCCTCGAAGAACGTGTGGTAGGTCTCGACGACCGGCAGCCCGAGGCGGCGCGCCAGCGCGACGCCGGCGTAGTGGGCGACGAACGGCGTGTGCACGTGGACGACGTCGAAGCGGCGCGGGGCGAGCGTCGCGGCGAGCTTGAGCACCGCGCCACGGCTCATCAGCCGGTCCTCCGGATCGCGCGGCACGGCGCGCGCGCGGATCCGCACCACGTCCCGCTCGCCACGTGGCGCCGCCGGATAGTCGGGCGCAATCAGCGTCGACTCGTGGCCGAGCTCGGCGAGGTTGTGGCGGAAGGTCGCGATCGACGTCGACACGCCGTTGACCCGCGGGAAGCTGACGTCGGAAACCATCAGGATGCGCATGCGGCGTGCCTCGACTGCCGCGGCGCACGCTAGCCGCGCGGCGTGACGGCCGTATGACACGCGGCCGGCACAGCGGGCTTTTGAGGAGCCGGCGTCAGCCGCCGCCGGGCGGGTCGTCAAGCCCGTGTCACATGCCGCGGGCACAGTGGCCGCGGGTGGCGCGATCCCCTCGACTGCCACCCGACCTTGCACCGCGCCGGGTACCTGCCCCGCCCACGCGGCAGGCCGGGCCGGCCGCAAGGCCGGCCCGGCGCTCTTTTGTCTGCTAGTGCGGGATGCTCTTCGAGCCGCCGCCGGTCGGACCGGACGGTGGCGAGGGCGGCGCCGGGGCCTGGGCCGGCGGGGGCGCGGCGGCCGGCGGCGGCTCGCGCGATCCGATCATCTCCGCGAACTGCTTCTCGTCGACCAGCAGGCCCGTCTGCCCGTCCCAGGTCGCGCCCTCCGGCAGTTCGTTGCGCACCCGGTGCGCGCTCGCGACCGTGGCCGCGAGCGCGTCGCCGTCGCGCTTCATCACCGATACCGGGATGCCGCGCGCGGGGTCGCCGAGCGCGAGCGCGCGCTGCCAGTCGATGTCGGCGTCGTGCGCCCTGATCCGCTGCCAGAGCGGCGACTTGCCGGCCTTCCTGCTCAGCGACTTCGGCCCGTGCTGCCAGTCGCGCGTGTCGTCCTCGAGCGCGCCGTAGGCCTGCACGTAGAGCGTGTCGCCCGACCAGCCGAGCAGGTACGGCTGGTTGACCACCCGCACCGGCGTGCCGATCGGCACCACGTCGTAGAGGATCGCGATGTCCTCCGGATAGAGCCGCACACAGCCGTGGCTCGAGCGCATGCCGACCCCGTAGGGCTTGTTTGTGCCGTGCACGAGGTAGCTTGGCCAGCCGAGGCGGAACATGTAGGCGCCGAGCGGGTTGTCGGGGCCGGCGGGCACCTTCGGCGGCAGCACGTCGCCATTCTCCAGGTGCTCCTTGCGCACCGACACCGGCGGGACCCAGATCGGGTCCTTGACGCGCGCGACGATCTTGGTCACGCCCTCCGGCGTCTGCCAGCCGACCTTGCCGATGCCGATCGGGTGCGTGACCACCGTCAGCGGCTCGCCCTTGGCGCGCTTCGGGAAGTAGTAGAGGCGCATCGCGGCGACGTTGATGACGACGCCCTCGCGCGGCGCGTCCGGCAGCACGAAGCGGGTCGGCACGATGATGTCGCGCCCGGCGCCGGGCAGCCACGGGTCGACGCCCGGGTTGGCGCGGACGATCTCCTCGTAGCCGACGTTGAAGCGGCGCGCGATGTCGGGCAGCGTGTCGTCCGGCCCGGTGGTCGTCACCTGCAGCGTGCCGACGACGTCGTCCTTCGCGGCATCGATCGTGAAGAGGTGCGTCGCCTTGGCGCGCGCGAGCACCGGCGCGGGCGGCGTGCGCGCCGGCGTGCTCGCCGCGACCGGCGGCGGCGGCGGCGGGCGCAGCAGCGAGCAGCCCGCCAGCGCGGCGAGCAGGAGGAGCGGCGCGAGGCGCCGGCTACAGCAGTACGGGTCGGTCCGGAAGCTCATTACCCTGCGGTCCAGTCCCGGGGAAGTGGCGCGCCAGCAGCCCGGCCGCGGCGCCGACGCCCGCCAGGATGCCGTGTTCCCAGCGGCCCTTCCGGAACTCGTCCTGCATCTTGACACAGACCGCGGCCCATTCGGCCGGCGCGACCAGCCCGTTGAAGCCGCGGTCGGCCACGATCTCGACCGCCCGGTCCGCGAACAGGACGTACAGCAGGATGCCGTTGTTGCGCTCGGTATCCCAGACCCGGGCGCCCGCGAACACCTCGAGCGCGCGCTGGCGGGCGCTCTTGCCGGCGACGATCGACCAGGCGTCGAGGTCGGTCTCGATGACGATCCGCAGCTCGCCGCAGTGCGCGCCCTCGGCCGCCGCGACGGCCGCCTCGACCCGGTCGAGCACCGCCGGCGTGAAGCGCCGCCGGGTCGCGAAACGGGTCTCGATGAGGTGCCGCGCCAGCCTGATGATGCGGTTCATCGCCTACCAGCTCCCGGAGGCGCCGCCGCCACTGAAGCCGCCGCCGCCACCGCTGAAGCCGCCCCCGCCGCCGAAGCCCCCGCCGCCGAAGCCGCCGCCGCCGAAGCCGCCGAAACCGCCACCGAAACCGCCGCGCCCGGTGCTCCAGCCGCCGCCGCCGAGGCCGCCGATCAGCGCGACGACGAAGGCGATCACGCCGGCGGCCACGGCGAAGCTCACGGTGCCGAGCACCAGGAACGTCAGGAAGCCGGCCACGCCGCCGGTCGCGGCCGCACCGACCGGCCGGCCGAAGATGCCGCGCAGGATCGGTCCGCCGATCAGCGCGATCACGAGCAGGATCGGCAGCACGCCCTGCAGGCCGTGACCCGACGGGCGCCGTGCGCGCTGCGGCGCGGGCAGCGGCTCGCCATCGACCAGCGCGATCAGCCGGTCGAGCGCCCGGTCGATGCCGCCGTAGAAGTCGCCGGCGCGAAACCCGGGCCGCAGGTACTCATCGATGATGCGGTTCGCAGCGAGATCCGTGACCGCGCCCTCGAGGCCCGTGCCGACCTCGATCCGCACGCGGCGGTCGTCCTTCGCGATCAGCAGGATGATGCCGTCGTCGATGGCCTGGCCGGCCGCGCCCTTGCGGCCGATCTGCCAGCGCTCGGCCACGCGGATGCCGAACTCGGCGATGTCCTCGGGCGCGGTCGTCGGCAGCATCAGCACGACGATCTGGCTGCCCTTGCGCGCCTCGAACGCGGCGAGCTTGTCGCTGAGCGCAGCCGTCTGCGCGGCCGACAGCGTCCCGGTCAGGTCGGTGACGCGCGCCACCGGCGGCACCGCCACCTCGGCCTGCGCCGGCGCGTGCGCGGCGAGAAGCGCGAGCGCGCCGAGCACGCCGGCGAGGCGCGTCAGCAACGCGGCGGGCAGGCCGGCCGGCGACATCGCTCAGCCGGTCGGCTTGGCGGGCGCGGCGCCGAAGTCGACCGTCGGCGGCTTGGCGATCTGCGCCTCGTTCTCGACCGTGAAGTTCGGCTTGACCTTGTAGCCGAACATCATCGCCGTGAGGTTCACCGGGAACTGGCGGACCGTGACGTTGTAGTTCTGCACCGCGTCGATGTAGCGCTTGCGCGCGACGGTGATGCGGTTCTCGGTGCCCTCGAGCTGCGCCTGCAGATCGCGGAAGTTCTGGTCGGACTTGAGCTGCGGGTAGTTCTCGGAGACCACCAGCAGCCGCGACAGCGCGCCGGAGAGCTCGCCCTGCGCCTGCTGGAACTTCTTGAGCGACTCGGCGTCGTTCGCGTCCACCTTGATCGAGGTCGCCTTGGCACGCGCCTCGGTGACGCCGATCAGCACCGTCTGCTCCTGCTGCGCGTAGCCCTTGACCGTGTTGACGAGGTTCGGGATCAGGTCGGCGCGGCGCTGGTACTGGTTCAGGACCTCGGACCAGCCGGACTTGGTCTGCTCGTCGAGCGTCTGGATGTTGTTGTAGCCGCAGCCCGACAGCAGGGCTGCGCCCAGCAGCACGGCGACGAGCCAGGAAGCGCGCAGAATCGATCGCATGAGACCTCCTTGCGGCCCGGGCGGCCGCCGCCGGCACTATATGGGTGTTACCCGCCCCAGACGCAAGTGCATCGGCCAGGCGACGCGCCGCACGCCGCCCGGGGGCCAGTAGGGCGCCAGCGACGCCTCGATCAGCGGCAGCGGGTCGCGGCCTTCGGCCGCCCGGTAGCGGTCGACCGCGGACCAGGTGCCGACGTAACCGACCACCTGCGCGAGCGACCAGTCGGTCGCGAGCTCGAACGCCGGCGCCGGCAGCTCCTCGAGCGGGAACGGCAGCGTGCGATAGCCCTCCTCGACGTGGCGACGCTCCGGCGGCCAGTAGCGGCCGACCACGCCGCGGTAGAAGTCATCGAGCGCGGCGTCGGCCTCGGCACCGGCACGGAACAGCGAGTAGGTCCACAGC
>DATKOP010000078.1:0-24101 GCA_035524595.1 Steroidobacteraceae bacterium | reverse complement strand
AGGTCGCGCGCCGCACGGCCGGCATCCGCCACGTCGAGCTCGCCTACCGCCAGCGCCGCCCGCTGCGCGCCGCGACCGCCTGAGCGCCCGGCCGGTGGCCGGCCGCGGCGCCGCGATCGACCCCGGCTCCCCACGATCCCGCAGGTACCGGATGACCGCGCTGCGCCGCTTCCTCGTCCTCGCCGCCGTCCTCGCGATCGCGCTGCCCGGCGCCGGCCGGGCCGCCTCGAAGGAGGAGATCGACGCGCGCGTGCGCGAGGCGGTCGAGCAGCTCTATCAGTCCTCGACCGCGGCCAAGGAGCTCGCCGCGAAGTCGCGCGGCATGCTGGTGTTCCCGCGCATCATCAAGGGCGGCGTCGGCATCGGCGGCGAGTATGGCGAGGGCGCGTTGCTCACCGGCGGCCGCACCGCCGACTACTACAACATCGTCTCGGGCTCGATCGGCTTCCAGCTCGGCGTGCAGCAGCAGTCGGTGGCGATCCTGTTCATGACCGACGAGGCGCTGAAGCGCTTCCGCGACAGCGACGGCTGGAAGGCCGGCGTCGACGGCTCGGTCGCGATCGCGACGCTCGGGGTGGGCGGCGAGCTCGACACCGAGACGGTCCGCAAGCCGATCGTCGGCTTCGTGTTCTCGAACAAGGGCCTGATGTACAACCTGACGCTCGAGGGCTCGAAGATCTCGCGCCTGAAGCGCTAGCCGCGGCGCGGTCCCGCGCCGTTGCCGACGGCGGTCGTCGCCATGCCCCCGGTCAGTGCGAGGCGCATCGCCGCCTCGACCGGCATGTCGATGTGCTCGACCGCGGTCTTCGGCAGGTACACGGTCACGCCACCCAGCATGTAGCTGAGCGGGAAGTAAACGGCGACGAGGTCGATGCCGCCCGCCTGCTTCTCGAGCTCCGGCAGGTCGTCGCGCGTGACGAAGCCGAGGAAGCGCGCCTCGCCGACCCGCCAGACGACGACGCTCTGCAGGTCGCGGCGCCCCTCGCCCGAGGGCAGCAGCCGCGTCACGTCGCGCACCGCGCTGTAGACGGTCTTGACGAGCGGGATGCGGCCGAGGAACTCCTCCCAGACCGCGATCGCCCGCCGCACGATGTAGGCGTTGACGACCGAGCCGACGATGAAGAGCAGGAGCAGCCCCGCCAGAATCCCCATGCCCGGGCGGTACTGCTCGGGCGGGACGATCAGCGTGATCGCGCCGCGCATCAGCCCCTCGGCGGTGCGTGCGAGCCACCAGACGGCGTACAGCGTCAGGCCGATCGGCAGCACGGCCGCGAGGCCCTTCATCAGGATCGTCGTCAGGCGTTTCATGGTGGGGTCGCCGGGACAGTTTGGCGTCGCAATGCTAGTTTGACACGCGCCGGGCACGAGCGGAGGAATGCGGGTGCAGCTTCGGACGATCGTCTTGTGGAGCCTCGCGCTGGCCGCGGTCGGCTGCGGCCGGCAGCCGCCCGCGCCCGCCGCAGCGCCGGCCACGCCGCCTGCGGTGGCGAACGCCGCGGTGCGCGCCGCCGCCATCCGGGGGAGAAGCGCCACGCTTCTCAGCGTCACCGGCCACCGCGACACGCAGGGCATCGACGCCACGTGGCGCGGCTACTTCGACGGCAACGAGCTCGTGCTCCTCGAGGAGCGCCGCGCCGACCCGCCGCGCCCGCCGCTCGAGAACCGCTACTTCTACGAGCACGGCACGCTCTTCTACTTCCTGGGCGAGCAGCCGGCCGAGCACGCGGGCGGCGCCGCGGGCCCCGCGCCGCGCGCGCCGCTCCGGGCCGAGTTCGACGGGCTGCGCGCCGTCGCGGCGGTGCGGATCGAGCACTACGGCGAGGTGCGGCTGACGCCTGCCGAGATCGCGGCGATCCAGACGCGCGCGGCCGAGCTCGCCTCGGCCGCCCGCGACGAGCAGAGCGCGCTCAAGGTGGCGCCGTGAGCGCGCCGGCGCTCGAGGCGGAGCTGCGTGCGCTGCTGCAGGACCTGCTGTACGCGATCGCGATGGGCGACGTGGCGGCGCTCGAGGGGCTCTTCTGCGAGGACGGGACGCTGCTGTTCGCGTTCGGCCAGCCGAGCGGGCTGATCGCCGGCCGGGCCGCGGTGCTCGAGCGCTTCAGGCGCATGTTCACCGAGCTCGCGGCGCGCCACGGCGCGCCGCCCTACACGCGCTTCAAGATCGAGGAGTTCACGGTACAGCCGCTCGATGCGCGGCACGCGGCGGCCTACGCGACGCTGTCGGTCGACGGCCGGATCGGCCGGCGCACCGTGCTCTGCCGTAAGGACGGCGACAGGCGCCGGATCCTGCACCTGCACGCCTCGAACATCGGCCCGCCGCGTACGGGCGACGTCGGCTAGCGTGCGCAGCGCTCCTCGAGCGCGCTCGCGAGCGAGGCGACGAGCTTGAGCTGGCCGGCGTCGGCGTCCCAGACGAGGTAGCGCGTCACGAGCTCGGCCTCGTGCCGGCCGGTGACCGTCAGCAGCCGACTGTCGCGCCGAAACAGCAGCGCGCCGCCGCGGGTGCACGGCGCCTCCGCCGGCAGCTCGGCGAGCGCCGCGGGATAGGCGACCTTGCCGGTTGCGACGTCGACGAGCGCGGCCTGCTCGCAGCCCGTGCCGCAGGAGACGCGCACCAGCGCCATCCGCCCGGCGAAGTTCGCGGCCGCGGCGAGCGCGGCCGCGAGCGCCTCGTGGTCGCGCTCGAGGCGCGCGTCGGCGGGCGCGGCGAGCGCGGTCGCGTGCGCGCCGCCATACAGCGGCGCCGGGTATTCGGAGAACTTCGGCGCCGCGAGCTCGGCCTCGTCGGGCTCGGCGCTCGGCCGCCCGAGGATCCGGTCAAGCTCGCGCGTCACCGCATCGTCGAGGTACCAGTCGTTGAGCTCGATGCCGCTCGCGCCCCTGGCGCCGACGCTGACGAGCCTGAGTGCGTGGTCCTTGCAGGCGCGCGGCTTCGCGCCCTGCGCGCAGGCGGCGAAGTCGGTGTAGGCGCCGTAGACCGGCGGCGCGCCGGGGTCGGCGGGCGCCGCGAACAGCCAGTAGCGCCCGCGCGGCAGCTCGATCGTGAACGTCGCCTGCCCGCTCGCGATCGGCGCCTGGTAGAGCGGGCCGCTCGACGGGGACCAGGCATAGAGCGTCAGCGCCGGCACGACGCCGGTCGGCGTCCCGACGCGCCCGGACACGGGCGCGGCCGGGGCGCGCGCGGCGAGAGCGAGCAGCAGGCAGGCGATGGCGGCGCGCAGTTTCACGGCGGCGGTTGCGGACGGCGACGCTGCGACTATGTCAAAGCCCGCGCCATCGTCAAGATCGGCGTGGCGCGATTCGCGTAACATCGGCAGCCGCTTGCGAAACCCACTCGCGGAGCCACCTTGACGCCTGCCATCACCGCTGCGACCCGCGCCGACCTGCCGGTGCTGATGACGCTGATCCGTGAGCTCGCCGAGTTCGAGCGCCTCGGCCACGAGCTCGCCGTCACCGAGGCGGGCCTCGAGGAGGCGCTGTTCGGACCCCGGCCCGCGATCGAGACGGTGCTGGCGCAAGTCGCCGGCGAGGTCGCCGGCTTCGCGCTCTACTTCCACAACTTCTCGACCTTCATCGGCCGGCGCGGACTCTTCCTCGAGGACCTGTACGTGCGGCCGGCCTTTCGCGGCCAGGGCGTCGGGCGCGCGCTCCTGACCCACGTCGCGCGGCTCGCCGCGACGCGCGGCTGCCTCAGGATGGAGTGGGCGGTGCTCAACTGGAACAAGCGCGCGATCGACTTCTACCAGTCGATCGGCGCGCGGCCGGTCAACGAGTGGACGGTCTACCGGCTCGACCGGGCGGCGCTCGAGGTGCTCAGGGCGCCCCCGGCATGACGGCCGTCAACGCGGCGCTCCTCGGCTCGATCCTGCTCGCCGGGCTCGTGCTCGCGATCGCCTGGGTGGCGGCCGCGCGCCGCGCCCCCGACACCCGCTGGCCCCGCTGGTCGGAGCTCCTGGTCGGCTTCGTGGTTGCGTTCTTCGACACGCTCGGCATCGGCTCGTTCGCGCCGACGACCGCGGCCTATAAGCTCTTGCGGCTGGTCCCCGACGAGCGGATCCCGGGCACGCTGATCGTCGGGACGGCGGCCTCGGTGATCCTGCAGTCGCTGATCTTCATCACCTCGGTCGCGGTCGCGCCGGCGCTGCTCGCGGCGATGATCGTCGCCGCGGCCACCGGCGCCTGGTTCGGCGCCGGCGTCGTGATGCACCTGCCGCGGCGCGCGATCCAGGCCGGCATGGGCGCGGCGCTGCTGATCGCGGCGACGGTGTTCGCGCTGATGAACCTCGGCCTCTTGCCGGGCGGCGGGGCGGCGCTCGACCTCGTCGGCTGGCGCTTCCCGGTCGCGGTGCTCGCGAGCCTCGTGCTCGGCGCGCTGATGACGGTCGGGATCGGCATGTACGCGCCGACGATGATCCTGCTCGCGACCTTCGGGATGCATCCGCTCGCGGCGTTCCCGGTCATGATGGGTGCCTGCGCGCTCTTGCAGCCGGTTTCGGGCGTGAGATTCGTGCGCGGCGGCTGGCTCGCGTGGGGCCCGGCGCTCGGACTCGCGATCGGCGGCGTGCCGGCGGTGTTGCTGGCCGCGTTCGTCGTCAAGTCGCTGCCGCTCCAGACGCTGCGCTGGGGCGTCGTGCTGGTGGTGCTCTACGCCGCGTTCGCGATGCTGCGCTCGGCGAGCACGGCGCTCAGCCGGGAACCTTCAGCATGATCTTGCCGACGTGCGCGCTCGACTCCATGAGCCGGTGGGCGGCGGCCGCCTCGGCGAGCGGGAACGTGGCGTAGATCAACGGGCCGCAGCGGCCCGCGTTCAGCACCGGCCAGACGCGCTCCTTGAGCGCCTGCGCGATCGCGCCCTTCTCGCCGGTCGGCCGCGGCCGCATCGTCGAGCCCGTGATCACCAGCCGCCGCTGCATCACCTTCAAGAGGTCGAAGCGCTCGACCTTCGAGCCCAGCATCGTCGCGACCTGCACCAGCCGCCCGTCCATCGCGAGGCAGCGCAGATTGCGCTCGAAGTAGGGCGCCCCGATGATGTCGAGCACCACGTTGACGCCCGCGCCGCCGGTGAGGTCCATCAGCCGGTCGGCGAAGTCCGCCGCCCGGTAGTTGATCGCGCCGTCCGCGCCGAGCGCGAGGCAGGCCGCGCACTTGTCGTCGCTGCCGGCGGTCGCGTAGACGCGCGCCCCGAACTCGCGCGCGAGCTGAATCGCGGTGACGCCGATGCCGCTCGTGCCGCCGTGCACCAGCGCCGACTCGCCGCGCGCGAGCCGCCCGTGCTGGAACAGGTTGGCCCACACCGTGAAGTAGGTCTCCGGCAGCGCCGCGGCCTTGAGCGCATCGAAGCCGGTCGGCCACGGCAGGCACTGCACCGCGGGCGCGACGCAGTACTCGGCGTAGCCGCCGCCGTTGGTGAGCGCCGTGACCCGGTCACCGGGCCGCCAGTTGACGACCTCGGTCCCCGCGACCATCACCTCGCCCGCGACCTCGAGCCCGATGATCGGGCTCGCGTCCGCCGGCGGCGGGTAGCGGCCCTCGCGCTGCATCAGGTCCGGGCGGTTGACGCCGGCGGCCTCGACGCGGATCAGCACCTCGTGGGGCTTGGGCTCGGGCACCGCGGTCGTCGCGATCTCGAGCACCTCGGGTGCGCCGGGCGCGCGTGCCTCTACGTAGCGCATCGTGGTCGGGAGGGTTTCGGTCGGCACGCTTACTCCTGTCGGGCGGGCTGCGAAGGTGATCCTACGCCGGATTGGCGCCGGGATACTCGGCGAACTGGGGCAGCCGGTCCTCGATCGGATACCACGGCGCCTTGGAGCCGACGAAAATGTGACGCTCCGCGCGGATGCCGGGATCCTGGTCGAGCGTGCCGAGCGCGAGCGCGAAGTAGTCGCGGCCGGCCGGGATCCACTGCAGGTTCGAGCCGCACTCCCGGCAGAAGGTCCGCGTCGCGTGCGGACTCGAGGCATAGCGCGCGACCGACCCGGCGCCGGCCGTGAAGCGGAAGTCCGCGTGGCGGACGTGCGCGTAGCTCGCGAAGGCCGCGCCGTGCGCCTTGCGGCACTGGCTGCAGTGGCAGTGGCTTGCGTGGTCCACGATCCCGTCGATCTGATACCGCACCGTCTGGCACAGGCAGCTGCCGGTCAGCATCGTCGTCTCCTCAGGAACGAAGCGCAGAGTATGCCGAGCGCCGGCGGCGCGCGGGGCCGGACGAGCCGAGCGCGTCGCGGACGGCGCGCCAGCGCGCGAGCTTCGCATCGAACGGCAGCGCCGCGTGCGCCGGGCTCGTCGAAGGGAGCTCAAGCGTCGCGAGCGCCGCGTGCGCCGGCGACAGCCCCGGCAGCACGCGGCGGCGGTAAAGCGCCGCGGCGGTGCGGCCGTTGAAGCACACGAGCCGGATCCCCGGGTGCGCGGCGAGGAAGGCGCCGAAGTCGTTGACGACGATGCTGCCGGGCTCGATCGACGCATCGAGGCTGCCGGCCCGAAACGCCGTCGCGCACACGTCCCAGAGTGCCAGGCCCGCGGCCGCGAGCCGGCGCGTGCGCGCGCGGTACGGGAGCGAAGGCCCGGCCCCGCACACGACCTCCATGATCGGCCAGAAGGCGTTTCTGGGCTGCGCGTAGTACTGGCGGCGGCGCAGCGACTCCCGGCCGGGCAGCGAGCCCAGGATCAGGACGCGCGCGTCGCGCCCCGCGATCGGCGGAAAACCCCGCGAGTGCATCGAGCTCAGCGCCCCCGCAGGCTCGACGGCAGCGGCGCGAAGTCCGCCGTGCGGCGCAGGCCTGCGAGCATCGCGCCGAGCGGCGCGGGCGGGGCGATCAGGCGCCGCGCGTCGAGGTCGAGCCAGCCGCCGACGCTCGTGACCCGCGCCGCGAGCGCGCCGTCCGCGCGGTAGAACTCGTTGCGCAGGCGCCAGCGGCTGCCGTCGTCGGCCAGGCCCGCGAGTGCCAGCGTCGCGCGCAGCGCATCGAGGAGGTGCACCTCGCGAAAGTACGCGAGCTCATCGCTCATCACGACGGGCCCGATCCGCAGGCGCGCGAAGTCGCGCAGGCTGAAGTCGTGCGCCGCGAAGAAGCGCATCCGCACGTCGACCGCCTTCGCGAGGTAGGCGGTGTTCGCCATGTGGCCGTTCAGGTCGATGTCCGACCAGCCGGCCTCGAGCGAGGTCTCGAACTCTGCGCCGGTCACGGCTCAGGCCCCGCGGAGCCAGCGGCCACCGAGCGTCGGGCGCCCGGCGCTCGCGCATCCGGTTGCGCACGGGAACGGGCGTGGGCTTTGCATCGCATCCTCGGATTCAAGCGACCTGCGGGAGGCCGCAGGCTCCCTGCGCGGCGCACGCTTGTCAATGCGCGGGTGGCACGTACTCCTGAAACCCCACCACCAGGAAGCCCGGCCCGCCGTGCACGCCGAGCGCGGCGCCGAGCGGCACGAGCCAGGCGCGGTCGATGTTGTCGCGGCCGCCGGTCAGCCGCTCGAGGAGCTCGCGCCCGGCCTCGGGCGCGTTGCCGTGGCCGACGATCAGCCGGTAGCGCTTCGCGGGACTCAGGCGCCGCGCGATGAAGCGCGCGAACTTCGCCGGCAGGCGCGCGCGCCCGAGGAGCACCCCGCCGATCGAGACGCGACCGTCCGGGAACGTCGCGAGCAGCGGCGCGAGATGGAAGAGGTTCGCGAGGCGTCGCGCGATCGCCGGGACCCGGCCGCCGCGCACCGCGGCATCGAGCGTCGGCAGGCACGCGTAAGTGCGCGTGCGCGGCAGGACCGCCTCGACCGACGCGACGACCGCGGCCGCGTCCTGGCCCGCCGCGACGCACTCGGCGGCGTAGATCGCGACCAGGCCCTGGCCGGCCGAGGCGTTGCGCGAGTCGATGACCCGGATCCGCGCGTGCGCCGCGACGCGCGCCGCCGCGGACTCTGCGGCCTGGCGCGTGCCGCTGACCGTGCCGGTGAGGTTCAGCGACAGCACGGTCTCGTAGTGCGAGGCGAGGAACTCGAACAGCCGCCGGAAGTCGCCGGCCGGCGGCTGCGAGGTCTTGGGGTGCACCGGGCTCGACGCGAGCAGCCGGTAGAACTCCTCGGGCCCGAGCGTCACCTTGTCGAGGAAGCTGCGCTCGCCGAAGTGCACGCGCACCGGCACCAGGTGGATGTCGAGCCGCTCGAGCTCCTCGTCGGGGATGTCGGCGGCGGAGTCGGTGACGATCGCAACCCGACGGCGCGCGGCGAGCAGCGTCGCGTGCTGCTGGCGCTGCATGTCGTCGGCCTTCTCGCCGCTGACCGCGCCGTGGCGCTCGGCGACTCGGAAGAGCTGCTGCGGATCGGCGAGGTGCAGGTGCACGCGGACCTTGCGCTGGGTGCCGGCGACGACGAGGCTCGAGCCGAGCGGCGCGACCTCCTCGCGCAGCTTCCTGAGGTCGATTGCAGTGCCACTGACCATGCACTCGGTGCACCAGCGGTGCTCGAGCCTGGCCTCGCCGCCGGCGGACTCGGGCTCCGTCGGCACGGTGCCGAAGGCGACCTCGCTCTCGTCGAGCTCGCCGCTGTCGAGGTAGGCCGCGACCCCGGCGAGCAGCAGCACGAAGCCGGCCGCGCCCGCGTCGACGACGTCGGCGCGCGCGAGCACGTCGAGCTGGCTGCGCGTCGCCTCGAGCGAGCGCTCGGCGCGCGCGAGCGCGCGGCCCAGCAGCGCCCGAAAATCCGCGACGCCGTCGGCGACCAGGCGCTTGAGCTCGCCGGCGACGTCCGAGAGCACCGTCAGGATCGTGCCCTCGCGGGGCTCGGTGAGCGCGTCGCGCGCGTACGTCGCGCCGCCCGCGACCGCATCGGCGAACTCTGCGGCGCTGAGCGATGCGAGGTGGCCGGCGCGATCGCCCAGGCCCAGGAAGAACTGCGCGAGGATCGCGCCGGAATTCCCGCGCGCGCCGTCGAGCGCGGCATCGGCGACTTCGGTCAGCAGCCGCCCGGCGTGCGCCGGCGCCGGGCGCTTCAGGACCCCCAGCATCGCCGTGAGCGTGATCGCGAGGTTGGTGCCGGTGTCGCCGTCCGGCACCGGGAACACGTTGATGCGGTCGAGGTGCTCGGATTGCGTCAGCACCCGGTGGATGCCGGCGCGCAGCGCGCGCGCGAGCTCCGCGGCCTCGAGCCGCGAGATCACGGTCGCCGGCATCGTCTGACCCCCTCGGGGCACCGTGGGCGAAGCGCCCGGGCCCTCGTTCGCCGTCATTCGCGCGGCAGCAAGAATCGGGTCCCTTGGTGGTTGAGTATCGCCCCGTCCGGGGTGATCCGCTCGACGGCGGGGCCTTCCTTGAGCGTGTCGCCCTCGTGCAGTCGCTGCCCGTTGATGATCACGAAGCGCTGCGCCGGTTCATTGCTGTAGACGTGAAGGTCGAGGTTGAGCGCGGGCAGCCCCGCGGTCGCCTGCGCCGGCAGCTGGTGGATCGACGGCAGGCCCGCGACCGTGACGCGCGGCTGGGCGAACTCGCGCGCCGCGGCGGCCTTCTCGGCGGCGTAAGGCTCGGCGCGCGGCAGCGACGCAGGCGGCGGCTGAGGCTCCTGGCGCTCGAGCTCGGGGTCGGCGCCCGCCTCGGTCTCGGCCGACAGCGGCCGGACCTTCGCCATGACCGGCCGCGGCGACGGCGCGGGCGGGGCCTCGGCGCTGCGTGCCGGCGGCGGCGCGGCGGGCGACGGCGGCGGTGGCCGTGCGAGCACCCACAGCAGCACGCCGATGTTGACGACGAGCAGCGCGCCGACGCCGCCCAGGATCCACGGCAGGCGCGAGGCTCCGGCGCGCGCGACGGGCGCGTCGACGAGCCCCGGCAGCGCGCGGCGCTCGCGTGCGTGCTCGGACTTCTTGAGGGCGTCGAGGATGAACGACATCAGCCGCCGCTCCCGCGCAGCGTCGGCGCGCCGGGCGCGCCGACGAGCCCGTCGAGCAGCACCTGCGTCTGCTCACCGGCGATGCCGTCGACGGTGAGGCGGTGGCTGCGCTGGAAGTCCTCGACCAGCCGCTCGAGGTCCTTGTCGTAGATGTCGGAGCCGCCGGTCGGCTCGCCGCGCACGGCCGCGAGGCCCTGCCTCAGCCAGCGGACCTCGGCGCCGCGCATGCCGGGCTTCAGTAGCCGCGCCATCGGCAGCGGCGGGCGCCACAGCACCAGGAAGTCGCCGTACCAGTAGCGCTGCAGGTCCAGGAGGTCGGCCCTGAGCGTCGAGTTGCCGGCGACGATCTCGGCCTTCTGGTCGTCGAGCCCGGCGATGACGACCTGCTGCTCGCTGCCATCGGGGCGCGTCAGCGACAGGATCGCCGGCCGGTTCAGGAGCTTCAGCTGCGCAAAGCTGCCTTTCTGCGCGAGGCACTCGAGCCCGGCGGCGGTCGCCTGCTCGCAGGGCCGCGCGCCGTGCGCATCGAACGGCGTCGACCAGAGCGCGAACAGCCGCGCGAACGCGGTGTCGGTGCCGGTGTCGGCGGCGTGCGCGGCGAGGAAATCCGCGACCGTCGGCGGATGCGGCGCGGGCGCTGCGGCCGGTGCCGCCGCCACCGGCGGGGCGGCGGCGGGCGGTGCGCTGCGCGCGTGCCACGCGGCGCCGATGCTGAGCGCGACGAGCCCGAGCCCGAGGACCGCGGCGCTGCCGATCCCCCACGGCAACCAGCGCGCCGCGACGCCCCGGCCGTGCACCTCGGCGGTGGCGCGGCGCACGAGCGCCGCGCTGACGCGCGCCTCCTCGCCGGCGTAGGCGCCCAGCAGCGCGCGGTCGGCGATCACGTTGATGAGCCGCGGCACGCCGCGCGCCTGGCGGTGGAGCTCGCCGAGCGCGCCCGGCGTGAAGATCTCGCCGCTCGCGCCCGCGACCTTCAGCCGATGGCGCACGTAGGCCGCCGATTCCGGGCGCGACAGCGGATCGAGGTGGTAGCGGCCGGTGATGCGCTGCGCGAGCTGGCGCAGGTCGTTGCGCGCGAGCACCTCGCGCAGCTCGGGTTGGCCGACGAGGATGATCTGCAGGAGCTTCTGGGTCGCGGTCTCGAGGTTGGTCAGCAACCTCACCTGCTCGAGCACGTCGGCGGAGAGCTGCTGCGCCTCGTCGACGATCACGACGACGCGCCTCCCGTGCGCGTGGGCATCGAGGAGGCGCACGTTCAGGAGGTCGACGATCGTCTTGACGCTGCCGCGCTGCGCCTCCGGGACCGTGACGTGCAGCTCGTCGCAGATCGCGAGCAGGAACTCCTCCGGCGAGATCCGCGGGTTCAGGATCAGCGCGACCTCGGCGTGCGCCGGCAGCTGGCCGAGGAAGCTGCGCACCATCGTGGTCTTCCCCGTCCCGACCTCGCCCGTCAGCTGCACGAAGCCGCCGGCGTCGTCGATGCCGTACAAGAGGTGCGCAAGCGCCTCCGCGTGCCGCTCGCTGAGGTAGAGGTAGCGCGGGTCGGGCGTGATCGCGAAGGGCTTCTCGGCGAGCCCAAAGAAGCTCATGTACATCGTCTGCCCATCATAGCGGCCCGCCGGCCCGGGGCGTCGGCCGCGCCCGCGGGGGCGCGCCTAAGCCCATGACCCGGCTCGTTTTGTTGCGCGCCCGCGGCGCCTAGCGGCGGCGCGTGACGCCGGTGAAGCCGTCTTCCTTCGGGCCGCGCTCAAGGCTCGAGGCGCGCTTGACGGCCCCGGTCCCGAACTTCTCGCGGATCCGATCGAGCGTGGGGTCCAAGCGCGCGCTCGCCTTCGGCGGCGGCGGCGCGCGCACGCTCGCGGGCGGTGGCGCGGCGAACAGGTCGAGCTGGGCCTCGGGCGAGAGGCCGGCGAGGCCGACGCCGAGCAGGCGGATCGCGGCCCGCGGCTGCTCGGCGAGCCACGCGTGCAGCAGCTCGCGCGCGATCGAGAGCACGGTCGCGGTGTCCTGCGTCGGCGGCTTGAAGCTGCGCGAGCGGGTGTAGGTCGTGAAGTCGCGGCGCCTGATCTTGACCGTGACGCTGCCGGCGAGCAGCGCCTTGGCGCGCAACCGGGCGGCGACGCGGTCGGCGAGCTTGGCGAGCTCGGCGGACAGATCCTCGCGGCGCCTGAGGTCGGTCTCGAAGGTCTCCTCGGCGCTGATCTGCTTCTCCTGCCAGTCGGGGACGACCGGGCGCTCGTCGATGCCGGCGGCGCGCTCGCGGATCCGCTGCGTGTAGCGGCCGAAGAGCGGCCAGAGCACCGCGTCCGGCGCGACGCGCAGCTCGCCGAGCGTGTAGAGGCCCGAGGCCTCGAGCCGCGCCGCGGTCTTCGCGCCGATGCCCGAGAGCCGGCGGATCGGCAGCGGATCGAGCACCCGCGCGACGTCCTCGGGCAGGATCACGCACAGCCCGTCGGGCTTCATGAGGTCCGAGGCGATCTTGGCGAGCAGCTTGTTGTGCGCGACGCCGACCGAGGCCGTGAGCTGGGTGCGCTCGCGGATCCGCGCCTTGATCGCGGCCGCGATCGCCGCCGGCTCGCCAAAGAGCGCGCGGCTCTCGGTGACGTCGAGGAAGGCCTCGTCGAGCGACAGGCCCTCGATCAGCGGCGTGAACTCGCCGAACACCGCGAACACCTCGGTCGAGACCTCCTTGTAGCGGGCCATCCGCGGCTTGACGACGATCGCCTGCGGGCAGCGCTCGAGCGCGGCGCGCGTCGGCATCGCCGAGTGCACGCCGAAGCGGCGGACCTCGTAGCTCGCCGCTGCGACCACGCCGCGCACGCTCCCGCCACCGACGATCACGGGCTTGCCGCGCAGCTCAGGGTTGTCGTGCTGCTCGACCGAGGCGTAGAAGGCGTCCATGTCGACGTGCAGGATCGCGCGCATCGCGGGCCTCAGGCGACGAGCGCGCTGATGAGCAGCGTGCCGACGAGCGTGATGCCGAGGAACGCGAGGTACGCGAAGCCGACGATCGTGAGCTTGACGAGCGTGAGCCAGCGGCCCTGGCCGTAGTAGCGGCGCAGCGAGCGGTACACGTACCAGACCGCGTAGCACAACACCGCGAAGCCGAGCCACGAGGCGCTCGCCTTCAGCGCCGGCACGAGGCGCGCCAGCGCCGAGTAGAGGATCTGCACGCTCATCGCGAGGAACAGCGCTGCGTGGTTGTGCAGGAAGAACACCAGGTGCTCGACGTAGTAGCGCCGCGGCCACCAGTAGAGGAGCCGCATCACGAGCGCGATCATCGGCAGGAACACGAACATCATCTTCGGGATGTTGGCGACGAAGGCGTGCTTGAGCGTGCGGCCGCCGTCGCCGAAGTTGCGCCGGCAGGCGTCCTTGAGCGGCTGCTCGAGCCAGTGCAGCGACGAGTGGATCTTGTCGCAGTCGCTGACGTCGAAGTTGAGGTCGTCGCCCGCGTGCTCGTTCGCGGCCGCGCCCGGCTGCGCGGCCTCCTTGCGCGCCTCGGCGGCCGCCTCGCGCGCCTCGCGCTTGATGTCGTTGAGGTCCGGCTCGAAGCGCTTTGCGCCTGCGGAGTCGGCGACGACGAAGTCCGGGCGCAGCAGCGCGGTCAGCGAGGCGATGCCGAAGAACAGGATGCTGATCACGAGGTAGAGCCGCACCGGCGGCACGTAGCGCGCGCGCCGCTCGTCGAAGTACTCGCGCGTCAGCTGTCCGGGCCGAAACGCCAGCAGCTTCAAGGTCGCCCAGAAGCGGCTGTCGAGGTGCGTGATCACGTGCCACGCGTCGTGTCCGAGCGCGGCGAGCGCGCGCGCGCTCTCGTGCGCGTGCTGGCCGCACTGGGCGCAGTAGGGGCCCGACAGCGGCGCCTCGCAGTTGCGGCAGGTGGCGGGGGTCACGGACGCGTGGATCGGCTCGGTGTGCGCCTAAATTGCCAGAACCGGCCGGCCGCCGTCAGCCTTTCGCACCGCTCGGAAAGCCACGCGCACCGGTGCCGCGTCCCGAGGCAGAATGACTTCCGAGCCCCCCGGGAGCGCTCCGTGACCCCGACCAAACGCATGGCGGCGCTGTCGATCGCGACCTCGATCGCGACGCTGGTGCTCAAGTTCGGCGCCGCCGCGTTGACCGGTTCGATCGGGCTCTTCTCGGACGCGATGGAGACGCTCGTCAACCTCGCCGCGGGACTGGTCGCGCTCTGGGTGCTGACGATCGCCGAGCGCCCCGCCGACGATGACCACGCCTACGGGCACGGCAAGGCCGAGTACTTCTCGAGCGCGGTCGAGGGCATCCTGATCCTGTGCGCGGCGGTCGGCATCGCCTACGCGGCCGTCGGCCGGCTGCGCCACCCGGCGCCGCTCGAGGCGCTCGGGCCCGGGCTCGCGATCGCCGCGCTCGCCGCGGTGCTGAACCTCGTGACCGCACGGCTGATGATGCGCGTCGCGAGGGCCCACGACAGCATCGTCGTCGAGGCCGACGCGCGCCACCTGATGGCAGACGTCGTGACCTCGGTCGCGGTGATCGTCGGGCTCTTGATCGTGCTCGGCGCGCCGCGCCTCGCGCTCCTCGACCCGCTGATCGCGGTCGCCGTCGCGCTGCAGATCGTCGCGACCGGCGTCGCGCTCGTGCGCCGCTCGGTCGACGGGCTGATGGACGCCTCGCTGCCGGCCGCGGAGATCGAGCGCGTGCGCGCGGTGATCGCGGCGACGCTGCCGCCCGGCGCCGCGATCGACGCGCTGCGCACGCGCAAGGCCGGCACGCGGCGCTTCATCGAGTTCAAGCTGCGGGTGCCCGGCAGCGACACGGTCGCCGACGCGCACGCGCGCTGCGACGAGCTCGAGGACGCGCTCGCGGCGGCGCTCGCGAACGCGGTCGTGACGATCCACGTCGAGCCGCACGCCGCGGCGCGCCGCGACCGGGCGCAGGGCGCCGCCCGGTGACGATCCGGGCCGAGCTCGCCGCCGAGCCCTCGCGCCGGGTCGTCGACGGCGCGAGCGACGACCTGCTGACCGGCGGGCTCGGGATCAAAGGCCTCCAGGCCGCGCCGCCCGGCTTCGCGAACCCGCTGCGGCCGACGCCGTCGGAGCTGCGACGCCGCGCAATCCACTGCGCCTACCAGGGGCTCGTGGACGTCAGCGCCGCCGGCGGCTTCGGCCGCTTCTACGGACCCGGGAACGACCACGGCGTCGCGGGCGTCGAGTACCTCGCGGCCGTGCGCACGCCCGACGGGCGCGGCGTCACGAGCGTGCTCCTGCAGGTCCCGGCGTCGTTCGACCTCAGCGCACCGAAGGTGCTCGCCGTCGCCTCGTCGGGCTCGCGCGGGATTTACGGGGCGCTGCCGACCGCGGGCGAATGGGGCCTGAGGCGCGGCTGGGCGGTCGTGCACACCGACAAGGGAACGGGCGTCGGCGTGTTCGACGTCGACCGCGGCCGGGGCTACCGGATCGACGGCACGCTGACCGAGGACCTTCAGGATCCGCTCCTCAGCTTCGCGCCGCCGCCGACGCCCGAGCTCGCCGCCTACGCGCGCCGCGCGCGCCATGCACTCCTCTTCAAGCACGCCCACTCGGGCCAGAACCCCGAGGCCGACTGGGGCCGGTACCTGCTGCAGGCGATCGCGGCCGGCTTCGTGCTCCTGAACCGCGAGTTCGCCGCGCGCCTGCGCCGGCCGCTGACGCCCGAGGGCGCGCTCGTCGTCGCCGCCGGCATCTCGAACGGCGGCGCCGCGGTGCTGCGCGCGCTCGAGTCCGACCGCGACGGCTGGATCAGCGGCGCGCTCGCCTGCGAGCCGAACGCGATGGTCGCCGGGCGCACCGCCGGGCTCTCGATCAGGAGCGGCGGCCGGCTGCTCTCGTCGGCGTCGATCGGGCTTGCCGACTACACCGGGCTCCACCAGCTCTACCAGCCCTGCGCGGTGCTCGCCGAGACCGACCCTGCGGCGCCGCTCTTCGCCGCGACGGCCGCCCAGCGCCCGCACCTCGAGATGCGCTGCCGCGAGCTGCAGGCGCTCGGGCTGCTGCCTTCGGGCGGCGTCGCGGCGGCGGCCGCCGAGGCGCGCGAGCGGCTGCTCGCCTCCGGGATGGTCGCCGAGGGCCTCGCGCTCGGGCACTTCAACCTCGCCGTGAACCTCTGGCCGGCGATCTCGGTGACCTACGCGTGGAGCTACGCGCGGCGCGCGCCGTGGGACCCGTACGCCGGCGTCGCCTTCGCCGCCGCCGGTCCCGACGGGCGGCCGCGGCCGCTCGCGGATGCCGAGGCGGCGAGCCTGTGGGCCGACAGCAACGGCATCCCGCCGAGCGGCGCGGTTGCGCTGTGCGCCGAGGGCGCCGACGGCGAGCGCCGCGCGGCAAACGAGGGGAGCCTCGCGCTCGCGCTCGCGTACGCGCCGCAGCGCGAGCTCGCGCGCGCCGCGCGCGCGCCCGACGGGCTGCCGGCCGACCGCGACGCGATGCTCGAGGCGGTGCGGCGCGGCCAGGGCGAGGTCGTCATGAGCGCGCGGCTCGGCAACCGTCCGGTCGTCATCATCCACGGCCGCGCCGACAGCCTGATACCGGTCAACCAGTCCTCGCGACCGTACTACGCGATCAACCAGCGCGACCGCGGAAACCGCGACGAGCTGCGCTACTACGAGCTCGTGCACGGGCACCACTTCGATGCGTTCCTGGCGCAGAGCGCGTTCGCGGCGCGGCTCGTGCCGCTGCAGGCGTGGCTGTGCCGCGGGCTCGAGGCGCTCCATGCGCGGCTGACCGACGGCACGCCGCTGCCGCCGAGCCAGGTGATCCGCTCGCAGCCGCGCGGGTCTGCGAACGGCGTCGCGCCGCCGCTCGAGGCCCGCCATCTCGGGACCCTGCGCGCCGATCCCGGCGAGTCCGCGATCCGCTTCGACGGCGCCGTGCTCGCGGTGCCCGACTAGAGGGCTAGCCGAGCGGCGGACGCCGCTCGTGCCAGTCGGTCGCGCGCTGGTACGCGGATGCGACGCCGAGCAGCCGGCCTTCCGCGAACGGCCGCCCGATCAGCTGCAGCGCGGCCGGCAGGCCCCCCGGCGCGAACCCGACCGGCAGGCTGAGCGCCGGGACGCCGAGGTAGTTGAACGGCGCGACGCACTTCAGCAGCCGCGCGATCGTGGTCCACATCGAGGCGCTGCCGCCGACGTCGGTCGCGGCGAGCGTCGGCACCTCGATCGCGAGCGCCGGCGTGACCAGGACGTCGCAGACCGAGAACACGTCGGTGCAGAACTCCCGCAGCAGCAGCGCGCGCAGCTGCAGCGCCTCGGCGTAGGCCGCCGCCGGGATCGCAACGCCGGTCGCGACGCGCGCGCGCACCTGCGGCGAGTAGTCCTCGGGGCGCGTGCGCAGCCAGTGGCCGTGCAGCGCCGCAGCCTCGGTGTAGACGACGGTGCGGCCGAGCTCGGTCAGGTGCTCGGCCGCGGGCACGGTCACCGCGACGCGCCTCGCGCCCGCGCGCTCGAGCACGGCGAGCGCGTCCTCGACGAGCGCGGCGATCGCGGGCTCGACGTCGTCGAGGAAGAAGTTCCCCGGAATGCCGAGCCGCAGGCCCGCGACGCCCGCGCCGAGCGCCGCCTCGTAGTCGGGGACCGGCCGGCGGCTCGCGGTGGGGTCCCCGGGGTCGTGACCGGCGAGCACGCCGAGGAGGCGCGCGAGGTCGGGCGCCGTGCGCGCCAGCGGCCCGACGTGGTCGATCGACCAGCTGAGCGGCATCGCGCCCGAGCGCGGCACGCGGCCGTAGGTGGGCTTGAGGCCGAGGATCCCGTTGGCGGCCGCCGGAAGCCGGATCGAGCCGCCGGTGTCGGAGCCGAGTGCGCCGTAGACGATCCGCGCCGCGACCGCGGCGCCCGATCCGCTCGAGGAGCCGCCGGCGATGTGCGCCGGGTTCCACGGGTTGCGGCACGCGCCGTAGAACGGGTTGTGGCCGGTCGGCCCGAGCGCGAACTCGGTCATGTTGAGCGCGCCGAGCACGACCGCCCCGGCGAGTTTCAGCCGCTCGAGCGTCGCGGCGGTCGTCGTGCCGACGAAGCCGCGCCGGATCGCCGAGCCCGAGCTCGTCTCGCGCGCGGCGTCGTAGAACATGTCCTTGACCGCGAGCGGCACGCCGTGCAGCACGCCGAGCGGTCGGCCGGCCGCGCGCGCGGCATCGGCACGGCGCGCCGCGGCGAGCGCCGCCTCGTCCTCGATGCGCAGGAAGCAGTTGAGGGCCGGGTTCAGCCGGTGCGCGCGCGCGAGGCAGTCGCGCGTCAGCTCCTCGCTCGAGAGCTCCCCGCGCACCAGCGCGCCCGCGGCCTCCACGAGCGTCGCGCCGACCGGGTCGATCACGACGGCGGATCCGCGAGCCGCTCGAGCTCCGTCAGGTACTGGCCGGGCTCGGCGTCGAACAGCGAGTGCGTCGCCATGGCGCGCACCGCGGCGACGGCGTGGCCCGCGCCGGCGGCGATGCGCGCCGCGGTCTCGGCGCCGAGCGGCGGGTAGCCGACGAGGCGCGCCAGCGCCTCGACCATCGCCGCATCAAGCGCCTGCGTCTCGTGCGTGGCTCGGGTCACGTCGTCACTCCCGGTGGCGCTCAAGCATTGCAGTCTCGCGGCGAACGGTCAAAATGCGCTCGTTCCAGCGACCGGGGAGGGGCGTCGCTCGCGCCGGTGCGCGGCGCCGAATCAGCATGCGGATCCAGGTCCTGCCGAGCGCCGATGCGGCGGCCGAGCGCGCCGCCGAGTGGCTGCGCGCCGAGATCGGGCGCGCGACCGCGGGCCGCGGCCACTGCCGGATCGCGCTGTCGGGCGGCCGCACGCCGTGGCGGATGCTGCGCTGCCTGAGGCGCCTGCGCGTCCACTGGCACGGCGTCGAGGTGTTCCAGGTCGACGAGCGCGTCGTCGCGGCCTCCGACGAGCGGCGCAACTCGCGCCAGATCGCGGACCTCCTGATCGCGCCCGACGCGCTGCCGGCGAGCGCGTTCCACGGCATGCCCGTCGAGCACCGGCCACTCAGCGATGGCGCCGCCGACTATGCGCGGCTGCTCGAGGAGCGCTGCGGCACGCCGCCGGTGCTCGACGTCGTGCAGCTCGGCGTCGGCACCGACGGCCACACGGCCTCGCTGATCGCCGGCGATCCGCTGCTCGAGGACGCGACGCTGAGCGTCGGCGTCAGCGGCGTCTACCAGGGCGTACGGCGCATGACGCTGACCCTCGGCGTGCTCAACGCCGCCCGCCACCGGCTGTGGCTGGTGACCGGCGCCGACAAGGCGCAGGCGCTCAAGGCGCTGTGGAACGGTGACGCCGCGACGCCCGCGGGCCGCGTCGCACGCGAGGCCGCGTTCGTGTTCGCCGACAGCGAGGCGGCCGCGGCGCTGCCCTCCGAGCTGCGCACGCCGCACTGAGGTTCAGCGGCGCGTCACCGCGTGTCCGCCGAAGGCGTGGCGGAGCCTCGCTAGGAACCGGGCCGCGTAGTCGTCGCGTCCCTGCGAGGCGAAGCGCTGCATCAGCGCCGCGGTGATCACCGGCGCCGGGACGCCGAGTTCGATCGCCTCGCGCACCGTCCAGCGGCCTTCGCCGGAGTCGGCGACCACCGGCGCGACGCGATCGAACGTCGCGTCCTCGGCGAGCACGTCGGCCGCGAGCTCGAGGAGCCACGAGCGCACGACGCTGCCGTCGCGCCAGCTGGCGGCGATCGCGGCGACGTCGAGGCCGAACTCGGTCTTGTCGCGCAGCAGCGCGAAACCCTCGGCGTAGGCCTGCATCAGGCCGTACTCGATGCCGTTGTGGATCATCTTGACGTAGTGCCCGGAGCCCGCCGGCCCGCAGTGGACCCAGCCGCGGTCGGGCGCGGGCGCGAGCGAGCGGACGAGCGGGGCGATCAGCTCGAGCGCCTCCGGCGCGCCGCCGAGCATGAGCCCGTAGCCGTTCGCGAGCCCCCAGACCCCGCCCGAGACGCCGGCGTCGACGAGGTGGATGCCGCGCGCGGCCGCGGCGGCGGCGTGGCGCTGGCTGTCGCGGTAGTCGGCGTTGCCGCCGTCGACGATGACGTCGCCGCGCGCCAGCAGCGCGAGGAGCGCATCGATCGTGCCCGTCGTCGGCGCGCCGGCCGGCAGCATCAACCAGACGATCCGCGGCGCTGCGAGCGCCCCGACGGCTTCGCCCAGCGAGGCGGACGCCGTGACCGCGGGCTCGTCGGCGAGTGCGGCGCGGGCCCCGGCGGCGGCGTCGAAGGCAACGATGGGAAGTCCCGCGCGCGCGAGGCGGCGGGTCATGTTGGCGCCCATTTTGCCGAGCCCGACCAGGGCGGCGGCGGGACGGTTGGCGGAGTTCACGCGGCGCTCCGGAGTCGCGGCACGAACTAAGAGTGTGCGCCTGGCCTCAGTAGCCCGCCAGCGCGCGCACCATGCGCCGCACGGCGGCGACCTCGATGCCCGCGCGCGTCGCGTAGTGCGCGTCGGTGTAGCCCCACCAGTCCCAGCAGCCCGCCGGGTTCATCGGGAAGAGCGCGCTCCTCTTCGCCTGCGGGTAGAGCACGACGAGGCGGTGCGCATCGGCCCAGCGGTTGTAGCCGGCCTCGCGCACGAAGCGCTCGGCGACGAATTCCGCGCCCTGCGCGCAGCCGTGGAAGGCGACGTGCAACCGGCACGGCGACCGGGCCCCGCAGGCGCGCGGCACGTACAGGAAGCCTTCGGCGGCGAGGCTGCGCGACGGGTCGTACGGCGTCTGGTCGAACGCCACGAGCTCGCCCGCGCCCGCGCTCGCGCCCGTGCCGCGCTCCTCGTACAGGAAAGAGAGCATCTCGCCGGCGCCGTCGTAGTGGCAGGCGTTGAGGTAGGGCGGCGCGCTCGCGCCGCAGTCGCCACCCGCGGACTCGGTCGGCATGCCGTGGCCGGCGTCGACGTCCTCGACGTAGCGCAGGTCCGCCGCCGGCACGAACGCCCGGTAGAACTCGACGAGCGCGCGCGTGACCGCGGGCGCGACCGTCGCGTCGCGCCGCCCGTGGAAGACGTAGACGCGCGTCGGCGCGAGCGGGTCGATCTCGCCGGCATCGGCGGCGGCGCGGGCGCGCGCCACGAGCGCGGCCGCGTCGGGGGCGCTGTCGGCGCGGTCCATGCACTCGGCGAGCGCGCGCGTCAGCGAGCCGCGCGCGCAATCCCAGGGCCCGGCGGCGAACACGCCAACGCCGCGCACGATGCGCGCGTGGCTGAGCTGGAACTGCACCGCCATGTAGCCCCCGGACGAGAGGCCCGAGGCGGTCAGCGACCCGGGCTCGAGTGCGAGGCGCGGGAGCTCCGCGGCGCCGGCCGCGAACGCGGCGAGCAGCGCGCCGAGCGCGCCGGCGAGGCGGATGCTCACGCCGCCCAGCGCAGCGGCGGCGCGGCGCGCGCGGCCAGCGCGGCGAGGATCGTCACGGCGAGCGCAGCGCTCGCAGCGGCGACCCACGGTGCCGCGCCGCCGGCGGCGAGCGCGAGCAGTCGGCCGCCGGCGAGCGCCGGGCCGATCGCGGTGAGCGCGACGCTGGCGAGCCACACGAGGCTCGCACGCAGCCGTCCGGCCAGCGCCTGCTCGGCGGCGCGGTGCTCGCGCAGCACGCGTTCGCGGGCCGCGGCGATCGCCGCCGCGTCCTTCAGCGGTCGCTCGCGCGCGATCTCGGCGCGCAGCCGCGCCGCGAACGCCGGGCCGACGTCGAGCGTGCCGAAGAGCGCCGCGAGGCGGCGATCGAGATCGGTCGGTCGAGTGCTCATGTGCCGTGCTCCCGCTGCGCTTCGTGCGCACCGAGCGCCGCGGCGAGCCGGCCGCGGGCGCGGTGCAGGTGGGTTTTCACCGTGTTGACCGGCAGTCCCAGCATCGATGCGACCTCCTCGACCGGCCGCTCGTCCTGATAGTAGAGCGTGACCACCTGGCGCTGCGCGTCCGGCAGCGCCGCGACCGCGCGCCACAGCGTCGCGTCGTCGGCGCCGTGGCGGTCCGTCTGCCCCGCCTGCGCCTCGGCGGCCGCGAGGACCGCGGGCTCGGACAGCGAGCTCGTCGGCTTCTCGCGGCGCAGCGCCGAGATCGCGGCGTTGCGCGTGATTGCGTAGATCCACGTCGAGAGCTGCGCGCGGCCGTCGTAGCGCTCGAGCGACCTCCACAGCTTCACGAACACCTCCTGTGCGACGTCCTCGGCGGCGGCGCGCGAGCGCAGGATCGCGTAGGCGATGCCGAACACCCGCCGCCGGTAGGCCGCGACGAGTGCCTCGAAGGCCTCGGTCGAGCGCCCCGCGCGCAAGCTGTCGACGATCGGTTCGTCCATTCCCGCCTCGGCCGCCGCGGACACGGGTGATACGCAGCGCCGCGGCACGGGGTTTCACGGGTCGGCGCTGAAACCTGACCCCGCCGCGCCGCGTATCAGTCCTCGTGGCTACCATACGACATGACGCGCCGGCTGCAAGCCTCGAGCCCTTGTGGGCAGCAATCCTCGGGCTCTGCGTCGGGCTGTCGCTCGGCAGCCAGCTGCCATCCTTCTACGCGCTGCTGGTGCTCGCGGCCGGCGGCTGACACACGGAGTAACCGTTCATGACCCCTGACGTACTGGCCCTGTTCGTCCCGATCATCGCGATCATCGCCGGCATCGCGTGCGCGATCGTCGTCGTGCTGGCCGGGCACCGCCAGCGCATCCAGCGCGCGGAGCTGCGCCACCGCGAGCGCCTGGCCGCGATCGAGAAGGGCTTCGAGCTCCCGCCCGATCCGCCGGAGGTCGACCCGAAGCGCAACGACCCGGCGCGTTACCTGCGGCACGGCCTCGTGCTGGTCGCGGTCGGCGCGACGATCACCGCGGCGCTGATCCAGCTGCCGGGCGGCAACGTGCCGTACCTGTTCGGACTGCTGCCGGCCGCGATCGGCGCCGCCTACCTCGTCTACTACTTCGCCTACGGCCGAAGGGTCGCGCCGCCCCCGCAGGCCTGAGCGTCAGTCGCGGGCGGCGAGCACGGCGGCGATCGTGTCGCACACCGCCGCGATCGCCGCCGCGCGCGTCGTGCTCCTGCGCCACGCCGCGCCGAGCGTGCGGTAGGGCGCGGGCTTCGCGAACGGGCGCAGCGCGACGCTCTTCGCGGCCGCGAACGGGCCGCGGGTCGCGAGCTCCGGCAGCAGCGTCACGCCGAGTCCCGCGGCGACCATCTGCCTCAGCGTCTCGAGGCTCGTCGCCCGGAAGTCGGCCGGCTCGTGCACCGACGCCGCGCCGCACACCTCGAGCGCCTGCTCGCGCAGGCAGTGGCCGTCCTCGAGGAGCAGCAGCGTCTCGCCGTCGAGGTCGGCGGTGCGCACCGCCGGCCGCTTCGCGAGCCGGTGCGCGGGCGGCAGCGCGAGCATGAACGCCTCGGTGCCGAGCGCGCGCGTCTCGAGTCCCTCGGTGTCGACGCCGAGCGCCAGGATCCCGACGTCGATCTCGCCCTCGCGCAGCCGCTCGAGGAGCGCCGCCGTCTGGTACTCGTAGAGCAGCAGCTGCAGGCGCGGCAGGCGCCTGCGCAACGCCGGCGTCGCCGATGGCAGCAGGTAGGGCCCGAGCGTCGGGATCAGCGCGACGCGCAGCGTCCCGGCGAGCGGATCGCGCGCCGCGCGCGCGAGCTCGACGATGTCGTCGCAGTCGGTGAGCACCCGCCGCGCGCGCTCGACGACCCGCTCGCCGAGCGCGGTCAGCGCGACCCGGCGCGGCTGGCGCTCGACGAGCGGCGCGCCGAGGAAGTCCTCGAGCTTCCTGATCTGCGCCGACAGGGTCGGCTGGCTGACGTGCGACTTCGCCGCCGCGTGCCCGAAGTGGCGCGCGTCGGCGAGCGCGACGAGGTAACGCAGGTCCCTTAAGTTCATCGGCCGGGCGCCTCCATACACGGATCCTATCAAAACTATCGAAACAATCGAATGGACCAATCGCCTGCGCGGGCCGAGACTGCGCCCCGGACCCGTGACGGGTCGCCCATCGTCAAGCCCCAAGGAGAGCCCCATGCTCGGAATCGGACAGTCCTTCCCCCGCTTTTCACTGACCGGCGTCGTCTCGAACGACGCCGCCCAGGCGTTCAAGCCGATCGACTCGCAGGCGCTCGCCGGCAAGTGGGCCGTGATCTTCTTCTGGCCGAAGGACTTCACGTTCGTCTGCCCGACCGAGATCGCCGCGTTCGGCAAGCTGAACAAGGAGTTCGCCGCGCGCGACGCACAGGTCTATGGCGTCTCGATCGACTCCGAGTTCGTGCACCTCGCCTGGCGCAAGGACAAGGAGGAGCTCAGGAAC
>DATKOP010000077.1:0-25149 GCA_035524595.1 Steroidobacteraceae bacterium | reverse complement strand
CGACAGTTCCCGGCACCTGAAGCTCGACAAGGTCTACTCCGCCAAGGCGATGCCGCCGCAGCTGACCCAGCTTCTGGGCAGCGCCAAGGGCCGCGTGGACTTCGAGCTCAACGTGCCGAAGTACGGGCCCGGCACGCTGGCCGTGCTGAGCGTCTGAGGAGCGCCGCCATGCCCGCGAGCCCAGACGCCACCAAGAACGCCCCGGCCGCGCAGCATGCGCAGGCATTCGCCTTCGTCAGCACCCTCGCCGGCGAGCTGTCGAGCGGCAAGATCGACCTGCCGTCCTTCCCGGACGTCGCGATCCGCGTGCGCCGCGCGCTCGGCGACGACAAGACCACCGTCGACCAGGTGGTGCGCATCGTCGGCTCCGAGCCGGCCCTGGCGGCGCGACTCCTCAAGATGTCGAATTCCGCGGCGCTCAACCGCAGCGGCCGCCAGGTGACCGAGCTGCGCACCGCGATCGCGCGCATGGGCTACAACATGGTGCGCAGCGCGGCGATCTCGTTCGCGATGGCGCAGATCCGCGCGAGCGCCGGCCTGAAGGGCCTGGAGAAGCCGCTCGACGAGCTGTGGCGCACCAGCACCTACGTCGCGGCGTTCTGCTACGTGCTCGCCAAGAACCACACCAGCCGCAACGCCGACGAGGCCTTCCTCGCCGGCCTGCTGCACGGGGTCGGGCGCCTCTACATCCTGACGCGCACGCCCCGCTTCCCGGCGCTGCTCGGCGACGCGGCGGCGCTCGACGAGATCATGCGCAACTGGCACGCGAACGTCGCCAAGGCGATCCTCGAGAACTGGGAGCTGAACGAGCAGCTGGTGCTCGCGGTGGCCGAGCAGGACGACATCGGCCGCGAGCACGAGGGTCCGGCCGACATCGCCGACATCCTGGTCTGCGCCAACATGATGGCGGCGTACATCGACCTGCCGGAGGACCTGGTGCTCAACATGTCGGGCGTGCGCAGCTTCCGGATGCTCGGCCTCGACGAGCGCAACTCGGCGAAGATCCTGGCCGAGTCGCGCGACGAGATCGAGGCGTTGCGCCAGGCGCTAGGCAACTGAGCGGCGACGTAGCGGGAAGCCGGGGCTTGTGCGCGTCCCGGCTGGCCTCTAAGGTGCCACGATCGGCCGCGCGGCCGGCAGGGGATGCTCAATGAGCGCGACGTCGCGACCCACGCAGCGACCAGACGACGAGCGCCTGCTCGCGTCGGCGGCGTGGGCCGCCGATCTCGGCCTGTACGAGTGGGACCTCGACCGCGACTCCGTCCGCTGGCTCAACGACTGGTGCGGCCACTACGACATCGATCCCTGCGAGGGCGAGCAGCACGGCGTCCGCTGGCGCGAGCGCGTCCACCCCGACGACCGCGCCCGGGCCCGGCACGAGTACGACGAGCACATCGCCGGGCGCCGCGACCGCTACGAGTCCGAGTACCGGATCCGCACCCGCAGCGGCGCGTGGCGCTGGATACGCAACCGCGGCTACGTGATCCGCGGCGGACCGGGCGGGCGGCCGCGCCGCCTGCTCGGGATCTGCGTCGACGTCGACGAGCGCCGGCGCGTCGAGGCGGCGCTCGAGCACAGCCGGCGCAGCCTCGAGGCGCTGGCCGCGGCTGCGCCGATCTGGATGGTGCTCACCGACGCGGACGGCAGGATCGAGTTCCTGAACCGGCCGCTGGCGGCGCGCGGCATCGAGCCGGCGGCGGCGCGCGGCCAGCCGGTGACGCTGCTGGCCAGCGATCCGGAGGAGGCCGCGCGCATCGACGCGGTCCGCCGCGAGATCGTGCGCTCGGGGCGGCCGCAGATGCACACGATGCTGCTGAAGGACGGCCGCGCGATCGCCGCCTGGGCCAACCCGCTGATCGAGGGTGGCGCGGTGGTCGGCATCGCGGCGGTGATCCTCGACGTCTCGGAGCGCCGCAACCGCGAGCGCGACCTGCTCGATGCCGTGACCGCCGAGCAGCGGCGCTTCGGCCACGACCTGCACGACGGCCTCGGCCAGGAGCTGACCGGGATCGCGCTGCTGTTGAAGACGCTGTGCCTGCGCGCCGCGAGCGAGGCGCCGGCGCTCGAGGCTGCGCTCGAGGAGGTGCTCGAGTACGCCAACGGCGCGATCGCGACCAGCCGTACGGTGGCGCGCGGCGTGTCGCCGGTCGGCGGCGAGCACGGCGGCCTCGCCGAGGCGCTGCAGGAGCTCGTCGGTCGGGTGCGGCGGCAGGGCGGGCTCGAGATCAGCTACCAGCCGCGCGGCGGCGGCCCCGAGCTCGAGCCGCTGCTCGGCGACAACCTGTACCGGATCGCCCAGGAGGCGGTCACGAACGCGCTGCGCCACAGCGGCGCGCGGCGCCTCGTGCTGCGGCTCGAGCACTCGGCCACCGGCGTCAGGCTCGCGGTCGAGGACGACGGCTGCGGCCTGCCGCCCGGCGCCGACGCGCTCGGCGGGCTGGGGCTGCGGATCATGCGCGCGCGCGCCGAGCTGGTCGGCGCCCGGCTCGTGGTCAGCGCGCTCGCCCCGCAGGGCACGCGCGTCGAGTGCAGCCGCGAGTGGCCGGCGCCGCCGCGCGGCGCGGCGCCGCGCCGCTAGGCGGTCTTGCGGTCGAGCGCCGGCCGGCGCCCGAGCACGGCCTGCAGATAGCGGCCGGTGTAGGACTCGGCGAGCGCCGCGATCTGCTCCGGCGTGCCGGTGCCGAGCACCCGCCCGCCGCCGTCGCCGCCTTCCGGCCCCAGGTCGACGACCCAGTCGGCGGTCTTGACGACGTCGAGGTTGTGCTCGATCACCACCACCGTGTTGCCCTCGTCGCGCAGGCGCTGCAGCACGCCGAGCAGCTGCGCGATGTCGTGGAAGTGCAGCCCGGTGGTCGGCTCGTCGAGGATGTACAGCGTCCGCCCGGTCGAGCGCTTCGACAGCTCCTTGGCGAGCTTGACGCGCTGCGCCTCGCCGCCGGACAGCGTGGTCGCGTTCTGGCCGAGGCGCACGTACGACAGCCCGACGTCGAGCAGCGTGCGCAGCTTCTGCGCCACCGCCGGCACCGGCTGGAAGAACGCGTGCGCGTCCTCGACCGTCATCTCCAGCACCTCGTGGATGGTCCGGCCCTTGTAGCGGACCTCGAGCGTCTCGCGGTTGTAGCGCTTGCCCTTGCAGATGTCGCAGGGCACGTACACGTCCGGCAGGAAGTGCATCTCGACCTGCAGCACCCCGTCGCCCTGGCAGGCCTCGCAGCGGCCGCCCTTGACGTTGAAGCTGAAGCGGCCGGGCTCGTAGCCGCGGGCGCGCGCCTCCGGGGTCATCGCGAACAGCTCGCGGATCGGCGTGAACAGGCCAGTGTAGGTCGCGGGGTTGGAGCGCGGCGTGCGGCCGATCGGGCTCTGGTCGATGTCGATGACCCGGTCGACGTGGCCGAGGCCCTCGATGCGCTCGCACGGCGCCGCCTCCTCGCCGGAGTCGTTGAGCGCCTGCGCGACGCGCCGGTAGAGCGTGTCGTTCACCAGCGTCGACTTGCCCGATCCCGAGACGCCGGTCACGCAGGTCAGCAGGCCGACCGGGATGTCGACCGTCACGCGCTTCAGGTTGTTGCCGGAGGCCTCGACGATCCTGAGCTGGCGGCGCGGGTCGTTGGGCGTGCGCTGCGCCGGCACCTCGATGCGCGTGCGCCGCGACAGGTACTGGCCGGTCAGCGACGCGGGCTCGGCCTCGATGTCGGCGACGCCGCCCTGGGCGACGACGCGGCCGCCGTGGACGCCCGCGCCGGGCCCGAGGTCGACGACGTAGTCGGCCTGGCGGATCGCGTCCTCGTCGTGCTCGACGACGATCACCGTGTTGCCGAGGTCCCTGAGCCGCACCAGCGTGTCGAGCAGGCGCTGGTTGTCGCGCTGATGCAGGCCGATCGAGGGCTCGTCGAGGATGTACATCACGCCGACCAGGCCCGAGCCGACCTGGCTCGCGAGCCGGATGCGCTGCGCCTCGCCGCCCGACAGCGTCTCGGCGCTGCGGTCGAGCGTCAGGTAGTCGAGGCCGACGTTGGCGAGGAAGCCGAGCCGGTCGCGGATCTCCTTGACGATCTTGACCGCGATCGCGCCGCGCCAGCCCGGCAGCTCGAGCGTCGCGAAGAACTCGAGCGCCCGGCCGACCGACAGCCCCGTGACCTGGGCGATGTTGCAGCCGGCGACGAACACGTGGCGCGCCGCGGTGTTGAGCCGCGTGCCGCCGCAGTCCGGGCAGGGCTTGCTGCCGAGGTACTTGGCGAGCTCCTCGCGCACCATGACCGAGTCGGTCTCGCGGTAGCGCCGCTCGAGGTTCGGCAGGATGCCCTCGAAGGGATGGCGCCGCCGGGTCGTGCCGCCGCGGCCGTCGTAGTAGCGGAACTCGACGTTCTCCTCGCCGCTGCCGTTCAGCAGCACGCGCTGCACCTTGCCGTCGAGCTCGCGCCACGGCGTCTCGACGTCGAACTTGTAGTGCCGCGCGAGCGACTGGATCATCGTGAAGTAGTAGGCGTTGCGCCGGTCCCAGCCGCGCACGGCGCCCGAGGCGAGCGCGAGCTGCGGCTGGGTCACGACCCGCGCCGGGTCGAAGAACTGCTTGACGCCGAGGCCGTCGCAGGTCGCGCAGGCGCCGGCCGGGTTGTTGAACGAGAACAGCCGCGGCTCGAGCTCCGCGAGCGACCAGCCGCAGACGTTGCAGGCGAACTTGTCGGAGAACACGAGCTCGGCGCGCTTCGGGTCGTCGAGGAAGGCGACCGCGGCGATGCCGTTGCCGAGCCGCAGCGCCGTCTCGAAGGATTCGGCGAGGCGCTGGCCGAGATCCGGCCGCACCTTGAAGCGGTCGACGACCGCCTCGATCGTGTGCTTGCGCCTGAGGTCGAGCGCCGGCGGGTCGTCGAGCTCGACCACGTGGCCGTCGATGCGCGCGCGCACGAAGCCCTTGCCCTTGAGCTCGTCGAGCACCTGCGCGTGCTCGCCCTTGCGGTCCTTGATCACCGGCGCGAGCAGCAGCAGCGCCGTGCCCTCGCCGAGCTCGAGCACCTGGTCGACCATCTGGCTGACGGTCTGCGCGGCGAGCTCGAGGCCGTGGTCGGGGCAGCGCGGCGTGCCGGCGCGCGCGTACAGCAGGCGCAGGTAGTCGTAGATCTCGGTGACCGTCGCGACCGTCGAGCGCGGGTTGTGCGAGGTCGACTTCTGCTCGATCGAGATCGCCGGCGACAGGCCCTCGATCGAGTCAACGTCGGGCTTCTCCATCATCGACAGGAACTGGCGCGCGTAGGCGGACAGCGACTCGACGTAGCGGCGCTGGCCCTCGGCGTAGATCGTATCGAAGGCGAGCGAGGACTTGCCGGAGCCCGACAGCCCGGTCAGCACGATCAGCCGGTCGCGCGGCAGATCGAGGTCGATCCCCTGCAGGTTGTGGGTGCGGGCGCCGCGGATACTGATCTGCTGCATCGTGAGTCCGGGAAATTCGGGCGAATTCGCTAGAATACAAGGCGCGTTCCCCTTCAGGTAAGACACCCGCGTGGACTCCCCTTCGACCGGGCCCGGATCCGCCCCCGGGGCCCCGACCGCCCCCCTGCGCATGCTGCCGGCGGAGCGCCGCTCGCTCGGCGCCCTGACGGCCATCTATGCGGCCCGCATGCTGGGTCTTTTCCTGCTGCTTCCGGTGCTTGCGCTCTATGCGCGGCGCCTGCCGGGTGCCACGCCGCTGCTGCTCGGGCTCGCCTTCGGGGCCTACGCGCTGACCCAGGCCTGCCTGCAGATCCCCTTCGGGACCCTGTCCGACCGCCTCGGGCGCCGCCCGGTGATCCTGGCCGGTCTCGTGCTGTACGTGGCGGGCTCGGTGATCGGCGCGCTCGCCACCAGCATCTGGGGGCTGATCGCCGCGGGCCTCGTGCAGGGCGCCGGCGCCATCTCGGGCCCCGTGACCGCGCTGCTCGCGGACCTGACCCGCAGCGAGGTCCGCACCCGCGCGATGGCCGTGATCGGCATCGGCATCGGCGGCTCGTTCGTGCTGTCGCTGGTCGCGGCACCGATCCTCGAGCCGCTGATCGGCGTGCCCGGCATCTTCTGGATCCTGGCGGGCCTGGCGGGCCTGTGCATCGTGCTCTTGTACGCCGTCGTGCCGCCGCCGCCGCCGGTCGCGGTGCCGGCCGACCGGCCGCCGCTCACCGAGTCGTTCACGGCCGCGCTCGTGCCGTACTACCTCGGCATGTTCGCGCTCAACTTCGTGCTGCGGGCCACGTTCTACGGCGTGCCGCTCGCGCTGACGGACGTGCTGCACGTCGCCGTCCACGACCACTGGAAGACGTACCTCGGCGTATTCGCGGCCTCGCTGCCGCCGACGGTCGGTTTCGTGCTGCTGACCGAGCGCGCGCCGCGGCCCGGCGAGGTGCTGCGCTTCGGCGTCGCGTTCCTGATGATCGCGCTCGGCTGGCTGGCCTTCGGTTACGGCAGCCCGGTCGGGCTGTGGACGGCGCTCGTGATCTTCTTCGCGGCCTTCAACTACCTCGAGGCCCGCCTGCCGGCCAGGCTGTCGCAGGTGGCGCCGCCGGCGCTGCGCGGCGCCGCGCTCGGGGTGTTCGCGACCGCCCAGTTCCTCGGGGCCTTCGCCGGCGCCATGGCCGCCGGGGCGCTCTACGGCAGCCCGATGGGGCTGGTCGGGGTGTTCGGCGGGGCCTCGCTCGTGGCGCTCGCCTGGCTGCTCCTGGCGCGTCCCGGCCGCGACTGAACGCCCGGCCGTTACGCGACGGACCGGGCCGATTCTCGGCGTGCGCCGGCCGGCGGGCGGCGTACACTCTCGGCCTCACTCAGCACCGGGCCACCGCCGGCCCGGACCGGCAAGCCACAGGAGTCGACGACATGGCGCGCGGCATCAACAAGGTCATTCTGGTCGGCAATCTCGGACAGGACCCGGAGACGCGGGCCATGCCGAGCGGCAAGGCCGTCACCAACGTGCGGATCGCGACCACCGACAGCTGGCGCGACAAGCAGAGCGGCGAGCAGAAGGAGCAGACGGAGTGGCACAACGTCGTGTTCTTCGACCGCCTCGCCGAGATCGCCGCCGAGTACCTGCGCAAGGGCTCGCAGGTGTACGTCGAGGGTCGCCTGCGCACCCGCAAGTGGCAGGACAAGAGCGGCAACGACCGCTACACGACCGAGATCGTGGCCAACGAGATGCAGATGCTCGGCGGTCGCGGCGGGGCCGGCGGCGGCTCGGGCGGGGCGCCGCGGCGCGAGGCGGCCCCGGCGGACGAGTTCTCGCAGGCGCCGGCCACCGCCGGTGGCAAGGACGAGGCCTTCGACGACGACATTCCGTTCTAGCCGTCGCGCGGTCTCAGCTAAGTAATTGAAGTAAAAGGACTAAAGCAAGGCCGCGTCCGGCTGGCGCCTTTATGTGCGGGGTCGGACGCGGTACGCTTGCGCCTCCGCGTCGCGCCCGCCCATGCCCGGCTACCTCTACCTCAAGACCTTCGGCTGCCAGATGAACGAGTACGACTCCGCCCGCATGGCGGACGTGCTGCGGGCGGCTGAGGGCCTCGAGCTCACCGACGATCCGGCCCGCGCGGACGTCGTGCTGCTCAACACCTGCTCGATCCGCGAGAAGGCCGAGGACAAGGTCTACTCGCACCTCGGCGTGTACGCCGACCTCAAGCGCGCCCGGCCGGCGACCCTGATCGGCGTCGGCGGCTGCGTCGCGAGCCAGGAGGGCGAGGGCATCCTCGCGCGCGCGCCGTTCGTCGACGTCGTGTTCGGGCCGCAGACGCTGCACCGGCTGCCCGAGCTGCTGGCGGCCGTGCGCGCGAGCGGGCGGCCGCAGGTGGACGTCAGCTTCCCGGAGAACGAGAAGTTCGATGCGCTGCCGCGGCCGGAGGCCTCGAGCGCCACGGCCTTCGTCTCGATCATGGAGGGCTGCAGCAAGTACTGCACCTTCTGCGTCGTGCCCTACACGCGCGGCGAGGAGATCAGCCGCCCCTTCGCGCAGGTGCTCGACGAGGTGCGCGGGCTCGCCCTGCAGGGCGTGCGCGAGGTGACCCTGCTCGGCCAGAACGTCAACGCCTACGACGGCGCGCTCGCCGACGGCGACACCGCGGACCTCGCGCTGCTGCTCGAGCACGTCGCCACGATCGACGGCATCGAGCGGATCCGCTTCACGACCTCCCACCCGCTCGAGTTCGGCGACCGGCTGATCGAGGCCTATGCGCGCGTCCCCAAGCTCGTCAACCACCTGCACCTGCCGGTGCAGTCTGGCTCCGACCGGGTGCTGGCGGCGATGAAGCGCGGCTACACGGCGCTCGAGTACAAGCAGAAGATCCGCCGGCTGCGCGCGGCCCGTCCGGGCATCCCGGTGAGCTCGGACTTCATCGTCGGCTTTCCCGGCGAGACGGACCGCGACTTCGAGGCGACGCTCGACCTGATCGCCGCCGTCGGCTTCGACCAGTCCTTCAGCTTCATCTACAGCCGCCGTCCCGGCACGCCCGCCGCGGGCCTGCCGGACGAGGTCGCCGACGACGTGAAGGAGCGCCGCCTCGAGGTCCTGCAGCAGCGCCTGAACGCGCTCGCCGCCGAGCGCAGCCGCGCGCTGGTCGGCAGCCTGCAGCGCGTGCTGGTCGAGCGGCCGTCGCGCCGCGACGGCCGCCAGCTCGCCGGCCGCACCGAGTGCAACCGCTGGGTCAACTTCGACGGGCCGGCGGCGCTGATCGGCGGCTTCGCCGAGCTCACGATCACCGAGGCGATGCCGAACTCGCTGCGCGGCCGGCTGGCGGAGGCCGGGCCCGAGACGCGGCCCAGCGCCGGTCGCGCCGCTTGAGTACTCCCGGCCCGGTCCGCGACCTGGTGCTCGATCCGGCGGACAACGAGCGGCTGGCGGCGCTGTGCGGGCCGCTCGACGAGCACCTGCGCCAGGTGGAGTCGCGCCTCGGCGTCAGCGTCAACCGGCGCGGCAACCGCTTCCGCCTCAGCGGCGCGCGCGCCGAGGACGCCGCGCAGGTGATCGAGCAGCTGTACGCCCGCGCCGCGCAGGGCATCGCCGCGCGCGACGTGCACCTCGCGATCCAGGAGGCCGGCATGACGGCGGGCGCGCCGCCGCTCGCCGGCCCGCCCGGCCCGGTGGCCGCCGACGAGGTGCACGTGCACACGCACCGCGGCCTGATCCGTGGCCGCGGCGCCAACCAGGTGCAGTACCTCGCGCAGATCCGCGAGGCGGACCTCACCTTCGGCGTGGGGCCGGCGGGCACCGGCAAGACCTACCTCGCGGTGGCCTGCGCCGTCGAGGCGCTGCAGGCGGACCGCGTGCGGCGCATCGTGCTGGTGCGGCCCGCGGTCGAGGCCGGCGAGCGGCTCGGCTTCCTGCCGGGCGACCTGACCCAGAAGGTGGACCCGTACCTGCGGCCGATGTACGACGCGCTCTACGAGATGCTCGGCTTCGACCGCGTGATGCGCCTGATCGAGCGCAACGTCATCGAGATCGCTCCGCTCGCCTTCATGCGCGGCCGGACGCTGAACGACGCATTCATCATCCTCGACGAGGCGCAGAACACCACGATCGAGCAGATGAAGATGTTCCTGACGCGGATCGGCTTCGGCTCGCGGGCCGTCGTCACCGGCGACGTGACCCAGACCGACCTGCCGTCGAGCCGCGTCTCGGGGCTGCGGCACGTGGTCACGGTGCTCGAGGGCGTCAGCGGCGTCGCGTTCACGTTCTTCAGCTCGCAGGACGTCGTGCGCCACCCGCTCGTGCAGCGGATCGTGCAGGCCTACGAGCGGGCCGGGGACGGCCCGTGAGCCTCGCGGTCGAGGTCAGCTACGGCACGCGCCACCCGTGGGCGCCGTCGGCGCGGCGCCTGGCCGAGTGGGCCCGCGCCGCCGGCGGGCGCCGCGCGGCGCGCGCCGGGCTCGCGATCCGGGTCGTGACCCCGGCCGAGAGCCGGCGCCTGAACCAGGCGTACCGCGGCAAGCGCCGCCCGACCAACGTGCTCAGCTTCCCGGCCGGCGCGGCCGCGCCGGCGCCCGCCGCCGGCGGGCCTGCGCCGCTCGGCGATCTCGCGATCTGCGCGCGGGTCGTCGCGCGCGAGGCGCGCGAGCAGCGCAAGAGCCTGGCCGCGCACTGGGCGCACATGGTGGTGCACGGCGTGCTGCACCTGCAGGGCTACGACCATGCCGGCGACGCCGACGCGCGCCGCATGGAGCGGCGCGAGAAGGCGCTGCTCGCCCGGCTCGGCTTCCAGGACCCGTACCGGCCGGGCGCCGATGTCTGACACCGCCATCAACCGGCTGCGGCGCGGCTGGCTGAAGCGCCTGCAGCAGCAGATGTCCGGCGAGCCGCAGAACCGCGAGGCGCTGCTCGAGGACCTGCGCGAGGCCACCGAGCGCGGCCTGCTCGACGCCGATGCGCTCGAGATGGTCGAGGGGGTGATCGCGGTCGGCGACCTGCAGGTGCGCGACATCATGGTGCCGCGCTCGCAGATGACGGTGGTCGCCCGCGACGCCGGCATCGCCGAGCTGCTGCCGGTGGTGGTCGAGTCGGGACACTCGCGCTTCCCGGTGATCGGCGAGGACCGCGACCAGGTCATCGGCATCCTGCTGGCCAAGGACCTGCTGCGCTACTACGCCGAGAACTCCGCCGGCGACTTCGACATCCGCGAGGTGATCCGCCCGGCGGTGGTCGTGCCGGAGAGCAAGCGCCTGAACGTGCTGCTGAAGGAGTTCCGCAAGAACCGCCATCACATGGCGATCGTGGTCGACGAGTACGGCGGCGTCGCCGGGCTGGTGACCATCGAGGACGTCATCGAGCAGATCGTCGGCGACATCGCCGACGAGTACGACGTCGACGACGACCAGTCGATTCGCCGCGACGGCGAGCGGCAGTTCACGGTCCGCGCGCTGACCCGGATCGCCGAATTCAACGACTACTTCGGCGCGCACTTCAGCGACGCGGAGTTCGACACCATCGGCGGCCTGGTCGCACACGGCTTCGGCCGCGTGCCGCGGCGCGGCGACTCGGTGCGGCTCGAGGACTACGAGTTCCGCGTGCAGCGCGCCGACCGGCGGCGGATCGACCTCCTGAAGGTGCTCGCGCCGCACGACGTGCGGCGGGCCGAGGACTCGGGCAGCTGATGGCGCCGCCCGCGGCCGCCGCGCAGCGCGCCGGTCTGCTCGCGCGCCATGCGCCGTGGGCGGCGCTGGCGCTCGGCGCGCTGCAGTCGCTCGCGTTCGCGCCGTTCGCGCTGTGGCCGCTCGGCCCGGGCTGCCTGGCGCTCCTCTGGCTGCTGTGGCGCGGCGCGCCGCCGCGCCGCGCCGCGGCGATCGGCTTCGGCTTCGGCGCCGGCCTGTTCCTCGCCGGCACCTACTGGCTCTACACCAGCATCCATGTCTTCGGCAAGGCGCCGCTCGCGCTCGCGATCCTGCTGATGCTCGGGCTCGTGGCGATCATGGGCGCGTACGCGGCGCTGCTCGGCTGGGCGGTGGCGCGCGCGGCGCCGGCGCGCGGCCCGTGGCGCGAGCTCGCGCTGCTGCCGGGGGCGTGGGTGCTGATGGAGTGGTTCCGGGGCTGGTTCCTGTCGGGCTTCCCCTGGCTCGCGGTCGGCTACAGCCTGCTCGACACGCCGCTCGCCGGCTACGCGCCGCTGGTCGGCATCTACGGCGTCAGCCTCGCCGCGGCGCTGACGGCGGGGGCGCTGGCGCAGGCGCTCGACGCCGGGCGCGCCGCGCGCGCGCTGTCGCTCGCGCTGGTCGCGCTCATCTGGGCCGGCGGCTTCGGGCTCGCGCGCCTCGACTGGACGCGGCCGAGCGGCGCGCCGCTCACGGTCGCGATCGTCCAGGGGGCGATCCCGCAGGACCTCAAGTGGCTCGAGGACAACCGCCAGCACACGCTCGAGGTGTACCGCGGCCTGACGCAGCAGGCGCTCGGCGCCCGGCTCGTGGTCTGGCCGGAGTCGGCGCTGCCGATGCTGTACCACGAGGCCGTGCCGGTGCTCGCCGAGGTCTACCGCGACGCGCGCGCGCGCGGCTCCGACCTCGTGCTCGGGCTCGTGCGCTACGACTTCCAGCACCAGCAGTACCGCAACGGCCTGGTCGCGCTCGGCGACGAGGAGGAGTGGTACTACAAGCGCCGGCTGGTGCCGTTCGGCGAGTTCTTCCCGGTGCCGCCCTTCATCCGCGCCTGGATGCGCCTCAGGAGCCTCGCCTACGTCGACTTCATGGCCGGCGCCGCCGACCAGGGGCCGCTGGACGCGGCCGGTCAGAAGCTCGGCGCGACCATCTGCTACGAGGACGCCTACGCCGTCGAGCAGCTGGCGGTGCTCGGGCAGGCCTCGCTGCTCGTCAACGTCAGCAACGACGCCTGGTTCGGCGACTCGACCGCGCCGCACCAGCACCTGCAGATCGCGCGCATGCGCGCGCTCGAGGCCGGGCGCTGGCTGATCCGGGCGACCAACAACGGCGTCTCGGCGCTGATCGGCCCGCATGGCGAGGTCGCCGCCCGGAGCCGCCAGTTCCAGCCCGAGGTGCTGACCGGCAGCGTCGTGCCGCGCGCGGGCCTGACGCCGTACGCGCGGCTGCGCAACTGGCCGGTGCTCGCCGCCTGCGCGCTGCTGCTCGCGCTCGGTGCGCTGCGGCGCCGCACGCCGGCCGCGCCAACCTGAAGCCGGCGGCCGGCGGCGCCAAGGCCGGCTATCATCGCTGCCATACGGAGGGCTGCTGATGACCACCGACAACCCGATGGGCACCGACGGCTTCGAGTTCGTCGAGTACACGGCGCCCGACCCCGAGCTGCTGCGCCGGCTGTTCGACCGGATGGGCTTCCCGGCCGTCGCCCGCCACCGCTCCAAGAACGTCACGCTGCACCGCCAGGGCGACATCAACTTCATCATCAACGCCGAGCCCGCGGGCTTCGGCCAGCAGTTCGCGCGCGCCCACGGCCCGTCCGCCTGCGCGATGGCCTTCCGGGTGCGCGACGCGGCCTTCGCCTACCGGCGGGCGCTCGACCTCGGCGCGCGGCCGGGCCCGGTCAGCGCCGGGCCGATGGAGCTCAACATCCCGTGCATCGAGGGCATCGGCGGCAGCCTCGTCTACCTCGTCGACCGCTACGGCGAGCACACCATCTACGACGTCGACTTCGTGCCGCTGCCGGGCGGCCCGCACTCGACCGGCACCGGCCTCGAGGTCATCGACCACCTGACGCACAACGTGCGCCGCGGCAACATGGCGCTGTGGGCCGGCTTCTACGAGCGGCTGTTCGGCTTCCGCGAGATCCGCTACTTCGACATCGAGGGCAAGAAGACCGGCCTGTTCTCCAAGGCCATGACCTCGCCGTGCGGCAAGATCCGCATCCCGATCAACGAGAGCCAGGACGACAAGAGCCAGATCGAGGAGTACCTGTCGGAGTACCGCGGCGAGGGCATCCAGCACATCGCGCTGCTGACCCGCGGCATCCAGCAGACGGTCGACGTGCTGCGCGCGCGCGGCGTCGAGTTCCAGGACACGCCCGACAGCTACTACGAGGGCGTCGACGCCCGGGTCACCGGCCATGCCGAGGACCTCGCCGAGCTCAGGCGGCGGCGGATCCTGATCGACGGCAGCCGCGACAGCGGCGTGCTGCTGCAGATCTTCACCAAGAACGTCATCGGTCCGATATTCTTCGAGATCATCGAGCGCAAGGGCAACGAGGGCTTCGGCGAAGGCAACTTCCGCGCCCTGTTCGAATCGATCGAGCTCGACCAGATGCGACGCGGGGTGATCTGACGTGTTCCAAGCGCTCCCGGCACAGGCGCCCGAGGGTCTGATGGCGACCATGGCGGCGTTCGCCGCCGACCGCGCGCCCGACAAGCTCGACCTCGGCGTCGGCGTCTACCGCAACGAGGCCGGCGCGACGCCGGTGATGGCGGCGGTGCGCGCGGCCGAGGCGGCCATGCTGGCGCGGCAGACCACCAAGGCCTACGTCGGCTTCGGCGGCAACCGGCCGTTCGCGGCGTTCGTCGAGGAGCTGGTGCTGGGCGCCGCACACCCGGCGCGCGCCGCCGGGCGCGTGCAGACGCTGCAGACGCCGGGCGGCTGCGGCGCGCTCAGGCTCGCCGCCGACCTCGTGCTGCGCGCCGGGCATGGTGCGCGGGTGGTGGTCAGCGATCCCACCTGGCCGAACCACGTGCCGCTGATCGGCGGTGCCGGACTCGCCGTCGACACCTATCCGTACTACGACGCGCCGAGCGGCACGGTCGACTTCGACGCCATGCTCGCCGCGCTCGAGCGCCTCGCCGCCGGCAGCGTCGTCGTGCTGCACGGCTCCTGCCACAACCCGACCGGCGCCGACCTGACGCGCGAGCAGTGGCTCGCGGTCACGGAGCTGCTCGGCCGGCGCGGCCTGCTGCCGCTCGTGGACCTCGCCTACCAGGGCCTCGGCGAGGGGCTCGAGGCCGACGCGGCCCCGGTGCGGCTGCTCGCGGAGCGCCTGCCGGAGGTGCTGGTCGCCGCCTCGTGCGCCAAGAACTTCGGGCTCTATCGCGAGCGCACCGGCGCCGTGATCGCCATCGCCGCGACCCAGCGCGAGGCCGAGATCTGCATGAGCCACCTGCAGCTGCTGGCGCGGCGGACCTGGTCGTTCCCGCCGGACCACGGCGCCGCGATCGTCGCGACGATCGCCGCCGACGCCGCGCTGCGCGCGCAGTGGGCCGCCGAGCTCGAGGCGATGCGGCTGCGGGTGGCCGCGCAGCGGCTGCGGCTCGCGGCGGCGCTGCGCGAGTGCTTCGGCGCGCCGCGCTTCGACTATGTCGGCGGCCAGCGCGGCATGTTCTCGCTGCTCGGGCTCGCGCCGGAGGCGGTGCGCGCGCTCGCCGCCGAGCACCACGTCTACATCGCGGCCGACAGTCGCATCAACATCGCCGGCCTGCCGGAGCCGCAGGTCGAGCGGCTCGCGCGGGCGCTGCGCGCCGTGTCCGCCTGAGATGGCGACCGGGCCTGCAGCTGCGCGCCGCCCCGCCGGCGCGGGCGGGGAGGCGGGCCGGGTCGACCGCCGCCGGTTCCTGGCGCTCGCGGGCGCCGCGGCCGCGGCCCTGCCGCTCGCGGCCCGCGCGGCGGCCGCCGGCTACCGGGCCGAGGCCTACGGCCGCGCGATCGTCATCGACGCGCTCGGCGGTCCCGGCGATTACGATGCGACCGCAGCCGAGGACGCGCCCCTGTCGGCGCGCGCCGTGGCCGATGCGCGCGACTCGGGACTGACCGCGGTCAACCTGACCGTCAGCGCGGTCGGCAACGGGCCGGGCCGCTTCGAGCAGACGGTGGCCAACATCGCGCGCGCCGACCGCGAGCTCGCGCTGCACCCCGACGCGTTCCTGCACGTGCTCGCGGCGCGCGACCTGAGGAGCGCCAAGGACAGCCGCCGGGTCGGCCTGATCTACGGCTTCCAGGACACCAGCATGCTCGAGGGGGACCTCGGGCGGCTCGAGCTCTTTGCCGGCCTCGGCGTGCGCATCGTGCAGCTGACCTACAACCGCCGCAACCTCATGGGCGACGGCTGCCTGGAGCCCGCCGACGGCGGCCTGAGCCTGCTCGGCCGCGAGCTGATCGCCGAGCTCGCGCGCCGGCACCTGCTGCTCGACCTCAGCCACGCCGGGCCGCGCACCATCGCCGAGGGGATCGCCGCCTCGCCCGGCCCGCTCGCGATCAGCCACACCGGCTGTCGCGCGCTCGCCGACCTGCCGCGCAACACGGGCGACGCGGCGCTGCGCGCGCTCGCGGACAAGGGCGGGGTCGCCGGCATCTACTGGATGAGCTTCCTGCGCAGCGGCGGCCAGCCGCACGCCGGCGACCTGATCCGGCACATCGAGCACGCGGTCGACGTCTGCGGCGAGGACCACGTCGGGCTCGGCACCGACGGGCCGATCTCGGCGGCGCCGATGGACGAGGCGTTTCGCGCCGCGCACCGCGCCGACGTCGCGCGGCGCGTCAAGGCCGGGATCTCGGCGCCCGGCGAGTCGCCGGACGTGTTCAACGTGATCCCGGAGTACAACGCGCCGCGGCGCTTCCTGCTGCTCGCCGAGGAGCTCGCCGGCCGCGGCTGGCCGGCGAGCCGTATCGAGAAGCTGATCGGCGGCAACTTCGCGCGCCTGTTCGCCGAGGTCTGGGGCGGCTGAGCCCGGGGCGGACGGGGGCGTCCGCGGCAGCGGCCGGGCGCGGCCTGTTTTGACATAATCCTGCTGGCGGCCCGGCCGCCACCGGCCTCCGCCACGGGCTGCCGGCCGTCCCGGCCGGGGCATCCCGGGGCCGTTCCGGTATCCTTGGCGGCCCTCTTTCCGCCCCGATTCCGCGCCGATGCAAGAACAGTACGACCCTGCCGCCGTCGAAGCCGCGGCCCAGCGCCACTGGGAGGAGGCCGGCACCTTCCGCGCCGTCGAGGACCCGTCGCGCGAGAAGTACTACTGCCTGAGCATGTTCCCGTACCCCTCCGGGCGGCTGCACATGGGGCACGTGCGCAACTACACGATCGGCGACGTGATCTCGCGCTTCATGCGCATGCAGGGCCGCAACGTGCTGCAGCCGATGGGCTGGGACGCCTTCGGGCTGCCGGCCGAGAACGCCGCGATGGCCAACGGCGTGCCGCCGGCGCGCTGGACCTACGACAACATCGCGACCATGAAGCGCCAGCTGAAGGCGCTCGGCTTCGGGCTCGACTGGTCGCGCGAGGTCACGACCTGCCGGCCGGACTACTACCGCTGGAACCAGTGGCTGTTCCTCAGGATGCTCGAGAAGGGCATCGCCTACCGCAGGACCGGCACGGTCAACTGGGACCCGGTCGACCAGACCGTGCTCGCCAACGAGCAGGTGATCGACGGCCGCGGCTGGCGCACCAACGCCCCGGTCGAGAAGCGCGAGATCCCGATGTACTACCTCGGCATCACGGCCTACGCCGAGGAGCTGCTCGGCGCGCTCGAGGGCCTCGGCGGCTGGCCCGAGCGCGTGCGCACGATGCAGGCCAACTGGATCGGCAAGAGCGAGGGCGTGACGATCGCCTTCCCGTACGCGCTCGACGGCGAGCGGCGCCTGCTCAAGGTGTTCACGACGCGCGCCGACACGCTCTGCGGCGCGACCTTCGTCGCGGTCGCGGCCGAGCACCCGCTCGCGACCCGCGCCGCGGCCGGCGATCCCGCGCTCGCGGCCTTCGTCGACGAGTGCCGCCGCGGCAGCATCATGGAGGCGGACCTCGCCACCATGGACAAGAAGGGCATGCCGACCGGGCTCACGGTCGAGCACCCGCTGACCGGCGCGCGCGTGCCGGTCTGGGTCGGCAACTACGTGCTGATGGGCTACGGCGAGGGCGCGGTGATGGGCGTGCCCGGCCACGACGAGCGCGACTTCGCGTTCGCCCGCAAGTACGCGCTGCCGATCGTGCAGGTCATCGACGTCGGCGGCCAGGCCTACTCGGCCGACGCCTGGCAGCCGTGGTACGCCGAGCACGGCCGCTGCGTCGGCTCCGGCCGCTACGACGGCCTCGACCACGCGGCGGCGGTGCACGCGATCGCCGCCGACCTCAAGGCGCGCGGCCTCGGCGAGCTGCAGGTGCAGTGGCGGCTGCGCGACTGGGGCATCTCGCGCCAGCGCTACTGGGGCTGCCCGATCCCGCTGATCCACTGCGAGAGCTGCGGCACGGTGCCGGTGCCGGACCGCGACCTGCCGGTGGTGCTGCCGGAGGACCTGGTGCCGGACGGCAGCGGCAACCCGCTCGCGAAGCTCCGGGCCTTCGTCGAGTGCGAGTGCCCGGAGTGCGGCCGCGGCGCGCGGCGCGAGACCGACACGATGGACACCTTCGTCGACTCGTCGTGGTACTTCCTGCGCTACGCGGCCGCCGGCAATGACGCGGCGATGGTCGATGCGCGCGTCGACTACTGGCTGCCGGTCGACCAGTACATCGGCGGCATCGAGCACGCGATCCTGCACCTGCTGTACTCGCGCTTCTGGACGCGCGTCATGCGCGACCTCGGCCTGGTGCGGCTCAGCGAGCCGTTCCAGAACCTGCTGACGCAGGGCATGGTCCGCAACGCGGTCTACTTCCGCAAGCCGCAGTCGGGACGCGCGGTCTACTACAGCCCGGCGGCGGTCGAGGTGCTCTACGACGCCGACGGCCGCGCGGCCGGCGCGCGCCTCAGGGAGGACGGCCAGCCGGTCGAGAGCGGCGGCATCGGCACGATGTCGAAGTCGAAGAACAACGGCGTCGACCCGCAGGCGATCATCGACGGCTACGGCGCCGACACGGCGCGCCTGTTCATGATGTTCGCGGCGCCGCCGGAGCTGTCGCTCGACTGGTCGGACGAGGGCGTGGAGGGGGCGTTCCGCTTCCTGAAGCGCCTGTGGAAGGCGGTGCACGGGCACGTCGCCGGCGCCGGGCGCACGGCGCCCGAGGCCGCAGCGCCGAGCGCCGCCGACCGGGGGCTGCGGCGTCTCGCGCACCAGACCCTCGCCAAGGTCGGCGACGACTACGGCCGCCGGCGCACCTTCAACACCGCGATCGCGGCCGTCATGGAGCTCCTGAACGCGGTCCGCGACCACGACGGCGGCACGCCAGCGGGCCGCGCCGTCGTGCACGAGGCGCTCGAGCTCGCGGTGCTGATGCTGGCGCCGGTGGTGCCGCACATCGCGGAGGCGCTCTGGCGCGCGCTCGGGCACGCGCGCGCCGTGGTCGACGAGCCGTGGCCGCGCGCCGACCCCGAGGCGCTCAGGCAGGAGGCCGTCGAGCTCGTGGTGCAGGTCAACGGCAAGGTCAGGAGCCGGATCACGGTCGCGGTGGACGCGGCCGAGGCCGCGGTGCGCGAGGCGGCGCTCGCCGACCCGACGGTGCGGCGCTTCGTCGGCGCGCTCGCCGTGAAGAAGGTCATCGTCGTGCCGGGCAAGCTGGTCAGCGTGGTCGCCGGATGAGACGGCTGCGGCTCGCCGCGCTCGGGGCCGCGGCCGCGCTCGCCGCCTGCGGCTTCCACCTGCAGGGCGTCACGCGCCTGCCGCAGGCCTTCGCCACCACCCAGGTCGTGGCCGAGGACCGCTACACCGACTTCCACCGCGCGCTCGGCGACGCACTGCGCGCCTCCGGCAGCCGCATCGCCGGCAGCGGCGCCACCGCGACCATCGAGGTGCTCACCGACGACAGCGGCCAGCGCGTGCTGTCGGTGTCGGCGAGCAACACGCCGACCGAGTACGAGGTCTACTACACGATCCGCTACCGGGTGCGGATCGGCGACAAGGAAGTGCTGTCGCCGAAGGTGCTGACGCTGACCCGCGACTACAGCTTCGACGTGACCGCGGTGCTCGCCAAGGAGCAGGAGCAGGACCAGATCCGCGCCGCGCTCGCCCGCGAGCTCGCCGCGCTCGTGATGCGCCGCCTGTCGGCGCTCGGGCCGTGAGCGTCGCGGCCGCCGCCGGCGCCGGGGTGCTGGTGCTCGCCGACGGCTTCACGGCGCCCGTGCGTGCGCTCCTGGCCCGCTACGGGCTGACGCTGGCCTCGGTCGCCGACGGCGCGCCGATCCCGTTCAGCTACTGGGGCGAGCCGGAGGCGGGCCTCGAGGGCAGCCGCGTCTGGGTCCGCGGCGACACGCCGCTGCACTCGGTGCTGCACGAGGCCGGCCACGCGCTGTGCATGGACGGCGCGCGCCGCGCCGCGCTGGCGCGCGACGCCGGCGGCGACTTCGAGGAGGAGAACGCGGTCTGCTGCCTGCAGATCCTGCTCGCCGACGAGCTGGCGGGCGCCGGCGGCGCGCGCCTCATGGACGACATGGACCGCTGGGGCTACACGTTCCGGCTCGGCTCGGCGCGCCGCTGGTTCGAGGCGGAGGCCGACGCGGCGCGCGCCTGGCTCGCCCGCGAGGGCCTGCTCGACGGGCGCGGCCGGCTCAGCTGGCGGAGGCGCGCCTGATGCGCCGGCCGGGCGCGGCGCTCGTGGCGGCGCTCGCGCTCGGCGCCGCGGCCGGCGCCGAGCCCGTGCCGACGCTGGAGTCCGGCTGGGCGCGGCCGACGGTGGCCGGCGCGACCGTCGGCGCCGGCTATCTCGTGATCCGCAGCGGCGGCGGGGCCGACACGCTCGAGGGCGCGAGCTCGCCGCGTGCCGAGCGCGTCGAGATGCACGAGACCCGCGTCGAGGACGGCGTGGCGCGCATGCGCGCCGTCGCCCGCCTGCCGCTCGCGCCCGGCGCGAGCCTCAGCTTCCAGCCGGGCGCGCTGCACCTGATGCTGGTCGGGCTGCACGGCGCGCTGGTCGCGGGCGAGCGTGTGCCGCTGACGCTGCGCTTCGCGCGCGCCGGGGCGCTCGAGACGGTGCTCGAGGTGCGCGACGAGGCGCCGCCGCCGCCGGCCGCCGTGCCGCAGCGGATCGTGACGCTCGCGCCGCACCTGACCGAGCTCGTGTACGCGGCCGGCGCCGGCGAGCGCCTGGTCGGCACGCTCGACACGAGCGACTACCCGCCGGCGGCGCGGCGCGTGCCGCGCGTCGGCGACGTCGACCGCCTCGACGCCGAGCGGCTGGTCGCGTTGCGGCCCGACCTGGTGCTGCTGTGGGGCGACGGCTCGCCGACGGCGCAGCGCGAGCTGCTGTCGCGCCTCGGCCTCAGGGTGCTGAGCCTCGAGCAGCACACGCTCGCCGACGTGCCGGACTCGCTCGAGCGGCTCGGCGCCGTGCTCGGCACGGAGCCCGTGGCGCGGGCGGCGGCCGGGGCGCTCAGGAGCGAGCTCGAGGCGCTCGCGCAGCGCTACCGGGGCGCGCGCCGGCTCAGGGTCTTCTACCAGGTCTGGGGCACGCCGCTGTACACGCTCGGCGGAAGGCACGTCGCCAGCGAGATGCTGCGCGTCTGCGGCGCTGACAACGTGTTCGCCGACCAGCCGCTCAGCGCCGTCGTCGTCGACGAGGAGGCGGTCTACGCGCGCGACCCGGACGTCGTCGTGCTCGCCGGCACCGCCGCCGAGGACGCGGAGTGGCTGGGCCGCTGGCGCACGCGCCTGCCGCTGCGCGCGGTCGCGAGCGGCAACGTCGTGACCCTCGACCCGGACCTCGTCAACCGGATGGGCCCGCGCATCGCGCTCGGCACCGCGACGCTGTGCGCGCGCCTCGCGGAGCGGCGCGCGGCGCTCGCGCCGCGCTGAGCGCGGCGGCCGCCCGCTCCCTGCCGTTACTTCTTGAGCTCGACCAGGATCGACTCGCAGTCATCGAGCGCCTCGTCGGCGTGCGTGACCGGCGCGCGGATCAGCACCTCGCCGGTCTTGGTCTCGCCGTCCTTGGTGCTGCCGTCCGGGAACGTGTAGCGCACCCGGCAGCCCTTGACGACGTACACCACGCTCGCCGGGTGCGAGTGCATCGGCGTCCTGTCGCCCTTCTTGGGCGACCACTGCAGCACCCGCACCTTGTCGTCCTCCGCCACCACCTTCAGGTGCTTGACGTGGTACTGCATCGCGTCCTGCGCGAGGCTCAGGCCCGGCACGAGCAGCGCCAGCGTCGTCGCGATCGCGGCCATCGGTCTCATCGGCGTGTCCCCCTGTACGGCTCGGCACCGGCAGGCACGCGCGGCCGGCCGGCGGCACCCGGGCGGGCGCGGGCCGATAGTGGCGCGGGCCGGCGCCTGCGGCAAGCGCCCGGGGCCGGGCGGCGCGTCGCGTGCCTGCGGCTTGCCGGGCCGGCCCGGCGATGTGAGACTCGGCTCCCCCGACCCGGGCATCGCGGAGTTCATCGATGGCGCGCAACTGGCTGTGGATCCCCGCCGTGGCGCTCGGCGCCCTGACGCCCGTGCTCGCCGCGACGCCGGCCAAGGAGCACGCCGACAAGGCGGGCGAGCCCGCCGAGGAGCGCGAGGCGCAGCGCCACCTCAAGGACGACTCGGCGCGCACCACGCAGAGCATCACGGTCGGCGGCCGGGTGCTCGGCTACCAGGCCGAGGCCGGGGTGCTGGTGGTGCACCTCAAGGATCCGCTCGACGAGGAGCCGGCCCAGGCGGCCGCCGAGCGGGCCGCCGCCGCGGCGCCGGCCGCGCCCGAGGCGAGCATGTCCTACGTCGGCTACTTCCTCGGCAAGGAGCCGGATCCGCGCCGGCCGATCACCTTCCTGTTCAACGGCGGGCCGGGTTCGTCGACCGTGTGGCTGCACATGGGATCGCTCGGCCCGAAGCGCGTGCTCGCGGCCGACGGCAGCCACAGCCCGGCGGCGCCGTACCGGATCGTCGACAACGCCCACACCCTGCTCGCCGACTCCGACCTCGTGTTCGTCGACGCGCCCGGCACGGGCTTCAGCCACCTGCGCGGCGCGGACAAGGAGAAGGCCTTCTACGGCGTCGACCAGGACGCGCACGCGTTCGCGAACTTCATCACCGAGTTCCTGTCGCGGCACGGCCGCTGGAACTCGCCGAAGTACGTGTTCGGCGAGTCCTACGGCACGATGCGGGCGGCGGCGCTCGCGTACGTGCTGCAGAGCGAGAAGGGCCTCGACCTCAACGGCGTGATCCTGCTGTCGCAGTGGCTGTGCGGCGACGACAACGCCGACACGCCGCAGTACAACCCCGGCGTCGACCAGCCGTACGCGCTCGCGCTGCCGACCTACGCGGCCACCGCCTGGTACCACCAGAAGCTGCCGAACCGGCCGGCCGCGCTCGAGCCGTTCCTCGCCGAGGTCGAGCGCTACGCGCTCGGCGAGTACCTCGGCGCGCTCGCCGCCGGCGACCAGCTCGAGCCCGCGCGCCGGGCGGCGGTGGTCGCGCAGCTGCACGCCTACACGGGCCTGCCGACCGCGTACCTCGAGCGCGCCGACCTGCGCATCAACGTCGGCGTCTTCAACCAGCACGTGCTCGGCGACGACAGCGCCGCCGGCCGGCTCGACACGCGCTTCACCGGGCCGACGATCGACCCGCTCAGCAAGGAGGCCGAGTACGACCCGCAGTCGGCGGCGATCACCTCGGCCTACGTCTCGGCCTTCAACGACTACGTGCGCCGCGACCTCAAGTACGGCGCCGGCCAGGTCTACAAGGCCAACGCCGACCTCGACCGGCTGTGGGACTACCAGCACCAGCCGCCGGGCGGCTCGCAGAAGGCGCCGCAGGCCGCCAACGTGATGCCCGACCTCGCGGCCGCGATGAAGCAGAACCCGAACCTCAAGGTGATGATGAACGGCGGCTACTACGACCTCGCGACGCCGTACTACGCGGCGGTCTACGAGCTGCACCACCTGCCGCTGCCGCCCGCGATCGCCGCCAACATCGAGATCAGGCTGTATCCGTCCGGCCACATGGTGTACGCGAACGAAGCGGCGCTCGCCGCGCTCGAGGCCAACGTCGCGGCGTTCATCCGCCGCACGCACCCGGCCGGCGGCTGATGCGGCTCGTGCCCGAGACGCTGTCGCGCGCGCTCGAGGCGGGCCTCGCGCCGGCGTGGCTGGTCGCCGGCGACGAGCCGCTGCGCGTCGGCGAGGCCGCCGATGCGATCCGCAGCCGCGCCCGCGGCCTCGGCTACACCGGGCGCGACGTGCTGTTCGCCGAGCGCGGCTTCGACTGGGAGGAGTTCGGCGCCGGCCTGAGGTCGCTGTCGCTGTTCGCCGAGCGGCGCGTCGTCGAGCTCAGGATGCCGACGCCGAAGCCGGGCGCGGAGGGCAGCCGCGCGCTGGTCGCGGCGCTCGCGGCGCCGGCGCCCGACGTCGTGCTGCTCGTGATCACCGACAAGATCGAGTACGCCGACCGCTCGGGCGCCTGGGTCAGGGCCTTCGAGGAGCACGGCTGCTGCGTCGACGCGGAACAGCTGCTGCCGGAGCAGCTGCCGGCGTGGATCGAGGCGCGCATGCGCGGCCTCGGCCTCGAGCCGGAGCCGGACGCGGTGCAGCTCCTGGCCGAGCGCTGCGAGGGCAACCTCGTGGCCGCGCACCAGGAGATCGAGCTGCTGCGCCTCGTCGCCGGCCCCGGGCCGGTCGGCGTCGAGACGGTCGCCGACTCGGTCGCGACCAGCGCGCGCTACCACGTGTTCCAGCTCGGCGAGGCGCTGCTCGCGGGGGACGCGGCGCGCACGCTGCGCATCCTCGACGGCCTCGCGGCCGAGGGCGAGGAGCCGACGCTGGTGCTGTGGTGCATCGCCGAGGAGCTGCGCTCGATCCTGCAGTGGCCGGGGCAGGCGTCGGGCGGTCCGCGGCGCCTGTTTCGCGGCGGGCGGCGCCGCCGGGAACTGCTCGCGGCCGCGGCGCGGCGCGTGCCGCGCGCCGCGGCGCTGGAGCTCCTTTGCGCGGCCGCGCGCACCGACCAGCTGATCAAGGGGCCGCGCAAGGACGAGGCCTGGGGCGAGCTCGCCCGGATCGCCAGCCAGCTTTGCATCGCGGCACGAAATCGGGCAGGGTGAGTGCCGATGTCGACGTCGCGACCAAGCACACCGCCCCCGGCGGGTGCGGCGAGTGGCGGTCCGATGGGTATCTTCGGAGGTACCTTCGACCCGATCCACTACGGACACCTCCGCACCGCCTTCGAGCTGCTTGAGACGCTGCGCCTGCCGGAGATGCGCTTCATGCCGGCCGGCAACCCGCCGCACCGCGAGCACACCGTCGCGAGCAATGCGCAGCGGCTCGAGATGGTGCGCGCCGCGACCGCCGGCCAGCCCGGCTTCAGCGTCGACGACCGCGAGATGCACAAGACCGGCCCGTCCTACTCGGTCGAGACGCTCGCGGAGCTGCGCGCCGAGTACCCGACGCGGCCGCTGTGCCTGATCGTCGGCATGGACGCCTTCCTCGGCCTGCCGAAGTGGCACCAGTGGCGCGACCTGATGCGCCTGTCGCACCTCGTGGTGGCGCACCGGCCGGGCTGGCGCGCACCGACGATGGGGCCGCTCGGCGAGCTGCTGGTCGAGCGCGGCACCGGCGCCGTCGCCGACCTTCACGATTCCGTCGCGGGCCGCATCTACATTCATGCGGTGACGCAACTCGAGATTTCCTCGACAGACGTGCGCGCGCTGATCCACGCCGGGCGCGACCCACGTTACCTGATGCCGGACGGCGTGCGTCGTATCATCCTGGAGTCGGGCTGCTACGCCCGAAAGGAAGAAGCACGGGGATGACCGCCAGAAAGACCACCCGAAAGAAGAGCCCTGCCCGACCCGCCAAGTCCAAGACCGCGCGCGCCCCGCGGCGTGCCGCAAAGCCCAAGCCACCGGCCCGTTCGCCGCTCGCGGCGGTGGTCGCCGACGCGCTCGACG
>DATKOP010000076.1:0-6192 GCA_035524595.1 Steroidobacteraceae bacterium | reverse complement strand
TGATGGCGGCCTCGAAGGGCGTCTACGGCGAGGCCGCCGGCGAGTGGACCCCGGCCGATGCACTCGGCTACTCGAAGATGCTGGCGCTGACGGGCACCTTCTATACGCGCGCCGGGGAGCGCGCCGGGAAGGCGCCGTGAGGTCGGTCGTCGTCGACAAGATCGCGTCGGTGACGCAGGCCTGCGGGCTCGGTCACGAGCTCAGGATCTCGGCCGACATCCCCTGCGAGGAAGGCGTCGTCATCGTCGTCGAGGTGCTGACCAACAAGAGCACCTACAACACGCTCGAGCTGACGAGCGGCCGGATGGCGAAGGTGTCGAAGGGCGACGTCGTCGTCGGCGCGCTCGGCCACCGCAAGGCGCTGTTCGGCTACTCGGGACACGTGCCCGAGTCGGTGAAGCCGGGCGACGTGATCCAGGTACTCAACATCGGCGGCGTGCTCGGCGTCTGCGACTCGGTCAACGCCGACAAGGGCCGCCCGTTCGACTGCCGCGTGCTCGGCGTCGTGCTGCAGTTCCCCTACCTCGGCGAGCGCATCGGCGTGCCGGCGCGCATCGGCCAGCGGCCGCTCGACCTCGAGGCGCCGCTCGACACCCAGGGCGTGCCGGTGGTCGCGCTCGCCGGCACCTGCATGGAGGCCGGCAAGACCGCCGCGGCCTGCGCGATCATCGCGCGCATGCGCCACCGCGGGCTCGCGGTGCACGCGTTCAAGGCGACCGGCGTATCGCTCAGGCGCGACATCCTCGCGATGGAGGACGCCGGCGCGCGCAAGACGATGATCTTCACCGACTTCGGCGTCGGCACCACGACCGCGCGGGTGGGCCCCGCGCTGACGCGCGCGATGCTGACCGAGATGGCGCAGGGCCACCCCGACATCATCGTGTTCGAGCTCGGCGACGGGCTGCTCGGCACCTACGGCGTCGAGGCGATCCTCGCCTCGCCCGACATCAGGAACGCCATCAGCGTGCTCGTGCTCTCGGCCAACGACCCGGTCGCGGCCTGGGGCGGCGTCAAGCTGCTGCGCGAGAAGTTCGGCATCGAGCCCGCGGTCGTGACCGGGCCCGCGACCGACAACCAGGTGGGCGTCGACATCATCGCCGAGCAGATGCGGGTCGCGGCCGCGAACGCGATCACGAGCGGCGGCGAACTCGGCGACAAGGTGATCGCCGCCGCCGGCCTCGCCGAGCGCTTCCCGGTCAAGCCCGCCGCGGAGTCCGAATGAGCGCGCGCGTCCCGACGCTGGTGCTCGGCGGGAGCGGCTACGTGGCCGGCGAGCTCCTGCGCCTGATCGCCCTGCACCCGCGGCTCGAGCTCGCGGCCGCGGTCTCGGACTCCAGGCCCGGCGAGCGGGTCGCAGGCGCGTTCCCGCACCTCGCGCCCGCCTACCCCGAGACCGCGTTCGTCGGCGCCGACGAGGCGGCGCGCCTGATCGCGACCATTCCCGTGAGCGCGGTGCTCGCAGCCGCGCCGCACGGGGTCTCGGCGGCGCTGATCGACCGGCTGCTCGCGGCGGCGGCCGCCGCCGGCACGCGGCCGCGCGTCGTCGACATCTCGGCCGACTACCGCTACGCCGATCCCGACGCCTACGCCGGGGTCTACGGCCACCCGCACGGCGCACCGGGACGCCTGAAGGAGTTCAGCTGCGCGCTGCCCGAGCACCTCGCGACGCTCGCGACGCCGCACGTCGCGCACCCGGGCTGCTTCGCAAGCGCGATGCTGCTCGCGATCGTGCCGCTGCTGAAGCTCGGCCTCGTCGAGCCCGCGTTCTACGTGAGCGCCGTGACCGGCAGCACCGGCTCCGGCCGCGCGCCCGTCGAGGGCACGCACCATCCGCGGCGCCACAGCGATCTCTACGCCTACAACGCGCTCGGCCACCGCCACGCGCCCGAGGTGCTCGGCGTCGCGCGCGCGCTGACCGGGCGCAACGCCGAGCTCAACTTCGTGCCGCACTCCGGCCCCTTCGCGCGCGGCATCCACGCGACGATCCAGGCGCGCCTGCTCGCGCCCATGACGAGCGCCGAGGTGCGCGCCGCGCTGGCGGCGTTCTACACGGGACAGCCCTTCGTGCGCGTGCTCGCCGACCCGCCGCGCCTCAAGGACGTCGTGACCAGCAACTACGCGCACCTCTCGGCGGTCGCGAACGGAACCACGGTCGCGGTCCTGTGCGTGCTCGACAACCTCACGAAGGGCGCCGCCGGCGGCGCCGTGCAGTGGCTCAACCGGATGTTCGGCTGGGACGCGACGCTTGGCCTCGCGGCGCCCGCCCCCGGCTGGACCTGAGGCGCCCGCATGAACGCCTCGCCCCGCCCCGCGTCGGATCACCTCGCGCACGTCTTCGCGCAATACCCCTTCGAGGTCGTGCGCGCCGAGGGCGTGTGGCTCGAGACGCGCGACGGCCGGCGCGTGCTCGACTGCTACGGCGGCCACGCGGTGGCCGCGCTCGGCTACGGCCACCCGCGCTGGCTCGCGGCGCTCGAGCGCCAGGCGCGCGAGGTGCTGTTCCAGACGAACGCGATCCCGATGCAGGTCCGCGAGCGTGCGGCCGCGCGGCTCTGCGCCTTCGCCGGACTCGGCCTCGACACGGTGTTCTTCGTGAACTCCGGCGCCGAGGCCAACGAGAACGCGCTCCGGCTCGGCTTCAAGCTGACCGGGCGGCGCGAGGCGGTCGCGCTCGAGCACGGCTGGCACGGCCGCACCGCCGCCGCCGGCGCCGTGACCTATGGCGCGCGCGAGAAGTGGTACGGCTTCCCGCAGGCGCCCTTTGACGTGCGCTTCGCCTCGCGCACCGACCCCGAGGCCGCCGCGGCCGCGGTCACCGAGCGCACCGCGTGCGTGATCGTCGAGCCCATCCAGGGCCTGGCTGGCGCCTTCGAGGTGCCCAGCGCGGTGCTCGAGGCGCTGCGCCGGCGCTGCAGCGAGGTCGGTGCGCTGCTGATCTTCGACGAGGTGCAGTGCGGCGTCGGGCGCAGCGGTGCGCCGTTCGCGGCCAACCGCGCCGGCGTCACGCCCGACCTGCTGACGACCGCGAAGGCGCTCGGCGCGGGCTTCCCGGTCTCGGCGCTGATGCTCGCGCCGGCGATCGCGGCGCGCCTCAGGGTCGAGGACATGGGCACTACCTTCGGCGGCGGGCCGCTCGCCTGCGCGATCGTCGAGGCCGTCATCGACATCATCGAGGCGGAGGACCTGGTCGCCAACGTGCGCCGCATGTCGGAGCTGATCCGCGCGCGCTGCATCGTGGGCACGGTGACCGCGGTGCAGGGCGCGGGGCTGCTGCTCGGCCTGCGCACGACGCGCCCGGCGAAGGAGGTGCAGCAGGCGCTGCTCGCGCGCGGCATCTTCGCGGGCACCGCGGCGGACCCGCACATCGTGCGGCTGCTGCCGCCGTTCACGCTCAAGGAGGAGCACGTCGCGGTGCTCGCCGCAGCGCTCAAGGAGATCCCGCCATGAGCGCGCGGCGCTTCGTCGACCTCGCCGACCGCTCGGCGGGCGAGGTGCGCGCGCTGCTCGCGCTCGCCGAGCGCCTGCAGCGCCACCCGGAGCCGCAGGCGCTCGCCGGCCGCATCCTCGGCCTCGTGTTCCTGAACCCGTCGCTGCGCACGCTCGCCTCGTTCCAGGCCGGCATGGCGCGGCTCGGCGGGACCTCGTTCGTCATCACGCCCGGCCAGGGCACGTGGGCGCTCGAGAGCCGGCTCGGCGTGCGGATGGACGGCGCCGCGGCCGAGCACATCCGCGAGGGGCTGCCGGTGCTCGCCTCCTACTGCGATGCGCTCGGCATCCGCGCGTTTGCCGAGGGGCGCGACCTCGCGGCCGACGTCGCCGACCAGGGCTTCCGGGCGATGGCGGCGCTCGTCGACAAGCCGCTGATCAACTTGGAGTCCGCGATCAACCATCCCTGCCAGGCGCTCGCCGACTGGAAGACGCTCGACGACCTCGGGGTTCCCGAGCGCGCGAAATTCGTGCTCTCGTGGGTGCCGCACCCGCGCGCGCTGCCACTCGCGGTGCCGGCGGCGACGGTGCACATGGCGGCGATGCGCGGCCACGAGGTCGTGGTGCTGCGTCCGGAGGGCTTCGCGCTCCCCGCCGCCGTCATGGACAAGGCGCGCGCGGCCGCGCGCGCCTCCGGCGGCTCGGTCACCGAGACCGACGATCGCGCGGCGGCACTCGCCGGGGCGCAGGTGCTCTACGCCAAGGAGTGGGGCTCGACCGCGCACTACGGCGATGCGGAGCGCGACCGGGCGCTGCGCGCCGCGCATCCCGACTGGCAGGTCCGCGAGTCGACGTTCGCGACGGCGCTGCCGGACTGCCGCCTGATGCACTGCCTGCCGGTGCGGCGCAACGTCGCGGTCGCCGACGAGGTGCTCGACGGGCCGCGCAGCGTCGTGCTGAAGGAGGCCCACAACCGGCTGGTCGTGCAGATGGCCGTGCTCCACGAATTGCTGAAGTAACGATCGCCGGACGCGATCCCCACCCATCCGAGGATGTCCATGAGCTACCGCCCCGAACAAGCCGCCGCGATCCGCGCGATGCGCAACGCCGCGCCGTACCTGCGCATGTACAAGGGCAAGGTGTTCATCGTCAAGGTCGGCGGCGCGGTGTTCGCGAACGCCGCGGCGACGCGCTCGATCGTCGAGCAGGTCGCGATCCTGCACCAGGTCGGCATCCGCGTGGTGCTGGTGCACGGCGGCGGCCCGCAGCTCGACGAGATGCAGCGCTCGCTCGGCATGGAGCCCAAGATGGTCGACGGTCGCCGCGTCACCGACGAGAAGACCGTGGACGTCACGGTCATGGTGCTGAACGGCCTCCTGAACACGCGGCTGCTCGGCATCTGCCGCGAGCTCGGGCTGAGCGCGGTCGGCGTCTCGGGTCTCGACGGCGGCCTCGTGCGCGCGCGCCGCCGGCCGCCCGTCAAGGCCAGCGACGGCCGCACCGTCGACTACGGCCAGGTCGGCGACATCGAGGCGATCGACCCGGACGTGCTGCAGAAGCTCCTCGACGGCGGCTACATGCCCGTGGTGAGCCCGCTGTCGTGCGACCCGCAGGGCACCATCCTCAACATCAACGCCGACACGGTCGCGGCCCGCATCGGCGCCGCGCTCGGCGCCGAGAAGCTGCTCCTGTGCACCGGCGCCGCCGGGATCTTCGAGGACGTCACCGATCCCTCGACGCTCGTGTCCTACACCGACCTCGCGGGGCTGAAGCGCCTCGAGGCCGCCGGCAGCTTCGCCGACGGCATGATGCCGAAGGCCGACGCGATCGAGGCCGCGATCCGCGGCGGCGTGCGCCGCGTGCACGTGATCTCCTTCAAGTCGCCGGACGCGCTGCTCGCCGAGGTGTTCACCAACGAGGGCCTCGGCACGCTGATCGTCGCCGACGTCAAGGCGCTGACGCCGGCGGAGCAGCATTCGCCGGGATCGCAGCCGTGACCCGGCTGTGGGACAAGGGCGCGCCGCTCGATGCGCGCGTGCTCGCCTACACGGCCGGCGACGACCACGCGCTCGACGAGCGCCTGGTCGGCTACGACGTGCGCGCCTCGATCGCGCACGCCGAGGCGCTCGCCGCCGCGGGGCTCCTGTCCGCGGCCGACCTCGCGACGCTCGCGGGCGCGCTCGAGGCGATCGGCGCCAGCCACGCGCGCGGCGAGTGGCGTATTTCGCTCGAGCACGAGGACGGCCAGACCGCGCTCGAGGCCGAGCTCACGAAGCGCACCGGCGCGGTCGGCGGGCGCATCCATCTCGGTCGCTCGCGCAACGACCAGGTGCTCGCGGCGCTGCGGCTCTACCTGCGCGACGCCGTCGAGACGCTGCGGCAGGGGGCGCAGAACGTCGCCGACGCCCTGCACGCGCTCGCCGCGCGCCACGAGGGCATCGCGCTCCCCGGCTACACGCACATGCAGCAGGCGATGCCCTCGAGCGTCGCGCTGTGGGCGCAGGGCTTCGCGGCCGAGGTGCACGACGACGCGGAGGGCCTCAGGCTCGCGCACCGGCGCATCGGCAAGAACCCGCTCGGCTCCGCGGCCGGCTACGGGACGCCGGGACTCGCGCTCGACCGCGAGGAGACGATGCGGCGCCTCGGGTTCCCGGCGAATCACGAGCCGGTGACCGCGGTGCAGCTGTCGCGCGGCAAGGCCGAGGCGCAGGTGCTCTTTGAGATCGCGCTGCTGATGACCGACCTCGGCCGGCTCGCCGCCGACCT
>DATKOP010000075.1:0-5759 GCA_035524595.1 Steroidobacteraceae bacterium | reverse complement strand
CCGGTGAGCGCGAGCGCCTCGGCGGCGCGCTCGCCGAGCAGCCGCCCCGAGAGCCCGTAGAGCGCGCCGAACACCTCGAGGTTCACGCGCGCCGGCAGCTCCTCGATCAGCGCCACTTCCTGGGGCACGAGCCCGAGCGAGCGCTTCGCCGGATCGGTGTCGCCGGCGAGCAGCTTGCCGTCGATCCGGACGCTGCCGCGGTCGGGCCGCAGCAGCCCGGCGATCAGCCCGATCGTCGTCGACTTCCCGGCGCCGTTCGGGCCGAGCAGCCCGAGGATCTCGCCCGCGCGCGCCTCGAACGAGACGCCGTCGACCGCCGCGAGCGCGCCGAAGCGCTTGGCGAGATCCGTGGCGACGAGGCTCATGGCGGCGCGGCTCCTCCCTGGCATTTGCCGGCCGCCTGCGGCGGCCGCAAAATCCCGGCCATTCTGCCTGCCCGGAGCGGCCCATGCATGCCCTCGAACGCCGCGCGCTCGGCGCCGCGCTGCTCGCACTCGCCGCGCTCAGGTGCGCCACCGCGGCGCCCGCGCCGCTCAGCGCCGAGACGCTGTGGAAGATGGCGCGGCTCGGCGCGCCGCAGCTCTCCCCGGACGGGCTGCGCGCGGTGCTGCCGGCGACGCGCTACGACGTCGACGGCAACAAGAGCTCGACCGAGCTCTACGTCGTGCCGACCGGGCCCGGCGGCGGCAGCGGGCGGCAGCTGACCCAGGGCCCGGGGAATGCGACCGAGCCCGCGTGGAGCCCCGACGGGCACTACGTGCTGTTCGTCGCCAAGCGCGGCGAGGACAAGCAGCCGCAGCTCTACCTGCTGCCGACCGACGGCGGCGAGGCACGGCGCCTGACCGACATGCCGACCGGCGCCTCGGCGCCGAAGTGGTTCGCCGACAGCCACCGGATCGCGTTCATCTCGCGGGTCTGGCCCGACCTTAGGAGCCGCGCCGACACCGAGCGCCGCCAGAAGGAGCGCGACGAGTCGAAGGTCAGCGCGCGCGTCTGGGAGCACGCGCCGTTCAGCCACTGGGACCATTTCCTCGACGATCGCGAGCCGCACGTGTTCGTCACCGACATCGACGGCAGGGAGCCGTTCTCGCCGACGCTCGGCAGCGGCGCGCACCTCGACGTGCGCGAGCCCGACCGCGAGTCCTACGACGTGGCGCCCGGCGGCGAGGAGCTCGCCTTCGTCGCCGACGCCGACGCGACCCACGCGCGGCAGAACCTCGACCTGTACGTCGTGCCCGTCGGCGGCGGCCAGGCGCGCGACCTCACCGCCGACAACCCGGCCGACGACCGCGACCCGCATTACAGCCCCGACGGGCGCTACCTCGCCTACGCGAAGACAACGATCCCGCGCTTCTACGCCGACACGCGCCACCTGATGCTGTACGACCGCGGCGCGCACGCCGCGCGCGCACTCGCGCCCGACTTCGACCGCTCGGCCGACGGCCTCGTGTGGCTGCCCGACTCCTCGGGGCTCGTCGGCGCGATCGACGACGCGGGCACGCGGCGCGTCTATCGCTTCGACGTCCGGGGCGGCACGCCGCGGGCGCTCACCGGGCAACACGACTTCACGAGCCTCGCGGTCGCCGGCCGCCCGGCGGTGATCGTCGCGCTCCGGCAGTCGTTCTCCGAGCCCCCGACGCTGGTCCGCATCGACGCGCGCGACGGCACGGTCACGAAGCTCTCGGCGTTCAACGACGCGATCCTGCGCGACGTGCGCTTCGGCGCGGTGGAGAGCGTGACGTACGCGGGCGCGAACGGCGCGCCGATCCAGATGTGGATCATCAAGCCCCCGGGCTTCGATCCCGCCAGGCGCTACCCGCTCTATCTGCTGCTGCACGGCGGCCCGCACAACGCCGTCACCGACACCTGGCAGTGGCGCTGGAACGCGCAGGTGTTCTCCGGCTGGGGCTACGTGACCGCGTGGCACAACTTCCACGGCTCGAGCGGCTTCGGCCAGGCCTTCACCGACTCGATCACCCGCAACTGGGCGGACCTGCCGTACGAGGACACGATGCGCGCGACCGAGTGGCTCGCCGCGCAGCCGTGGATCGACCGCGAGCGCCTGGTCGCCGGCGGCGGCAGCTACGGCGGGTACCTCGCGATGCTGCTGCTCGGCAAGCCGCAGCCGTTCAAGGCGCTGATCGCGCACGCCGGCGTCTTCGACCGCTACACCGAGGTCGCCTCCGACTTCGGCGCCGAGCAGGCGCGCTACGGCGAGTTCTGGGAGCGCCCGGAGGAGTTCCAGGCGCAGTCGCCGCACCTGTTGGCCGCGAACTTCAAGACGCCGACGCTGATCATCCACGGCCAGCTCGACCAGCGGGTGCCCGTCAACAACGGGCTCGAGCTCTTCAACATCCTGCAGAACAAGGGCGTGCCGTCCAAGCTCGTCTACTTCCCCGACGAGAACCACTGGGTGCTGAAGCCGCAGAACTCGCTCTTCTGGTACAGCACCGTGCGCGACTGGCTCGCGCGCTACGCGCCGCCCTGAGCCGCGGGCTCGAAGCGCAGCACGACGCCGTTGATGCAGTAGCGCAGCCCCGTCGGGCGCGGCCCGTCCGGGAACACGTGGCCGAGGTGGCCCTGGCAGGCGGCGCAGTGCACCTCGGTGCGCGTCATCCCGAAGCTGTGGTCGGTCGAGGTCGCGATCGCGCCCGCGAGCGGCGAGAAGAAGCTCGGCCAGCCGGTGCCGCTGTTGAACTTGGTCGTCGACTCAAAGAGCGGCGCGTTGCAGCCGACGCAGTAGTAGCGGCCCTCGCGGTACTCCTTGTCGAGCGGACTCGAACGCGGCGGCTCGGTGCCGTGCTCGCGGAGCACGCGCTGCTGCTCCGTCGAGAGCACGCCGCAGAACGCGCCGACCGTCGAACCCTTGGCGCCATCGCTCATGGGACACTCCTCCTCGGACCCGGTGCCATTGGAACACGCCCGCGGCACGCTCGCTGTGCGACACTGGACCGCCGCAACCCCGCCAAAGTTCCGATGCGCGCGCTGCTCGTACCCGCCCTGCTCGTCCTCGCCGCGGCGTCCCCGGTGCGCGACCTGCCGCAGCCCCGGCCGGTGCCGGGCGGGATCGCGCTCGTGGACCTCGGCCCCGCGACCGGCCAGGCGCCGCGCGCCTACCGGGACGCCGAGCGCGTGCTGGTGCGCGAGGACGGCGGCCGCTGGGTCGCGGTCGTCGGGATTCCGCTCCAGGCTATGCCCGGAACCGAGCTGCTGCGCGTCGAGGGCGCCACGAGCCCGGCCTTCGCGGTGCTCGCGAAGGACTACCCGACGCAGGCGCTCACCGTCGCGCCCAAGCACGTCGACCTCTCGAAGCAGGACCTCGCCCGCTACGAGAAGGAGAAGGTGCGCATCGAGCGCGTCCTCGGCACCTGGAGCGAGACGGTGCCGGCGACGCTGAGGTTCCTCGCGCCGGTCGCCGGAGTCCGCTCGAGCTCCTTCGGATCGCGGCGCGTCTTCAACGGCCGGTCGCGCAACCCGCACACCGGCATGGACATCGCCGCGCCCGCCGGCGCCGAGGTCACGGCGCCCGCCGACGGACGGGTCATCGAGACCTACGAGTACTTCTTCAACGGCAAGACCGTGATCGTCGACCACGGCGAGGGGCTCCTGAGCCTCTACTGCCACCTGAGCCGCATCGACGTGAAGGTCGGCGAGCCGGTCAGGGCCGGCGCGCGACTCGGGCTCGTCGGCGCGACCGGCCGCGCAACCGGGCCGCACCTTCACTTCGGCGTCATGCTGAACCGCGCCTGGGTCGATCCCGAGCTCCTGCTGCCGCCCACGGCCTAGGCGTTCACCACGGCAGTTCCTTGCCGTCCCACTGCCAGAAGCGCCCGGACTTCTCCTTCGAGAGCCCGGCGATCACCTGCCTCAGCCCCGCGACGCTGTGCTGCGGGCGCACCGGCGCGTTCGGCCCGCCCATCGCGGTGGCCGCCCAGCCCGGATGCAGCGGCACGGCGATGATGCCGCGGCGCGCGAGGTCGAGCGCCATCGACTTCATGATCGCGTTGACCGCGGCCTTGGTGCTGCGGTACGCGTAGAGCCCGCCGAGGTTGTTGCCGCCAATCGAGGCGATCAGCGACGACAGCGTCACGATCTTCTTCTGCGCGCTGGCCGCGACGTTTTCGACGAAGGCCTCGGCCATCTTCATGGGCGCGAGCGCGTTGACGCGGAACGTCTCGATCCAGTCGCCGTAGTCCGAGCCGCCGAAGCGCTGCGCCTGCATGCCGTGGCCGGCGAAGCTCTGCGCGCCCATGGTGCCGGAGTTGTTGATCAGCACGTCGATCGGGACCCCGGCGAGGCGCGCCGCGAGCGCGTCGATCGCCGCGTGGTCGGTGACGTCGAGCGGGTGCAGCTTGATGCGCCCGGCCGCCGCCTTGATCAGCGTCTGCAGCTCCGCGCAGCGCTCGGGACTGCGGGCGGTGGCAATGACGGTCCAGCCGTCGGCGGCGTACTGGCGCACGAACTCGAGTCCGAGTCCGCGGCCCGCACCGGTGACGAGTACGGTCGACATGAGCCCATCCCTGCCTGGTGCGCGCCGCGCGCGGGCGCGGTGCGGATGGTAGCAGGCGCCCTCTCAGAGCGCCGAGCGCAGCACCGCCGCGAGCCGGATGCCGGCGCGCGCGAGGCGCTCCGCGGCGATCTCGGCGGCGCCGTCCGCGTAGCGCGGCGACAGCTCCACGAGCTCGCTCGCGGCGCGCGCGCACGCGAACCCCGGCAGGCGCCCGTAGGCGTAGGTGCGCGCGAGCTCGTAGGACTCCGCCTCCCAGTCCTCGAGCGATCCCGACTCGAGCCGCACGAGATCGGCGCGGTGCTCATCGACGAGGCGGGCCGCGAACCCGCTCTCCGACTCGCCGCGCACCGCGCGCTTGACGAAGTCGGCGTCCCAGGCGACGTGCAGCGGCTTCGGGCGGCCACGCCGCCCGAGTCTCACCTCGACGCCATTGCCACCGCGATCGTCGTGGTCGGCCGCGTGCAGCGGCTGGTGCAGGTCGGCGAGCACGTGCACGACGATCCTGAGCGCGAACAGCCGCTCGGACTCGGGCGCGCCGTGATCGCGCAGCGTCGCGAGCGCGCGCGCGTAGGCGCGCGAGCCGCACTGCCCGTCCGGGCAGTAGCGCTCAGGCAGCACCGAGGAATCGCACACCGGCCGGTTGTCGTAGTGCCAGCGCTCCGAGCCCGGCACCTCGCCGCGCAGCCGGTCGCGCTCGCGGTCGAGCCACAGGCCCACGGTCGCGAGGCTCTCGCCGGCGGCGAGCGACCTCAGCGCCGCGCGGCTCTTCGCATCGAGCAGCTGCTCGGCGACCAGCCCGACGATCCGGTGGCCCTCGGCGCCCCAGGCGTGGGCCGGGCCGGACGCGACGGGGCCGCAGACGGCGAGCGCCGCGACCAGTAGTCCGCGGGACAAGTACGGGTAGCAAGGCATGCGCGCCTCGATGATGATGGTGTGCTGCAATACTGTACCCGAGCGCGGGCCGCGCCCCGCCCTCTGCACGGAGCCGTCGATGCCTCGTAGCTGGCCGATCGTCACCGGCGTCGGCGTGATCGCCGCGGGTGCCGCCCTGTGGTGGTGGCGCGCCGGCCCGCTGACCGTCGAGACCGTCGCGCCCCGGCGCGGGCCGGCGGTCGAGGCGATCTACGCGACCGGCACCGTCGAGCCGACGGTGATGCTGCCGATCGCGCCGCGGGTCGCCGGCCGCATCGTGTCGCTGCTGAGCGACGAGGGACGCGCGGTCAGGAAGGGCGAGCCGCTCGCGCGGCTC
>DATKOP010000074.1:0-26386 GCA_035524595.1 Steroidobacteraceae bacterium | reverse complement strand
TGTACGGACGGGATAACCGCTGAAAGCATCTAAGCGGGAAGCCCCCCCCAAGATTAGTTCTCGCTGGGGACTTGATCCCCCTGAAGGGCCGTCGAAGACTACGACGTTGATAGGCTGGGTGTGTACGCGCAGCAATGCGTTCAGCTAACCAGTACTAATTGCCCGTGAGGCTTGACCATATAGCCCCAAGCTGTTTGCAGCCTGGTGGCGGTTTCTTTTGACTGCGACACCATGAAGTGTCTTCACGATTTCCGAATTGCGGTGGCTGGCGCGGGACCTCGGGTCCCGTGCGGGTCGCCGATCCAGTTTTCCTGGCGGTCATAGCGAGCGGGAACCACCCGATCCCATTCCGAACTCGGAAGTGAAAACGCTCAGCGCCGATGGTAGTGTGCCCTTCGGGCATGTGAGAGTAGGTCACTGCCAGGATCCCAACGAAGGCCCCGGAGATGCATGTCTCCGGGGCCTTTTTCTTTGGCACGCGCGCCGCCCGCTATGATGGTGCTGCGCCCGGCGGGGGCGGCAGGGGAGCAACGATGGCCTGGTTCCGGGGACCGAGCGCGGCTGCCGAGGCGGCGTCCGAGACGGGCGTGCTGCTCGTCAACCTCGGCACGCCCGCCGCCGCGAGCTACGGCGCGATCCGCCGCTACCTCGGCGCCTTCCTGCGCGACCGCCGCGTGGTCGAGGCCTGCCCGGCGTACTGGTACCCGCTCCTCTATGGGCCGATCCTGACCTTCCGGCCGATTCGCACCGCGCGGCTCTATCGCGCGATCTGGACCTCCGAGGGCTCGCCGCTGCTCGTCCACTCGCGCCGCCTCGCGGCGGCGCTGCAGGCGCACTACCGCGACCGCGCGCGCGTGCGCGTCGAGCTCGCGATGACCTACGGCGAGCCGTCGGTGCGCGCCGCGCTCGAGCGCTTCTCGGCGGCCCGCGTCCGCCGCCTCGTCGTGCTGCCGCTCTACCCGCAGTACTCCGGCACCACCACCGGCGCCGTGTTCGACGTCGTGGCGCGCGAGCTCGGGCGCTACCGGTACGTGCCGCAGCTCAACTTCGTCAGCGACTACCACGACCAGCCGGCCTACATCGGCGCGCTCGCCGCGAGCGTGCGCGCGGCCTGGGCGAGCGCCGGGCCGAGCCACCTCGTGCTCTCGAACCACGGCATCCCGGTCAAGTACGTCGCCGCCGGCGACCCGTACCGCGAGCAGGTGATGCGCACCGGCGAGCTCCTCGCCGCGGCGCTCGGCCTGGCGCCGGGCGCCTACTCCGCCGCGTTCCAGTCGCGCTTCGGCCCGACCGAGTGGCTGCGGCCCTACACCGACGACCGGCTGCGCGAGCTCGCCGCCGGCACCCGGGCCGTCACGGTCGTGACGCCCTCGTTCGCGGTGGACTGCCTCGAGACGCTCGAGGAGATCGGGGTCACCTCGCGCGCGCGCTTCCTCGCCGCCGGCGGCGAGCGCTTCACGCTGGTGCCGGCGCTCAACGACTCGCCCGGCCACGTCGCGGCGCTCGCCGCGGTGCTCGCCGGCGCCGGCGTCCCGGCGGCGGGATCCTGAGCGCCGCCGGCGCGCGCCGCTCGGGAGCGCCCGGGGCCGATGCTAGACTCGTTGGGCTGCGAGGACCGCCATGCTTGAGCTCGCCGTCAAGTCGCTGATCGGGTACCTGCTCGGATCGCTGATGGGGGCGCTGCTGCTCGGCGCGCTCAGGGGCGTCGACATCCGCACCCTCGGCAGCGGCAACGCCGGCGGCACCAATGCGCTTCGGACCCAGGGCAAGCTGTTCGCGCTCGGCGTCGTCGTCATCGACGTCGCCAAGGGCTGGTTCGCGGCGCGCGTGCTGCCCGGGCTCGAGCTGCCGGCGATCGGCATCGACCCGACGCTCGGCCGCGGCTGGCTGGCGGCGGCCTGCGCCGCCGGCGCGACGCTCGGCCACGTCTACCCGGTGTGGTGGGAGTTCCGCGGCGGCAAGGGCGCGGCGACGATCGTCGGCGTGCTGCTCGGCCTCGAGCCGCGCCTGCTTGCGCCGGTGCTCGGCGTGTGGCTGCTGGTGGTCATGCTGACCGGCTTCGTCGGGCTCGGCACCATGCTCGCGGTCGCGGTGCTGCCGGTCGCGACGCGCCTGCTGGTGCCGCAGCAGGCGGCGCTGTTCGCCTTCGCGCTCGCGATGACGGCGCTGGTCGTCTACACGCACCGCGGCAACATCGCCCGCATGCGGGCCGGCACCGAGAACCGCGCGCGCCGGCTGTGGCTGCTGCGCCCGCGCGCGGCGGAGCGCGGATGACCCTGCGCGGCGCACTGACGAGGCTGCTCGCCGACGGCGAGCCGCATCCGGAGGCGGCGCTCGCGGCGGCGCTCGGGCTCGCGCCGTCGGCGCTCGCCGCCGAGCTCGACGGGCTCGCCGCCTGGGGCCTCGCCGCCGGGCGCGACGGCGCGCGCGGCTGGCGGCTGCCGGCGCCGCTCGACCTCATCGACCGTGCCGGGCTCGAGGCCGCGCTCGGCGCCGCCGCGCGCGGCCGGCTCGAGCGGCTCGAGCTCGAGGACGAGACCGACTCCACCAACGCGCGCCTGCTCGCGCTGCACGGCCTCGCGCCCGGGCGCTGCCGCGTGGCGCTTGCCGAGTACCAGCGCGCGGGCCGCGGGCGCCGCGGCCGCGACTGGCTGCAGCCCTTCGGCAGCGGCCTGTGCCTGTCGCTCGGCTGGCTGTTCCCGGCGCCGCCGCCGGCCCTCGGCGCGCTCAGCCTCGCGGCCGGCGTCGCGACGCTGCGCGCGCTCGCGCGCTTCGGCGTCACGGGCCTGTCGCTGAAGTGGCCGAACGACGTGCTGCGCGACGGCGGCAAGCTCGGCGGCATCCTCTCGGAGCTGCGGCTCGAGGCCGCGGGCCCCGCCTACGTCGTGGTCGGCGTCGGCCTGAACGGCAGGCTGCCGCCGGCGCTGGTGCGGGAGATCGTCGCGGCGGGCGGCGCGCCGCCCGCGGCGCTCGGCGACCCGCTGCCGTCGCGCACCGCGCTCGCGGCCGCGCTGATCGACGAGCTGGTCGCGGCGCTCGTGGAGTTCCAGGCGCGCGGCTTCGCGCCGTTCGTCGCCGAGTGGAGCCGCGCGGACGCGCTGCGCGACCGTTCGGTGCGCGTCCACGGCACCAATCGCGTGCGCGAGGGCATCGCCCGCGGCATCGGCCCGGACGGCACGCTCTGCGTCGAGATCGGCGGCCGGCTCGAGTCGCTGGCCGCCGGCGAAGTCACGCTGCGGGCGGTCGCATGACGCTGCTCGTCGACGCCGGCAACAGCGGGGTCAAGTGGGCGCGCCTCGCCGACGGGCAGCTCGCCGGCATCGGCGCGGTCACGCACCGCGGTGTCGAGCCGGAGGCCTGGCAGGCGCGGCTCGCGGCGCTCGCGCCGGCGCCGCGCCGCGTGCTCGTCGCCAACGTCGCCGGCCCCGCCTTCGAGGCGCGCTTTCGCAGCTGGGCCGCGCGCCAGTGGCGCCTGACGCCCGAGTTCCCGGCGGCCTCGGCCGAGCGGCTCGGGGTCCGCAATGCCTACGTGCGGCCCGACGCCCTCGGCATCGACCGCTGGCTCGCGATGCTGGCCGCCTGGCGCGCGGCGGGCGTGCCGCTGCTGGTCGCGAGCGCCGGCACCGCCTTCACGGTCGACCTCGTCGACGGCGAGGGGCTGCACCGCGGCGGCTGCATCGTGCCCGGCGAGCGGCTGATGCGAGAGGCGCTGCACGCGCAGACCAGCGGCGTCGCCGCCGCCGCGCTCCTGGATCGCGCCGTCGTCGACGGCGCGTTCGGCGTCAACACGGCCGGTGCCGTGCAGCAGGGCGCGCGCCTCGCGCTCGCCTCGCTCGTCGACCGCGCGGCGCGCGTGCTCGAGGCCGCGGCCGGCGTCGCGCCGCGGATCTTCGTCGCCGGCGGCGCGGCGGCCGAGATCGCGCCGCTCGTGACCCGCGCGGTCGAGCTCGCGCCACACCTCGTGCTCGAGGGCCTCGCGCTGGTGGCGGCCGAGGTGCCGGCGTGAAGCGCCTGCTGCTCGTGCTGCTGCTCGCGAACCTGGCGTTCTTCGGTTACGCGCGCCTTTCGGGCGAGGAGTCGGCGGCACCGCCGGCGGCGGAGGCGCCGGCCGCGATTCCGCGGCTTGCGCTCCTGTCCGAGCTCAAGGCGCCGGCGGGTCCCGGCTGCCTCAGCATCGGGCCCTTCGCCGAGCGCGCGATCGCCGTGCAGGCCGGCGGCTGGCTGCGGGACACCCACCACGTGTCGCGCGAGCGCAGCGGCGAGGTCGACGGCCCGCCGACCTACTGGGTGATGCTGACCACGAAGACGGTGCAGCAGGCGCTGCAGATCAAGATGCGCCTCAAGGCCGCGAGCGTCGACGACGTCGAGGTCACGCCGCCCGGCAGCAACCAGACCGAGGCGACGGTGTCCTTTGGCGTGTACTCCGAGCGCGAGCGCGCCGACCGGCGCCAGACGGAGCTGCGCCGGCTCGCGGTCGGCGCGCAGGTCGTCGAGCAGCAGCACAAGCTGACCCACTGGTGGCTGGACGTCCCGCAGCGGCCGGGCGATCCGCCGCTCGATGCCGCCGCGCTGCACAAGGCGGTGCCGGCCGCCGCCGCGGCGACGATCTCACCTTGCCCGGCCGTCGCGCCGACGGCGGCTCCGGCGGGCGGCCCGGTCGCGGCACCGGCCGCCCCATCCTCACCGGCCCCGGCGCCGGCTAAACTGCCGGGAGCGCCGGCGTAGCTCAGTTGGTAGAGCAGCTGATTTGTAATCAGAAGGTCGGGGGTTCAACTCCCTCCGCCGGCACCACGACCTGATCCGCGCCGCCCGCGCCCGGCCGCTCACAGCCGGGGCGGGTGGTTGATCAGCTCGTCGTAGTGCGGATCCGCCCGGACCAGCAGCAGCTCGGGCTCCGGGTCCCAGATGATCTCCATCGGCGCTGCGAACGGGACGCGCAGCAGGCGCTCGACCTCGGCGTAGCCCTCCGCGGTGCGGCCGGCACGCACCAGGATGATGCTGCGGATGAACGAGAGCTGCGGCCCGTCGAGCGCGTCACTCGCCTCCGGATGCTCCGCCAGCGCCGCGTCGATCGTCGCCAGCGCCGCGGCGTGCTCGCCGAGCATCGACTGTGCGAGCGCGAGGCGCGTCGCGACGCCGGGGTCGCCCTGCCGGCGCTGCAGCGCCGCGCGCGCGTCGCGCTCGAGCGCACGGAAGGTCCGCTCGGCGCTGCGCGCGTCGCCCGCGGCCCAGTACAGCACGCCGAAGCGGGCGGCGCGGTCGAGCGGGTCCGCCTCCGGCGCGCCCTCCCAGATCCGGACCGCGTCGAGGTAACGCCCCTCCGCACGCGCGATCTTCGCCTCGGCCGCGTGACGCAGGTCCGCGGGCGCCGCGGCGCCGTGGTCGCGCAGGTACGCCCGCAGCGGCTCGAGGCTGTGCTGCAGGAACGACTCGATCGCGGCCTGGCTGTACTGGCCCTCCGGCTCGTCCGGGAAGCGGCTGAGGTAGAGCGCGATCTGCGCGCGCAGCTCCGGGTAGCGGCGCAGCCCGATCAGCGTCGTCTGCGGCCCGGTCTCGTAGGCATGGTTCAGCGGATCGAGGTCCCAGGCGCGGGTCAGATGCGCGAGCGCGTCGTCGAAGCGGCCGCGGCGGCGCAGTGCGAGCCCGAGGGCGAAGTGGGCCGCCGCCGCGCTGGGCCGCAGCCGCACCACCGCGTCGAGATCGCCGAGCGCACGGTCGAGGTCCCTGGTGACGTACATCTCGTACAGGCCGCGCGCGAGTCGCGCCTCGGGCAGGTCCGGGTCGAGCGCGAGCGCCCGCTCGAAGGCCTGCCGCGCGAGCGCGCCGTCACTGGCGTGGATGTCGTAGAAGTACCGCCAGACGTAGGCCTGCGCCAGCAGCGCGAGCGCGTCGGCGTAGTCGGGATCGAGCCGCGTGGCCTCCTCGAGCAGCCGCGTCGGCTCGACGAGCCCGTTGTCGTCGCCCGGCACGGGGCGCCGCAGCAGCGCGACCGCCCGCAGGTAGCGGTTGTAGGCATCGCCGTTGTTGGTGCCGACGCGCTCGAGCTCGCCGCGTTCGACGCCGCTCAGCGTCGCGGCGAGCGCGTCCGCGACCTGGCGCGCGACCTCGCTCTGCAGCCCGAGCACGTGGCCGAGGTCGCGGTCGTAGTTCGCGGCGAACAGGTGGCGGTCGTCGCGCGCGTCGATCAGCTGCAGCGTGAGCCGCAGCGTGCTGCCCTCGCGCCGGACCGAGCCCTCGAGCACCGAGCCGACGCCGAGCCGGGCGCCGATGTCGCGCACGTTGTGCGCGCCGCCGCGGAACTCGGCCACCGACGTGCGCGAGATGACCTTGAGGTCGCGCAGCCGCGCGAGCGCGTTCAGGATCTCCTCCTGCAGGCCGTCGGCGAGGTAGGCGTCCTCCGCGCGTCCGGTCAGGTTCGCGAAGGGCAGCACCGCGATCGACTTGCGCCCGGGTCCGGCGCTGCTGACGCCCGCCGCTGCCGGCGCCTTGGCCGTTCCGCGCCAGAGCCAGACGCCGGCGCCCGTCGCGACCGCCGCGACCGCGATCGCCGCGGCGACGAGCGGCCAGCGCCGGCGCGCGGCGGCGACCGGCCGCGCGTCCGCGTGCGTCGAGACCGCCGGCGGCGGTGCGGGCGCTGCGCTTCGCAGCACGCGCCTGACGTGGTCGACGAACTCCGGCGGCACCGCGCCCTGGGGCAGGCGTGCCCAGTGGCGCTCGCGAAAGCGGTCCGGCACCCGCGCCGACGCGTCGGCGGTGTCGTCGACCACGACCGGCAGCAGGAACGCCTGGTCGTCGGCCATCTGGTAGGAGCGCTCGACCGCGAGACGCCACTCGAGGCGGAAGTAGCCCTCGCTGCGCGTCTCGGTGTGCGCCGAGATGACCGGCACGAACAGCGCGCACTCGCGGATCTGGCGCCGGATGGACGCGTCCCAGGCGTCGCCGCCCCTGAGCTCGTTGCGGTCGAACCAGACGGCGAGGCCCGCGGCCCGCAGCGCCTCGCAGATGCGCCGCGCCGCGTCCTCGTCCTCGGCGGCGTAGCTCAGGAAGATCGGTTTCAGGGCATCCGTCACTGGTCTACCGTCCGGCACACCAAGTCACCGCCGGGGCGCCCGTGCCGCCGGCGGTGCCTGCGACCGGCCGCGCCCGCACGGCCCGGCGGACGCGGATGCCGGATCATCTCCGCCAGGAATACCGGCGTCAAACGGCTGGCCGGATGCGGCGGGGCGGTGGGGCCAGGCACGGGCGTCTCCGGCCGTTCGGCGCCGCGCTACGCGACGCGCCGCCAGATGAGGATGCGCGTGACGGGCTCGCCGCGGGCGTCCGTCGTCGGCACCCGGATGGTCAGCCGGTCGCCGGCGACCAGCATGGCGCGGGTCAGGGTCTGGCCGACGTTCTCGGGCGACAGCGCGCCGAGCAGGCGCTGCGTGACCGTGCCGGCCTGCTCGTCGACCGTGTAGGTGCCGAAGTAGGCGTCGTAGCCGCCCCGCGCCCGGCTGTTGTTGGCGGCAGCGGCTGCGGCCGGCGCCTCCGCCGCGTCGCTGCGGTCCCGTTTCATGAACTGCGCGGCGAAGTGGCCGCCGCGGTCGTAGATGAGCAGGCCGAGCGGATCGGCGCCGAGCGTGGGCTCGATGCGTCGCTCGCCGGCCGCGGTGCGATCCTCGCGCGACAGGAGCTCCCAGGTGCCGACCAGGCTGCGCGCGAGTGGCGCCGACCCGTCGTCGCTATCGCTCATCGCGTCTCCCTCCCGCGGCGGCAGCCGGGCAGCGGCCGGCCCGCCGCGCTTCGTTCAGCGCCGCAGCCGCAGCGCCGCGAGCTCGCCGACGATGCCGCGGCGGAACAGCAGCACGCAGGCGACGAACACCGCGCCGATGATGACCGTGACCCAGCCGCCGACCAGGTCCGACAGGTACTCCTCGAGCGTGACCACGACCGCCGCGCCCGCGACCGGGCCGAAGAAGGTGCCGGTGCCGCCGACCAGCGTCATCAGGATCACCTCGCCCGAGTTCGCCTGCAGCACGTCCGACAGCGTCGCGAAGCCGAGCACCAGCGCCTTCAGCGAGCCCGCGAGGCCGGCGAGCGTCGCCGACAGCACGAACGCGACCAGCTTGTAGCGGTTGATGTCGTAGCCGAGCGAGACCGCGCGCGGCTCGTTCTCGCGGATCGCCTTCAGCACCTGGCCGAAGGGCGAGTGCACGACGCGGCGGATGAAGACGAACACGCCGAGGAACGCGGCCAGCACCAGGTAGTACATCGCGACGTCGGACTTGAGCGCCACGAGGCCGAGCACGCTGCCGCGCGGCACGCCCTGCAGCCCGTTCTCGCCGCCGGTGAACGGCGCCTCGAGGCAGACGAAGTAGACGAGCTGCGCGAGCGCCATCGTGATCATCGCGAAGTAGATGCCGCGGCGGCGGATCGCGAGCGCGCCGATGCCGGCGCCGAGCAGCGCCGAGGCCGCGGTGCCGGCCACGACCGCCGGCAGCGTGCCCCAGCCGTGCGCCGTCGCGAGCCAGCCGGTCACGTAGCCGGCCGAGCCGAAGAAGGCCGCGTGGCCGAAGGACAGCATGCCGCTGAAGCCGAGCAGCAGGTTGAAGGCGCAGGCGAACATCGCGAAGCAGAGGAGCTTCATCATGAACACCGGATAGATGCCGAGCAGCGGCACCGCGAGCGCGAACAGGCCGGCGAGCAGGTAGAAGACGCGGGTGGCGCGCACGCGGCTAGTCCCGGCCGAAGAGGCCGGCGGGCCTCAGGATCAGCACCAGCGCCATGATGACGAACACGACGATGTTCGAGGCCTCGGGGTAGACGACCTTGGTCAGCCCCTCGATCATGCCGAGCGCGAGGCCGCTGACGATCGAGCCGAAGATCGAGCCCATGCCGCCGATCACGACCACCGCGAACACGACCACGACCAGCGAGCTGCCCATGTCGGAGCTCACCAGGATCACCGGCGCCGACAGCACGCCGGCGAGCGCGGCGAGCGCGACGCCGCCGCCGTAGGTCGCGGCCACGAGCAGCGGCACGTTGACGCCGAAGGCCTGCAGCAGCGGCGCGTTCTCGGTCGCGGCGCGCAGCGTCGCGCCGAGGCGCGTGCGCTCGATGACGAACCAGGTGCTGAAGCAGACGATCACCGAGGCGAGGATCACCCAGGCGCGGTAGATCGGCAGGATCATGAAGCCGAGGTTGAACACGCCCTGCAGCGCCGGCGGCACCGGGTAGGACTCGCCGGAGGAGCCGAACGCCTGGTGCAGCGAGCCCTCGACCACGAGCGCGAGGCCGAAGGTCAGCAAGAGGCCGTACAGCGGGTCCAGCCGGTAGAGGTGGCGCAGCAGCAGCCGCTCGACGACGATGCCGAGCAGGCCGACCGCGAGCGGCGCGAGCACGAGCGCCGCCCAGTAGCCGATGCCGAGGTGCTGAAGCGCCAGCAGCGCCGCGAACGCGCCGAGCGCGTAGAAGGCGCCGTGCGCGAAGTTGACGACGCGCATCAGGCCGAAGATCACCGCCAGCCCGAGGCTCAGCATCGCGTAGAACGAGCCGTTCACGAGGCCGAGCATCAGCTGGCCGAGGATCACGGCGACCGGGATGCCGAACACCTGCGTCATGCGCTCATCCCGCCGGCGCCGCGGCGGCGGCTACTTCGGCGCCAGCGGGCACAGGCCGGTGACCGGCCCGAAGGCCTCCTCGCCCGGCATCACCTTCACGACCTTGTAGTAGTCCCAGGGGTACTTCGACTCCTGCGGCGTCTTGACCTGCATGACGTACATGTCGTGGATCATGACGCCGTCGGCGCGGATGTAGCCGCCCTTGGCGAACATGTCGTTGATCTTCATGCGCTTCAGCTCCGCCATCACCCTGTCGGCGTCGGTGCTGCCGACCGCCTTGACGGCCTTGAGGTAGGTCAGGGTCGCGGAGTAGTCGCCCGCCTGGTGCATGGTCGGCTCGCGGTGGATCTTCTCGAAGAAGCGCTTGGCGAAGGCGCGCGTCTCCTCGTTGGTGTCCCAGTACCAGCCGTCGGTCAGGTACAGGCCCTGCGCCACCTGCAGGCCGAGGCTGTGGATGTTGTTGATGAACACCAGCAGGCCCGCCGGCTTCATGGTCTTGGTGATGCCGAACTCGTTGGCGGCCTTCAGCGAGTTGGTGAAGTCGGTGCCGGCGTTGGCGAGCCCGAGCACCTGCGCGCCGGAGCCCTGCGCCTGCAGCAGGAACGACGAGAAGTCCGAGGCGCCGAGCGGCACGCGCACGGCGCCGACGTTCCTGCCGCCGTTCGCCTCGACGACCTTGGCGGCGGCGGTCTGCAGCTGCGTGCCGAAGGCGTAGTCCGCGGTCAGGTAGAACCAGCTCTTGCCGCCGCCCTTGACCATCACGCTTGCGGTGCCGTTGGCGAGCGAGGTCGTGTCGTAGACGTAGTGCACGCTGTAGGGCGTGCAGTCCTCGTTGGTCAGCGAGGAGCCGCCGGCGCCGACCACGAAGAACGGGACCTTCTTCGCCGCCGCGACCTTGGACATCGCGATCATGACCCCGGTGTTGGAGCCGCCGATGACCATGTTGAGGCCGTTCTGGTCGGCCCACTCGCGGAACTTCGAGGCGCCGATGTCGGGCTTGTTCTGGTGGTCGGCCGAGAGCACCGTGATCTTGCGCCCGAGCACCGTGCCGCCGAAGTCGGCGATCGCCATCCGGATCGCCTCGAGCGAGCCCACCCCGCCGACGTCGGCGTAGACGCCCGACACGTCGTCGATGCTGCCGATCACGACCTCCGGGTCCGCGGCCTGCGCCGCCGGCGGCAGCGCGAGCGCGAGGCCGATCGCCAGGGCATGGATCTTCATGGTCGTCCCCCTCCAGTTGCCGATGATCAGACGCCGAGGAATTCGTGCAGCATGGCCATCCGCTCCGGCAGCGCCGCGGCGGCGAAGCCCTCGACGATGCGGCCGTGCTCCATCACGTAGAAGCGGTCCGCGAGCGGCGCCGCGAACCGGAAGTTCTGCTCGACCATCACGATCGTGTAGCCGCGCCCGCGCAGCGCCTGGATCGTGCGCGTCAGCGCCTGCACGATCACGGGCGCGAGGCCCTCGGAGATCTCGTCGAGCAGCAAGAGCCGCGCGCCGCTCCTCAGGATCCGCGCCACCGCCAGCATCTGCTGCTCGCCGCCCGAGAGCCGCGTACCCTGCGTGTCGCGCCGCTCGCGCAGGTTCGGGAACATCTCGTAGATCTCCGCGAGCGACAGCCCGCCGGAGCCCACGAGCGGCGCCAGCAGCAGGTTCTCCTCCGCCGACAGGCAGGCGTAGATGCCGCGCTCCTCGGGGCAGTAGCCGACGCCGAGGTGCGCGATCCGGTGCGGCGGCAGCGCGATCGCCTCGCGGCCGTTGATCATCACGGAGCCCGAGCGGCTGCCGACCAGGCCGAGCAGCGCCTTCAGCGTCGTGGTCCGGCCGGCGCCGTTGCGGCCGAGCAGCGTCACGACCTCGCCGCGGTTCACGGTGAAGTCGACGCCGTGCAGGATGTGCGACTCGCCGTAGAAGGCGTGCAGCCCGGCGACGCGCAGGAGCTCGACCGTCACGCGGGAGCCCCCGCGAGTTCGCCGCCGCCGGTGCCCATGTAGGCCTCGACGACCAGCGGGTTGCGCGACACCTCGGCGTAGGGGCCGGCCGCAATCACCTGGCCACGCTGCAGCACCGTGATCGTGTCGGCGATCCTGGCGACCACGTTCATGTTGTGCTCGACCATCAGCACCGTGCGGTTCGCCGCCGCGATCTTGATCAGCGCCGCGACCCGGTCCACGTCCTCGTGCCCCATGCCCTGGGTCGGCTCGTCGAGCAGCATCAGCTGCGGGTCCATCGCGAGCGTGGTCGCGATCTCGAGCGCCCGCTTGCGCCCGTAGGGCAGCTCGACCGCGACCATGCGCGCGTACGGCGCGAGGCCGACCGCGTCGAGGAGCTCGAGCGCGCGGCCGTCGAGCACCGCGAGGCTCGCCTCCGGCTTCCAGAAGTGGAACGTCGTGCCGAGCCCGCGCTGCAGGCCGATGCGCACGTTCTCGAGCACCGTCAGGTGCGGGAACACCGCCGACATCTGGAACGAGCGCACGATGCCGCGGCGCGCGATCTCCGCGGGGCCCGCGACCGTGATGTCCTCGCCCTGGTAGACGATCCGGCCGCGGGTCGGGCTCAGGAACTTGGTCAGCAGGTTGAAGAAGGTGGTCTTGCCGGCGCCGTTCGGCCCGATCAGCGCGTGGATCTGGCCGCGCCGCACGCGCAGCGCCACGTCGCTGACGGCGACGAAGCCGCGGAATTCCTTCGTCAGGCCGACCGTTTCGAGGATGAAGTCGTCAGGCATACCCGGCGGCGCGGCCGCCGCGGCGGTTCCGCCCTGTTGTCATCGAGTGCTGGACCCGGGGGAAGCATAACCCGGAGCGCCGCGGCGCGCGTGCGGCGACCGGCGCGCCGCACGCGTCTCTTGCAGCGCAACAGGCGCCGGTGCTATTTCGCGAGCGGCGCGATCGGGATCAGCCCGGTGAACACGTAGGCCTGCAGCAGCGCAATCAGGCCGATCACCGCGGCGCCCGCGATCGAGTGCCAGAACACCGTGCGGAAGATCGGCCCGAGCGCGCGCGTGCGCTCCTCGGGCTTCTCGTAGCAGGCGGCGCAGGCGACCATGATCGACTGGGCGTCGATCATCTTGCCCATGACGCCGCCCGTGGAGTTCGTGGCCACGATCAGGACCTGGTTCAGGTTGAGCTGCTGCGCCGTGATCCGCTGCAGGCTGCCGAACAGCGCGTTCGAGGCCGTGTCGGAGCCGGTCAGGAACACGCCGAGCCAGCCGAGGTAGGCGGCGAAGAACGGGTACATGACGCCGGCACCCGTGAACGCGAGCCCGAGCACGGCGTCGGTGCCCGAGTAGCGGGTCAGGAAGCCGAGGCCGAGCACCTGGCCGATCACCAGCACCGGGACCTTCATCCGGTGCAGCGTCTGGCCGAAGGTGTCGCGCCACTGGCGGCCGTCGAGGCGCAGCACGAGCCCGGCGAGGAGCGCGGCGACGAACACGCCGGTGCCGGCCGCAGACAGCCAGTTGATCGTGAAGCGCGCCGCCTCGGGCTTGGCGTTGGCGGCCACCACCGGCGGCATGCGCTGCACGAGGTTGTGCAGCGAGGGCATGTCCCACACCGGCAGCGACAGCGAGCCGGCGAACTTCGAGCCGAGCAGCGTCGTCGAGAACTGGATGCCGGAGAACAGTTCGTTCAGGGCCTTCTTGAAGGGCGGCGATCCCCACAGCGCGCAGCACAGGATCAGGATCACCCACGGCAGCCACGCCACCGCGGTCTCGCCGGCCGTGTAGCGGTACTTCCAGCCGCTGGCGTCCGCGGTCGCGGTCGCCGTGCTCTTGCCGGCGCGCACCAGCTCCTCGCGCTCGGCGCGCAGCAGGAAGCGCGTCTTCGGATGCCAGACGAAGCGCAGGAAGAGCGCGGTGCAGACCACCGAGAACACGCCCGAGACGACGTCGGTCATCAGGTGGAACTGGTTGGTGCCGGACGCGAACCACTGCATCACGGCGAACGACGCGCCGGCGCACAGCGCCGCCGGCCAGACCTCGAAGGCCTCCTTCCAGGTGCCGCCTTCCATCTTGACGAAGGTCGCGACCAGCCAGAACGGCACCAGCACCGACACGAACGGCAGCTGGTGGCCGGCCATCGACGACAGGCTGAGCTGGTCGAGTCCGCTGACCGTGGCCAGCGTCACGATCGGCGTGCCGATCGCGCCCCAGGCGACCGGCGCGGTGTTCGCCAGCAGGTTCAGCACCGCCGACTGGAACGGCTTGAAGCCGAGCCCGACCATCACCGCGCCCGCGATCGCGACCGGCGTGCCGAAGCCGGAGGTGCCCTCGATGATCGCGCCGAACGAGAACGCGATCAGCACGCACTGCAGCCGGCGGTCGAAGGAGATGTGGATGATCGATTCCTTGACGATCTCGAACTTCCCGGACACCACCGTCATCGTGTAGAGGAACATCGCCGCGAGCACGATCCAGATGATGCCGAGGAAGCCCGACAGCGCGCCGTAGCCGAACGCGGCCACCGCCGAGGGCACCGGCATCCGGAAGGCGATGCACGAGACCAGGAACGCGGCGATGACGCCGTAGAACGCGGCGTACGGCGCGGCGATGCCGAGGTGACGGACGCCGCGCGCGTCGCGGTGCGGGTGCAGGGCGATGAAGTAGAGCAGCGTCAGGATCGGGATCGCGGCGACGAGCGTCGAGAGGACCGCGTTGCCCATCGGGTCGTAGGTCTGCTGGTACATGGCGTTCCTCTGACTGTTATCTTTATTCGGCCGCGCGGCTGCGGGCCGCCGACGCGCGCCGCACCGGCCTTGCGCGCTCGTCCCCGTCGCCGGCCCGCGAGATTCAGGCCGCTGGAAGATTAGTGCATCGTCCGCCGCAATTGCATGCTGCGGTGCATCGGGCGGGGCCGCCCTGCAGCTCGCCGGGCCCGGCGCGGGCCGGCCGCGGGTGGACCGCCACCGGGTGTCCGGTCTACGCTGGTTCCGCGCGGTGCCGGGCCGCGGCTCGCACACCGCGGATGGATGGCACCCCGGCGCCGGAGCGGCAGATGACCTCGCAGAGACGAACCCGCGCCCCGCGTGCCGGCGCCGCCGGCCGGGTGCCGCGCCCTTGAGCGCGCCGCCGCCCGAGGTCACCGCGGAGCCGGGCTTCAGCGACCTCGGGGCGCGCCCGGACGCCGCGCGGCGGCGCGAGGTGCTCGCGGCGCTGGCCGCGGCGCTGCCGGCAGGGACGGTGCTCGGCGCCGACAACGACCTGCGGCCCTACGAGTGCGACGGGCTCGCGAACTTCCGCGGCCTGCCGGTCGCGGTCGTGCTGCCCGCGTCCGAGCGCGAGGTCGCGGCGACGCTCGCGGTCTGCGCCCGGCTCGGCGTGCCGGTGGTCGCGCGCGGCGCCGGGACCGGGCTCTCGGGCGGCGCGATGCCGCACGCGAGCGGCGTGCTGCTCGTGCTCTCGCGCCTCAACCGGATCCTCGAGCTCGACCCCGAGGCGGGGACCGCGCGCGTCGAGCCCGGGGTGCGCAACCTCGCGATCTCGGAGGCGGCGGCCCCCTTCGGCCTCTACTACGCCCCGGATCCGTCCTCGCAGATCGCCTGCACCATCGGCGGCAACGTGGCCGAGAACGCCGGCGGCGTGCACTGCCTCAAGTACGGGCTGACGCTGCACAACGTGCTGCGCGTGCGCGGACTCACGATCGACGGCGCGGCGGTCGAGTTCGGCAGCCTCGGGCTCGACGCGCCGGGCCTCGACCTGCTCGCCGCGCTGATCGGCTCCGAGGGCCTGCTCGCGGTGGTGACCGAGGTCACCGTGCGGCTGCTGCCGCGACCGGCGGTCGCGCGCGTCGTCATGGCCTCCTTCGGCGACGTCGGCAAGGCGGGCGAGGCGGTCGCGGCGATCATCGCCGCCGGCATCATCCCGGCCGGGCTCGAGATGATGGACCGGCGCGCGACCGCGGCCGTCGAGCCTTTCGTCAAGGCCGGCTACGACCTCGGCGCGGCGGCGATCCTGCTGGCCGAGTCGGACGGCACGGCGGCGGAGGTGGACGCCGAGGTCGCGCGGCTCGAGGAGCTGCTCGCGGCGGCGGGCGCGACCTCGATCGCCGTGTCCCGTTCGGAGGCCGAGCGGCTGCGCTTCTGGTCCGGCCGCAAGAACGCGTTCCCGGCGGCGGGCCGCATCTCGCCGGACTACTACTGCATGGACGGCACGATCCCGCGCAAGCACCTCGGGCGCGTGCTCGAGGAGATCGGCGCGCTCGAGGAAGAGCTCGGGCTTCGCTGCATGAACGTGTTCCACGCCGGCGACGGCAACCTGCACCCGCTGATCCTGTTCGACGCCAACGAGCCGGGCCAGTGGCAGCGCGCCGAGCGCTTCGGCGCGGCGATCGTGGAGCTGTGCGTCGCGCTCGGCGGCACGATCACCGGCGAGCACGGCGTCGGCGTCGAGAAGATCAACTCGATGTGCGTGCAGTTCACGCCGGAGGAGCGCGCCGCGTTCTTCGCCGTCAAGCGCGCCTTCGACCCGCCGGGGCTGCTGAACCCCGGCAAGCTGATCCCGACGCTGCACCGCTGCGCCGAGTACGGCCGGATGCGCGTCCACGGCGGCGCGCTGCCGTTCGCCGACCTGCCGCGGCTGTGAGCGCCGCCGTGGACGCCGCGCTCGAGGGACTGAGGGAGCGGGTGCTCGCCGCCGGCCGTGGCGGCGGCCGGCTCAGGATCCGCGGCGCCGGTACCAAGGACTTCCTCGGCGAGGCGCTCGAGGGCGAGCTCCTCAGCACGCAGCCGCTCGCGGGCATCGTCGACTACGAGCCCTCGGAGCTGGTCGTCACGGCGCGCGCCGGCACGCGCCTCTCCGAGCTCGAGGCGCTCCTCGCGGCGCACGGCCAGTTCCTCGCCTTCGAGCCGCCGGCCTTCGGCGGCGACCCGACGCTCGGCGGCATCGTCGCGGCAGGCCTGTCCGGCCCGCGCCGCGCGAGCGCCGGCGCCGCGCGCGACTTCGTGCTCGGCCTGCGCATGCTGTCGGCGCGCGGCGAGCTGCTGTCCTTCGGCGGCCGCGTCATGAAGAACGTCGCCGGCTTCGATGTCGCGCGCCTGCTGTGCGGCTCGTACGGCATCCTCGGGCTGATCGTCGAGGCGTCGCTCAAGGTGCTGCCGCGGCCGGCCGCCGAGCTGACGCTGGCCTTCGAGATGGACGCCGCCGAGGCGATCCTCGCCTTCAACCGCTGGTCGCGGCAGCCGCTGCCGCTCTCGGCCACCAGCTGGCACGACGGCGTCGCGCACCTGCGCCTGTCCGGCGTCGCTTCGGCGGTGGCGGCGGCGCGCACCGCGCTCGGCGGCACGACGCTCGGCGCCGCCGAGGCCGCACGCTGGTGGGCGGGGCTGCGCGACCACGCGCACCCCTTCCTCGCGCCGCGCGAGCCGCTGTGGCGCCTCTCGGTCGCGGCGACGGCGCCGCTGCTCGCGCTCCCCGGCAGCAAGCTCATCGAGTGGGCGGGGGCGCTGCGCTGGCTGCGCACCAGCGCTGCGGCCGAGGACGTGCGCGAGGCGGCGCGCCGCGCCGGCGGCTCGGCTGCGCTCTGGCACGGCGAGCGCGGCGGCCGCGCCTTCGAGCCGCTCTCGCCCGCGCTGCTCGAGATCCACCGGCGGCTCAAGGCCGGCTTCGACCCGGCCGGCGTCTTCAACCACGGCCGGCTCGTCGCCGGCCTCTAGCGAGCGTCGATGGAGACCCGCCTTGCCGACTGGATCCGCGACACGCCCGAGGGCCGCGACGCCGACGCGATCCTGCGCGCCTGCGTGCACTGCGGCTTCTGCACCGCGACCTGCCCGACCTACCAGCTGCTCGGCGACGAGCTCGACGGGCCGCGCGGCCGCATCTACCAGATCAAGCAGGTGCTCGAGGGCGCGCCGCCGACGCGCTCGACGCAGCTGCACCTCGACCGCTGCCTGACCTGCCTCGGCTGCGAGACCACCTGTCCGTCCGGCGTGCGCTACGGCCGGCTGCTCGAGATCGGCCGGCACCTGGTCGATGAGCGCGTGCCGCGACCGCCCGGCGAACGCCTCGCGCGGGCCGCCCTGCGTGCCGGCCTGTCGCGGCCGGCGCTGTTCGGGCTCGCGCTCGCCCTCGGGCGCGCGCTGCGGCCGCTGCTGCCGGCCGCGCTGCGCGCCAAGGTGCTGGCGCGGCGCGCGCCGGGTCGCGCGCCGGCGCGCGGCCAGGCGCGGCGCGTGCTGCTGCTCACGAGCTGCACGCAGGGCGCGCTGCTGCCGGCGGTGGACCGCGCCGCGCAGCGCGTGCTCGCGGCGCTCGGCGTCGAGGCCGGCGCCGAGCCGCGCGCCGGCTGCTGCGGCGCGGTGCGCGCGCACCTCGGCGACCCGGACGGCGGGCTCGCGGCGGCGCGACGCAACGTCGACGCGTGGTCGGCGCACCTCGACGCCGGCGTCGAGGCGCTGGTCATGACCGCCTCCGGCTGCGGCATCCAGGTCAAGGACTACGGCCGGCTGCTGGCGGCTGAGCCTGCCTACGCCGAGCGTGCGCGGCAGGTCAGCGCGCGGACGTTCGACCTCGCCGAGTGGCTCGGGCCAGAGGCGCAGGCGCTCGCCGCGCTCGCCGCGGCGCCCGCGGTGCGGCGCGTGGCCTTCCACGCGCCGTGCACGCTGCAGCACGGCCAGCGCGTGCGGGGCCGCGCCGAGGCGATCCTCGAGGCGCTCGGTGCCGAGCTCGTGCCGGTGCGGGACGCGCACCTGTGCTGCGGCTCGGCCGGCGCCTACTCGCTGCTGCAGCCGGCGCTGTCGTCGGCGCTGCGCGAGCGCAAGCTCGCCGGGCTCACCGCCGGCGCGCCGGCGGCGATTCTGTCGGCCAACGTCGGCTGCCTCGCGCACCTCGCGGCCGGCACGCCGCTGCCGGTACGGCACTGGATCGAGTGGGTCGATGCGCTCATCGAGGCGCGCCGCGCGGCAGCTCCGCCGGCGCGCTAGGAGGAGGCCGTGGACGAGACACTGACCGGGCGCTGCCTGTGCGGCGCCGTGCGCTACCGCGCCGGGGCGCGCCTCTACCCGCCGACGCTCTGCCATTGCGAGTCGTGCCGGCGCGCCTCGGGCGCGCACGCCGTCGGCTGGCTGACCGTTGGCGCCCGCGCGCTCGTCTTCACGGCTGGCGAGCCGCGCGAGATCGAGTCGTCGCCCGGCGTCTGGCGCGCGTTCTGCGGCCGGTGCGGCGCGCCGCTCACCTATCGCGCGGCCCGCCGGCCCGGCGAGATCGACGTCACCATCGGCACGCTCGACGAGCCCGGCCGGGCGGCCCCGGTCGACCACATCTGGATGGCGGACGCGCCGGCCTGGGACCGCCCGGCGGACGGCCTGCCGCAGTACCCGGGCGGTCGCACGCCCGCCTAGGAGCCGGCGGCCGCGCCCGTCCGGTCACCGCCGGCACGCCCGGCGGGGCGCGGCGGGCGCTCGCGCAAGTGTGACGCGCGTCACATTCCGGGCGCCGCCGCTGAGCGCGTCCCGCGCGCTGCCGATAAGTCGGGCAAGCGCGCGGCGGACGAGTCCGCCGCTCCCGACGACGCGTCCGCGGCATCGCCCTCGCATGCCCGCGCACGCCCGTGCCGTCAGCTCAAGAGGACAGGTAAGGCCGGCGATGACGACCTGCGCACGACTCGCTCGGGCCAAGGAGCTGCATCGCGGCGGGCAGCTGCCGGACGCGCGCCGCCTGTACGCGGAGCTCCTCGCCGAGGAGCCCGCGAGCGCGGCGGCCCGGTTCTCGCTCGGGCTGCTCGAGCTGCAGGACGGCCACCCGGAACGGGCGCTGCCGCTCATCGCCGCGAGCGTCGCAGACGACGGCGGCGAGCTGCGCTACCGGCTGGGCCACGCCCACGTGCTGGCCGCGCTCGGCCGCTGGGGCGAGGCGGCGGCGGCCTACCGCCACGTGCTCGCGATCGACCCGGCGCTCGCGGACGCGCACTACGCGCTCGGCGTCGCGCTGCAGTCGCAGGCCGACTACCCGGCCGCGATCGCGGCCTACGGCCAGGCGCTCGTGCTGGCGCCGGAGCTGGCCGACGCCCACAGCGGCCTCGGCATCTGCCGCCAGCTCGCCGGGCAGCCGGCGGCGGCCGAGGCCGCCTACCGCGCGGCGCTTGCGCTGCGCCCCGGGGACCCGGCGGTGCTGTCGAACCTCGGTGTGCTGCTCGGCGAGGCCGGCCGCACGGACGAGGCGCTCGCGCTCCTGCGCGCGGCCGCCGAGCGCGAGCCGCTGTCGGCGACCCACGCGGTCAACCTCGCGGTGGTGCTGTGCCGGCGGCGCGAGTTCGCGGCCGCCCTCGCGGTGCTCAGGCACGCCGACGCCTGCGACGCGGACAACGCCGAAGTCGCCTACAACCTCGGCATCGCGTACCAGGGTCTCGGCCAGCTGGACGAGGCGGCGCACGCGTACCGGCGCGCGGTCGCGCTGCGCCCCGCCCACGCCGCGGCGCTCAACAACCTCGGCAACGCCTGCCGCGAGCTCGGCGACCTGCCGGCCGCGGCGGCGGCCTACGAGGCGGCGATCCGCGCCGAGCCCGCCTCGGCGGTCGCGCGCAACAACGCCGGCTGCCTGCTGCGTGCGCTCGGCCGCCTCGAGGAGGCCGAGGCCGTGCTGCGCGCGGGCCTCGCGCTCGACCCGGGCGAGGCGGCGCTGCATGACAACCTCGGCAGCGTGCTCAAGGACGCGGGCGACCTCGAGGCGGCGATCGCCTGCTACCGGCGCGCGCTCGAGCTCGATCCGGGCGCCGCCGCGACCCACAGCAACCTCGCCTATGCGCTCAGCTTCGAGGCCGCGGACCCCGGCGTCGCGCTCGCCGAATGCCGGCGCTGGGACGCGCGCTTCGCGGCGCCGCTCGCCTCGGGCTGGCGCGAGCCCGACGTCGACGACACACCCGGCCGGCGCCTGCGCGTCGGCTACGTGTCGGCGGACTTTCGCGAGCACTGCCAGTCGCTGTTCACGATCCCGCTGCTCGCGCACCACGACCGCGCGGCCTTCGAGATCCACTGCTACTCGAGCGTGCCGCGACCCGACGCGCGCACCCGCACGATCGCCGCCTGCGCCGACGCCTGGCGCGACGTGCGCCGGCTCGACGACGCGGCGCTCGCCGAGCGGATCCGCGCCGACCGGATCGACATCCTGGTCGACCTGACGATGCACATGGCGAACGGCCGGCCGCTCGTGTTCGCGCGCCGCCCGGCGCCGGTGCAGATCGCGTGGCTCGCGTACCCGGGCACGACCGGCCTCGCCGCGATGGACTACCGCCTCAGCGACCCGCGCCTCGATCCCGCCGGCTTCGACGCCCACTACGCCGAGCAGACGCTCAGGCTGCCGGATGCGTTCTGGTGCTACGACCCGCTCAGCGAGCCGCTCGCGGTGGGCGAGCTGCCGGCGCTGCGCCACGGGCACGTCACCTTCGGCTGCCTCAACAACCCGTGCAAGCTGAGCGAGGCGACGCTCGCGCTCTGGGCCGCGGTGCTTGCGCGGCTGCCCGCGGCGCGGCTCCTCCTGCTGGCGCCGCCCGGGCGCTACCGCGCGCGGCTGCTCGGGCGCCTCGCGCGCCGCGGCGTCGCCGCGGCGCGCGTCGGCTTCGTGCCGTACCGGCCGCGCGCCGAGTACCTGCGCTCGTACGCCGACATCGACCTGTGCCTCGACACCGTGCCCTACAACGGCCACACGACCAGCCTCGATGCGCTGTGGATGGGCGTGCCGGTGGTGAGCCGCGTCGGGCGCACCGCCGTCGGCCGCGGGGGCCTGAGCCAGCTCTACCAGGTCGGCCTCGCCGAGCTCGCCGCGGACACGGACCAGGGCTTCGTCGAGGCGGCCGTCGGCCTGGCGCGCGACCTGCCGGCGCTCGCCGCGCTGCGCCTTGGCCTGCGCGGCCGGCTCGAGCGCTCGCCGCTGATGGACGCGGCGCGGTTTGCGCGCGCCGTCGAGGCCGCCTACCGGCAGGCGTGGCGGCAGCGCGCCGCCGGCCGCGTGCCGGCGCTCAGGTCTTCAGCGAGAACGGCGTGAAGTCGGTGTCGCGGTCGTAGTAGTCCTCGCGCTCGACGCGCTTCAGGAAGGCGACCACCCAGTAGGTCAGCGGCGTCGCGAGCACCTCCCACAGCACCTTGAACGAGTACTGCGCCATCGTCACCGCGACGAGGTGGGCGTCGTTCCAGGTGCCGTAGAACGCGATCGTGTAGAACAGCACCGAGTCGACCAGCTCGCCGCACATCGTCGAGCCGATCGTGCGCGTCCACAGCCAGCGGCCGCTGGTGAAGATCTTCATCTTCGCGAGCACGAAGCTGTTGACGAAGGAGCCGCACCAGAAGGCGGTGATCGAGCCGGCGACGATGCGCGGCGTCGGGCCGAAGACCGTCTCGACCGCCGCCTGGTTGTGCCACCACGAGGCCGCCGGCAGCGCCACGATCGTCGTGCTCATGATCGCCGCGAACACGAGCGCGCCGAAGCCCGCCCACACCACCCGCCGGTCGCGGCCGTAGCCGTAGACCTCGGTGAGGATGTCGCCGAAGAAGTAGGAGATCGGGAAGAACAGGACGCCCGCGACGTAGTCGGTGACGCCGAGCAGCGGCAGGCGGATGGTCGCGACCTTGGACGGCCCGATCAGGTTGGCGCACAGCAGGATGCAGACGTACGCCGCCATGATGAAGTCGTAGTACCTGAAGGTGCGGTCGGCGTGCGCGGCCGGGCGGGGCGTCGACATTCACGGTCCTCGGGGCCGGCGACTCGGGGCCCAAAATAAAAGAGGCGCCGAGCCTTGCGACTGCGGCGCCACCGACATGGAACTCCGTTGCGGCGCGTCGGGCGGCTCAGCGCCCGGCGTAGCTCTCCATCCTGAGGCCGGTGCCGCCGCGCGAGACGTGGGCGACGATCGCGGTGCGCCGGTGAATCTTGGTGATGCTGCCGAGGTTGATGGCGAAGGCGAGCTCGACGACCGAGCCCTTCTGCAGGCCGAGGTTCTCGGTCTCGACGAACACGCCGTTGGCACTCAGATTGCGGGCGCGGCAGAGCTTGCCGCGTCGGCCCGGAACCTGGACGTACACAGTGGTGCGCGCCCGATGGCGCGTGTGCAGTCGCCGCTCCATGAGGAACCCCGTCTCCGAACTTCTTTTGTCGCCCCTAGCGCGAGAGCCAGTATGCCTGAGCACCGGCGGGCGCAAGATGAAGGCGGGGCCCGGAGGCCGAAAAATCGCGGTGCAGCACGCGCCGGGGCGGGCGCGGGCAGCGTGCAAGTTAACTTAAATCAACGACTTGGGGGTATCAGTCGTCTTTGCGCCGGATCGCGAGCTGGGCGGGTGCGTTGATGCCCATCTTGACACGCTTTCCGGTTCCGCCTAGGAGCGTGATCTGGATCGGGCCGTTCGCGAACAGCTCGGCGAGCGTCATGTTCGAGTCCGCGCCGTCGGCCGGCTGGATCACGATCGACTCGTCTGCTCTGCGGCTGAGGACCAGCATGGCGCCCCTCCGGTCCGCACTCAGACCCGGCCCAGGGCGCGGGCGTAGCCGGACGCGGCCGCGCCGGCCGGACCGTAGGTGAGCTCGTCCGCGCGCCCGGTGCGCAGCACGTTCAGGGCCTTCGTCACCCGGCGGCTGTGCATGCTGACGATCAGGCCGTTGCGCTCGTTCGCGTCCCGGCAGCGCTCGGCGATCGCCACCAGGCGCCGCCAGCGGGTCGCGAGCGGGCCGGCCTGGCGCGAGTCCTCGCGGTAGGCGGGGTCCTCGGCGCTGCGGATCAGCGCGAGCATGTCGGCGCGGCCCGGCCCGAAGCCGAGGCGCGCGAGGCTGTGCTTCCTTTCGGCGTCGAGCCGGTCGAACTCGGCGAGCAGGCGCTCCTTCTCGGCGGTCGTGTGCTCGAGCGCGGCGAGGTCGAAGCCGGTCAGCGTTCCCTTCTCGGACTCGAGCGCGCGCAGCAGCGCGTTGCCGGCCGCGATCTCGCGGTCGAGCAGGGCATTCAGCGCGGCGAGTGCGTTGAGGTCCATGGCCGGCTCAGTGCGAGGGCAGTTCCTGGTCGGACGCGAGCAGCTTGGCCGCGACCTTGAGCGAGTCCACCTTGTAGGTGTTCTGCGCGATCTGGCTCTTGACGGCCTCGACGCGGTTGCCGTCGACGACCGGCGATGCGGCGATCGCGTCGCCGAGCCGCTGCAGCGTGCGGGCGGAACTGGTCAGGGTCACCGAATCGCCGGCCGGCGAGGCGGGACCGCTCGGCGGGGCATCCCCGGCGACACGCTCGACGCCGCCGGTGCGGGACGAGCCCGTCACCGCGGTCGAAGGGGTGCCGTACCCCGTGATCTTGGTGGTCATGTGCGTAGCTCCCGGAGCACGTAGCTCCTCCTCCATCGTATCGGTCGGTCAGCAGCGAACTTTAGGGAATATATGTGAAGTTGCGCAGAGTCGTTTCCGGCGGCGCGGCGCAGGCGGCGCCGCCATCCCGGAGTCGGCCTGCCGTGCCGGTCCTTGAGGCCCGCGGCCGGCTCATTCGAGCGCCACCTCGACGGTGTCGCTGGAGCGCACCACGCCCTCGATGAGGCGCCCGGAGGCGGCGTTCCTGACCTGCACGCGCTCGGCGAGCCCGGCATCGGCGAGCACGACGCCGGCGGTGCGCACCGACATGCCGCCGGCGTGCGCGAGCACGGTCACCGACTGGCCGCGGTGCACGAGCGGCGGCGGGCGCACGGTGGCGGGCAGCAGCACCTCGCCCGAGCCGATCGTGCGCTGCGCGATGCGCCCGACCACGTCCTCGGCGCGGCGGAAATAGCCGGCCGGCACGCTCGCCAGGTCGCGCGGCACCACCGCCAGGTCCTCGATGGCGACGACCTGCAGGCGCCCGAGCGGCCGGGCCGCGATCACCACCGGCTCCTGCGCGCGGATCCGCACGGCGACGAACTGCCGCCACGGCGGGCTGGTGCAGCGGATCTCGACGGTGAGCTGGGTCGAGGAGCGCGTGCCGGGCGTCAGCTGCGCGCCGGGCGCGGTCCTGCAGGCGGCGAGGCGCAGGCGCGGATCGATCGCGCCGACCTCGAGCTCGGCCTCCGGCCGGCCGCTCTCGCGCGCCGCCGCGGCGCGCGCCACGGCCGCGAGCCGCGCCGGATCCTCGAGCGCATCGTCCGCGGCGGCGGTCGCGCCGATCGCGAGCAGCGCGAGGGCAGCAAGGGCGGCGAGGGCGGACGCGAGCGGCAGGCGCGGTGCAGGGACGTTCATGCGCACTAAATGTGCACGATGCGTGCCACCGGCGACCACGCAGCTAAGTAGTTGCCGGGCCGCGGTTTTGCGCGCCGGGCGGCGCCGCCCGCGGCGCGTTCGGCGACGGGATCGGCGACACCGCGGCGTCAAAACTCCGTCGCCCGGGGTGCGCGCCGCCCGGGGCGCGCGGCAGGCGGCGAGATCTTGCCGCTTCGACCGCGCCGGGTGGCCCGCTCTTGCCGCTTTGGGCCCCGACCGGCCCGCCGGCGGCCCGAAACGCCGCCGCCGGCGGTTGGCACGCGTCTTGCTCTATGTCCCGCAGGACCTGACCGCGAGACCGCCACGATGTTCGACAGCCTCTTCGGGATTCACGAGCGCGCGCTCTATGCCGCGGCCGACCGCGTCAGCGTGCTCGCCACCAACATCGCCAACGTCGACACGCCGAACTACAAGGCGCGCGACTACGACTTCGCCGCGACGCTCGCCGGCACCGCCGAGGCCGACGGCCTCGCGCTCACCCGCACGCACGTCGGCCACCTGCCGCTGGTCGGCGGCGGCACGGCGGGCGCCGACCTCAAGTACCGCATCCCGTACCAGCCGTCCCTCGACGGCAACACGGTCGAGGCGCCGGTCGAGCAGGCGAAGTTCGCCGAGAACGCGGTCCGCTACCAGACCAGCCTCGACTTCATCAACCGCCGCATCGCGACCATGACCACGGCGCTGACCGGCCAGTGATCCACCACCCCTTCCGGACCTTCAGGTAAGCCACGATGTCCCTGCTCGGAATCTTCGACATCTCGGGCTCGGCGATGAACGCCGAGTCGATGCGCCTCAACGTGACGGCGTCGAACCTCGCCAACGCGGACTCGGTCGCGACCTCGGCGGACGCCGCCTACAAGTCGCGCCACCCGGTGTTCGCGACGCAGCTGCGCGAGTTCTCGGCCGACCCCGGCCGCGACGAGCCCGGTGTCGGCGTGCGCGTGCTCGACGTCATCCAGTCGGCCGCGGCGCCGAGCAAGCGCTACCAGCCGGACCATCCGCTGGCGGACGCCACCGGCTACGTGTACGGCTCGAACGTCAACCCGGTCGAGGAGCTCACCAACATGATCTCGGCGTCACGCTCCTTCCAGGGCAACGTCGAGGTGATGACCACCGCGCGCGAGCTGGTGCTCAAGACGCTGACGCTCGGCCACTAGGAGTAAGCCACGATGACCGCAACCACGACCCTGCCGGCCTCGGTGCTCGCGATGCTGAACGGCACCAGCGGCGCGGGCGGCAGCACGGCCGCCGCCGCGGGCGCCGCCGGCACCGGCGCCTCCGGCGCCATGAACCAGCTCGACTTCCTCAACCTGATGATGCAGCAGCTCAAGAACCAGGACCCGACCAAGCCGATGGACGAGTCGGCGATCATGGGCCAGCTGGCCCAGTTCGGTACCGTGAGCGGCATCGCGCAGCTCAATTCCTCGTTCCAGACGCTGTCCTCGCAGCTCGTCTCGAACCAGGCGCTGCAGGCCTCGAGCCTCCTCGGCCGCAACGTCCTGGTCACGGGCTCGGCCGCGCCGCTCGCGAGCGGCGGCAGCGTGCACGGCGCGGTCAGCGTGCCGGCGGGCGCCCGCGCCGTCACCGTCCAGGTCGTCGGCCCGAGCGGCGC
>DATKOP010000073.1:0-38540 GCA_035524595.1 Steroidobacteraceae bacterium | reverse complement strand
AGGTCGTACATCTCGACGCCGAACAGCACGAAGTTGCCCTTGTAGACCTCGTCGATGTAGCTCGCGACCGGGCTCGACTGGCTGAGGCTGTAGTCGAACATCGACACGCCGCGCAGCGAGAAGATCGGCGAGCCCTCGCCGACGATGCCGTTGACCTGCAGGTTCGGGATCTGCGTCGTGAGGTCCGACGGCGAGTCCATCTTGAGCTCGCCGAGCTGCGCGCTCGTCAGCGCCGTGACCGACACCGGCACGCTCTGCAGGCTCTCGCTGCGCTTCTGCGCGGTGACCACGACCTCGGCGATCGCGCCCTCGTCGGGCGGCGGCGTCTGCGCCAGCACCGGAGCGGCGAGCACGCCGAGGATCGCGGCGGCGAGCGCCGCGGACGGGCGGCCGGACGGCCGGTTGGAGAGCTTCTGCGTCGTCATCGGTTGATCCCCCATGCGCGTGGAACCGCACGTTGCTGGACGCTTGGCCCAACCGGGGTTCCGGCCTACCCGCGGCGAGGCGCCAATATACTCGCGGACACCGGCTGCGTCCTTGGGCCCGAGTATCCCGGTCGCACCCCTCGTCGTGTATAAGTCGTTCGCAGCAAGAGGGTCATACTTTGGTATGTAGCGCGCGCGGTACGCCTTGCGCCTTGCGGCGCGGCGGCGCGTAACAGCGACGGTGGCAGCGGTGTCCGGGAAGCGCGTCCTGATCGCCGACGATCATCCGCTCTACTGCGAGGCGCTGCGCGCCGTCGTGCCGCAGGCCTGCCCCGACGCCGAGATCAGCGAGGCGGGCTCGCAGGCCGAGGTCGTGGCCGCGGTCGCGGGCGGCCGGCACTTCGACCTCGTGCTCCTCGACCTCAACATCCCGGGCGCCTCCGGCCTCAGCTGCCTCGCGGCGCTCAGGCAGGCGGCACCGCAGACGCCGGTCGTCGTCGTCTCCGCGGTCGAGGACGCGCACACGATGCAGGAGGTCATCCTCGGTGGTGCCAACGCGTTTGTGCCGAAGTCGGCGCCGCGCCAGGTGCTGATGAGCTCGATCCGCGCGGTGCTCGCGGGCGGCACCTACATGTCGCCGGAGGTCATCGAGGCGCTGCGCCAGGCGCGCGCCAAGCCGCGCGAGGAGGGCGGCGGCGACGAGCTGACCCTGCGCCAGCGGCGCGTGCTCGAGCTGCTCGCGCAGGGGCTCTCGAACAAGCAGATCGCCCGCACGCTCGCGATCAGCGAGATCACCGTCAAGGCGCACGTCTCCTCGATCTTCCGCAAGCTCGGCGTCACCAACCGCGTGCAGGCGGTGCTCGAGGCCGGGCGGCTGCTCGGCAAGGGGCCCGCTCACTGAGCGGCGAGCCGCTCGAGCAGCGTTCTGAGGCGCGCGAGGTTCAGCGGCTTCTCGAGCAGCGTGAAGCCGCGCGCCTCGAGCGAGCGCCTGAGCGCGGCGTCCGGGTCGCTCGTCATCACGACCGCCGGCGGCACGTGGTCGAACTCGCGCCGCACCTCCTCGATCGCCGCGTCGCCCTTGACCCCGCCCGCGAGGTGGTAGTCGCTGATCACGAGGTCGGGCGTCAGGTCGCCGCCGATCAGCTGCACGACCGCGTCGGTCGCGGTCGCTGCCGCGAGCGGCCGGTGCCCCCACTTGGCAAGCGTCGCCGCGAGTCCCTGGCGGATGTCGGGATCGTCGTCGATCACCGCGATCGCGAGCGCCCGCCGGCGCTGCACGCCGGCGACGCTGCGCCGCGAGCGCCGGTGCGTCTCCGGCGCACGGCCGTAGGGTACCCGCACCGCGAACATCGAGCCGCGCCCCGGCTGCGAGCGCACGCGCCGCTCGAGTGACAGCAGCCTCGAGATCCGGTCGACGATCGACAGCCCGAGCCCGATGCCCGCGCCGTGCGAGCGCGCGCCGGCCGGCACCTGGTAGTACGGGTCGAAGATCGCGCTCAGGTGCTCGCCCGCGATGCCGATGCCGGTGTCGTGCACCTGGATCTCGAGGCCGTCGCGCCGCCGCCGGCAGCCGACCAGCACCCGGCCGCGCGGCGTGTAGCGGATCGCGTTGCTGATGAGGTTGCGCAGCACCGTCTCGAGGAGGTGCATGTCGGAGCGCAGCCAGGCGCCCGAGCGCACGAACTGCAGCTCGAGCCCCGCCGCGCGCGCGACGCCCTCGAACTCCGGCCCGATCCGGTCGAGCACCGCGGCCGCCGGGAAGTCCGCGTACTGCGGCTCGATCGTGCCCGAGTCGAGGCGCGCGACGTCGAGCAGCGTGCCGAGGAGGTTGCTGAGCGAGGCGAGCGCGACCAGCGCCTTGCGCAGGTAGTCGCGGTCGCTGGTCGCGAGCGAGCCGGTCTCGACCGACTCGAGGAACAGCATCGCGGACGAGAGCGGCTGGCGCAGGTCGTGGCTCGCGGCGGCGAGGAAGCGGGTCTTCGACTGGTTCGCGAGCTCGGCCTGGGCCTTGGCGGCCTTGAGCGCGAGCTCGATCTCGCGGCGCGCCTCGAGCTCGCGCGTCAGGCGCCGGTTCAGCTGCTCGTACTCGAGCGTGCGCTGGCGCACCGTCTCCTCGAGCGTCGCGGCCGCCTGGAACCACGAGAACGCCCCGCCCTGCTCATCGACCGCGCGCTCGACGCGCTCGATCAGCGCCCGCACCTGCTTCCTGAGCGCGCGGTTCTGGGCGGCGAGCCGGGCGCGGCGCGGGTCCTTGGGCGCGCGCCGCGCCGCGCGCTTCGCGGGCGCGCGCTTGCGCTTCACGGCGCGCCGAGTCCCAGGCAGGTGAAGGAGTTGTTGGCGTGCACGGTGTTGTACTGCTCGCCGAGCGTCGCGAAGCCGCTGACCGAGTGCGCCGCGAGCAGCGGCGCGATGCGCCCGGTCAGGCCCTGGCGCTCCATGTAGGCGGCGCGGGCCGCACAGTCGAAGCCGATCACGAGCTCGGGCGTCCCGATCCGCGCGCGCATCTCGCCGAAGAGCTCCTTCAGCCGCTCGACCATGTCGCCCGGGCGGGCCAGGGTCACGACCAGCCCGCGCTCGATTGCGCACGCGAACTCGAGCGCGCTGCCGTTGGCGATGCGCTGCACGCCGCGCGCGTAGTACTGGCCGCCGATCCGCACCATCAGCGGGAACGGCGCGAAGTCCTCGGCCGAGACGGTGTTGCGCCTGAGTCCGCACAGCGCCGCGTAGGTCTTGAGCGCCGGCATGCCGTCGATCTCGTCGACGATGCGGCGCAGCGGGTCGGCGCCCGTGATCACGACCTTGCGCTCGGTCGTCGTGTAGTGATTGTGGCAGTAGGCCGCGAGCGGCGCGCTGGTCGCCACGAGCGCGAGCAGCGCCGCGTTGCGGACGGCCCCGCCATGATAGAGGAGCGGCGGGGCGTCGACGCCGCGCCCGAGCGGGTTGAAGTAGAGGTCCCCTGCCGAGCCGCCGACGAGCGCGACCCCGGAGAGCTCCATGCCGAGCATCGCGGCGAGCCGCTCCTCGCAGCGCGTCTCCGCATCGACGAGCAGGAGCGCAAAGTGGTTCGCGAGCTCCCCTGCGGCGCGCGCGTCGAGCTCGGCGCGAAGCGCGCGCACCCGCTCGCGCAGCTGCGGGAGCGTCCACGCCGCAACGTCCTCGAACACCGTCTCCGCGGCCGCGAAGCGCCCGGCCGGCAGGTGAAAGCCGCTGATGCCGTGGCGCTCGACGCCGCCGGCGCCGATGATGCGGCCGGTCGCGGCCCCGATCACGTGCGCAAGTCCCCGCGCGGCGAGCGCGGCGCCGAGCTCGCCGAGCGCGTAGTCGCCCGAGGCGAAGAGGACGGTCAGCGCCGAGCCCGCGGCGCCGGCGGCGATCGCCTCGGCGGCCGCGGCGACGGGCGCGGCGCTCCTGAAGCGGACGATCGGCGCGTCGCCCTGGGCCACCGGCGTCGTCAACCGCTCGCCCCGGACCTGAGCTCCGGGAAATCCTCTTCCCAGAACTCGCCCGGACGGCGCGTGCCGCCGCTGCGCGGCGCCTGCTCGGCGCGCCGGAGCTCGACGCGGCGGATCTTGCCGGAGATCGTCTTCGGCAGGTCCGCGAACTCGAGCCGGCGCACGCGCTTGAACGGCGAGACCCGCGCGCGCACGTGCTCGAAGATCGAGCGCGCGGTCGCCGCGTCCGGGCGCGCGTCGCCCGCGAGCACGATGTAGGCCTTCGGGACCGAGAGCCGCAGCGGGTCCGGGCTCGGCACGACGGCGGCCTCGGCGACCGCGCCGTGCTCGATCAGCACGCTCTCGAGCTCGAACGGGCTGATCCGGTAGTCGGAGGACTTGAACACGTCGTCCATGCGGCCGACGTAGGTCAGGTAGCCGTCGGCGTCGCGGCTCGCGACGTCGCCGGTGTGGTAGTAACCGCCGCGCATCGCCTCGGCGGTGCGTTCCGGATCGTCGAGATAGCCCTGCATCAGGCCGATCGGGCGCGCGCCGAGGTCGAGGCAGATTTCGCCCTCGTCCGCGAGCGCGCCGTCGACCGTCACGAGCACGACCGGGTAGCCCGGCAGCGGCCGGCCCATCGAGCCCGGCTTCACCGGCTGCCCGGGCGCGTTGCCGACGACCGCGGTGGTCTCGGTCTGGCCGAAGCCGTCGCGGATCGTGAGTCCCCAGGCGGCGCGCACCTGCTCGATGACCTCGGGGTTGAGCGGCTCGCCGGCGCCGACCACCTCGCGAAGGCTGACCGGCCAGCGGCCGAGCTCCTCCTGGATCAGCATCCGCCACACGGTCGGCGGCGCGCAGAAGGTCGTGACCTTCGCGCGCACCAGCTGGTCGAGGAGCGAGCGCGCGCTGAAGCGCTCGTACTGGTAGGCGAGGACCGTCGCCTCGGCGTTCCACGGCGCGAACAGGCACGACCAGGCGTGCTTGGCCCAGCCGGGCGAGCTCAGGTTGAGGTGCACGTCGCCGGGCCGCAGCCCCAGCCAGTAGAGCGTCGACAGGTGTCCGACGGGGTAGCTCACGTGCGTGTGCGCGACGAGCTTGGGCTTCGCGGTGGTGCCGGACGTGAAGTAGAGGAGCATGAGCTCATCCGCCCGCGTCGGCGCCGCCGGCACGTGGCGCGCGGGGGCGCCCGCGCTGTCCTCGAACGACGCCCAGCCGCGCACCGGCGCGCCGACCGCGATGCGCACCGGGGCGCCGGCGACGCCGTCGAAGCGCGCGCAGAGCGGGGCGTCCGCGATCACCGCCTTGACGTGGCCGCGCTCGACCCGGTCGACGAGGTCGTCGCGCTGCAGCAACGTCGTCGCCGGGATCATCACCGCCCCGAGCCGGATGACCCCGAGCATGGCCTCCCAGAGCGGCACGACGTTGCCGAGCATGATCAGCACGCGGTCCCCGGGACCGACGCCGTGCGCGGCCAGGAAGTTCGCGACCTGGTGCGAGCGGCGCGCGAGCAAGGCGTAGCTCAGCGACTCGTCGCGGCCCGCGTCGTCGACGACGCGCAGCGCCGCGCGCTCGTTGCCCGCGGCGATCCGGTCGAAGTAGTCGCGCGCCCAGTTGAAGTGCGTGAACGACGGCCAGCGGAAATTGGCGCGCGCGCGCGCGTAGTCCGAGCCGCAACCGATCAGCTGGTCGCGGGCCGCGATGAAGGCACTGGCGTTGTCCATCGCTCGACCTCCGCCGGGTCGCCGGTCCTCATGATGCCACGCGCGGCGCGCCGGCCCCGGCCGGCGCGCCGCCGTCCCTCAGCCGGTGACGTTGAGGCAGACCGACTTGCTCTCGAGGTAGCCGTTGACGGCCTCGCCGCCGAGCTCCCGGCCCCAGCCCGACTGCTTGTAGCCACCGAACGGCATCACCGGGTCGAGCACGTTGTGGCAGTTGACCCAGACGGTCCCCGCCTTCAGCTTCGGCGCGAGCCGGAACACCCGCCCGACGTCGCGGCTCCAGATGCTGGCCGCCAGGCCGTAGATCGAGTCGTTGGCGATGCGCGCGATGTCGGCGAGGTCGTCGAAGGGCTGCGCGACGACGACCGGCCCGAAGATCTCCTCGCGCACGATCGACATCTGGTCGCTGACGTTCACGAACACGGTGGGCTCGACGTAGTACCCCGGCGTCGACAGCGCCCGGCCGCCGGTCGCCGCGCGCGCCCCGCCCGCGGCACCCTCGTTGAGGTACCTCGTCACGCGCTCGCGCTGCGTCGCGGAGACGAGGGGCCCGAGCTGAGCGGAGGCATCGAGGCCGGGCCCGAGCTTGAGCGCCTTGGCCTGCTCGACGACGCCGGCGACGACCCGGTCGAAGTGGCGCTTGGCGACGAACAGCCGCGACCCCGCCGAGCACACCTGGCCCTGGTTGAAGAAGATCGCGCCCGCGGCACCCGCGATCGCGACGTCGAGGTCCGCGTCGTCGAGCACGATCGCCGGCGACTTGCCGCCGAGCTCGACGGTGACCTTCTTGAGGTTGCCGGCCGAGGCCTGCACGATCAGCCGCCCGACCTCGGTCGAGCCCGTGAACGTCACCTTGTCGACGCCGGGGTGCGCGGCGAGCGCGGCGCCCGCGGTCGGTCCCATGCCGGTGACGATGTTGATGACGCCCTTCGGCAGGCCCGCCTCGAGTGCGAGCTCGCCGAGCCGCAGCGCGGTCAGCGGTGTCTCCTCGGCGGGCTTCAGCACCACGGTGCAGCCGGCGGCGAGCGCCGGCGCGAGCTTCCAGGTCGCGAGCAAGAGCGGAAAGTTCCAGGCGACGATCGCGCCGACGACGCCGATCGCCTCCTTGCGGGAGAACGCCGCGAACTGCATGTCGGGCAGGAGCGCGCCGGAGATCGGCAGCGTCTTGCCCTCGATCTTGGTCGGCCAGCCGGCCATGTAGCGCCACACCTCGATCGCGTGCTTGACGTCGACGTGGCGCGCCATGACGACCGACTTGCCGTTGTCGATCGCCTCGAGCTCGGCGAGCTCGTCGGCGTGCTGCTCGAGAAGGTCGGCGAGCCGGTGCATCAGACGCTCGCGCTCGACGGGCCTGGCACGCCCCCACTCGCCGTCGTCGAAGGCGCGGCGCGCGGCCGCGACCGCGCGGTCGACGTCGGGCGCATCGCCCTCGGCGCAGCGCGCGATCACCCGGTCACTCGAGGGGTCGCGGACCTCGAAGGTGCGGCCGCTCGCGGCCGGCACCCAGGCGCCGTCGATCAGGAGCGCGCGCGCCGATGCGAGGAAGGCCTTGTTGGCCGGCGCGATGTGGCTGAGGTCGTTGGCGAGCTGCTTCGACTCGGTCAGCGGGACGGCGGTGCTCATGGGGTGACTCCCGATGGGTGAGGGGCCGCGGAACGGGTCGTGCGGCGGTTCGGCGAGTGTCGACCCGGGGGCGGTGCCCCGGAATCAGCCCAAGGTCGGGGGGAGGCGATACTTTGGTATCGCGGCGCTCGCCGCTAGCGCGTGGCCGCGAGCGGCTCGGTCGCCGCGCGATGCTCGTCCCAGATCACGTAGATGCCGGCGCCGATGACGATCGCCCCGCCGAGCAGCACGCGCGGCAGCGGCGCGTGGCCGAAGACCGCGTAGTCGAGGCCGACGCCCCAGATGAGCGCCGTGTACTCGAACGGCGCCACCGTCGAGGGCGGCGCGAGCCGGAAGGCCGCGGTGAACAGGAACTGGCCGATCGCGCCGGTGACGCCGATGAACGCGATCAGCGGCCAGTGGCCGGCCGCGACCGGCTGCCAGCCGGGCGCGGCGATCCCGCCCGCGACGAGCGCGAGCGCGAGCACGTACCAGAACACCATCGCGAAGTTCGAGTCGGTGCGCCCGAGCACGCGGATCAGCAGCACCGAGAGCGCATAGCAGGTAGCGCTCGCCGCGGCGGCCAGCCCGCCGACCGACACCAGCCCCGCGCCGCGCGGCTTGAGCGCGATCAGCACCCCGGCGAGGCCGGCGCTGATCGCGAGCCAGCGGCGCGCCGGCACGCGCTCGCCGAGGAACACGCGCGACAGCGCCGCGACCATCAGCGGCGCGCTCATGAACACCGCGTACGAGTCGGTCAGCGGCTGCACCGACACCGAGTAGACGAAGGCCACCAGCATCAGAATGCCGAGCGCGACGCGCACCGCGTACAGCAGCGGGCTCCAGACGCCGAGCCGGCGCCAGGCGCGCGACCAGGCGATCCACGCCAGCAGGAACGGCAGCGACGCCGAGGCGCGCAGCGTCGTGACCTCGATCGCCGGGTAATGCGTCGACAGGCCCTTGAGTCCCGCGTCCATCAGCGCGAACACGAAGACGCCGACGAGCATCAGGCCGATCGCCTTCACATTTGTCGGTCGCACGTTGCCTCGCCCGGTTGACACCCGGGCGGGCCGGGCGCGCGGTCCGGCGGGGCCGGCGGTCGCCGGCGCGGCTCGGGAGGCTAGCTGCCCGACCCGTACCCCAGTGCCCGGAGCGCGACCGCGACCTCGTCGAGGATCCGCGGATCGTCGATCGTCGCCGGCACATTGTAATCACGCGCGTCGGCGATCGCGCGCATCGTCGCGCGCAGCACCTTGCCGGAGCGCGTCTTCGGCAGGCGCGCGACGATCGTGACGTGCTTGAGCGCGGCGACGGCGCCGATCTGCTGGCGCACGCGCTCGACCAGCTCGGCGACGATCGTCGGGTGCGGGCGGCTGACCCCGGCCTTCAGCACCACGAGCCCGACCGGCAGCTGGCCCTTGAGCGCGTCGGCCGCGCCGATCACCGCGCACTCGGCGACGTCCGGGTGCCCGGCGAGCACCTCCTCCATCGCGCCGGTCGAGAGCCGGTGCCCGGCGACGTTGATGACATCGTCGATGCGCGACATGATCGACAGGTAGCCGTCCGCGTCGATGAAACCGGCGTCGCCGGTCAGGTAGTAGCCCGGGTAGCGCGCGAGGTAGCTCTCGCGATAGCCGGCGTCGTTGTGCCACAGCGTCGGCAGCGTCCCCGGCGGAAGCGGCAGGCGGATCACGATGTTGCCGATCGTCCCGGCCGACACCGGCCGGCCCGCGTCGTCCAGCACCTGCACGTCGTAGCCCGGGACCGCGACGCTCGCCGAGCCCGGCTTGATCGGCATCGGCTCGAGCCCGCGGCAGTTCGCGGCGACCGGCCAGCCGGTCTCGGTCTGCCACCAGTGGTCGACGACCGGGACCTTGAGCCGCTCCCCGGCCCACAGCACCGTGTCCGGGTCGCAGCGCTCGCCGGCGAGGAACAGCGTGCGCAGGCACGCGAGGTCGTGGCCCGCGATCAGCCGCCCCTCGGGGTCCTCCTTCTTGATCGCGCGAAACGCCGTCGGCGCCGTGAACAGCGCATTGACGCGGTGCTCGGCGACCACGCGCCAGAAGGCGCCGGCGTCGGGCGTGCCGACGGGCTTGCCCTCGTAGAGGATCGTCGTGCAGCCCGTCAGCAGCGGCGCATAGACAATGTAGGAGTGGCCGACGACCCAGCCGACGTCGGAGGCCGCCCAGAACACCTCGCCGGGCCGGATGTCGTAGACCGCCTGCATCGAGTAGCGCAGCGCGACCGCGTGCCCGCCGTGGTCGCGGACGACGCCCTTGGGCTTTCCGGTCGTGCCGGAGGTGTAGAGGATGTAGAGCGGATCGGTGGCCGCGACGCTGACGCAGGGCGCGGGCTTCGCCCGCCCGATCTCGGCCTGCCAGTCGACGTCGCGCGGCGCGCGCAGCTCGGCCTGGGCCTGCGGGCGCTGCAGGATCACGCAGCGCTCGACGCGGTGGGAGGAGAGCGCGAGCGCCTCGTCGAGCAGCGGCTTGTAGGGGATGACGCGCTGGCCCTCGATGCCGCAGGAGGCCGAGACGACGAGCGCGGGGCGCGCATCGTCGATGCGCTTGGCGAGCTCGGCGGGCGCGAAGCCGCCGAACACCACCGAGTGGACCGCGCCGATGCGCGCGCAGGCGAGCATCGCGACGACCGCCTCCGGCACCATCGGCATGTAGAGGATCACCCGCTCGCCGCGGCCGACGCCGTGCGCGGCGAGCACGCCCGCGAAGCGCGCGACGAGATCGGTGAGCTCGCGGTAGCTGAAGCGGCGCACCGTTCCGGTGACCGGGCTGTCGTAGACGAGCGCCGCCTGCTCGCCGCGCCCGGCGGCGACGTGGCGGTCGAGCGCGTTGTAGCAGGTGTTGAGCTCGGCGCCCTGGAACCAGCGGTACAGCGGCGCGTTCGACGAGTCGAGCACGCGGTCCCAGCGCCGGTCCCAGTCGATGGCCGCGGCCGCCTCGGCCCAGAACGCCGCCGGATCCTCGAGCGAGCGCCGGTGGGCGTCGCGGTACGCCGAGCTCTTCATCGTGCCCCCTCGGCCGCGCGCTCGCGGCCGACTCCAGTCTGCACCGGGGCCGGGCGCGGGGCGATACGCCCTAGTGCCTACGACCTTGGTCGGTCAGCGCGACGCGATGTCGGTGTAGTCGCGCGCCGCGGGGCCGGTGTAGAGCTGGCGCGGCCGGCCGATCCGCATCGTCGGGTCGGCGATCATCTCCTGCCAGTGCGCGACCCAGCCCGCGGTGCGCGCGATCGCGAACATCACCGTGAACATGTCGCGCGGGATGCCGAGCGCGCTGTAGATGATGCCGGAGTAGAAGTCGACGTTCGGGTAGAGCTTGCGCGAGACGAAGTAGTCGTCCCTGAGCGCGATTTCCTCGAGCCTGAGCGCGAGCTCAAAAAGCGGATTGTCCGGGTGCCCGACCTTCTCGAGCACCTGGTGGCAGGCCTCGCGGATGATCTTGGCGCGCGGGTCGAAGTTCTTGTAGACGCGGTGCCCGAAGCCCATCAGCTTCGTGACGTCGTTCTTGTCCTTGACGCGCGCCAGGAACTTCGGGATCGCATCGGCGGTGCCGATCTCCTCGAGCATCTGCAGCACCGCCTCGTTGGCGCCGCCGTGCGAGGGGCCCCACAGCGCCGCGATCCCGGCCGAGATCGCCGCGTAGGGGTTCGTGCCGGTGGAACCGGCGAGCCGCACCGTCGAGGTGCTCGCGTTCTGCTCGTGGTCGGCGTGCAGGATCAGCAAGAGGTCGAGCGCCTTCGCGGCGACCGGCTCGACGACGTACGGCTCGCACGGCACCGAGAAGAACATGTTGAGCAGGTTCCCGCAGTAATCGAGCGAGTTCTGCGGGTAGATGAACGGCTGCCCGAGCATGTGCTTGTAGGCCGCCGCCGAGATCGTCGGCATCTTGGCGAGGATCCGGTGCGCGAAGATCTCGCGGTGCCGCGGGTTATGGATGTCGAGCGACTCGTGGTAGAAGCCGGCCATCGAGGCGACCACGGCCGAGACCTGCGCCATCGGGTGCGCGTCGTAGTGAAAGCCGTTGTAGAACCTGAGCAGCGACTCGTTCAGCATCGTGTGGCGCGTGATGCTGTGCTTGAACTCCTCGAGCGCGAGCGCGGTCGGCAGCTCCCCGTAGATCAACAGGTACGCGACCTCGATGAACGAGCTCTTGGCCGCCAGCTGCTCGACCGGGTAGCCGCGGTAGAGCAGCACGCCCTTGTCGCCGTCGATGTAGGTGATCTTCGACTCGCAGGCGGCGGTCGCCATGAAGCCGGGGTCGAAGGTGAAGACGCCGTGGTCCTTGCCGAGCGGCGCGATGTTGAGGACGTCCGAGCCGACGGTGGGCGACAGCGCCTCGAGCGTGCTCGTCTTGCCGGTCGAGACGTCGGTCAGCGTGAACTTTCTGGTCGTCATCGGAGCGCCCCGTGGGTCCGGCCAGACTGTCACGCTGCAGCGCAAGAATCAAGGCAACGGATCGCATCCGGATGCGGCCGGAACGGCGGCCGCGGCCCTGGAATCAAACAGATACGGGCGGGCCGCGGCGAGGTCGCGGATTACCGAACCACCTTGAGCAGCTGCCCCGGCGTCGGCTCGCCCTTCGGGTAGAGGCGGTTGAAGAGCCGCAGCTGCTCGACCGGATAGCGCTTGAGCGGCGAGCCGGCGGCCAGCGAGTTCATCGTCATGCCGTCCGCGGCCTCGATGATGCGGATGCGGTCGGGCTCGGCGCGCTCGAGCTCATCGCCCCGCAGCCGCCGGAAGGTCTCGGCGGAGGACAGGAACAGGCGGTCGCCGTCCGGCACGGTGCCCGCGCTCCTGCTCGCGCCGATGAACACGAAGTACTGGTTCGCGTACTTCACGACCACGAGGCGCGCGGGCTTGGTGCCGAAGGGCGTGTGCGCGCCGGAGACGACTGCGGTATAGGCCGGCAGGCCGTTGATCTCGAGGTCCTGGCCCTCGCGCGGCGCGTGCCCGCCGAGCAGCCCCTGGACCGCGAAGCCGCGCGGCTCGGGGAGCTTCGGCGGGATCGGCGCCGTCTCGACCATCAGCACCGAGTCCTTGGCCTTCGACTGGGCGACGATCTGTGACGGGCCGTTCTCGACGTTCCAGCCGCTCGGGAACGCGACCGTGAAGCCCATGCCCGCGTGGTACATGCGCGAGCCGCGCACCACGCCCTGCTCCGCGCTCGTGCCCCAGGCGACGCCGTCGAGGCGCCTGAGGAAGTCCATCGTGTTCTCGGTGCTGCCGGCGGCGTGGCCGGCGAAGCCCTTTGCCGACTGCACGGCTTCCTTGAGGCGCGTGTCGTTGTCCGGATGGGTCGCGAACAGGCCATGGTAGATGTGCGGCTCGCGGCCCTCCTGGCGGGCCGAGACCACCTCGAAGCGCTCCTGGTCCTTGAGCGTGCCGATCACGCGGATCATCGCCTGCGGGTCGTAGCCGGTGCGCGCCAGGTACTCGGCACCGAGCCGGTCGGCCTCGAGCTCCATGTCGCGCCCGTAGCCGCGGATCATCGCCTCGCCGGCGACGTTGGTGAGCCCGGCGAGCGCCGGCTGGCGGGTCAGGATCGCGGTCGCGATCGAGGCGATGTCGGACACCGTGCTCTGGGTCTTCTGGCGCGCCATGTGCTTGGCGGTGATGTGGCCGATCTCGTGGCCGAGCACCGCGGCGAGCTCGGCCTCGCTCGACAGGTACGGCAGGATGCCGCGCGTGATGTAGACGAACCCGCCCATCGTCGCGAAGGCGTTGACCTCCTCGTCGTCGACCACCGTGAACGTGTACGGCAGGTTCGGCCGGTTGCTCTGCTGGGCGACCTTGCGGCCCACCATGCCGACGTATTCCTGCAGCTCGGGGTTGTTGTAGATGCCCATCGACTGCACGATCTCGGCGTGCATCTTCTGGCCCTGCTCGACCTCGGCCTTGTCGGCCTTCGACAGCGTCGGGCCGGATGGCGCGGATGGCGCGGCCGGCGCGGCGGCGGGGCTTGCGCCCGCCGGGCTCGCGGCCGGCGGCGCTGCGGGCGCGTCGGCCGCGGCGGCGGAGGCCGCGGCGAACAACGCGCCGAGGCAGAACGCACAGAGGGCGCGGCGCGCCGGGATCAGGAGGTCATGCATCGGTGGCACCCGGCCCGAGCTTAGCCGTTCCGGGCACGCCCCGGGCCGGGCCGCGGCCGGGCGGGCGCCGCGTCGGCGGCGCGCATACGACAACGCCCGGCCAGGCCGGGCGTTGACTTCGGACCGCTGCGGGGGGGGCGCTTCAGCGCGCGGGCTGGGCCGCGTACTTCTTGCGGAAGCGGTCGACGCGACCGCCGGTGTCGACGATCTTCTGCTTGCCCGTGTAGAACGGGTGGCAGGCGGAGCACACTTCCACCTGCAGATCGTGGCCCAGCGTCGAGCCGGTCTGGAAGGTGTTCCCGCAGCTGCAGGTCACGGTGATCGTCTTGTAGTCGGGATGGATGCCGGCCTTCATGGCAATGCTCGCGGCTTGAGGTCTGAAAAAATGGCCGCGCAGTATAGGTCCGCGGGACCGCCGTCGCAAGGCGCGGTGCGACCCGACCCTGGCGGGGGCCGCCGATCAAAGGCGGCGGCTCCAAAATTCGGGTCTGACTGAGGCAGTTAGCGCGCCTTGCCACATGACGGCCTCAAGTCAGGCCCGTAACGAACTCATCCTGAAGACAGTGCCGCCTTATCCACAGTTCCTGTGGATAACTGTGTGGATGAAGTCTCTGCCCAGTGGCCATAAAAGCAAAAAAACGCCTTTCATGTCGTTTTGGTTAAAAAGTAAACACCCAAAATGCGCCTTTAAAATCAAATGCTTAGGCCACGTCTTTTGACGTTGCACGACAGGAATCGTGCGTTAGTCCACACTTTTGCCGGAAGCCGCCGCGCCGTGTGCACAAGTCGGGCCGCACCGGTTGCCGGACCCGACATAAAGCGGCGTTTGTCAAGCGCCTGCAATACCCCGGTCACGGGAGCCGGGGCGCCCCGCAGGGCCGATTCAGGGGCACCGTCAGTGCCGGCCGGGCAGGAAGAGCGCCTGCAGGTCGTTCAGGAACCGCTGGCCGAGCGGCGTCGGACGAAAGCCCGCGGCCGTCGCCTCGAGGAGGCCCCGGCCGAGCGCCACCGCGAACTCGCGCTCCACCGCCGCGATCGGGACCCCGGTGCGCGCCTCGAAGTCCTCGACCGCGAAGCCCTCGCTGAGGCGCAGCGCGTTCAGGAGGTACTCGAAGGGCCGGGCCGCGGGCGCCACCTCGCTCTCGCTGCCGAGCGGCTCGCCGCGGCCGGCCCGCGCGAGGTACTCGCGCGGCTGCTTGGCCTTCTCGCTGCGCACGATGGCGCCGTCGGGCCCGGTCCGCTTGCCGTGCGCACCGGCGCCGATGCCGAGGTAGTCGCCGAAGCGCCAGTAGTTGAGGTTGTGGCGGCACTCGGCGCCGGGCTGCGACCAGGCGGACACCTCGTACTGGCGCAGGCCCGCCGCCGCCAGCTCTGCGTGCGTCGCCTCCTGGATCGCCGCCGCGAGGTCCTCGTCGGGCAGCTGCGGCGGGCGCGCGTGGAACGCGGTGCCCGGCTCGAGCGTCAGCTGGTAGTGCGACAGGTGCGGCGGCCGCAGCGCGAGCGCGGTCGCGACGTCCGCGAGCGCGCCCTCGAGCGTCTGCTCCGGGAGCGCATACATGAGGTCGAGGTTGAAGTTCGCGAGCCCGGCGGTCCTGAGCTCGCCGACCGCGCGGGCGGTGTCGGCGGCGGCGTGGATGCGGCCGAGGAGCTCCAGCTGGCGCGCGCCGAAGCTCTGCGCGCCGAGCGAGATGCGGTTGATGCCGGCCTCGCGGTAGCCCTCGAACCGGCCGTGCTCGATGGTGCCCGGGTTGGCCTCGAGCGTGACCTCGGCCTCCGGCGCGAGCGCGACGCGCGCGCGCACGCCCGCGAGGAACGCCGCCAGGCTCTCGGGCGTGAACAGGCTCGGGGTGCCGCCGCCGAAGAACACCGTCTCGACGCGCCGCCCCGCGACCGCGACCGCGTCCGCCGCGAGGTCGGCGAGCAGCGCCTGGACGTACTCGGCCTCGGGCAGCGCGCCCTTGTGCACGTGCGAGTTGAAGTCGCAGTAGGGACACTTGCGCACGCACCACGGCAGGTGCACGTAGAGCGCGAGCGGCGGCGCGCCGCTCATGGCTGCGAGCGCCAGGCGGCGAGCAGCGCCGCGAGCGCCTGCGCGCGGTGCGAGCGGCGGTTCTTCTCGGCGGGCCCGAGCTCGGCCACGGTGCGCTCTTCGCCCGCCGGGATGAACAGCGGGTCGTAGCCGAATCCGGCGGCGCCGCGCGGCGCGGCCGCGATGCGCCCCTCCCAGCGGCCCTCGGCGACCAGCGGCGCGGGATCGTCGGGCCCGCGCACCAGCACCAGCACCGCGCGGTAGCGTGCAGGCCATGGCGGCGCGACGCCGGCGAGCGCGGCGAGCAGCCGGCGGTTGTTGTCGGCGTCGCTCGCGCCCTCGCCCGCGTAGCGCGCGGAGTGGACCCCGGGCGCGCCGCCGAGCGCGTCCACCTCCAGACCCGAGTCGTCGGCGAGCGCAGCGGCGCCCGTGGCGCGCGCCGCGTGGCGCGCCTTGAGGAGCGCGTTGCCGAGGAACGAGTCCTCGGTCTCGGCGACCGCGGCGACGCCGAGCTCGCGCTGCGACACGATCTCGGTGGCGAGCGCGGCGGCCAGCGCGCGCAGCTCGCCGAGCTTGCCCGGGTTGCCGCTCGCGACCACCAGCCGCGGCAGGGGCGCGGCCATCGCTAGGGGCCGGCGGCGAGCGCCTGCTGCTGGAGCGCGAGGAGCTCGCCGATGCCGGTCGCGGCGAGGTTCAGCAGCTGGTCGAGCTCGTGGCGGCGGAAGGCGTGGCCCTCGGCCGTGCCCTGCACCTCGACGAAGGCGCCGCCGCCGTTCATGACCACGTTCATGTCGGTCTCGGCCTCCGAGTCCTCCTTGTAGTCGAGGTCGAGCAGCGGCGTGCCGCCGACGATGCCGACCGAGACCGCGGCCACCTGGCCGTGCAGCGGACTCGCCGCCAGGTCGTGGCGCCTGACCAGCGTCGCGATCGCGTCGGCGAGCGCGACGAAGCCGCCGGTGATGGCGGCGGTGCGCGTGCCGCCGTCGGCCTGCAGCACGTCGCAGTCGATCGTGACGGTGCGCTCGCCGAGCGCCTTCATGTCCACCACCGAGCGCAGGCTGCGGCCGATGAGGCGCTGGATCTCCTGCGTGCGCCCGCTCTGCTTGCCGCGCGCCGCCTCGCGGGCGCTGCGCGTGTGGGTCGAGCGCGGCAGCATGCCGTACTCGGCCGTGATCCAGCCCTGGCCGCTGTTGCGCAGGAAGCCGGGCACGCCGTTCTCGATGGTCGCGGTGCACAGCACCTTGGTGTCTCCGAACTCGACCAGCACCGAGCCCTCGGCGTGGCGGGTGAAGCGGCGCGTGAAGCGCACCGCGCGCAGCTGGTCTGGGTTACGGCCACTCGGGCGCATTGCAGTCTCCGGCACGGCGCGTCAGGCGACCCAGCGCAGCACGGCCGCGGAGGTGTTGTCGCTGTGCGGCGCCGAGGCCTGCACGGCCCTGGCGCACAGTTCGGCGAGGATCCCGCGCAGGCTCGCGGTCGAGCGCCAGGGCGCGGCGATCTCGGCGTCGCGCAGGTTGGCCCACAGCCCGTCGCTGCAGGTCAGGATCAGGTCGCCGCGCTTCAGCGCCTGGCGCCGGCCGATCGACATCTCGGTCAGCATCGGGTCGCCGCCGAGGCAGCACTCGACGAAGTTGCGCATCGGGTGGCCGTGCGCCTCGGCCTCGGTGATCACGCCGTCGCGCAGCAGCTGCTCGACGTGGCTGTGGTCGCGGGTGCGGGCGACGACCTCGCCGTTCCTGATCTGGTAGACGCGGCTGTCGCCGACGTGCGCCCAGAAGGCCGCGCCCTCCTGCACCAGGCACAGCGCGCAGGTGGCGCGCGGCCGCTGGTCGAGCGGCAGCGTCTTGCCGAGCGCGACCACGTCCTCGTGGGCCCGGCCGAGCGCGAGGTGCAGGAAGCCGAGCGGATCGAAGATCGGCTGCGGCGTCTGCCAGAAGCTCGCCGACAGCGAGGTCAGCGCGGTCTCGGCGGCCTTGGCGCCGTTGGAGTGGCCGCCCATGCCGTCGACGGCGATCACGAACGCGGCGTGCTCGCCGGCGGCGACTCCGACCCGGTCCTGGTTGTCCTCGCGGTGGCCGACCAGGCTCAGCTCCGCATACTCGATCTGCAAGCGCCGTTTCCCTGCCCCGGTCCGGGCCGGGGCTGCTACAGTGTGCGCGCGTCTTATAGCACACGGAACGCGATGATCCGCAGCATGACAGGCTTCGCGCGCCGCGAGCGCGCGGGCGAGTTCGGCACCCTGATCTGGGAGGTCCGGACGGTCAACCACCGCTACCTCGAGACCAGCGTGCGGCTGCCGGAGGAGCTGCGCTTTGCCGAGGGCGAGTTCCGCCAGGCGATCGCGGCCGCGGTGCGCCGCGGCAAGGTCGATGCGACGCTGCAGTACCGTCCGTCGGCCGACAGCCGCGTCACGCTCGAGATCGACGAGGCCTTCCTCGACGAGCTGATCGCGCGCAGCCACGAGGTCTCGCGCCGCGCCACCGCCAAGGGCGGCACGATCGAGTCGCCGACCGCGCTCGACCTGATGCGCTGGCCCGGCGTGCTCAGGGACAGCGAGCGCGACGCGAGCCCGCTGCTGTCCGCGGCGCAGGCCGCGCTCGCCGCCGCGCTCGAGGCGCTGACCGCGAGCCGCGCCAGCGAGGGCGAGCGCATCGCCGCGATGCTCGAGTCGCGCTGCCAGCAGATCACGGCGCTGGTCGCGGCGGTGCGCGCGAGGCTCCCGGAGGTGCACGCGCGGATCCGCGCCCGCCTCGAGGAGCGCCTCGCGCAGCTGGTGCTGCCGGGCGAGGTCAACCGCGAGCGCCTCGAGCAGGAGATCGCGCTCGCGCTCGCGCGCAGCGACGTCGACGAGGAGCTGGACCGGCTCGGCAGCCACGTCGCCGAGGTCGGCAAGGCGCTCGCGGGCCAGGAGCCGGCGGGCCGGCGCCTCGACTTCCTGATGCAGGAGTTCAACCGCGAGGCGAACACGCTGTCGTCGAAGTCGCAGGACGCCGAGACCACCCGCGCCGCGGTCGACATGAAGGTGCTGATCGAGCAGATGCGCGAGCAGGTCCAGAACATTGAGTAGGGTCCGGGGGCTTCCGCGGACTTCCGCCAAAGTTGTTTTAACTGCGTGAGTTTCCAGGGTTTTATCCCGGAAACGTCCACTATCGTCCAACCCGCTCCGGGCTAAACTTGCAGCTGGATTTGTAGCTGGTTTGTAGCTAGACGCGTAGCTGGCAATCGACGAGCAAGGGGGCGAAATGCCACCCACGAAACTCACGGCGCTCGCGGTCGAGCGGGCGCAGAAGTCGGGCAAGTCGATGTTGCTCAGTGATGGCGATGGGCTGTATTTGCGCAAGCAGACGCGCGATGGCGCGTCGTGGACGTTGCGCTATCGATTCGCCGGCAATCGGACTGACATTGATCCGGGGCCGTGCGCTCAAGGTGCGCCAGGATCTTCGCGATGACCGCTGGCTCCTCGGCCGTCGCCGTGCACTCGGCGAAGGCCGGAGCCGCACACAGCGTGGCGACCATGGTCAGGGGCAGCAATACTTTCATCGGCAACATCCTTCTCGACTTCGTGCAGGTAAATTATTAGATCGCCGAGCGCGATGCCGAGCAGACCGTGCTGCCGCTGGCGCTGGAGCGCAAGACTGCTGCGGTCGTGAACGTTCCGCTGGGCGGACGCGGCGGCCGCAATCTCAGCACCGTGTCGGGCAAGCCGCTGCCGCCGTTCGCGGCCGAGATCGGCGTCACCAGCTGGGCGCAGCTGATGCTGAAGCACGTCGCCTCGCACCCGGCGGTGACCTGTGTGATCTCGGGAAGCACACCAAGACGAGTCACATTGATGACAACCGGCAGGCCGGTCGCGGCGTGCTGCCCGACGCTGCGCAGCGCCGCCGTATTGAGGAGTACTGGGACTCGGTGGCCTGACACAGACGTGTAACTGGCGCTGGTGGCCAGACCGACAAAGCCCCCTGATTTTCATTGCCAAAATTCCATGTGGGCAGTGCCCGCATGATCACGTAAAATCTTCAAAGCCACGCTGCCTTGTCAGTCCGCTGACATCGCGGCCAGCCACTCGTCGAACAACAACAGGACGAAAAACAAGGGATACACCCATGCGGCGCTGCAGCGATGTCAGGCTCCTGGCGGTGCTTCTTTCGGCCTTGGCGCTCGGTGCTTGCGGTGGAGGCGGTGACTCGGGCGGCTCAGGCGGCGGAGGTGGTGGTGGAGGGACCACGACCTACACCGTCGGCGGCACGGTCAGCGGACTGGCCGGCAGCGTGGTGCTGCAGCTGAATGGCGGCAACAATCTGACGGTGAATGCTTCGGGCGCGTTCACGTTTACGACGGGAATCACCGCCGGCACGGCCTACAGCGTGACCGTGCTGACGCAGCCCACCGGCCAGATATGCACGCCGGGCAGTGCCACCGGCACCATGGGCAGCGCCAACATCGCCAATGTGACCATCGCTTGTACCGGCAACATCTACACGGTCGGCGGCACGGCCAGCGGTTTGTCCGGTAGCGCTTCGTTAGCGCTGTATACCGGTGGCGGCACTACGCCGACTGCCACACTGACGGTCAGTAGCTCGGGAACGTTCACCTTCAGCGGCGCTCCCCTGGCTACCGGTACTACCTACGTTGTGGTTTTCGGTGGACTGCCGACCGGGCAGACCTGCACGCTGGCCTCCAACATCGGCACCATTGCCAGCGCCAGCGTCACCAATGTGAGTCTGGCCTGCGCAAATTTCAGCATTACCGGATCGGTCACCGGCCTGACCGGCTCAGGTCTGGTGCTGCAGCTCAATCAGTCGAACGATCTGTCTGTGGCGGCCGCCAGCTCGAATTTCAACTACGGGTCGTCTGCGTCGCTGGGCCTCGCGCCGTTCTATGTGGTGCACATCAAGACGCAACCCACCGGGCAAACCTGCACCATCCTCAATTCGACCGGGGTTGTCACGGCCACGGCTGCCACGATCAGCGGCGTCTCGGCGCCCGCGGTGGCCTGCATCAACAACACCACGGCAGCCCTCTCGGGTACGTACCAGCTTGACACCAGCGCAATCAACACATCATCGGGCCGCTATTTCATTACTTTCAATGCCGACGGCACCTGGATTGCCGGCATTCGCAATGATGACTCGACTTGCGCCGCCAACAACGGCAATGGCGTCAACTACGGGGTCTACAACTGGAATCAGACCACGCAGGTGCTGACCATCGTGAATCGCGTGCTGGATACCACCGGCGATTGCGGTTTCGAACCGGGCAGTACCGGTACCGCGACCAGGAATTCTGACGGCACGCTGTCATGGATCACTACCGATGGCTACGGACCGCACGAGACGCTGAGATTCATTCCCGTGGCTTCGACCGCCAGTTCGCTGGTGGGCAGCTGGGGCGATAACCAGGGATTCGCCGTGTTTTCCGCGCCGACGGCGGGCAGCGGCAAGCTGATATCCGTGACCACGAAGTCCATTGTGCAGAATGGCGCCGCATTCCCCGGTATCGAAGATGGCTGCTACACCATGACCGGGACCACGGCGGCCGGAACGTTCACCACCAATTTTTCTTCGACCTGTACGGTAATCGACGACGTAAAAGGGGTGGATACCTCCGGCCCCGTCGGCTATTCAGGCGTCACCGTGCCGGTCACTTTTGCGGTAAGCGGCGATTCGGTCACGGCCCCGGCGGGTCCGGTGCCGCCAATTTACGGCCCCACATCTCGCATCATTCCGACGACCTTTCCCTCCGCCGTCTATTCAGTCAGTGCAACCATCTCCGGTCTTAGTGCTTCCGGCCTGGTGCTGCGTAGCAACGGCACGGGCAATATCGCCGTTGCCTCAGGCGCAACCACGCAGACCATCGCCACCGGCGTCGCCACCGGGGCACCCTATATCGTCGCAGTGGTGGCGCAGCCGGCCGGACTGACTTGCTCCGTCGCCAACCCCAGCGGCATTGTCGGCTCGGCCAATGTCACCAACATCGCGATCGCCTGTTCAGCGGTGTCGGCGTTCACGGTGGGTGGAACGGTCAGCGGCTCGACCCCCACGGGACTGATACTTCGCAACAATGGCGGCGACGAGCTGACGGTCAACGCCACCGGCGGCTATACATTTGCGACCAGCGTGGCCACCGGCAATCCCTACTCGGTCAGCGTCTGGCAGCAGCCCACCGGGCAGTACTGTGTCACCAATGTCACCGCCAACGGCATAATGGCTAGCAGCCCCGTCACTAACGTGGCGGTGACCTGCGCCGCACTCGGGTCTACCTATTCGGTAGGGGGCTCGATCAGCAATCTGCATGCCTCCGGGCTGGTGCTGAGCGTTCTGAACAACAGCGATATCGCCGTGTCTTCGGGCGCCACCACCTTCACGGCGATCAGTGCCTTGCCCGTCAACACCCTCTATGGTGTCTCCATCAAGACCCAGCCAACTGGGCAAACGTGCACCATCGTCAACGCGGCCGGCGTGATTCCAAACACGGCTCCGGCCAATGTCTCCAACATTCAGGTGGCCTGCGTGGATAACACCTTTAACCCGCTGACCGGCACCTACCGGATTGCGGTGGATGGTCTGGCCACTCCGGTTGTGGTTACCTTTTTCTCCGATGGCACCTACATCCTGGCCAGTCTCGAGAAGGACGACCCCACCTGTAATGGCGTGGAGTACGGGGTCTACCGCTGGAATTCGACTACCAACGCCTTTGCGTTCGTGAATGCCGTCGTGGACACCAACAACGACTGCGGCGTCAACGACAGCGGCGCGCTGTTGTCGGGAACGCTCACGAAGAGCGGCACGACGCTCACTGCCGACCTGCTCAATAACGATGGCAGTGGCGCGCATATCGCGGTCGTGCTCAAGCCGGTACGCTCGGTCGATGGAACGCTGATCGGCGCCTGGACCGGGCCTGCGCAACTGGGCTTCACCGTGTATTTCAGCGAAGACGGCGATAACGCCGTGCTGAATGTGTATGCAAGTCAGGTTACTACCAACATCGCGATTGCGCCGGGTCTGGAGCATGCCTGCTACACGATTACCAACGCATCCGCAGGCAACGTCACTTACGATTTCAGCGCCGGCTGTTCGCCCCGCGACATGCCTGTCGTGGACACGCTCAGCAATGGTCTCTCGGCCTTTGGCAGCAACCCGGTACCTTTTGTGGTTTCAGGCGATTTCCTGAGCGGTGGGCAACATCGCGTTGTGGCGCAGTGAGGCGGGGCGATACACACGCGTCATTCCCGACTAGGCTGATTGCTCCGAGAGATACCGCCGCCAACCGCCAAGGTCACTGATGTCCCTGGCGTGTTGTGCGGCCTGACTCTCGCACACGAACCCGCTGACCTGCGAGCCGTCCGCCAGCTTCACCTTGCCGATGCCCAGCGGTGCCGGGATGCCGGCGGTGAAGCTGCCGAAGTGCTCCACCGGCATGGACCACACTTCGAGTTCGATGGCCACACCGCCTTCGTTGACGCGCACCATGCCGGGCCGTGCCGGCGGGCCGCCGGGCAGGGCGTAAAGGCGATACTTCGGCGCGCTGCGGGTGTGCGCGGATAGGAAGTTCAATCCATCCCCGCAGGCAAGTCCAGTTCGTGTAACCGGCCTTATGTAGGCAGCCCCGGAGACTCAAGTCTGCTTTCGTCAGGCCCTGCCCGCCAAGCACCGCGACCAGGAACCCCTCCGGGGCCGCAGATCCCTGCCGTTTCTCTGAATTCCGCCCTGCCCCACGCCGGCCCGGGCAAGCCGGGCACACGCCGACCCATGCCGCCGCTTCAGCCGACAGCATCAGAGACGCCCACCCTACGAACTCAAAGCAGACTGGACTGCGCCGGAGGCGCCCGCGCCCCGAGCGGCAGCTCGGACTGGCATTGATCCGGGGCCGTGCGCTCAAGGTGCGCCAGGATCTTCGCGATGACCGCTGGCTCCTCGATGCTGGCAATGACCTTGAGCTTCCCGCCGCAGCGAGCACAGGCCTCAATCTCCACCCTGAACACCCGCTTCAGTCGTCGTGCCCAGCTCATGGCCACGTGTAGTGGCGTGACAGGCTTGTCGGCGCCCTCTTCAGCCTGCGGCTTCTTGCCCCTGCCTCGACCCGCCGGCGTCACGGCCGCGCGCAGCCTGCTGTGTGGTGCGAACACCCCGTGATACCGCGTCAGATGCATCCGGGGCGGTGGCACCAGCGCGGCCAGACACGCCATCAGATCCAGTGGCTCCAGCACGATGTGCGTAGTGCCATCTCGGTACGGCGTCTTCAGGGTGTAACGCACCTGCCCTGATGCGGTGAGTGCCAGGCGGTCCACGGCCACCGGCGGGCGGCTGATGTGGCGGCACAGCCGTTCGAGCTTCTGGCGCTGGCCAGGCTCCATGTCGATGCCCGCGTGCTGCGAGAACCCGCCGGCCTGTGCCGCGCCGCGGTCGACATGAAGGTGCTGATCGAGCAGATGCGCGAGCAGGTCCAGAACGTCGAATAGCACCGCGCCGCCGGCGCCGCTGCCGTCTCCGCCGCGTGCGCCGCGTGGCGCGCGGGCCGCCCCTCCTCCTTGTCGCGATCCGCGGCGCGCCGTTGCGGCCCGCCGGCTGCCGCGCGCAGCGCGCGCCGCCCGCTCAGGCCCGCGAGCGCGCGCCGTCCTGTGAACCGGCCGCGAGTGCCCGGCGCGACGCCAGCGCGCGGCGCGAGGTCGGGCGCCAGCCGCTGGCGCGCGGCACCGTCCTCACCGGGAAACGCGTCTGCCGGCGGCGCGCGTTCGACACGCGCCGGTCCGTCTCGTTGCCCAGCGGTGGCAAGCCCCGAGTCGCAAAGCGCTACGTCCCTACCGAATCGCCACATGACTCGCGTTGCCGCGTCGCAGTGCGCAGCGAAGCCTCGGTAAACCGAGGCGGGCAGCGGGGCCGGACCGACGTTCTGAGGACGGCCGAAGTGCTTACGATCCCCCCAAACTTTTTCGCTTCGATCGTCCGGATCGAGACGAAGTGTTGGGACGGCATCGGACAGTCCAGGGAGCCACCATGAGATTCACATCACTTCGCAGGATCACGCAGGCCGTGGTCCCGCTGATCGCCCTGACCGCGCTGGCGGTGGGCATGGCCGCGTGCACAGGCAGCACCGGTCCCGCGGGCGCTACCGGCGCGACGGGCGCCACCGGCGCGACAGGCGCCACCGGCCCGGCCGGCCCTCCGGGCCCCGGTTCCGACGTTGTGGCGTCGACGAAGCCCGAGTCGTGTGACACCTGTCACCCGAGCGTCGGCTCGCAGAACCACCAGGCGATCTACAACCAGTACGTGGATCCCTCGGCGCTGGTCATGAAGTTCGTCAGCGTCGTGAGCACGCCGGTTGCGGGGCCGCCCGCGACCTACACCGTGGCCCTGACCTTCACGATCACCAACAACGGCCTGCCGTACGTCGATGCGAACGGCCTGCCGTCGCTGCTGCAGAAGACCTTCTACGCGGTGCAGTACAACAGCTCGACGCGCCAGTTCCTGAACTCGGTGTCGATGGCCGCGAGCAAGGTGGTCGCCACCGCGACCCCGGGCACCTACGTGCTGACGGTCACGGGCTTCGCCTATGACCCGACCGCGGCGGTTGCGCCCTTCGATGGCGCCGAGGTCTACGGCTACATCGCCAAGGACCTGCTGAACGTCGAGAGCTACACGCCCGCGACGCACTATCAGCTGTACGCCAACATGTCGAGCGCGGCGCTCGCCTTCGGCACCGCGCAGGCGACCAACGCCAGCACCTACGTCTCCAACGCCGATGTCGCCGCCTGCCAGGCGTGCCACGGCACGCCGTACCGCAAGCACGGCTACCGCGAGGCGATCGTCGGCAACGGCGTCGCGGTCCCGTCGGTCGCGAACGCGACGGTACCGACCTTCGCGCCGTGCAAGGCCTGCCACTACGACAACCGTGCCGGCTCCGACAAGGGCTGGCAGCAGGAGGTCAACGACCCGCTCGGCTGGGCGACCGGCAAGCCCATCGCGGCGACGGACTACGTCTACACCGCGAACGTCATGAACGACGTGCACATGTCGCACGCGATGGAGTTCCAGTTCCCGCAGTCGATGGCGAACTGCTCGACCTGCCACACGGGACCGGACGTCCCGGGCAGCAAGCTCGCCAACGTGCGCGCCGACTCGTTCTTCCAGGCGGCGACCTGCACCAGCTGCCACCCGGTCACGGACAACAGTCCGACGTACCCGACCGAGGCCGGCCGTGCCCCGGCGCTGCAGGCGCTGTGGACCGCGAGCAACACGACGTTCCACAACACCTTCGCCGCCGGTCTCGCGACCGACTGCACGACCTGTCACTCGACAGCGGCAGCCGTTGCCCCGACATTTGCCCAGATCCACTCGGGCTACGACGCGGCGATCTACGACGGCACCGGGACCCGGTACTCGGCCCAGTACGGCGCCCGGATCGACAGCGCCACGCTGACGGGCACCTGCACCGCCGCCAGCACGAGCGGCTGCCTGCTCGACGTCGTGTTCGAGCCGACCTTCACCGCGCCGGGCACCGCCACCATCGCGGCGACGATAGTGCCGACGCTGGCCGTGTCCTTCTACGGCTACGACACGAAGGACTTCCTGATCAGCCGTCACACCGCGGACGGGCGCACGCCGACCGCGGCCTGCCCGGGCCGCGGCGGCGGACCGAGCGGCTGCACGATGGAATGGACCGTCGGTTCGACGAACCCGCTGTTCACGCAGGTCACACGCACCGACGGCAAGTGGGAAGTACAGCTCGACGTCGCGGCCTGGATCCCGCCCGCCCACACGACCGGCACCATTCCGGCGGAGATCGCCGCCGGCCGGCTCAAGAAGGCGGAAATCTCGGTCCAGCCCGCGCTGACCGTCGGCGGCACCGTCGTGGCACTCAACGTGCCGTCCCAGACGGTCGACCTGACGGCGCCGGCCACGACCACCGGCGCGCTGACCTTCGTGTCCAACTACTTCCAGGGCACGAATGCCATCGTCGACATCGCGAAGTGCAACAAGTGCCATGACGCGCTCGGCCCGACGTTCCACGGCGGCCAGTACGCCGGCAACATCGTGCTCTGCCGCAGCTGCCACGTCCCGACCTCGGGCGCGGTGACGCTGGAGATGCAGTCGCGGTCCATCGACAGCTACGTGCACGGCATCCACTCGTTCCAGGGCTTCGGTGCCAACTCGGTTGGCAGCGTCAACTTCACCGACCCGGTGGCCGCCAAGCACTACGCGACCTACATCGAGAGCACGTTCCCGAACTTCACGGTCAAGAACTGCGAAGCCTGCCACGTCACATCGAACTTCTCGAACAAGGCAAGCACGTTCCCCGTGACCTACGAAGTGCCGGATCAGTCGATGACGATCCCGGGTCTGCTGTCCGGGTCGAACAGCCTGTCGCACGGCTGGTTCTCGCTGGATGCGAGCGGTAACCCCGTCTATCCGGCGCCGGCCGACCGCAACATCGGCACAGTGCCCCCGTACGCCACCGGCCCCGCCTCAAGGGCCTGCGGCGGCTGCCACCGGGCGCGGCTGATCAACGACGACGACGTCGGTGGACTCGTGTCGTTCAACCAGCACGTCAACATGGGCGGCTACGTGATCGACACGACGCAGCCCTCGACGACATACCCGTCGGCGTCGGCGTACCTGTACGGCGTCATCGACAACATCATGTCGTTCTTCAAGTAAGACGGGAGTGGCGAGAGGTGGGCCTTCGGGCCCACCTCTTTTTTTTGGGCCCGCCCCGGCGCGGTCCCTCGCCGGAAGCAGGTATCATCGCCCGAGCCGCGGACGGAGCCGCCGGGCCCCCGTCCGCCGCGCCAGCGCAGAGCCAGCCCGCACCCTTCACGAACCGACCCGGCCGAACCCGGGTCAACGGCCCAGGAGTATTCCGCTGTGTCCAAGGCAATCACCGGCAGTGTCCTCGTTCTGACCCTTCTCGTGCTGCTGCCGGGCTGTGGCAAGCAGGCCGCCGCGCCCAAGGCCCCCCCGGAGGCGGCGTCGCCGCCCGCCGAGACGCACCCGCTGCCGGCGACGGCGTACACGGCGGTGGACCTTGCCGGCATCAAGAAGGCCGAGGGCGGCCGCACGGTCGCCGAGGTGTTCGCCGACAAGGACCAGCTGGCCGGCCAGCAGGTGACCGTGCGCGGCAAGGTCGTCAAGACCCGCGGCAACATCATGGGCAAGAACTGGATCCACGTGCGCGACGGCAGCGGCGCCGAGAACTCCAATGACCTCACGGTCACCACCAGCGACACGCCGCCGATCGTCGGCACGACCGTGCTCGTGACCGGCAAGGTCTCGCGCAACAAGGACCTCGGCCTCGGCTACAAGTACGACGTCCTGATCGAGGACGCGAAGGTGGTTGCCGAGTAGCAGCCGCGGCGAGCACCGCGCAACCTGCGGCGGGGACTCCGGCCGGCCCGTTCGGCACGGTTCGCCACCCGGCGCGTGCGTCGCCAATTGGCGTCACCCGCCCGTGCACCGGGCGCGAGCGCGGGACGTTACCCTTCGGGCGTCGCCGGCGCGCCGGCCCGCGGCCGCGATGCCGCCCGCAGAAGGAGCTGCCCATGCGTCCTGCAGTCGCCCGGGCCTTTGGCCGACGTCTGATCGCCGCGCTGTCGTTGCTCGCGTGCGCGGCGGCAGTGCACGCCGACCCGCTCGGGCTCTACATCGGCGCCGGCGTCGGCGCGGGCCAGATCCATCTCGACCAGCTCAGCTTCGATGAGCACCAGACCGGCTGGAAGGCGATGGTCGGCCTGCGGCCGATCCACGTGCTCGGCGTCGAGCTCGAGTACATCGACTTCGGCCACCCGAACGCGACGACCTCGAGCGCCCAGGTGGACGCGCACGTGCGTGGCGCGGCGCTGTCGGCGCTCCTGTACGCGCCGCTGCCGGTGCCGGACTTCGACCTGTACGCGAAGGGCGGCTTCAGCCGCCTGCAGACCACGGCCTCGGGCGCGCTCTCCGGCGTCGGCACCTGCACGATCAACGATCCCAACTGCGCGCTCTTCAGCTTCGACCGCACCGACACGCATTTCGCCTTCGGCGCCGGCGCGCAGTTCAAGATCGCGGCCTTCGCGATCCGCGGCGAGTACCAGCACTTCGAGTCCGACGTCGGCAACCCGAGCTTCTGGTCGCTGGCGCTGACCTGGAGCTTCTGAGGGCGCGCCTCAGCGGCGGTAGACGACCGGGAACTCGGGCGCATCGAACGGCGCGCCGTCCTCGAGCGCGAGGTGCGGGAACGGCGGCGAGCCGCGCGCGCCGCGGCGCACGAAGCGCGCGTCATCCCCGACCCAGCGGTGCGAGAACACGCGCCGCTCGGCCGGCGAGTCGTTGGCCGCCGCGCCGTGCACGGTGCGAAAGTGAAACGCCACCGCGTCGCCGGGCGCGAGCGCCCAGCCGCGGATCGGCAGCTCCTCGCGCCGCGCCTCGAGGTCCGGCAGCAGCTCGAAGTCGTCGTCCGGGAAGAGCGGGCTGCCATCGAACCTGAGCGGCCGAAAGCCGGTGCGGCTCCAGCGGTGGGAGCCGGCGATGCACTCGAGCGACACGGCGCGCGACACGGGGTCGAGCGGCGTCCAGAAGCTCACGGACTGCGCGCCGGCGACGCAGTAGTACGGCTCGTCCTGGTGCCAGGGCGTGACGACGCTGCTGCCCGGCTCCTTGACCAGCACGTGGTCGTGGAAGAAGCGCGCCCGGTCGGAACGCATCAGCTGCGCCGCGAGCTCGGCCGCGGGCGAGTCGAGCACGAAGGCGCGAAAGGCCTCGATCCGCTGCCAGTTGCAGAAGTCCTGGAAGAACGGCGCGCTGCCGTCCGCCGGCCGGTAGGAGCGCTCGAGCGCGCTCGGCCGGCGCCTGAGCTCGGCCACGCCCTCGGCGAGCCGCCCGATCCAGTCGCCGAACGCGCCCTCGAGGCGCACGACGCCCTCGGTCTGAAACGTCTCGACGATTTCGGCCTTGATCTGCATGGGGTGCTCGCTCGCCGGCGCACGCCCGGCGGGCGCCGGCGGTGCTGGCGGCGCCGGCGACGGATCCGCCCGAAAGCGTGCGAACGGCTGAGATAGTCAAGCACGAAAGGTGGCCGCGGGGAGGTACCATCCGCATCCGCGGCGCTCGCCTCGGGCGCTGCGCGGCCTGGGCGGCGCGCCGCCGGGTCCGGCACGGGCCGGCGAGCGGCGGGCGAGGAACGATCATAAAGTCAACGAACTCAATGACCTGCGAGCAAGCGTCGTGAGCCCGGCAGCGCCACCCCGGCGCGGCCGCCTGTTCGTGATCGCGGCGCCCTCCGGCACCGGCAAGACGAGCCTCGTCAAGGCGCTGATCGCCCGCGTGCCGACGCTCGGCTTCTCGGTCTCGCACACGACGCGCAAGCCAAGGCCCAACGAAGAGGACGGGCGCGACTACCACTTCGTGAGCCCCGAGCGCTTCCGCGCGATGATCGCGGCGGGCGAGTTCCTCGAGCACGCGTCCGTGTTCGACAACCTGTACGGCACCTCGCAGGCGGCCGTCGAGGCGGCGCTGGCCGCAGGCAAGGACCTGCTGCTCGAGATCGACTGGCAGGGTGCGCGGCAGGTGCGGGCGCGCCTCCCCGAGGCGGTCGACGTCTTCGTGCTGCCGCCGTCGCGGGCGGCGCTCGCCGAGCGCCTGCGCGGGCGCGGCACCGACAGCCCCGAGGTCATCGCCCGCCGGCTCGCGGACTCGGTCACCGAGCTCTCGCACTGGGGCGAGTTCCGCTACGTGGTCGTCAACGACCGCTTCGAGACGGCGCTCGCGGACCTCGAGCGCATCACCGGCGGCGACGCTGCCGGGCTCGGCCGGGATCGGCCGGGCCTCGCGGCGTTCGCTGCCGGGCTGCTCGGCTGAAAAACGCACCGCGGTGGCCGGGGATGGCCGTTTCGGCTATCCTGTCAGACCCTTTGCTGCATTCCCGGACAGACCCCGCATGGCCCGCATCACGATCGAAGACTGCCTGAGTCAGGGCGTCATGAACCAGTTCGAGCTGGTCCTGCTCGCCGCCAAGCGCGCCCGACGGCTCGCCAACGGCGCCGAGGCCCTCGTCGAGTGGCAGAACGACAAGCCGACCGTGGTCGCGCTGCGCGAGATCGCCGACGGCAAGGTCAACCGCGACCTGCTGCTCGAGGCGGATCCGGAGCCGGCGCCGGTGATGCAGCCCGCGGAGAACCCGCTCGACCTGCCGCCGGACTTCCGCGCCCCGCAGTTCGGCCTCGGCGACTGAGCGGAGTCTCCTGACCGGCGGTCGCAACTGCCCCCATGGATTACGCGTCCTCCCTGCTGAGCTTCCTGCCGGGCGGGCGCCGCTCCCCGGGGATCTCGCAGCTGATCGCCAAGCTCGAGGCCTACCTGCCGCCCGAGCAGGTTGAGCGCGTCCAGGAGGCCTACGAGCTCGCGGCCGAGTCCCACAAGGGACAGAAGCGCCTCACCGGCGAGGCGTACATCACGCACCCGGTCGCGGTCGCCGGCATCCTCGCCGACCTGCACCTCGACAGCCAGACGATCTGCGCGGCGCTGCTGCACGACGTCATCGAGGACACGCCGACCGCCAAGGACGACATCCTGGCGCGCTTCGGGCGCGAGGTCGCCGAGCTCGTCGACGGCGTCTCCAAGCTCGACAAGGTCCAGTTCAAGAGCCGCAAGGAGGCGCAGGCCGAGTCGTTCCGCAAGATGATCCTGGCGATGGTGCGCGACATCCGCGTCATCATGGTCAAGCTCGCCGACCGCACCCACAACATGCGCACGCTCGGCGCGATGCCGCCGGCGAAGCGTCGCCGCATCGCGCTCGAGACGCTCGACATCTACGCGCCGATCGCCAACCGGCTCGGCATCCACTCGATCAAGCTGGAGCTCGAGGACCTGGGCTTCAGGGCGCTCTACCCGCAGCGCTACAAGGTGCTGGAGCGCGAGCTGAAGCGCGCGCGCGGCAACCAGAAGGAGTTCCTGCCGAAGATCGTCGCCAGCATCGAGCAGGCGCTGACCGGCGCGGGCCTCAAGGGCGGCGTCGACTCGCGCGAGAAGCACCTCTACAGCGTCTACCAGAAGATGCGCCGCAAGGGCGTGTCGCTCGCCGAGGTCATCGACGTCTACGGCGTGCGCGTCGTGGTCGACTCGGTGGACGCCTGCTACCGCTCGCTCGGCATCGTGCACGGCCTCTACAAGCCGATGCCCGGCCGCTTCAAGGACTACATCGCGATCCCGCGCATCAACGGCTACCAGTCGCTGCACACGACGCTGTTCGGGCCGAACGGCGTGCCGCTGGAGGTGCAGATCCGCACCGCCGACATGCACCGCCTCGCCGAGAACGGCATCGCCGCGCACTGGCAGTACAAGGCCGGCGAGGACGTCGGCACCAGCCAGCACGAGCGCGCGCGCGAGTGGCTGCGGAGCCTGATGCAGATGCAGGAGGGCGGCAACCCCGAGGAGTTCTTCGAGAGCGTGCGCGTCGACCTGTTCCCGGACAAGGTCTACGTGTTCACGCCGAAGGGCGACATCCTGAGGCTGCCGCGCGGCTCCACCTGCGTCGACTTCGCCTACGCGGTGCACACCGACGTCGGCCGCCGCTGCGTCGCGGCCAAGATCGACCGCCGGCTGGTGCCGCTTCGCACCGCGCTCAGGAACGGCCAGACCGTCGAGATCATCACCGCCAAGGGCGCGACGCCGAACCCGGCCTGGGCGAACTTCGTGGTCACCGCCAAGGCGCGCGCCTCGATCCGCGGCTACCTCAAGACCATGAAGCGCGCCGAGGCGGTCGAGCTCGGCCGCCGGCTCGTCAACCAGGCGCTCGCCGAGTTCAAGCTGTCGCTGAAGGCCACCGACCCCGCGCTGATCGCCGCGGCGGTGCGCGACCTCGGCTTCAAGGAGGCCGACGATCTCTACGAGAGGGTCGGCCTCGGCGAGCGCCTCGCGCCGCTGGTGGCGCGGCACCTCCTGCCGGCGGACCGCACCGGCGCGGCCGGCGACGCCAAGGCCGCGCCGCTCGCGATCGCCGGCACCGAAGGCCTGATGGTCACCTACGCGCGCTGCTGCTTCCCGATCCCCTTCGACCCGATCATCGCGTTCCTGTCCTCCGGCCGCGGCGTCGTGATCCACCGCGCCAGCTGCGGCAACCTCGCCGGCTGGCACAAGCAGGCCGACAAGTGGCTGCCGGTGTCGTGGCAGAAGGCCACCGACCGGACCTTCGACTCCGAGCTCAAGGTCGAGGTGCAGAACCGGCCCGGCGTGCTCGCGGCGGTGGCCGCCGGCATCGCCGCCACCGAGACCAACATCGGCCATCTCGCGGTGGTCGAGCACGACCCGGGCAGCGCGATGATCACGCTCGAGCTGCAGGTCCGCGACCGCACGCAGCTCGCCAAGGTGATCCGCGCGATCCGCTCGATGCCGGAGGTGCTGTCGGTGCTGCGCACCACCGCCTGAGGCCGGCCGGGCACGGCGCCCGGGCGGGTGCCGTGCGACAATGACCGCGACCGCCACGCCGGAGACCCCGCATCATGGCCCGCACGATCATCTCGACCAGCGCCGCCCCCGCCGCGATCGGCACGTACTCGCAGGCCGTGCGCGTCGGCAGCACCGTCTACATCTCCGGCCAGATCCCGCTCGATCCGGCGACCAAGGAGCTGGTGGGCGGCGACATGGAGGCGCAGGTGCGGCGCGTGTTCGAGAACCTGAAGGCGATCGCGGCCGCCGCCGGCGGCTCGCTCGCGGACGCGGTGCGGGTGACGATCTACCTGACCGACCTCGGGCACTTCGCGCTGGTCAACAAGGTCATGGCCGAGTACTGCAGAGAGCCCTACCCGGCGCGCGCCGCCGTCGGCGTCGCGTCGCTGCCGCGCGGCGCGGCGGTCGAGGCGGACTGCATCCTGGAGCTGTGAGCGAGGCCGCGCCGCGCGGGAGCCGGGCCGCGGCGCCGGCCGCCGACGCCGAGCTGCGGCCGGTCACGGCGCTCAGGGGCGTCGGCGAGGCGCTGGCCGCGAAGCTCGCCCGCCTCGGGATCGAGACGGTGCAGGACCTCCTGTTCCTGCTGCCGCTGCGCTACGAGGACCGCACCCGGGTCGTGCCGATCGGCACGCTGCGCGCCGGCGAGCGCGCGGTCGTCGAGGGCGAGATCCAGCTCGCGGAGGTGGCGTTTCGCAAGCGCCGCCAGCTGCTGGTGCGGATCGCCGACGGCTCCGGCTTCCTGACGCTGCGCTTCTTCTACTTCACGGCCCAGCAGCAGGCGCAGCTGGCGCGCGGCGTGCGCCTCAGGTGCTACGGCGAGGCGCGGCGCGGCACGCTCGGGCTCGAGATCGTGCATCCCGAGTACCGCCGCGCCGACGGCGAGGACGCGCAGCGCACCGAGGACTCGCTGACGCCGGTGTACCCGGCGACCGAGGGCGTGCAGCAGGGGCGGCTCAGGATCCTGACGGCGCTCGCGCTCGCCGAGGCCGAGCGCGACAGCGTGCGCGACTGGCTGCCGGGCGAGCTGTTGCGGGACCTCGGCCTGCCGCCGCTGGCGGCAGCGCTCAGCTACGTGCACCGGCCGCCGCCGGGCGCCGACCTCGCGCCGCTCGACGCCGGCCGCCACCCGGCGCAGCGCCGCCTCGCCTTCGAGGAGCTGCTCGCGCACCAGCTCAGCCTGCGGCTGCTGAGGCGCGAGATCAGGAGCGACGCCGCCTGGCCGCTCAGGCCCGCGGGCGAGCTCGCGCGGCGCTTCCGCGCCGCGCTGCCGTTCGCGCTCACCGGCGCGCAGGAGCGCGCGCTCGGCGAGGTCGCCGCCGACCTCGCCTCGGCCTCGCCGATGCTGCGCCTCGTGCAGGGCGACGTCGGCTCGGGCAAGACCGTGGTCGCCGCGCTCGCCGCGCTCGCGGCGGTCGAGTGCGGCTTCCAGGCGGTGCTGATGGCGCCGACCGAGCTGCTGGCCGAGCAGCACGGGCAGAACTTCGAGCGCTGGCTGCGCCCGCTCGGCCTGCCGGTCGCGCTCCTGTCGGGGCGCCTCACCGGGCGGGCGCGCCAGCGGACGCTCGACGCGATCGCCGCCGGCACCGACGTGCCGGTCGTGGTCGGCACGCACGCGCTCTTCCAGGAGGGCGTGCGCTTCAGGCGCCTCGCGCTCGCGATCATCGACGAGCAGCACCGCTTCGGCGTGCACCAGCGCATGGCGCTGCGGGAGAAGGGGCTCGCCGACGGGCGCTTCCCGCACCAGCTGATCATGACCGCGACGCCGATCCCGCGCACGCTGGCGATGACCGCCTACGCCGACCTCGACGTGTCGGTGATCGACGAGCTGCCGCCGGGCCGCACGCCGGTGCGCACCGTGGTGCTGCCCGAGACGCGCCGCGACGAGGTCGTTGAGCGGATCGAGAGCGCCTGCCGCGCCGGCCGCCAGGCCTACTGGGTCTGCCCGCTGATCGAGGAGTCCGACGAGCTCGACTACCAGGCCGCCGAGGCCACCTACAGGGCGCTGGTGGCGGCGCTGCCGACGCTGCGGGTCGGCCTCGCCCACGGCCGCCTGACGCCGGCGAAGAAGGAGGCGGTCATGGCCGCCTTCAAGCGCGGCCTGCTGGACCTCCTGGTCGCGACCACGGTCATCGAGGTCGGCGTCGACGTGCCGAATGCGAGCCTGATGATCGTCGAGAACGCCGAGCGCATGGGCCTCGCGCAGCTGCACCAGCTGCGCGGCCGCGTCGGCCGCGGCGCGGCCGAGTCGAGCTGCCTCCTGCTCTACAAGGGACCGCTGTCGCCGCTGGCGCGCGAGCGCCTCGAGGTGATGCGCACCACCAACGACGGCTTCGAGGTGTCGCGGCGCGACCTCGAGCTGCGCGGCCCCGGCGAGCTGCTGGGCACCCGCCAGACCGGGCTCATGCAGATGAAGGTCGCCGAGCTCGTGCGGGACGCCGACCTGCTGCCGCGCGTCCAGGCCGCGGCCGAAGTGATGCTGGCGCGGCATCCCGATAACATAGCGCCCCTGCTGCGCCGCTGGATCGGCGCCCGCGACCGCTACGGCAAGGTGTGAGCATGCGCCCTGGATCCGCCGCTTGAAGCGCTACGACGCGACCGCCGCGGCGCCGCTGCTGCCGCTCGACCTGTGGCTGCCGGGGCCGCAGCCGCCGCGCGGCGTGCCGGCCGGGCTGGCCGCCTGGCTGACCGACACGGGGCTCCTGACCGAGCGGATCCGCGCCGCCGCGCGGGCCGCGCCGGGCGTGCGGGTGGTCGCCGAGCGGCTCGGCTTCCTGAGCGCCGAGCAGCAGGCGCTGGTCGAGGCGCCGGCGGCGAGCTGCTTCGTGCGCCAGGAGGAGCTCGTCGGCGCCGGCCGGCCGTGGGTATTCGCCGAGTCGCTGATCCCCGACCACACGCTCGAGCTGCACCCGTGGCTCGCCGAGCTCGGCGACAGCTCGCTCGGCGCGACGCTCGCCGCCATCGCGGGGGTCGGCCGCGGAGCCTTCGAGTTCGCGCCGCTGCCGGCGGCCCACCCGCTCGCGAAGAGCGCGCTCGCGCGCCTCGCCGCGGCGCCCGAGGTCGTCTGGGCGCGCCGCTCGTGGTTCGCGCTGCGCGGCCGGCGGCTGCTGGTGCAGGAGGTGCTGCTGCCCGGGGCCGAGCGATGCTGAGCCCCTCGACGCCGCTCGCGGCCCGCGCCACCGCCCTGCTCGCCGCGCTCGGCGTCGCGCTCGGCGACTACGCGCGCCTGGTGCGCCTGCACCGGCCGGTCGGCATCTGGCTGCTGCTGTGGCCGGCGATGTGGGGCCTGTGGCTCGCCTCGCGCGGCCACCCGCACCCGCACGTGTTCATCGTGTTCGTGCTGGGCGTCGTGCTGACGCGCTCGGCCGGCTGCGCGGTGAACGACGTCGCCGACCGGCGCTTCGACCCGCACGTCGCGCGCACCTGCGACCGGCCGCTCGCGACCGGCACCGTCTCGGCGCCGGAGGCGCTCTTGATCTACGCGATCCTGTCGCTGCTTGCGCTCGCGCTGGTGCTGACGCTCGACCGCCTGACGGTGGAGTACGCGATCGCGGGCGCCGGGCTGACGGTCGTGTACCCGTTCCTGAAGCGCTTCTTCCCGCTGCCGCAGGTGTGGCTGGGCGCGGCCTTCTCGTGGTCGGTGCCGATGGCGTTCGCGGCCGAGACGCACGCCGTGCCGCGGCTCGCGTGGCTGGTGTTCGTCGCGGGCCTGCTGTGGACCGCGGTCTACGACACGATGTACGCGATGGTCGACCGCGAGGACGACCTCAAGCTCGGCATCCGCTCGACCGCGATCCTGTTCGGCGACGCCGACCGCTGGGTGCTCGCCGTGATGCAGCTGCTGGTGCTCTACTCGCTGTGGCTCGCCGGCGAGCAGGCCGGGCTCGGCTCGTGGTTCCACGCCGGGCTCGCCGGCGGCGCGGTGTTCTTCGGCTACCAGCAGTGGCTGATCCGCCGCCGCGAGCCGGCCGGCTGCTTTCGCGCCTTCGCCAACAACACCTGGTTCGGGCTCGCGGTGTTCCTCGGCATTGCGCTCGACTACCTGTTCCGCGCGCACGCCTGAGCGTCAGTCGCGCGACGGCGCGCCGCGCGCGAGGTCCTCCTGGAAGCGCAGCAGCAGCCCCTCGGCGAAGTCGGCGAACACCCTGAGCCGCGCCGAGCCGCGCGCCGCCGCCGGGTAGACGATCGAGATCGGCGGGCCGTCGCCGACGAAGCCGTCGAGCACCGTCTCGAGCCGGCCGCGCGCGATCAGCCCGCCGGCCAGCAGGTCGATCGTCTGCGCGAGGCCCGCGCCGGCGAGCGAGGCGGCGAGCTGCGCCTCGGCCAGGTTGAACACGGCCGCGAACTCGGTGACCTGCACGCGGCTGCCGCGAAAGCGCCATTCGTGCGGCCGGCCGGTGGCGCCGCTCGCGACGCCGAGCAGGCGGTGCCCGGCGAGGTCCTCGGGCCTGAGCGGCCGGCCGGCCGTGGCGAGGTAGGCAGGGGACGCGACGATCACGCGCCGGGTGGTCGCGATGCGCCGCGCCACGTAGCTCTTCTCCCGCACCGCGCCGACCCGCACCGCGACGTCGACCTGGTCGGCGACCAGGTCGACCACCCGGTCGTTGAACCTGAGGTCGAGCCTGAGCTCCGGATAGCGCTTCATGAACTGCGGCAGCGCCGGCAGCAGGAGGCCGCGGCCGAAGGAGGTCGGCACGTCGACCCGCAGCACCCCGCGCGGCCGGGCCCGCGCGCCGCGCACCGCCTCCTCGGCGGCCTCGACCTCGGCCAGCACCCTGAGCGAGCGCTCGAGGAAGTCGGTGCCCTCGGCCGTCAGCGCCATGCGGCGCGTGGTGCGGGTCAGCAGCCGCGCGCCCAGATGGCGCTCGAGCCCCGCCACCGCCTCGCTGACCGCGGCGCGCGACAGCTCGAGGTCGTCGGCGGCGCGCGCGAACGAGCCGAGCCGGGCCACCCGGGTGTAGACGCGCATCGCGTGCAGGCGGTCCATCCGGGGCTCCGTGATTGGTCGGAAAGTCCGAACTATGAGTTAGATATTATCCTATTTATCCGATGAGCGGCCGGCCGTAGTGTGGAACCCTGGACTGCAAAGGGAGGCCGCCATGTTTCTGGTCAAGGGACGACTGCTCGGGACGGTCCTCAGCCTGCTGATCGCCGCGCTCGGCGCGACGCTGCTGTCGCGCGCGCCGGTCGGCGACGAGACGCCGCAAGACTGCCCCGGCGCCGCTGCGGCGACGGCGACGGTGGCCGCGCTGCGCTAGCTGCGAGCTCGCCGCTGCGGCCGCCGCACGCCCCCGGCGCGCGCCGATCCCCGCCGGGCGAGGCGGCGCGGTCGCGCACGGCCCGAGGCCGGGCGCCGATCGCGACCGCGGCGCGCCCGATCGCCGCGGCGACGCGCGGGCGCCGCGCCGCCCGCGGCCGCGCCATCTCGTCACGCGCGGCCCCGTGGCGCATCATGCCGGCCGGCAGCACGGACAGCCCGGACGCGGCCGCGACGAGGAAGCGAGCCTTGACCGCCATCACCCCACCGCGACGCCCGGCGCCCGCCGGCGGTCGGCCGCGCACCGGAGCCGGGCGTTGAGCCTTTACCGCGAGACCCTCGGCCACGGCCCGGACGTGGCGCTGCTGCACGGCTGGGGCCTGCACGGCGGCGTGTTCGGCGCGCTCGCCGCGGCGCTCGCGACCCGCTTTCGCGTCCACGCGCTCGACCTGCCCGGCCACGGCCGCTCGCCGTGGGCCAAGGGCGCGGCCGACCTCGAGGGCATGGCGCGCCTCGTCGCCGAGCACCTGCCCGCCGAGTGCCGGCTGGTGGGCTG
>DATKOP010000072.1:0-16117 GCA_035524595.1 Steroidobacteraceae bacterium | reverse complement strand
CCAGCACTCGGTCAAGGAGCTCAGGGGCATCGGCATCCAGCCGGACGTGCTCCTGTGCCGCTGCCGGGACGCGCTGCCGGACGAGCAGCGCCGCAAGATCGCGCTGTTCACCAACGTCGAGGAGCGCGCCGTGATCTCGGCGGTCGACGCCGACGACATCTACAAGATCCCGCTCCTGCTGCACGAGCAGGGGCTCGACGACATCATCGTCGACAAGCTGCGCCTGAGCGCGCCGCCGACCGACCTGCCCGAGTGGCGCGCCGTGATCGGCGCCCGCAACGCCAGCGAGGCCAGCGTCAACATCGCGATGGTCGGCAAGTACGTGCAGATCCGCGACTCCTACATTTCGCTCAACGAGGCGCTGACCCACGCCGGCCTCAAGACCCGCACGCGGGTCAAGGTGCACTACGTCGAGTCGACCGACATCGAGAAGACCGGCCCCGGCTGCCTCGCGGGCATGGACGCGATCCTGGTGCCCGGCGGCTTCGGCGAGCGCGGCATCGAGGGCAAGATCCAGGCGGTGCGCTACGCGCGCGAGCACCGGATCCCGTACCTCGGCATCTGCCTCGGCATGCAGGTCGCCTGCATCGAGTTCGCGCGCGACGTGCTCGGCCTCGAGGGCGCGAACTCGACCGAGTTCAACCGCGCGACCCCGGACCCGGTGATCGCGCTGATCACCGAGTGGCGCGACGCGACCGGCACCACCGTCAAGCGCGACGAGCGCTCGGACCTCGGCGGCACGATGCGGCTCGGCTCGCAGGCCTCGCGCATCGAGGCCGGCTCGCTCGCGCACCACGTCTACGGCAAGGACGTGATCGGCGAGCGCCACCGCCACCGCTTCGAGTTCAACAACAACTACCTCGACCGGATGCGGGCCGCCGGCCTGCGCTTCTCGGCGTTCTCGGACGATGGCCTCGTGGAGATCATCGAGCTGCCGGCGCACCCGTGGTTCGTGGCGGTGCAGTTCCACCCGGAGTTCACCTCGACGCCGCGCGACTCGCACCCGCTGTTCGCGGGCTTCGTGCGCGCCGCGCGCCAGCATGCCGCCCAGCAGCTGCCGCAGGCCGTGAGCGCCTGAGCATGCGCCTGCTCGGCTTCGAGGCGGGACCGCGCGCGCCGCTCTTTCTGATCGCGGGGCCGTGCGTGGTCGAGGGCGAGACGCTGCAGGTCGAGGTCGCCGGGCGGCTGAAGGAGATCACGGCGCGCCTCGGGGTGCCGTTCGTCTTCAAGTCGTCCTACGACAAGGCCAACCGCTCCTCGGCCAGGAGCTACCGCGGCCCCGGCCTCGAGGAGGGCCTGCGGGTGCTGGCCGAGGTCAAGCGCCAGGTCCGCGTGCCGGTGCTGACCGACGTGCACGAGGACACGCCCTTCGCCGAGGTCGCGAGCGTCGTCGACATGCTGCAGACGCCGGCGTTCCTGTGCCGGCAGACGAACTTCATCCTCAAGGCCTGCTCGCAGGGGCTGCCGGTCAACGTCAAGAAGGGCCAGTTCCTGTCGCCGTGGGAGATGCAGAACGTCGTCGACAAGGCGCGCTCGACCGGCAACCCCTCGATCCTGGTGTGCGAGCGCGGCTTCAGCTTCGGCTACAACAACCTGGTCGCCGACATGCGCTCGCTGGCGGTGATGCGCGCCACCGGCTGCCCGGTCGTGTTCGACGCCACCCACTCGGTGCAGCTGCCGGGCGGGCAGGGCAGCTCCTCCGGAGGCCAGCGCGAGTTCGTGCCGGTGCTGGCGCGCGCCGCGGTCGCGGTCGGCGTCGCCGGGCTGTTCATGGAGACCCACCCCGACCCGGCCAAGGCGCTGTCGGACGGCCCGAACGCGTGGCCGCTCGGCCGCATGGAATCCCTGCTCGCGACCCTCGTCGAGCTCGACCGGACGGCAAAGCGCGGGCCGTACGAGGAAGACACGCTGGCCGCGCCAGAGCGGAGCTGAAGCAGATGAGCGCCATCGTCCACATACGCGGCCGCGAGATCATCGACTCGCGCGGCAACCCGACCGTCGAGGCGGACGTGACGCTGAAGTCGGGCGCCGTCGGCCGCGCCGCGGTGCCCTCGGGCGCCTCCACCGGCAGCCGCGAGGCGGTCGAGCTCAGGGACGGCGACCGCGGGCGCTACCAGGGCAAGGGCGTGCGGCGCGCGGTCGAGCACGTCAACGGCGAGCTCGCGCGCGCGCTCGCCGGCCACGACGCCGCCGACCAGGCCGGGCTCGACCGGCGCATGATCGAGCTCGACGGCACCGAGTCGAAGTCGCGCCTCGGCGCGAACGCGATCCTCGCCGTGTCGCTCGCGGCCGCGCACGCCGCGGCGCGCGAGGCCGGCGTCGCGCTCTGGCGGCACCTGGCGCCGGCCGGCCAGCCGCTCCTGCTGCCGGTGCCGATGATGAACATCATCAACGGCGGCGCGCACGCCAACAACAGCCTCGACATCCAGGAGTTCATGATCCTGCCGGTGGGCGCGCCGACGCTCGCCGAGGCGGTGCGCTGCGGCGCCGAGGTGTTCCACGCGCTCAAGAAGATCCTCGCCGACCGCGGCCTGTCGACCGCGGTCGGCGACGAGGGTGGCTTCGCGCCGGACCTGCCGTCGAACGCGGCGGCGCTCGAGACCATCCTCGAGGCGGTCACCCGGGCCGGCTACCTGCCGCGGCGCGACGTTTGGCTCGGCCTCGACGCCGCGAGCTCGGAGTTCTACAAGGACGGGCGCTACACGCTCGAGTCCGAGCAGCGCAGCTTCGACGCGGCCGGCTTCACCGACTACCTCGCCAAGCTCGCCGCCGACTACCCGATCCTGACGATCGAGGACGGCATGGCCGAGGGCGACTGGGACGGCTGGCGGCTCCTGACCGCGCGCCTCGGCGCGCGGCTGCAGATCGTCGGCGACGACGTCTTCGTGACCAACACGCGCATCCTCGCCGAGGGCATCGAGAAGGGCGTCGCCAACGCGATCCTGATCAAGCCGAACCAGATCGGCACGCTGACCGAGACGCTGGCCGCGATCCGCATGGCCACCGAGGCGCGCTACGCGGCGGTGATCTCGCACCGCTCCGGCGAGACCGAGGACGCGACCATCGCCGACATCGCGGTCGCGACCACCGCCACGCAGATCAAGACCGGCTCGATGTCGCGCTCGGACCGCGTCGCGAAGTACAACCAGCTGCTGCGGATCGAGGCCGAGCTCGGCCAGGGCGCGGTGTACGCGGGCGCCCGGGCCTTCCCGGTCGCGGTGCCGGCAGCCTGAGCCCCGCGGCGGGGTTCGCAAGCGCTGCGCGTCGTGTTAACTTATTGAGCCCATGAGGGTCTTCGCCGTCGCCCTGCTGCTCGCGCTGATCGGGCTCCAGTACCGCCTCTGGCTCTCCGACGACGGCGTGCGCTCGGTCGCCAGCCTCAAGCGCAGCGTCGCCGCGCAGCAGGCGGAGAACGCGACGCTCGTGCGGCGCAACGACCAGCTGGTCGCCGAGGTCAAGGACCTCAAGGAGGGCCTCGCGGCGCTCGAGGAGCGGGCGCGCAACGACCTCGGCATGATCGGCGCCAGCGAGACCTTCTTCCAGGTGGTCGACGCCGATTCGCGCCCCGGCCTCGCCCCGGATCCCGCCGCCGCGCGACCCGAGCGCCTGCCGGTCCAGCGCACCTCGCACTGACGCGCCGGCTGCGCGGCGCGTGGACCTCCCCAGCTACTGGCTCGTCATGCCCGCCGCCGGCCGCGGCCGGCGCATGGGCGAGGGCGAGCGGCTGCCGAAGCAGTACCAGCCGCTCGCCGGCCGCACGGTGCTCGAGCACGCGCTCGCGCCGTTCCTCGCCGACCCCGCCTGCCGCGGCGTCGTGGTCGCGCTCGCGGCCGGCGACCGGCACTTCGCGGCGCTGCCGCTCGCGCGCGACCCGCGGGTCGCGACCGTGACCGGCGGCGCCGAGCGCCGCGACTCGGTGGCCGCCGGGCTCGCGACGCTGCGCGCGCGCCTCGGCGCCGAGGACCCGTGGGTGCTGGTGCACGACGCGGCGCGGCCGTGCCTGCCGCGCGCCGACCTCGCGCGGCTGCTCGCGGCGCTGCCGGGCGCGCCCGACGGCGCGCTGCTGGCGCTGCGCATCGCCGACACCGTCAAGCGCGCCGGCGCCGACGGCCGGGTCGAGCGCACCGTGCCGCGCGAGGCGCTCCACCGCGCGCAGACGCCGCAGGCCTTCCGCCTCGGCGCGCTGAGCGCCGCGCTGGCCGCGGATCCGGCCGCGACCGACGAGGCGAGCGCGCTCGAGGCCGCCGGCGCCCGGCCGCTGCTGGTCGCGGGCTCCGCCACGAACATCAAGGTGACCGAGCCGGGCGACCTCGAGCTCGCCGGCCGGCTGCTCGGGGAGGCGCGCATGGGTGAGTCACGGATCGGCTTCGGCATCGACGTCCACGCCTTTGGGCCGGGCGACCACGTGATGCTCGGCGGCGAGCGCGTGCCCTACGGCCGCGGCGTGGTCGCGCACTCCGACGGCGACGTGCTGCTGCACGCGCTCTGCGATGCGCTGCTCGGCGCCGCCGGGCTCGGTGACATCGGCCAGCACTTCCCGGACTCGGATCCGGCGTTTCGCGGCGTCGCCAGCGTCGAGCTCCTGCGCGCGACGCTGGCGCGGATCGGCGCCGCGGGCCTCGCGGTCGTGAACGCCGACCTGACCCTGCTCGGCGAGGCGCCGCGGATCGCACCGCACCGCGAGCGGATCCGGACCGCGATCGCGCGCGAGCTCGGGCTGCCGCCCGAGCGCGTCAACCTCAAGGCGACCACCACCGAGCGGCTCGGCTTCCTCGGCCGCGGCGAGGGGCTCGCGGCCGAGGCCGCGGTGCTGCTCGAGACGCGCGCTTGAGCGAGGCGCCGGCGGCCTGGCGGGCGGCGGCGCTCGCGCCGCCGCGCGCGCACGGCGGGCCGGCCGGCCGCGCGCGCCTGAAGGCGAGCGCCGAGGACTTCGCGGTCGCCGAGCGGCTCGGCTTCGGCGCCGACGGCGGCGCGGCGCACCTGCTGCTGACGGTGGCCAAGCGCGGCCGCGACACGCTTGCGGTCGCGCGCGAGCTCGCGCGCCTCGCCGGCTGCGCGCCGCGCGAGGTCGGCTTCGCCGGCCTCAAGGACCGGCTCGCGGTCGCGACCCAGTACTTCACGGTGCCGGCGCCGCGGCCGCCGCGCCCGCTCGCGGGCCTCGAGGGCGAAGGCTTTCGCGTGCTCGCCGCCGAGGCGCACTCGCGCAAGCTGAGGCGCGGTGCGCTCGCCGGCAACGCCTTCGTCATCTGGCTGCGCGAGCTCGAGGCGCCGCCCGCGCGGCTGGCCGAGCGCCTCGGGCAGGTCGCGGCCGCGGGCGTGCCGAACTACTTCGGCCCGCAGCGCTTCGGCCGCGACGGCGCGAACCTCGAGGCCGTGGCGCGCTTCGCGGCCGGCGCCGGCCTGCCGCGGCAGCGCGAGGCGCGCGCCTTCGTGCTGTCGGCGGCCAGGGGCCTCCTGTTCAACGCGCTGCTCGCGCGGCGCGTCGCCGACGGCAGCTGGCAGCGGCTGCTGCCCGGCGAGCTCGTCAACCTCGCGGGCCGCAACAGCTGGTTCGCGGCCGGGACGATCGACGCCGAGCTCGAGGCGCGGCTCGCGCGGCGCGACCTCAATCCGACCGGGCCGCTGGCGGGGCGCGGGCCGTCGCCGGCGGATGCCGCCGGTGCGCTCGAGGCCGAGGTGCTGGCGGGCTTCGGGCCGCTGCCGGCGGCGCTCGAGGGCGCGGGCCTGGAGGCCGCGCGCCGGCCGCTGCGGCTCTGGCCGGAGGACTTTCGCGCCGAGGTCGAACACGGCACGCTACGCCTCGAGTTCCGCCTGCCGCCCGGCGCGTACGCGACCGCCGTGGTGCGCGAGCTGGTCGAGACCCCCGACACCCCGCTGGAGCCCGAAGATGCTTGAACACCACGACGCCGGCCCGATCCGCACGCTCTGCCTCGCCCGGCCGCCGGTCAATGCGCTGCACGTGCCGCTGTTCGAGACGCTGGCGGCCGCGATCCAGGCGGCGCCGCGCGACGGCGCGCGCGGCCTGGTGCTGACGGGCGCGGGCAAGCTGTTCTCGGCCGGCCTCGACGTCGGCGTGCTGGCGGGGCTCGACGCGACCAGCCTCAGGGGCTTCCTCGGCAGCTTCTTCGGCTGCCTGCGCGTGATGGCCGAGAGCCCGCTGCCGATCGTCGCGGCGATCAACGGCCACAGCCCGGCCGGCGGCGCCGTGCTCGCGCTGTTCTGCGACCAGCGCATCATGGCGCGCGGCGACTTTCGCATCGGCCTCAACGAGGTGCAGGTCGGCCTGCTGCCGGGGCCGCTGATCTACGGCGTGCTGAAGCGCGCGGTGAGCCTCAGGGTCGCGAACCAGATGCTGCCGCAGGGCCTGCTGCTGACGCCGGAGGAGGCGCTCGCGGTCGGGCTGGTCGACGAGCTCGCCGAGCCCGCCGAGCTCGGGGGCCGGGCGCACGCCTGGCTCGAGCGCGTGCTGGCGCTGCCGCCGCTCGCGTACCGCACGACGCGCGCGATGGTGCGCGCCGACCTCATCGCACTGATGGCCGAGGCCACGGCCCGCGACCAGAGCGAGATGATCGAGGCCTGGACCGGGCCCGAGACGCGCGCCTCGCTCGCGGCGCTGGTCGCGAAGCTCGGCCGGCGCTGACGCGCGCCGCAAGGCCGCACCGCTTCGTGCCGGTCAGGAACGCGGACCACCAGCTCAGCCGGCCGGCCGACCGGGTGACGCTGCTCACCGGGCTCGAGGCGTTCCCCGGCGAGCACCTGGGGCCGGCCGGCACCGCCGCGGCCGGGCGTCAACGCCGCGCCAGGAGCACGTAGACCGCGCCGGTGCCGCCATCGCGGCGCGGCGCCGAGGCGAAGGCGAGCACGGCGTCCACCTTGCGCAGCCAGACGTTGACCGCGTGCTTGAGCACCGGGCCGCGCGGCCCGGATCTCAGCCCCTTGCCGTGCACGACCCGCACGCAGGCGAGGCGCCGCGCCAGCGCCTCGGTGAGGAACTCGCGCAGCGCCTCGCGCGCCTCGAGCGCGCTCAGCCCGTGCAGGTCGATCTGGTCCTCGACCGCGAACTCGCCGCGCCGCAGCCGCTCGAGCAGCCGCGCCGACAGGTGCGCGCGCCGAAACAGCAGCTCCTCGCCGGTCTCGACCAGCCACTCGCCGGGGCCGAGCGCGAGGCTCTCCGCGAGCACCGCGCGTTCGTCGGCACGACGGAACGCCGCGGACGGCCGCGGCCGCGGCGCGCGCGGCGCCGTCGGCCGCGGCGGCAGCGGCTTGACGTCGCCGACCGCGTCGCGAAACGACGCGTCCTCGGGCGGCGGCTCATCGGGAGGCGGGCGCTGCACGGCTGCGTTCCCCATCGGCGCGCGGGCTTCCAGTATAGTAACGGGCTCGCGTTCATGAACATCCTGCTCAGCAACGACGATGGCTGGCGAGCCGACGGTCTGAGGGCACTCGCGGAGGCGCTCGCGGGCCTCGGCACGCTCACCGTCGTCGCCCCGGACCGCAACCGCTCGGGTGCCTCGAACTCGCTGACGCTCGACGCGCCGCTGCGCATCGTCGAGGCCGAGACCGGCTGGTACGCCGTCAACGGCACGCCCACCGACTGCGTGCACCTCGCGATCTCGGGCTTCCTCGACGCCGAGCAGCACCTCGTCGTCTCCGGCGTCAACGACGGCGCCAACCTCGGCGACGACGTGCTGTACTCGGGGACCGTCGCGGCGGCCATGGAGGGGCGCTTCCTCGGGCTGCCGAGCATCGCGGTGTCGCTGGTCGCCGGCGGCGAGCGGCACTTCGCGACCGCGGCGCGGGTCGCGCGCGAGCTGATCGAGCGTCTCGGGCGCGCGCCGCTGCCGCAGGCGACGCTGTTCAACGTCAACGTCCCGGACCTGCCGTACGCGGCGCTCAAGGGCGTGCGCGCGACGCGGCTCGGCGTGCGCCACCGCTCGGAGCGCATCGTGCGCACCGCCGACCCGCGCGGCCGGCCAATGTACTGGGTCGGCGCGCCGGGCGTCGGCGAGGACGCCGGCCCCGGCACCGACTTCCACGCCGTCGAGCACGGCTACGCCTCGATCACGCCGCTGCAGATCGACCTCACGCGCCACGCGGCGCTGCCGGGCCTCGAGGCCTGGCTGCAGGGCGGCGATGTCTGACGTGCGCCACAACCCCGGCATCGGCATGACCTCGGCGCGCACGCGCGAGCGGCTCGTGCAGCGGCTGCGCGAGCAGGGCATCAGCAACCTCAACGTGCTCGACCGGATCCGCAACCTGCCGCGCCACGTGTTCGTCGACGAGGCGCTGTCGAGCCGCGCCTACGAGGACACGGCGCTGCCGATCGGCTTCGGCCAGACGATCTCGCAGCCCTACGTGGTGGCGCGCATGAGCGAGGCGCTGCTGATGGGCGGGCCGCTGCACAACGTGCTCGAGATCGGCACCGGCTGCGGCTACCAGACCGCGCTGCTCGCGCCGCTGGTGACGCGCCTCTCGACGGTGGAGCGCATCAAGCCCCTGCTCGACCGCACCAAGCTGCGGCTCAAGGAGCTCGGCATCAAGAACGTGCGCTACCGGCACGGCGACGGCATGGACGGCTGGAAGGCGCACGCGCCCTACGACGCGATCCTGGTGGCGGCCGCGCCGCTCGCGGTGCCGCAGGCGCTGCTCGCGCAGCTGTCGCCGAAGGGCGGGCGGCTGGTGCTGCCGGTCGGCCCCGAGGGCGCGCAGGAGCTGCTGCGGATCGTGCGCCGCGACGACCACTTCATCCGGGACAAGCTGGGTGGCGTCAGCTTCGTGCCGCTCGTCGCCGGCACGGCCTGAGGTGCCCTGCGCCCGGCGCGCGGCCTCAACGGGCGGCGCGCGGCTCGGCGCGCTCAGCCTCGCGCTCGTCGTGCTGCTCGCCGGCTGCGCCGGCCGGCCGCGGCCGGCGCCGCCCGCGACCTACGTCGTGCGCGCGGGCGACACGCTCTACTCGATCAGCTGGCGGCACGGGCTCGACTACCGCGACGTCGCGCGCTGGAACGGCATCGGCGCCGACTACCGCATCGACGTCGGCCAGGTGCTGGCGCTCGCGCCGAACGCGCACCCGGCCGCGCCGCCGGCCGCGACCGCGGCAGCGGCGGCGCGGCCGCGGTCGCCGGCGCCGCTGCCGGTCACGCCCGCGCCGCACTGGAGCTGGCCCGCCGACGGCACCGTCGACGGCGCGGTCGAGAAGCCCTCGGGCGGCGTCGGCCTCAGGATCGCCGGCACGCTCGGCAGCCCGGTGCGCGCGGCCGCGGCCGGCCGCGTGGTCTACACCGGCGCCGGCCTGCGCGCCTACGGCGAGCTCGTGATCATCAAGCACGACGACACGTGGCTGACCGCCTACGGCTACAACCAGCAGCTCTTGGTGCACGAGGGCGAGGCGGTGCGCGAGGGCCAGCCGATCGCGGCGATGGGGACGGGCCCGGGCCGGCAGGCGGCGCTGTACTTCGAGATCCGCATGAACGGCCGGCCGGTCGACCCGCGCACGCAGCTGCCGCCGCGCTAGGGCGGGCGGAGGATCGCCGCGAGCGCGACCTGGCGCCGGTCGCCGACCAGCAGGTTGAAGGTGCGGCAGGCGGCGCCGAGGTCCATGACCTCGAGCCCGACGCCGCGCGCGGCGAGGTGCGCGAGCACCGCCGGCGGCGGCCACACCTGGCGCGCGCCGGTGGCGAGCAGCACCACCTCGACGCGCAGCGCGAGCACGGGCGCGAGCAGCTCGGGCGTCAGCGACTCGGCGCCGGCCACCGGCCATGGCAGCACCTCGCTCGCGGTCACGATCGCGCTCGCCCTGAGCACGCGATCGCGCAGGCGCAGCTCGCCCGGCGCGTAGCCCGCGATCAGGTTCGCCTGGCCATGGGTATCGGGGGCGAGCTGCATGCGGCTACGATACGCGATTCATGCCCGAACTCTACGCCGCCTGCACCGACCTCTGGGCGCCCGACGCCGACGCCGACGCCGACGTCGCGGCGCGGCTGCCGCGGCTGCCGCTCGGCGAGCGGCTGCTGTCGCGCGCCGAGCGCCGCCCCGCGCCGCGCGACTGGCGGCGCTGGGCGCTCGCGCTCGCGGGCCTCGACCCGCCGGCGGGCGACCTGCCGGTGGCGCGCACGCTCGCGGCGCACCACGGCCACGACGCCGGCGGCGGGCTCACCTGGTTTGTCGCGACGCCGGTGCACTTCGTCGCCGGGCTCACGCGCCTTAAGTTCCACGCGCAGGGCGCGCTGACCCTCGCGCCGGGCGCGGCCGCGGCGCTCGCGGCGCGCTTCGCGGCGGACTGGGCGGATCCCGCGCTGGCGCTGGTCGCGGCGGGCGAGGGCCTGCTGCTGCGCGCCGCCGCAGGCTTCGCGGTCGCGACCGAGGACCCCGCCGCCTACGCCGGCCGCAACGTCGGCGAGGCGCTGCCCGCCGGCGCCGACGCCGGACGCCTCGAGCGGCTGATGACCGAGCTGCAGATGTGGCTGCACGGCGTCGCCGCGCCGAGCCGCGAGGGGCTCGCGGTCAACGGCCTGTGGCTGTGGGGCGCGGGCCGGGAGCCGCTCGCGGGCGGCGGCGACTGGCCCGAGCTCGACGGCGGGGACGCCTTCCTGGCCGCGGCCGCCGCGCGCGCGCCGCGCGCGGCGCGGCGCGCGCGGCTCGAGTGCTGGAGCCTCGCCGGGCTCGCCCGCGCCGGTCACTCGTTCGAGGCGGCGGACGCGCTCTGGTTCGGGCCGCTCGCGGCGGCGCTCCGGGGCGGAGCGCACGCGGCGGCGCGCATCCACGCCGGCGGCCACGAGTTCGTGCTGCGGCCGCGCCAGCGCTGGCGGCGCTGGGTGCGGTCGCGGCCGTGGTGGGAGCTGCTCGCGTGATGCGCCGGCCGATCGCACGGCGCGCGGTGCCGGCGAGCGCGCTGCCGGCGTCGCTCGACCCGGTGCTGGCGCGCGTGTACGCGGCGCGCGGCGTGACGCGCGCCGAGGACCTCGAGCTCGGCCTCGAGCGGCTCCTGCCGGTGAGCTCGCTGGACGGCGTCGAGGCCGCCGCGGAGCTGCTCGGCGCGCACGTGGCGAAGGGCGCGCGGATCCTGATCGTCGGCGACTACGACGCGGACGGTGCGACGGCGAGCGCGCTCATGGTGCGCGCGATCCGCCGCTTCGGGCACGCCGAGGTCGGCTACCTGGTGCCGGACCGCTTCCGCTTCGGCTACGGGCTGACGCCGGAGATCGTCGCCCTCGCCGCCGAGCGCGCGCCGCAGCTGCTGGTCACGGTCGACAACGGCGTCTCGAGCCTCGAGGGCGTCGCCGCCGCGCGCGCCCGCGGCATCGAGGTGCTGGTGACCGACCACCACCTGCCGGGGCCGGAGCTGCCGGCGGCGTCCTGCATCGTGAACCCGAACCTGCCCGGCGCGCGCTTCGCGAGCCGGGCGCTGGCGGGCGTCGGCGTCGCCTTCTACGTCTCGCTCGCGCTCGGCCGCCGGCTCGGGCGGCCGACCGGCGCGACCGCCGAGCTCCTCGACCTCGTCGCGCTCGGCACCGTCGCCGACGTGGTGCCGCTCGACCGCAACAACCGCGTGCTGGTGCAGGCCGGCCTCGAGCGGATCCGGGCCGGGCGCTGCGTGCCCGGCATCGCCGCGCTCGCCGCCGTCGCCGGCCGCACGCTCGCCGCAGCCGGCACCGCCGACCTCGGCTTCTTCATCGGCCCGCGGCTGAACGCCGCCGGACGCCTCGAGGACATGTCGATCGGCATCGAGTGTCTGCTGGCCGACGACCCGGCGCGGGCGCGCGCGCTCGCCGAGCAGCTCGACCGGCTGAACCGCGAGCGGCGCGCGATCGAGGCGCGGATGCACGCCGAGGCGGTCGAGATCGTGCGGCGCCTGCAGTTCGACGAGCCGGGTGCGGCGCTGCCGGGTGCGATCTGCCTGTACGATGCCGACTGGCACCAGGGCGTGGTCGGGCTGGTGGCCTCGCGCGTCAAGGACCAGCTGCACCGCCCGGTGGTGGCCTTCGCGCCGGCCGACGGTGGCCTCGCGCGCGGCTCGGCGCGCTCGGTGCCCGGCGTCCACGTGCGCGACGCACTCGAGGCGGTGGCGACCCGCGTGCCGGGCCTGATCGACAAGTTCGGCGGCCACGCGATGGCGGCCGGCCTCACGCTCGAGGCGGGACGGCTGCGCGAGTTCGGCAGCGAGTTCGCCGCCGAGGTGGAGCGGCGCGCGAGCCCGGGGCTGCTCGACGGGCGGCTCTACACCGACGGCGCGCTCGAGGCGGCCGAGCTCACGCTCGCGACCGCCGAGCGGCTGCGCGACGCGGGGCCGTTCGGTTCGGGCTTCCCGGAGCCCTGCTTCGACGGCGAGTTCACGGTGGTCGAGGCGCGCGTGCTCGGCGAGAAGCACCTGAAGCTGTGGCTGCGGGCCGCGCCGAAGACGCCGCCGCACGAGGCCATCGCCTTCGGCTGGCTGACGCGCCCGGGCGCGCTCGTGCCGCGGGCCGAGGCGCGCCTCAGGGTGGTCTACCGGCTCGACGTCAACGAATACCAGGGTCTGAAGCGTCCGCAGCTGCTGGTCGAGTACCTCGAGTTGGTGTGATCCGCCGGCCCGATGGCCGACGGTTGTCCCTTCGGGCGGCCAGTCCCGCTCACGAGGCGCTCGCGGCACCGGGCGCCGACGGCGCCACCCACAGGTCCGTGGGCGGTTCCGCGCGCGCCGCGCGCGCCGCGACCGTGACGAAAGCCTGCTCCAGCTGCAGCCGGTACCGGTCGGCATCGAACAGCGGCGCGGCCTGCCGTGCCGCTTGCAGCCTCGCCCGCAGCTCCGAAGCCGCGCCCGGACCGGTCGCGATGGAAAGCGCGCGTCGCTCGTAGGCGTCGAGCGACCCGCACACCAGATCTTCCAGCCCCAACGTCCGCAGCAGGCTGCCGGCCACGCGCGCCGCGAAAGACCGGCCGGCGACCGTCAACACTGGCAAGCCGGACCAGAGGGCGTCACTGGCGGTGGTGTGGGCGTTGCACGGCACGGTATCCAGAAAGAGGTCGGCCAGCGCGTGGCGCGCCAAATGCTGCTCGATCGGGACGCGCGCGCCGAAGACGAGCCTGCCGGGGTCGATGCCGGCGCGCGCCGCGGCCGCCCGGAGGTTGTCGGGCTGCCAGTCGTTCCAGGCGAGCAGCCACAGCGCGCTCTGGGGGACCTGGGCCAGCAGGCGCATCCACACGCCGAACATCTCGCGGTTGATCTTCCAGCCGTTGTTGAAGCAGCAGAACACGAAGCCGCGCTCCGGCAGCCCGTGCTCGCGGCGGGTCGGCGGGCCGGGAGTGGTGACGCGGTGACGGTCGTTGGGCTGGTAGCAGTCGGGCAGGTAGATGATCGCTTCGGCGTAGTGAGGACGTTCCGCCGGCGGGACGACAAACGCATCCGCGACCAGGTAGTCGATGTGCGGCGCGCCCATCGTTCCCGGATAGCCGAGGTAACTGAGCTGAACCGGCGCGGGCCGGCGGGCCAGGATTCCGGGGCGTGCCCCCTGGGTGTAGCCCTTGAGGTCCACCGCGAGATCGACCGCCTGCGCTCGCAGCCAGGCGGCGACTTCGGCGTCCGGCAATGCGCCCGCCTCCAACCAGGTATCGAATGCCCCGCGCACGCGGCGGCGCAGGTCGCTGCGATCATCCGGACCGAAGGAGACGCCAACGATCTCGAATCGCTCGCGATCGTGCAGTTCGAGCAGCTCGACCATCAGGTAGCTGGTCGCATGGCGGTGAAAATCGGCCGACAGGTACGCCACCCGCAGCCGTTCGCGGCCGCGGCGGCGGGCCTCGGGGCGTGCGGCGGGGGTGGGGGCGAGCGAGGCGGCGTAGCGCTGCGCGACGCGGAGCTGCAGCGCGGGATCGTCGAACGTGCCGAGCACCGTGAACGGTGGCACGACCTCGCCGCCGGCGATCGCCGCCGCGACGCCGGCCCGCGATGCCTCGATCGCCGCCCAGTCGCCAAGCTCGAGCGAGCAGCGCAGCAGTTCGGACTCGGCCAGCGGGTAGGGCGAGCGCCGCGCAAGCGCCGCGCGTTGCATCGCCAGCGCTTCGGGCAACAAGCGCAACTCGCGCAGCGCGACCCCCAGGTTGTAGTACGGGCGCGCCAACGCGGGCGACGCGGCGATGGCCGCCCGATAGCTCTGCACGGCGCCGGCGAGATCGCCGGCGTCGCGCAATGCGAGCCCGAGGTTATTGTGCGCCGAGCCGAGGCCCGGCTCGAGCGCCACGGCGGTCCGGTAACCCGCGATCGCCGCAACACGATCACCCTGGGCGCGGCGCACCGACGCGAGCGCGGCGTGGGTCGGCGCGAACCCTGGCGAGCGCTCGAGCGCGCAGTGCAGCGCGACCGCGGCGCCGTCGAGGTCGCCCAGCGCTTGCAGCAGGACGCCGCGATCATGGTGAATCGCTGCCGAATCCGGGCGCAGCGCTGAGGCCTGCTCCAGGCAGCGGATGGCGGCCGGCCCCTGGCCGTGCCGGCGCAGGAGGCGGGCGGCCTCAAGCAGCGGCGCCGGGTCGGCAGGTGCCTCGCGCAGCCGCGCCTCGCACCACGACAGCACCTCGTCAATCGTCGGGATCGGGTCGGCCATGGGCATCCGTCGCGCGCCACCTCGCGTCGAGCGCGGCGAATGTAGCACCGCGATGTGACGGCCTCGCGCTCACCCGCCTGCCCGTGCCGCCGGGCCGCGGACGGCGCATGTTATGATCTCGCGGAGTTGCCAGTGAAGTTTGCCATGCCCGCCGAAGTCGCCCCGCTCGTCACCCCGATCCGCCGCCAGCTCAAGGATCTCGAGGAACGCCTCGCCTCCTTAAGGGGGTATCTTTGAGTACGAGCGCAAGAGCGAGCGGCTCGCCGAGGTCAGCCGCGAACTCGAAGATCCCAAGATCTGGGACACGCCGGACCGCGCCCAGGCGCTAGGCCGGGAGCGGGCGCAGCTCGCCGCGATCACCGAGCGCCTCGACCGCGTCCGCAACGGCATCACGGGCTCGCTCGAACTCCTGGACCTCGCCGAGACCGAGGGCGAGGCCGGCGCCATCGCCGAGGTGGAGCGCGACGCCGGCAAGCTGGACAAGGAGGTCAAGACCCTCGAGTTCCAGCGCATGTTCCCCGGGCCGATGGACGCGCACAACGCCTTCGTCGACATCCAGGCCGGCGCCGGCGGCACCGAAGCCCAGGACTGGGCGCAGATGCTGCTGCGGATGTACCTCAAGTGGGCCGACGCGCACGGCTTCAGGGTCGAGACCATGGACCAGAGCGACGGCGAGGTGGCCGGCATCAAGGGCGTGTCGCTGCGCGTCGAGGGCGATTACGCCTACGGCTGGCTGCGCACCGAGACCGGCGTCCATCGCCTGGTGCGCAAGTCGCCGTTCGACTCCGGCAACCGGCGCCATACGTCCTTCGCCTCGGTGTTCGTCTCGCCGGAGGTGGACGACGACATCAACATCGAGGTCAACCCGGCCGACCTCGAGGTCGACACCTTCCGCTCCTCTGGCGCCGGCGGCCAGCACGTCAACAAGACCGAGTCGGCGATCCGCATCCGCCACCTGCCGAGCGGCATCGTCGTCACCTGCCAGAGCGAGCGCAGCCAGCACAAGAACCGCTCGAGCGCGATGAAGATGCTGAAGGCGAAGCTCTACGAGCTCGAGTTCAACAAGCGCAACGCGGCCGCCAAGGTGCTCGAGGACTCGAAGTCCGACGTCAGCTGGGGCCACCAGATCCGCTCCTACGTCCTCGACCAGTCGCGGATCAAGGACCTCAGGACCAACGTCGAGGTCGGCAACACGACCGCCGTCCTCGACGGCGACCTCGATCCCTTCATGGAAGCGAGCTTGAAGCAGGGGCTGTGACGATGACCGACGACGAGACGCCGGCCGATGCGGCATCGCCGGACGAGAACAAGCTGATCGCCGAGCGGCGCGCCAAGCTCGCCGAGCTGCGCAAGGCCGGCATCGCCTTCCCCAACGACTTCCGCCGCGATGCCCTCGCCGGGCAGCTGCACGATGCCTACGGCGAGCGCTCCGCCGAGTGGCTCGAGGCCAACCCGACGCGCGTCAAGGTCGGCGGCCGCATCCTGTTCAAGCGCCTGATGGGCAAGGCGAGCTTCGCGAAGATCGCCGACCGCACCGGGCAGAT
>DATKOP010000071.1:0-14928 GCA_035524595.1 Steroidobacteraceae bacterium | reverse complement strand
CAGCGCGAGCCGCACGGCGCGGCTCGTCGCGTCGCCCGCAGCCCACGACTTGCGCGAGCCTGTGTTGGGCGCGTGGCGGTACGTGCGCAGGCTCTGCCCGTCGATCCACGCATTCGAGATTGCATTGATGACCTCGTCGCGGTCGAGCCCCAGCATCTGCGCGACCACCGCGGTCGAGGCGACCTTCACCAGCACGACGTGGTCGAGTCCCACGCGGTTGAACGAGTTCTCCAGCGCGATCACGCCCTGGATTTCGTGCGCCTTGATCATGCCGGTCAGCACGTCGCGCACCGGCAGCGCGGCGCGGCCCTCGGCCACGTTGCGGCGCGACAGGTAGTCGGCCACCGCGAGGATGCCGCCGAGGTTGTCGGACGGATGGCCCCACTCGGCCGCGAGCCAGGTGTCGTTGAAGTCGAGCCAGCGGATCATGCAGCCGATGTTGAACGCCGCCTGCACCGGGTCGAGCTCGTAGCTCGTGCCCGGCACGCGCGCGCCGCCGACCATGGTCGCGCCGGGCACCACCGGCCCCATCAGCTTGGTGCAGGCGGGATACTTCAGCGCCTGCAAGCCGCAGGCGAGCGTGTCCATCAGGCAGTAGCGGGCCGTGTCGTAGGCGACCTCGCTCGCGATCCGGTAGTTGCGGGCGTATTCGGCGATGTCGACCAGCACCGGGTCGGGATCGGGGCGCTGGGCGGACCTGTAGTCGTGGCTGGACATGGCGGCGTGCCGGATGGTGGGAGCGGGGCCGCGATGTTGCCGCAGGCGGGGGCTGCTCGCCAGTGGCGGATAGCCGAAGGCGCCCCCGGTCGCGGGGGCGCCACCGGCCGCGGACCTCAGCCCTTCGCCGAGGCGGCCGCGATCCACTCGTCGACGAGCTTCTCGAGCAGCGTCAGCGGCACGGCGCCGTCCTCGAGCACGACCGCGTGGAAGTCCTTGAGGCTGAACTTGTCGCCGAGCGCGGCCTTGGCCTTGTCGCGCAGCTCCAGGATCTTCAGCTGGCCGACCTTGTAGGCGCAGGCCTGGCCGGGCAGCGCCATGTAGCGCTCGACCTCGGTGACCACCTCGCTCTCGGGCATGCCGGTCTCGGCCATCTCGTAGGCGATCGCCTGCTCGCGCGTCCAGCCCTTGGCGTGCAGGCCGGTGTCGGCCACGAGGCGCACCGCGCGCAGCATCTCGTCGCGCAGCCGGCCGAGGTCGCCCCACGGATCGTCCTTGTACATGCCGATCTCGGCGGCCAGGCGCTCGGCGTACAGCGCCCAGCCTTCCGCGTACGACGAGTACAGCGTCTGCTGGCGGATCAGCGGCACGTCCTTGATGTGCTGCGCGACCGAGATCTGGAAGTGGTGGCCCGGGATGCCCTCGTGGTAGGTCACGCTCTTCATGGTCCAGTTCGGCAGCTCGTTCATGTCCCTGAGGTTCGCGAAATAGGTGCCCGGCCGCGAGCCGTCCATCGCCGCCGCCTGGTAGTAGGCGCCGGCCGAGCCCTTCTCGGCCGACACCGGCACGCGCTCGACCGTGAGGCGGGTCGGCGGCAGCGTGCGAAAGTACTCCGGCATGCGCGCGTTGACCTCGTCGAGGATCTGCTGGTAGCGCTCGAGCGCCTGCTTGCGGCCCGCGTCGGTGTTCGGGAACAGGAAGCGCGGGTCCTTGGTCAGGATCTGCATGCGCTGCGCGATGCTGCCCTGGGTCAGGCCCTGCGACTTCAAGAGCGCGTCCATCTCGGCGCTGATGCGCGCCACCTCGGCGAGTCCGAGCGCGTGGATCTTCTCGGCCGAGTAGTCGGTGGTCGTGAACTGCCGCAGCATCGCCTGGTAGTAGGCGGCGCCGTCCGGCAGGCGGTCGACGCCGGCGCTCTGGGTCGTCGCCTGCGGCCGGAGCGCCTCGAGCGCCGCGGTCATGCGCTGGTACGCCGGGTAGACGCGCGTCGTGAGCGCCGCCACCGCGGCCTGGCGCAGCTGCTGCTGGAGCGCCGCGTCGACGCCCTTGGCCTTGGCCATGCGCTCGGCGAACGTGGTCACGAGCCCGTTGTCCTCGGGCTTGGGCCGGATCGTGTCGCCGATCACGACCTCGGACTTCTCGAGCAGCGAGATCGGCAGCACGACGCCGGCCTTGGCCTGGCGCTGCATCTCGGCGGTCAGCGCATCGAGCTTGTCGCCCATGGCCTCGAGCCTGCTGACGTAGTTGCGCGCGGTCTTCTCGTTCTTCACGACGTGGGCCGACAGCATGAAGCTCGGCAGCTGCACCTGCGTGCCGAACATCGGGCTGATCGGATACAGGCCCTCGGACGAGAGCCAGTCGAAGCGCTTGAAGGACAGCCCGGTCTCGTACTGGTCGACCAGGATGTCGTAGGTGATGCGCTCCTGCCGGTCGAGCTTGGCGCGGTCGAACTCGCGCACCTCGGCGAGGAACCGCGCCGCGGTCGCATAGTCCTCGTCGCGCTTGGCGACGCCGACCGCGGCGAGCTTGCCGGAGTGCCAGTCGAAGATCGTGCCGTCTGCGATGCCGACCTGCGTGAACACTTCCGGGTTCTTGACCAGGAACAGGAGCGTCTGGCGGTTCGCGAGCTCGTTGATCGTGAACGGCTTGCCCCAGATGACCTTGTAGCCCGCGAAGCCGAGCGCCGCGACGAGCGCGAGCGCGGTCCAGCCGGCGATACGCCAGAATCTCTTCATCCCGAAACCCCCTGTTGCGAAGCCGGCACCGGCCGGGCGGATGCCGGCCGGCGGTGTCGTGGTGGCGATTATCGCTGCCCGCCGCCGCGGCGGCCACCGGCGGCGGGGCCGCGCAACGTCCGCCGCGTCGGGCCGCGGCTCACGCCATTGTCGCGACCGGCGCCGGCGCGGCGCCGCCGTTCGTCGCAGCCCCCGCTCGGCTCGTCGCAGCCCTGCGGCCGGCGGCCGGCAGACAGCTGCCCGGCGCCCGTCTACACTGCGTCTGCAGGGGTGCTGGCGCCGTGCCGGCCAGGGCCAGAGCCGCGGCGGCGGCCTCGGGAGGAAGCCATGGACCACCGTCTTCTACTGCGCCGGTTGCGGCTCCCGCTCGCCGGCGCGCTGCTCGGCTGGGCGGCGGCGGCGGCGGCCGACGTCACCACCGAGCAGAAGATCGGCCTCAACCTCGCCGGCTTCGTGCGCATGAACGGCACGTCCACCGAGTCGCTGAGCGGGGACAAGCAGCGCAAGGACTCGCAGATGCACTGCGAGGGCTTCATGTCGCTGCTCTGCGGCAAGGCGAAGAGCGGCGAGATCGTGCGCCTCGACCGCGACCTCGAGTGGCGCCTGCAGCCGGACAAGAAGCGCTACACCGAGCAGCCGTTTCCGACGCCCGAGCAACGCGCGCTCGCCAAGCAGAAGATGCAGGAGATGGCCGCCAAGCTGCAGGAGTGCCAGCGGCAGCGACCGCAGGGCAAGCAGGCGGTCGACAAGTCCAAGTGCGACCTCAGCCCGCCGAAGGTCGAAGTCAAGAAGAGCGACGAGACGGCGACGCTGGCCGGCCACCTCGCGCGGCGCTCGAGCGTGACGCTGACCCAGACCTGCACCGACAGGGAGACCGGCGACGTCTGCGACCTCGTCTACGGCTTCGACGCCTGGCTGACGGCCGACGAGGTCCCCGGGCTCGCCGAGCAGCGCGCCTTCACGCGCGCCCACATGAAGAAGCTCGGCCTCGACCCGGAGGACGACGTCATGAAGGGGCAGGTGCGCCGGCTGATGGCGCAGTACGCCGACACCTTCAAGCAGCTGTCGCAGAAGGCCGGCGACCTCAAGGGCCATCCGCTCAGGACGCGCTTCTACCTCGCGATGGGCGGCGAGCACTGCGCGCGGGCCAAGCAGAGTTCCTCCGCGGAGGGGAGTGCCGAGGGCGGCGGCGGCATGGGCGGCGCCGCGAGCGCGATCAAGAGCAAGCTGCTCGGCGGCCTGTTCGGCGGCAAGAAGAGCAGCGAGGAACCGGCCGGCGCGCAGGCCGGCGGCGCGAACGCGCAGGCGCCGGGGGCGCCGGTGACGCTCGTGGAGTTCAGCGTCGAGACGGTCGCGATCGACGCCGCCGCGATCCCGCCGGAGCGCTTCGAGATCCCGGCGGGGTGGACCCTCGAGCCGCCGCAGCCGCCCGGCAAGGAGCGCGACGTCGACTGCAAGGCCGCCGACGCCGGCTGAGGCCTCGGCCGCGCGCCGCGGCCGCCGCGGCCGCGCTGCGGGGCGCCCGAGGCCCGGCTGCGGCGGACCCCGGGCCGCGCATTGCGGGGATCCCCTAGAGGCGGGGAAGCGCGGCTCAAGATCCGGCCGCACGGGGCGCTAACCGTTACAGGTGCCCCCGGATCACACGACCGCCTCATGCTCGCGCCCTCGCCCCACCGCCGCCTCCACCGCCTGACGATCGCGGTCCTCGTCGCGACGTTCTGCGCGCTCGGCGCCGGCCAGTACGCCGCGGCACGCTGGTGGTACGGCGCGACGGTCGCGGAAGCCGAGCATCGCGACGGGCTCGACCGCGCGCGCCTCGCCGAGCGCACGATCCTCGCGGCCTGCGAGGCGCTCAGGCGATTGGCAAGCGACGAGGGCCGCTGGGACGAGACCTACCACTTCGTGCTCGGCCACAACCCGAACTACTTCGCCGCCAACTGGGAGCCGGACACCTTCGCCAACCTCGGCATCGACGTCGCGGCCTTCGTCGCGGCCGACGGCCGGCCGGTCGCGGTCCGCGGCGCCGACACGGTCATGCGGCGCTACCGCGAGGCCGGCCCGGGGTTCGACGCCGTGCTCGCGGCCGGGGCACCGCTCCTGCGCCACCTCGGCCAGGCGAACTCCGACCGCGGCTTCCTGCGGGTCGGCGGCGAGCTGTACGCCTACGGCGCCGCGCCGGTGCTGCACACGAACGGCACCGGCCCCGCGGTCGGCACGATCGTGCTGTTCCGCTCGCTCGGCCCGGTCTTCGAGGGCCTGCTCGCGGATGCCCTCGATGCGCACGTGCGGCTCGACACGCTGCCGCGGGCGGGCGCGGTCGCGGGCGTGGCGCGGCCGCCGGCGGGCATCGAGGCACCGGAGTTCGACGGCCGCGACGAGACGGTGCTCGACATCCGCTTCACGGTCGCCGACACCCTCGACGGCGAGGCGCTGGTGGTCGCGATCGCGAGCGGCCGGCCGGTGCACGCCGCGGCGGCGAGCGCCGCGCGCGCGCTGCTCTGGTCCGCGATCACCACCGGCCTGCTGGTCGCGGCGCTCGCGGTGGTGTTCTTCGAGCGCCGGCTGCTCAGGCCGCTGCGGCTGATGGCGGCGCGGCTCGTCGAGATCGGCCGCGCCGGCGACCCGGCGGCGCGCCTCAAGCCGCATCGCCATGCCGACGAGATCGGCACGGTCGCCGCGGCGGCCAACCAGATGCTGGCCGAGCTCGAGGACGCGAAGCGCGGTGCCGACGCCGCGCGCGACGCCGCGCTCGCGGCGAGCCGCGTCAAGTCGGAGTTCCTGGCGCGGATGAGCCACGAGATCCGCACGCCGATGAACGGCGTGCTCGGCATGACCGAGCTCCTGGAGCGCACCGAGCTCAGCCCGCGGCAGCGCAAGTACTGCGACACCGTGCACCGCTCGGCCGCGTCGCTGCTCGAGATCATCAACGACATCCTCGACTTCTCGAAGATCGAGGCGCGGCGCCTCGAGCTGCAGGCCATCGACTTCGACCTCGCGGGCCTCGTCGAGGACACCGCCGAGCTGCTGTCGAGCCGCACCCACGGCCGCGACCTCGAGCTGATCGTCGCGGTCCGCCCGGCGGTGCCGGCGGTCGTGCACGTCGATCCGGTGCGGCTGCGGCAGGTGCTGACCAACCTGATCGGCAACGCGCTCAAGTTCACCGAGCACGGCGAGGTGGTCGTCAGCGTCGACTCGGGCCCGGTCGCGGACCGCCGCGCGACGCTCGAGTTCTGCATCGCCGACACCGGCGTCGGCATCGCGCCCGGCGCGCTCGCCCGGCTGTTCGAGCCGTTTGCGCAGGCCGACGCCTCGACGACGCGCCGCTACGGCGGCACCGGCCTCGGGCTCGCGATCTCGCGCCAGTTGGTGGAGCTGATGGGCGGCACGATGCGCGTCACGAGCGAGCTCGGCCGCGGCTCGGCGTTCCATTTCAGCCTGCCCGCCGAAGTGCCGGCGCTGGTCGGCGGCCGGCCGCCGCGGCAGCCGCTGCTGCAGGGGCTGCGGGTGCTGCTCGGCGACCCGAGCGCGACCGGCCGCAACGTGCTCGCCGAGGCCCTCGCCGCCGCCGGCGCCGAGGTCACGACGGCCGCCGACGCCGCCCAGCTGGACGCCGCGCTCACCGCCGCCGGCGCGCGCCCGGACGTCGTGCTGCTCGACCACCGCCTCGCCGGCGCGCGGCGCGACGCGAGCGGCGTGCCGCTGATCACGATGGCACCGACCGGCGACGCGGGCCACGGGCCGGAGCGCGGCTCGGACGGCGGCATCGCCGGCTACCTGACCAAGCCGGTGCGCCGCAGCCTGCTGATCGCGACGCTGGCGCGCGTCACGGGACGGGGCGCCGAGCTCGACACGGCGAGCTTCCTCGCCAGCGTCGGGCTGTCGGCGGCCGGCGAGCGCCTCGAGCTGCAGGTGCTGGTCGTCGAGGACAACCCGGTCAACCAGGCGGTCGCCTCCGGGATGCTCGAGGCGCTCGGCTGCCGCGTCGCGCTCGCCGGCCACGGCGTCGAGGCACTCGAGCGCATCGCGCGCGGCGGCATCGACGTGGTGCTGATGGACTGCCAGATGCCGTTCATGGACGGCATCACGGCGACGCAGCGGCTGCGCGAGCGCGAGGCCGCGACCCACGCCGCGCGGCTGCCGGTGATCGGGATCAGCGCGCACGCGATGCAGGGCGCGCGCGAGGAGTGCCTGCTGGCCGGCATGAACGACTTCGTCGCCAAGCCCTTCACGATGGCGGAGCTCGCGCGCGCGCTGCGCCGCCACGCGCGCCGGCGGCCCGCGGACGCCGCCGCCGCGACGGCGGCGGCGGCAGGCTCTCAGCTGCGCGCGGCGAGCGGCACGAACGGCCGGGGCTCGGGTCCGACGTAGTTCGCGCTCGGGCGGATGATCTTGCCGTCCTCGCGCTGCTCGATGATGTGCGCGCACCAGCCGGTGGTGCGCGAGATCACGAACAGCGGCGTGAACATCTCGGTCGGCACCGCCATCATGTGGTAGCTGACGGCGCTGAACCAGTCGAGGTTCGGGAACATGTTCTTGACCTCGCGCATCACCGCCTCGAGGCGGGCGGCGACGTCGTACATGCGCGTGTCGCGGGCGCGGTCCGCGAGCCGCTTGGCGACCCGCTTGATGATCTCGTTGCGCGGGTCGGCGATCGTGTACACCGGGTGGCCGAAGCCGATGATGACCTCCTTGTTCGCGACCCGGCGGCGCACGTCCGCCTCGGCCTCGTCGGGCGTCGGGTAGCGCTTCTGGACCTCGAAGGCCACCTCGTTGGCGCCGCCGTGCTTCGGGCCGCGCAGCGCGCCGATCGCCGCGGTCACCGCCGAGTAGACGTCGGCGCCGGTGCCGGCGACGACCCGGGCAGCGAAGGTGCTGGCGTTGAACTCGTGCTCGGCGTAGAGGTTCAGCGAGGTGTGCATCGCGCGCGCCCACTCCTCCGGCGGCGGCACGCCGTGCAGCAGGTGCAGGAAGTGGGCGCCGATCGAGTCGTCGTCGGTCTCGACCTCGATGCGCCGGCCGGCGTGGCTGTAGTGGTACCAGTAGCAGAGCATGGAGCCCAGGCTCGCGATCAGCCGGTCGGCGATGTCGCGCGCGCCGCCGCCGCCGTGGTCGTCCTTCTCCGGCAGCGCGCAGCCGAGCGCCGAGACGGCGCTGCGCATCACGTCCATCGGGTGGCTCGCCGCCGGCAGCGCCTCGAGCACGTCGCGCACGACGCGCGGGATGCCCCGCAGCGCCTGCAGCTTCTGCTTGTAGGCCCGCAGCTCCGCGGCGTGCGGCAGGCTGCCGTGGATCAGCAGGTACGCGATCTCCTCGAACTCGGCGTTCTCGGCCGTCTCGAGGATGTCGTAGCCGCGGTAGTGCAGGTCGTTGCCGGAGCGACCGACCGTGCACAGCGCGGTGTTGCCCGCCGCGACGCCCGAGAGCGCCACCGACTTCTTCGGCTTCGAGGTCATCGGGTTCGGCATGTTGACGGTGTCTGACACGGCGTTACCTCTGCGGCCCAGCCCGCTTGCGGCGTTCGTTACTTCGAGTACAGCTCGTCGAGCTTCTTCTCGTAGTCGTGATAGCCGAGCACCTCGTAGAGCTCGGCGCGCGTCTGCATCCGGTCGAGAATGCCCTTCTGGGTGCCGGCCCGCCTGAGCTCGTGGTAGACCGCGAGCGCCGCCTGCGACATCGCGCGGAAGGCCGACAGCGGGTAGAGCACGAGGCCGACGCCGGCGCCCTTCAGCTCCTCGACGGTGTACAGCGGCGTCTTGCCGAACTCGGTGATGTTGGCGAGCACCGGCACGTCCACCGCGCCAGTGAACTGGCGGTACTCGGCGAGCGTGGCGAGCGCCTCGGCGAAGATCATGTCGGCGCCGGCCTCGACGTAGGCGAGCGCGCGGTCGACCGCGGCCTGCTGGCCCTCGACCGCGTGCGCGTCGGTGCGCGCCATGATCACGAACTCGTCGTCGGTGCGGCCGTCGACCGCGGCCTTGATGCGGTCGACCATCTCCTCGGTCGAGACCAGCGCCTTGCCCGGCCGGTGGCCGCAGCGCTTGGCCGCCACCTGGTCCTCGAGGTGCATGCCGCCGGCGCCGGAGCGGATCAGGTCGGCCGCCGTGCGCGCGATGTTGAACGCCGCGCCCCAGCCGGTATCGGCGTCGACCAGCAGCGGCAGGTCGGTGGCGCCGGTGATGCGCCGCACGTCCTCGCAGACGTCGTTGAGCGAGGTGATGCCGAGGTCCGGCAGCCCGAAGGACGCGTTCGCGACGCCGGCGCCGGACAGGTAGAGCGCGCGGAACCCCGCCTTCTCGGCGAGCAGCGCGCTGTAGGCGTTCACGGCACCGGCCACCTGCAGCGGGCGCTCCTGCTCGAGCGCCGCCCAGAGGCGCTCGCCGGCCGAGGTCGGGGTACGGGTCATGCGGCGGCCCTCGAATTGGTGCGGTGCATGATAGCTCAGCCGATGCGGACCAGCGTCCGCCCCTGCACCCCGCCGGCGAGGTAGTCGGCAAACGCCGCCGGCAGCGCGTCGAAGTCGATCGTGCGCGCGCCGATGCGCGCCAGGTGGCGGGGCCTCAGGTCGGTGGCGATGCGGTCCCACACCCTGAGCCGCAGTTCGCGCGTGTTGGCGACCGAATTGACGCCGAGCAGGCTCACGCCGCGCAGGATAAAGGGCATCACGGTCGTGTGTAGCTCCGGACTTGCCGCAAGGCCGATGCTGGCGATGTTGCCGTGGAAGTCCACCGTGCGCGTCAGCCAGGTCAGCACCTCGCCGCCGAGGTTGTCGATCGCACCGGCCCAGAGCGCGGCCTCGAGCGGCCGCCGGCCGAGGTCGAGCTCGCCGCGGCGCAGGATGCGCGCCGCGCCGATCGCGGTCAGGTACTCGTCGGCCGACGTCTTGCCGCTCAGCGCGACGACCTCATAGCCGCGGCCGGCCAGCATGTCGATCGCGACCGAGCCGACGCCGCCGGTCGCGCCGGTGACGACGATCGGGCCGGCCTCGGGCCTCTGGCCGTTGTGCTCGAGGCGGTCGATCGCGAGCGCCGCGGTGTAGCCGGCGGTGCCGATCCGCATCGCGTCGTCGAGCCCGAGGCCGGCCGGCAGCGGGACGACCCACTCGGCCTTCACGCGCGCGTACTCGGCGTAGCCGCCGTCGTGGGTCTCCGAGAGGCCGCAGCCGGTGACCACGACCGGCTCGCCCGGCCGAAAGCGCGCGTCGGCGGAGCTTTCGACCTCGCCCGAGAGGTCGATGCCGCCGACCAGCGGATAGCGCTTCAGGATCCGCCCCGCGCCGGTCGCGGCGAGCGCGTCCTTGTAGTTGATGGTCGAGTAGCGCACGCGGATCACGACCTCGCCGGCGGCGAGGTCGTCGAGCCCGATCCGCTCGAAGCGCGCCTCGACCGCGCCGTCGCGCCCGTGGATGCGCAGCGCCTTGAATGGTGTCATGGTCCGTTCGCGTCGCCGCGCTCAGCCGCGGCGGTCGAGCCAGCCGAGCAGCCCCTGGACGTTGAGCGCGATGTCGTCGTCGAGCAGCGCGTGACGCGTCGCCGGGGTGCCGGCGTAGCCGTGCCGGTCGAGCGCCGCCGAGTGCCAGTCGAAGATCGCCTCGCAGAGCCGCGCCTCGCGCGCCGGATCCGCGCCGTGGCGGCGCGCCAGCGCCACGTACGCCTCGAGCGCCGCGTGCAGCTCGGCCGCGAGCCGCGCGACGTCGACGACGCGGCTGTAGTGGGTCAGGAACACCGCGCGCGGCGCGAGCGCGACGATGCGGTCGATCGAGCCGTGCAGCTGCTGCGGGTCGAACTGCGAGGGCGTGGTGGCCGGCAGGATGAACTCGCGGCCGTCGACGTCGAACTCGCGGTAGGAGACGCCGAAGGTGTCGCCGGCGAACACCGCGCCCGCCTCGGCATCGACGATCGCCTGGTGGTGCAGCGCGTGTCCCGGCGTGTGCACGAACTCCAGCGCGCGGCCGGCGAGCGCGTGACGCGCGCCGTCCTCGGTCACCACCAGCCGCTCGGCCGGCACCGGCCGGATCTCGCCGTACAGCCGCTCGTAGACCGCGTCGCCGTAGACCTTGCGGGTCGCGCCGACCAGCCGGGCGGGATCGGCGATGTGGGCCGCGCCGCGCGGATGCACCGCGACGCGCGCGTTCGGCAGCTGCTCGACGAGCGCCCCGGCGCCGCCGGCGTGGTCGAGGTGGATGTGCGTCAGCAGCACCCAGTCCACCGCGTCGCGCGCGAGGCCCTTCGCCTCGAGCGCCGCGAGGAGGTGCGGCACCGCGAGCGCCGTGCCTGTGTCGACGAACGCGGCGCGGCCGCGATGCACGATCAGGTGGCTCGCGTCGAGCCGCGGCCGCAGGTAGTGCGTGTCGACCGCCGAGATGCCGCCCGCGTAATCGGTGACGCCCGAGACGGCGAGGCCGGCTTGCGCCGGCCTCGGATCGCGCTCGGCGCCCGCGCTCACTTCGCCCCGGGGGCGTGCGGCGGCAGCGGCACCCACAGCGGTGGCGACTGCTGCGCGAAGTACGCGGCCAGCGCGCGGATGTCCTCGTCCTTGAGCTGCGCCGCCATGCCGTTCATGACCGCGTTCTGGCGCGCGCCCTTGCGGTAGGCGGCGAGCGCCTGCTCGATGTAGTCCTCGTGCTGGCCGGCGAGCGTCGGGTAGTCGGGCGTGATGCCGACGCCGTCGCTGCCGTGGCAGGCGACGCAGGTCGCCGCCGCGGCCGGCGCGGTGCCGGCCGTCTTGCCTTCCGACTTGACCGGGTTCGCGGTCGCGAAGTACGCCGCGAGATCGCGCGCGTCCTGCTCGCTCAGGCTCGAGGCCTGGCCCTTCATCGTCGGGTGCTGACGCGCCCCGGCGCGGTACTCGCCGAGCGCCGCGACCAGGTACGCGTAGTGCTGGCCGCCGATCTTCGGCACGTGGTAGCCGGGGTAGGCGTTGCGGTAATCCGGGATACCGTGGCACCCGTAGCAGGTGTAGCCGAGCTTCGCGCCGCGCGCCGCATCGCCCGCCGGGGCGTCCTCGGCCCGTGCCGCACCCGCCCAGCCGCCCGGGCCGGCGAGCATGAGGGCCGCGGCAAGCACCGAAAACGTCCGTCGAATCAATCCCATATCGCTCCGCCCGCCGCGTCCGGCTTGTCTGAACCCGAGTCCAAAGCCGCGAAATGGTACGGAGACGAGGCGGAAAATTCCACCCGCGGAGAAACCCCGCGCGCCGCGGCCGCTCGTTGGTATCGTGACCGGGCGGCACGGCGCCGCCAGCCGGGGAGCGTCCGATGATCCGCCTTCGCGCCAGCGCCGTCGCGCTCCTCGCCGCGACGCTGCTCGCCGCCGCCGCCGGCCATGCCGCCGAGGCCGCGGCCGAGCGGCTGGTCACCGTCGCCGGCCACGGCGAGGTCCGCGGCGCGCCCGACCGGGCGACGGTCACGCTCGGCATCCTCGCGCGCGCCCCGACCCTCGAGGCCGCGCGCGCCGAGGCGAACCGCGTGATGAAGTCGCTGCTCGCGGTCGCGCGCGAGCTCAACGTGGCCGAGGCCGACGTACGCAGCACGCGCCTCGCGGTCAACCCGGAATACGACGCCGGCGACGGCAAGCGGCCGCGACGGCTGACCGGCTACAGCGTGCAGCGGCAGCTGATCGTCGAGCTGCGCGACATTGACCGCCTCGGCGAGCTGCTCGAGAAGGGCCTCGACGCGGGCGCCAACCTCGCCGGCGAGCCGCGCCTCGACTCGAGCCGCCGCGCCGAGCTCGAGCGCGAGGCGCTCGCGCGCGCGGTGGCCGACGCGCGCGCCAACGCGCTCGTGATCGCCCGCGCGCTCGGCGCCGCGCTCGGCGACGTCCGCAGCGTGGTCGCGGGCGGCGGCGCGGGGCCGACGCCGATGCCGACGCAGCTGTACGCGGCGGCGCGCCGGGGCGCGGACGCCGAGTCGTACCAGACCGGCGAGCTGACGTTCGCGGCGACCGTGAGCGCGAGCTTCGAGCTCGTGCCGGCCGCGGCCCCTTGAGCCGCCCGCGCCTCGCGCTGCTCGCGCTCGGCGGCGCGGCGGCGCTCGCGCTCGCGCTGTGGTGGCAACTCGAGCCCGCGCCGCCGGCGCCGGCGGCGGCGCCCCCGGCCGTGGCGCCGCGCGCCGCCGCCTACGACCGGCCCACCGCAGCGGCGCCCGCGGCGCCAGCGGCGGCCGCGCCGTCGCTCAGCGCGCGGCTGCTGCGCGCGACGCTGGTCGCTCACCTCAGGGCCGCGCCGCTGCCGCGCGAGCTCGCGGAGCTCATTGCCGCCGGCGACGGCGCCGAGGTCGTGCGGCGGCTCGCGGCGGCCCGCGAGCCCGGCAGCGCCGCGCTGCTCGCCGAGCTGCAGGCGCTCTGCCGCCGCGTCGGCGACCCGGCCGACGACGCCGCGGCCGCCGAGGCGCGCAGCCAGCTGCGGGCGGCGGCGCGCGACGCCGCCGCCGGCCAGGCGCTCGAGGCGCTGATCGTCGCGCGACGCGAGGCCGGGCGGCAGCTCGCCGCGAGCTGCGGCGCCGCCCGCTTCGACCCGGCCGCCATCCAGCGCCAGCTGGAGGCGAGTGCCCGCAACGGCGATGCCGCGAGCCTCGAGCAGCTGGCGATCGAGGGCGCCGCACCGCCCGGACGGCTGACGAGCGCGGCGCTGCTTGGCGCGCCGCGCGCCCAGCTCTACCTCGCGCTCGAGAACCTGCACGCCCAGCCGGCGGTCGCCCGCTCCTGGCTCGAGGCCGCGGCCAAGCGGGATGCCGACGCCGAGGCGATCTACGGCGCCTGCCTGCTCAGCAACTGCCCGCCGGCGCCCGATCCCGCGGCGGCGCGCGCGGCGCTCGAGTCCGCCGCGCGCCGCGGCGCGGTGTTCGCGCTCGGGCTCCTGGCGCGCGACCCGCTGGCCGAGGACGCGCGCCCGTGGTCGCCCGCGGACAGCCTCGTCGTGCCGGTGCCGCCCGCGGGTCTCGACACGCTCGGGCTGTCGGCGGCGGATCGCTATGCCTGGGCGGCGCTCGCCGGCCGGCTGGCCGAGCAGGGCTGCTTCGGCCTCGACCTCGGCGTCGCGGCCGAGGCGCTGGCTGCGCGGCCGCGGCTCGAGCGGGCGCTGAGCCCGGCGGACGCCGCGGCGGGGGCCGAGGCCGCCGCCGCGCTCGAGGCCGACAGCGGCGCCGGTGCCCGGCGCGCCCGCGGCTGCGAGTAGCTGCGGATCGCGACAAGCGGGGCCGGATCCGATTAGGATCGTCCGGTCGAACATTTCAATCGGGGCGAGGCAGATGGGCGAGGATCGAGCCGCGGGCGGGCGCGGCACGGACCGCTCGGGAACGGACCAGCCGCGGGCGGCGCGACGCCCCGCCGCCGGGCTGTGGGTGCCGGGGCTGGCGCTGTTCGCGGCCACGTTCGCCGCCGGGGTGCTGGGCTACTCGCTGCCGGGCTGGGGTGCCCGCCTGCCGCTGCCGATCCTGCCGAGCGGCGTCGCCGTCGGCGCGCTGGTGCGCTACGGCCGGCGCCTGTGGCCGGCGGTGTTCGCGGCGGAACTCGCGATCGAGCTCTGGCGGGGCACGGGCCGCGCGGCGGCGGTCGTGATCGCGTGCGCACTGCCGGCCGGCTCATGGGTCACGGCGCGGATCCTCGAGCGGCGCGGCTTCGGCGCGGAGTTCGCGCGCGCCCGCGACGTGCCGCTCTTCATCGCGGCCGCATTCGTCGGCATGGCGCTGACCGCCACCGTCGGCGACGCCGGGCTCGGCCTCATCGGGCCGTCGCCGTTCGCCTTCTCGCCGCTCTACTGGCTGCGCTGGTGGAGCAACGCCAGCGTCGGCGTGCTGCTGCTCGCGCCGCTGCTGATCACGCTGCGGCGCGCGAGCCTCGCGCCGCTGCGCGCCCGGCCGGCGCACACGCTCGTGTTCCTCGGCGCGCTGCTGGCGACGGCGATCGCGTTGGCGCTGATCTCGGATCCCCTGCTCGCGCCGGTGCTGCGCTCGCCGATCGTGGTGCTGTCGCTCCTGCTGGTCGTGGTCGGCGCGATGCGCTTCGGCCTCGTGACCGCGGCGGCGGCGACGCTGCTCCTGTCGGCGCTCGCGGCGCTCAGCTTCGCGTTCGACCGCGGCCTGATGTCGGGGCTGCCGGAACTCGGCGGGCTGGTGCTGCTGTGGTCCTTCGTCGGTGCGCTGACCGGGATCGTGCTGATCGTGACGGCGCTGCTCGCCGAGCGCGACGCGGCGGCGGCCGAGCGGCTGCGGGCCGAGCGGCGCTACGCCGAGGTGTTCGAGGCGAGCCCGCAGCCGCTGTGG
>DATKOP010000070.1:0-19499 GCA_035524595.1 Steroidobacteraceae bacterium | reverse complement strand
CCGAAGGTCGGCAGGTCCGAGCCCGTGAAGCGGTGGCAGAGGTTGAGCTCGCCGTCGCCGTCGACCGCCAGCAGCCCGATGCCGGCGCCGCAGGGCACCGACTTGCGGCGGCCCTCGTGCAGGTCGGTCATCAGCTGGTGCATGTTCGAGAAGCCGTTGTTGCGGTCGGCGAGCGCCGCGTCGCGGTAGTCGAGCCCGAGGCGCTCGAAGGCGGCGTGCACGGCGGCGAGCTCGTCGCTGGTCAGCGCGTGGTTCGCGTCCTCGGCCGAGGTCACCGGCGCGTAGCCGACCTCGTGGAAGCCGAGCTCGCCGCGCAGGTGCGCGTGGATCCGCTCGACCTCGGTGTTGCCGCGCCCGAGCGTCACGCGCGCGCCGACCGGCCGCGAGCGGTAGCGCCCGAGCAGCATCTCGACCTTGCGCGCGACGGTGGCGTGGGTACCCTTGCCGCCGACGCTCCTGCGGTGCCGGTCGTGGATCGGCGCGGGGCCGTCCATCGACACCGACAGCCCGAAGCGGTGCGCGTCGAACCAGTCGACGAGCGCCGGCGTCAGCAACGTCGCGTTGGTGGTCAGCGAGAAGTCGACGCGCCGCGCGTCGCGCGCCGCGAGCGCCTCGGCGTAGGCGACCACGTCGCGGATCAGCGGCACGTTGGTCAGCGGCTCGCCGCCGAAGAACACGATGTTGATGCGCTCGCGCGCCGCGCCCGCCCGAAACAGCAGGTCGACGCTGCGCGCGGCGGTCGCGAAGTCCATGCGGCGGCCGTCGGCCGGCTTCGCGAGGTCCTCCTTGTAGCAGTAGCTGCAGGCGAGGTTGCAGCCGGTGTTGACGTTCAGCACCAGCGTCGACAGCGGGTACTCGGCGAGGCGGGCGCTGGCCGGGTTGATCGGCCTCAGGCTCCCCGACGGCTGCAGCACCTCGAGCCGGGCGAGCTCGGCGGCGACCGCGCGCACCCGCTCGGGCGGGAACCGTGCCGCCAGCAGCGCGACGAGCTCGTCGACGCTGCGGCCGCCGCCCCGCGGGCAGGCCGCCAGCACCGCGAGCCCCGCGGCGTCGATGCCGAACAGCGCCGTCGTCGGAACGTGCAGCAGGTACGCGTCCGGCGCGCCCCCGACCAGGTGGCCGTTGGCGGCGTTGTACTCGAGACGGTCGGTGACCACGCTCACGGGGACCTCGGGCGTTCAGTAGATCGGCGGGCTGACCCAGCGCTGCACCGTCACGACGAGGTGCGCGCGGCCCTCGACCGCGCGCGCGCCGTCCCTGACGCTCGCGACCACCGCCAGGTTGCCGACGTTGTCGCCGGAGTACTCGCGGGTCGGGTTCGGTCCCGCCCCGGCCGGCAGGAACCGCCCCGACGGGTCGATGCGGCCGGCGTACTTGTCGTCGGCGGTGCGCCGCGCCTCGTCGTCGAAGGGTACCGCGCTCCAGTCGGCGGCCATCGGCCCGAGCGAGAGGAGCTCGCCGCCCGCGAGCCGCGTCGAGGCGATCGCCTCGAACTGCGCCGCGACCGGCGCGAGCTTGCCGCCGCCGAGCCGGGCGATGCCGTAGGCCGGGCGCACGTCGAGCTGATCGACCTGCCGGTACACGGCCAGCTGGCCGGTGGCGGCGCCGGCGGCGAGCGCGCGCGGCCCGGGCGCGGCGTCGGCGGCGACCTCGACCTCGGCCTCGAGCAGGTTCGGCTCGCGGCGCACGACGCCCGCGCTCGTGCCGGCGCCGAAGCTCGCCGGCGCCGCGCCGCCGAGCCCGGTGCCGACCACGACGACCCGGCCGCGCGTGCCGGCGCGCAGCGCCTGCGGCAGCACCGCGAGCACCTCGGGCGCGCCGTCGGCGCGGATCGCGCGCCACTCGCCGCCGAGCTCGGAGTGCTCGGGGTCGAACCAGCGGCCGGCGAGGCGCGTGCCGTCCTCGGACGCGGCGTAGACCTCGCGCACCGCCTGGCCGCCGAGCGTGGCGCGGCCGCGCCACTCGTAGCCGGTGTACAGGATCGCGTGCGACTCGCCGGCGAGCGGCGCGCCGCCCTGCTCGGTGAGCGCGTAGCGGGCGCGGAACTCGCCGTCGGCCTCGCGGCTGATCTCGGCGGTGCCGTAGAAGTCGCGCCCGCCGGGCGCGTGGCCGACCACGACCCAGCGGCCGGCGAGGTCGCGCTTCGGGCGCCGCTGCCAGTCGCTCCAGGCGGCGGTGGTCAGCGGGAAGCGCTTGCCGAGCTCGGCCGGCAGCTGCTGCGAGGCGATCTGCCACCACGGCCGGTCGCGGCCGGAGGCCTGGTACTCGAGCGTCGGGAACTGGCCGACGTGGAAGTGCATGTGCTTGAGCCACTCGTCGGCGTCGCGCCGCTGCAGCGCGACGCGCGCCAGCGAGTGGCACCGGCCGCACATCACGCCGAGCTCCGGCCCGAGGTCGAGGTCCTGCGCATTCGGCCGGCGCTCGAGCGCGAAGCGCGCGGGCGCGGCCTCCGCGGGCGCGAGTCCCTGCGTGTCGGCGAGCTCGCGCACCAGCGCGTCGGTCACCTCGTCGGGCAGCACGAGGTGGTGCACCTGGCGCATCCGGAACAGCGTCATGACCCAGCCCTCGGGCGTCTTGCGGATCGCGCTGATGCGATCGAAGCGTCCCGGCGCCGATTCGTGGTGGCAGCCCGAGCACCAGGTCCGCACCAGCGCCGCGCCGGGCTCGGCCGCGGCCGAGGCCGCCGGTGCGAGCGCGAGCAGCGCCACCAAGGTCATCACGCGTCGGGTCAGCACGGCTTCAGACTCCTGAGGAAAGGGAGGCCCCGCGCGGCGCGGCGAGCGCCCCCGAGGCCCTGAGCCAGCCGAGCGCCTGCTCGATCGCGGGCGGCGGCCGGTCGAGGCGCCGCGCCGCGTCGAGCACCGCCGGTGCGGCCGGCGCCGCGTCGCGCGCGAGCTCCAGGAGCGCGACCAGCGGCACGCCCGCGACCTGCCAGGCGCCGCGCGGCGCGCTTGCGGTCACGAGCACGGCGCGCTCGCGGATGCGGCCCTGCTCGAGCACCGGGCGGCGCTCGACGCGCGGCGGCCCGGCCGCGATCGGTGCGGCCAGCGCGCGATAGGCGGCGGCGGTGTCCGCCCAGAACGGGCCGCGGCCGGCGAGTTCGTCGTAGAAGCCGGCGGCGGTCGCGACCGCCCGCGACCAGGCGTCGCGGTAGCGGTCGGCGACGAAGCGCGCCGCGAGCGCGGCGTCACCGCCCTCGAGCACGGTCGCGAGCGCGGCCGCGACCGCCGTCGCGCCGCGCAGCGCCTCGTAGGCGCCCTGCCCCGACAGCGGGTCGAGCGCGAGCGCCGCGTCGCCGACGCGCCACAGGCCGGGGTCCGGGCTCGCGCGCCCGAGGCGCGCGTGCGCCGGGCGCGCGATCAGTGCGCCCGCCGGCGGCGCCGCGAGGATCGCCGCGAGCCCGTCCACCTCCGCGGCCGCGGCGGCGAACCAGCCGGGCGGGCGCTCGGCGCCGCGCGCCGCGCCGACGAGCTGCACGAACACCTGCTCGCCGTCGTCCGCCAGCCAGCACCAGCCCCGCGACCACGGCGCGATGCGGGTGCCGGGCCGGCCGGTGGCGAGGGCGTGGCGGCGGCCGAGCGCGAGCAGCAGCGGGCCGCGCGACTGCGGTCCGCGCCGGCCGCGCGCGTCGACCACGAGCGGCGCCTCGACGCGGCCGGCGCCCGATTCGACGGCGAAGCCGGTGGCGCTCCTCGCGACGCGGGTCGCGGGCCCGGCGACGCAGCGCACGCCGGCGCGCGCGAGCGCTCGCGCCAGCGCCGTCGCGACCTCGGCCCGGTCGGCGAGCCACTCGAGGCCGTCGACGCGGCGCTCGCCCCAGCGCCCGTCGCGCGCGACCGGCCCGGCGAGCGTCGCGAGCACCTCGTCGAGGCCCTCGGCCCGCAGCCGCTCGACGGTGCGCCGCGAGTAGCCCTCGCGCGCCGGCGCGGGCGCGGGGCCCGTGACCACCGCGACGGCGACGCCCGCGGCGGCGAGCCGGCGCGCGACCGCAGCGCCGGCAGGCCCGGCGCCGAGCACCGCGACGTCGACGCGGCTCGTCACGCGTGCGCTTCCTCGCTGAGCTTGAGATCGGCGCGCACGTGCTCGCGGATCAGGTACTTCTGCACCTTGCCGGTGACGGTCATCGGGAAGCTGTCGACGAAGCGCACGTAGCGCGGCACCTTGTAGTGCGCGATCTGGCCGCGGCAGAACTCGCGGATCTCCTCCTCGGTCGCGCTCGCGCCCTCGCGCAGCCGGATGCAGGCACAGACCGCCTCGCCGTACTTGTGGTCGGGGACGCCGACCACCGCGACGTCGAGCACCGCCGGATGGCGGTACAGGAACTCCTCGATCTCGCGCGGCGAGATGTTCTCGCCGCCGCGGATGATCATGTCCTTGACGCGGCCGACGATGTTGCAGTAGCCCTCGGCGTCGATGACCGCGAGGTCGCCGGTGTGCATCCAGCCGCCCGAGTCGATCGCGTCGCGGGTGCGCTCGGCATCGGCCCAGTAGCCGCGCATCACGCTGTAGCCGCGCGTCAGCAGCTCGCCGGGGCTGCCGCGCGGCGTCACGCGGCCCGTCGCGTCGACGATCTTGACCTGCACGTGCGGGTGGATCCGCCCGACCGTGCCGACGCGGCGCTCGAGCGGGTCGTCGCAGGAGCTCTGGAAGCTGACCGGGCTGGTCTCGGTCATGCCGTAGCAGATCGTGACCTCGGGCATGTGCATCTCGTCGACCACGCGCCGCATCACCGCGATCGGGCACGGCGAGCCGGCCATGATGCCGGTGCGCAGCGAGCCGAGGTCGAAGTCCCTGAAGCGCGGGTGCTCGAGCTCGGCGATGAACATCGTCGGCACGCCGTGCAGCGCGGTGCAGCGCTCGCGCTCGACCGTGTCGAGCACCGCCAGCGGCTCGAAGCCCTCGCCGGGGAACACGCTGGCGGCGCCGTGCGTCATCGCCGCCAGCACACCGAGCACCATGCCGAAGCAGTGGTACAGCGGCACCGGGATGCAGATCCGGTCCGTGTCGCCGAGCCGCATCGCCTCGCCGACGAAGAAGCCGTTGTTGACGATGTTGAAGTGCGTCAGCGTCGCGCCCTTCGGCGAGCCGGTCGTGCCGCTCGTGAACTGGATGTTGTACGGCTGGTCGGGGTCGAGGCCGCGCGCGATCGCGGCGAGCGCCTGGTCGTCCACGCCGTGGCCGGCGCCGTCGAGGTCGGCGAAGGCCAGGCAGCCGGGCGCCGGCTCCGCGCCGATGCGCACCAGCAGCCTGAGCTCCGGGAAGCGCTCGCTCGCGAGGCGGCCCGGCGCCGCGTGCGCGAGCTCGGGGATCAGCTCGCGCAGCATCGCCAGGTAGTCGCTGCCCTTGAAGGCGGCCGCGAACACGAGCGCGCGGCAGCCGACCAGCCGCAGCGCGAAGTCGAGCTCCGAGGTGCGGTAGGCGGGGTTGATGTTGACGAGGATCAGGCCGGCGCGCGCCGCCGCGAACATCGTCAGCAGCCACTCGGCGCAGTTCGGCGCCCAGATGCCGATGCGCTCGCCGGGCCTGAGGCCGCAGCCCAAGAGGCCGCGGGCGACGCGCTCGACGGCGGCGTCGAACTCGCCGTAGCTGAGGCGCACCGCCTGGTGCGGCACCACCAGCGCGAGCCGCCCGGCGCCGCCGGCGACCGCGGTGCGCAGCACCTCGTCGACCGTCCGGTAGAGGAGCGGTACCGCGCTCGTGCCGGACACGAAGCTCTGCTCTTCGGTCCCGCCTGCAGCCATGCCCTGACCCCCCCCGGGCGGCGCCGCCGCTAGAAGCGGTAGCTCGCGTCCAGACCGTACATCCGCGGCAGCCCGCGGTGCTCGTAGTCGTAGCCGAGCGCCTGCAGGTCGACCGCGTTCGTCAGATAGTACTTGTCGGCGAGGTTGCGGCCCCAGGCGCCGATCTCCCACTTGTCGCCGCCGCCGTGGAAGGCGATGCGCGCGTTCAGGATCGAGTAGGCGTCCTGCGCGATGCGGTCCTCGTTGAGGAGCTCGAAGTACTGCTTCGAGGCGTAGCTGCCGTCGAAGTGCAGCGTCAGGCGCGAGTCGCCGAAGTGCAGCGCGTCCCAGTCGGCGGACATCGTTGCCGAGGTGGTCGGCGCGTTCGGCAGCTTGTGGCCGGAGACGTCGACGGTGCCGGCCGCGATCGCGCCCTCCTGGATCGTGCCGTCGAGGAAGCCGAGCCCGACCCTGAGCGTGAAGTCGCGCACCGGGCGCGTCACGAGCTCGAGCTCGCCGCCGTCGATCTTCGACTTCGCGAGGTTGATCAGCGGCTGCTGCCCGGTCGGCTGCACGTCGATGTACTGCTGGTTCTTGTACTGGTAGTGGAACACGGCACCGTTCAGCTGCAGCCGGTTCTGGGCCCACGCGGTCTTGAAGCCGAGCTCGAGCGAGTCGAGCGTCTCGGGCTTGACCGAGGTGAAGTCCTCCGGCGTGAACAGGAACTGGGCGTTGAAGGCCGCCGAGCGGTAGCCGCGGCTGTAGCTGAAGTAGATGAGCGCGTCGTGCGTCGGCGTGATGTCGATGCCGGCGCGGCCGGTGACGGCCGTGTTGTGGACGTCCTGGCGCCGGGTCGCGTCGACCGCCACGGTCGGGTCAGGGCCGACGCCGCCGCCCGGCAGCGGCGCGAAGAAGCCGAGGTTCGCGATCGGCACCTCGTCCGGGCCGCGCAGCTGGTCGAGCGCGTTCTGCTGCGAGGCGTTGTCGTGGTTGTAGCGCACGCCGGCACGCAGCTTGACGATCTCGCTGAGCTTGTACGAGGCGTCGGAGTACACCGACCAGCTGTTGCGGATCTGGTCGAACTGGTTGTAGTAGCGGCACGAGGGGTTGATCACGAAGCCCGACGCATAGCCGGTGCCGGTGCCGGCGTCGGCCGGCGCGGACGAGGAGTCGACGCAGTCCTGGGCGTTGACTGCGCCGTCGTCGTTGAAGTCGAGGAAGTTGTAGAACTGGTTCTCGGTCGAGTTGTAGATCACCTCGTGCTGGTAGTAGGCGCCGACGATGTAGTCGAAGGCGCCGCCGGTCGAGGAGGTGAGCCTCAGGTCCTGCGCGATCTGCTTGGTCTTGCCGATGTAGGGGATCTTGAAGATGTCCAGCGGCGAGCCGTCGGTGCCCTCGGGGTTGAACAGCGAGCCCTGGTCCCACGAGGTGATCGAGGTCAGCGCCAGCGTCTGGCCGAGCTTCCAGTCGACGGTCAGCGACACGCCGTCGTTGTCCTGGCGGCGCTTGGGCGTGTAGTTCTGCGCCACCTGGTCGTTGGCGAGCGGCGTCGAGCCCGGATTGCCGTCGACGGTGCGGTAGTAGCCGACGCCGCCCACGCCCGGGATCGCGCCCGGCGGGATCGCGCCCCACGGGATGTTGCCGGCGCTGATGTTGCCGGCGATGATCGCGTAGTTCTGCGGGTCCTGCATGCTCTTGGACAGGCGCAGCGTCGCGGTCGCGTCCTCCGAGATCTTGTAGAGCAGCGACAGGCGCACGCCGTACTGGTTGACGCCCTCCATGTCCGGCTGGCCCGGCAGCACGTTGTGGATGAAGCCGTCCATCTTCGTGTACGTGAACGCGAAGCGCATCGCGAGGCGGTCGTCGATCAGCGCGGTCTGGAAGGCGCCCTCCGCCTCCTGGCGGCCGTAGTTGCCGAAGCCGAGCTTGATCTCGCCCTCGGTGTCGAAGCCGGGACGGCGGGTCACGAAGTTGATCGCGCCGCCGGTGGTGTTCTTGCCGTACAGCGTGCCCTGCGGCCCGCGCAGCACCTCGACGCGCTGCAGGTCGTACATCTCGACCCCGAACAGCACGAAGTTGCCCTTGTAGACCTCGTCGATGTAGCTCGCGACCGGGCTCGACTGCGACAGGCTGTAGTCGAACATCGACACGCCGCGCAGCGAGAAGATCGGCGAGCCCTCGCCGACGATGCCGTTGACCTGCAGGTTCGGGATCTGGGTGGTCAGGTCCGAGGGCGAGTCCATCTTCAGCTCGCCGAGCTGGTTCGCGGTCAGCGCCGTCACCGACACCGGCACGGCCTGCAGCGACTCGGTGCGCTTCTGCGCGGTCACGACGACCTCCGCGATCGCACCGCTGTCCTCGGGCGCCGTCTGCGCCTGGGCAGCGGCGCCGAGCAGCGTGGCGACGGCCGCCGCCAGCGCGGCGCCGGCGCGGCCGCGCGGCCGGATGAAGGTCTTGTGCGTCATCGTGAGATCCCCCGTTGCTGTGGTCCGCGCTCTTTCGACGCGTCGCCCCGGTGGTCTGGGATCGCGTGCCGGCGGCGAGTCCGGACTATACGCCTCCGGCCCGGCCTGCCGACACGGTCGGGGCGGTCGCTCGCCGGCGCCGCGATGGCACTCGCCGGCAGCCCGAGTATCCCGGTCGCGGCGCCGGTCGTGTATAAGTCCTTCGCAGCAGGAGGGTCATACTTTGGTATGTAGGGCCGAGCGCACGCCGACGCGGCGCCGCCGCACGGGCGGACCCCGGTGAGCGAGGCGGGCATGCCGGGCAAGCGCGTGCTGATTGCCGACGACCACCCGCTCTACTGCGAGGCGCTGCGCGCCGTCGTGCCGCAGGCCTGCCCGGAAGCCGAGATCCGCGAGGCGGCATCGCAGGCGGAGGTGCTGGCCGCGGTGACCTCCGACGCGGTCTTCGACCTCGTGCTGCTGGACCTCAACATCCCCGGCGCCAGCGGCTTCAGCTGCCTGTCGGCGCTGCGGCGCGTCGCGCCGCTGACGCCGGTGGTGGTGATCTCGGCGGTCGACGACGCCCGCACGATGCAGGAGGTGATCCTCGGCGGCGCCAACGCCTACGTGCCGAAGTCCGCACCGCGCCAGGTGCTGGTCAACGCGATCGGCGCGATCCTCGCCGGCGGCACCTACATGCCGGCCGAGGTGGTCGCGGCGCTCAGGGAGTCGCACGCGCAGTCGCGCGAGGAGCCGGCCGCGGCCCGCGACGAGCTGACGCTGCGCCAGCGGCGCGTGCTGGAGCTGCTGTCGCAGGGCCTGTCGAACAAGCAGATCGCGCGCACGCTCGAGATCAGCGAGATCACCGTCAAGGCGCACGTGTCCTCGATCTTCCGCAAGCTCGGCGTCACCAACCGCGTCCAGGCGGTCATCGAGGCCGGGCGGGTGCTCGGCAAGGCTCCCGGTCACTGAGCGGCGAGCCGCTCGATGATCGCCCGCAGCTTGGCGAGGTTGAGCGGCTTGGCGAGCAGCGTCAGGCCGCGCGCCTCGAGCGCGAGCCTGAGCTTCGGGTCCGGGTCGCTGGTCATCACCACCGCCGGCGGCGCGCGGTCGAACTCGCGGCGCACCTCCTCGATCGCCGCGTCGCCCTTGACCCCGCCGGCGAGGTGGTAGTCGCTGATCACGAGGTCCGGCGACAGGTCGCCGCCGATGAACTGCACCACGGCGTCGGTCGCCGTCGCCGCGGCCAGCGGCCGGTGCCCCCACTTGGCGAGCGTCGCCGCGAGCCCCTGGCGCACGCCGGGGTCGTCGTCGATGACCGCGATCGCGAGCGACCGCCGCCGCAGCGCGCCGGCGCCGGGCTCGGCGCGCTTCGGCCGCGGCAGCCGCGCCGGCGCCCGCCCGTACGGGACGCGCACCGCGAACATCGAGCCGCGCCGCGGCCTCGAGCGCACGACGCGCTCCAGCGCCAGCAGCTGGCCGATCCGGTCGACGATCGAGAGCCCGAGGCCGATGCCGGCGGCGCGCGCGCGGCCCGCGGCCGGCACCTGATAGTGCGCATCGAAGATCGCCTCGAGGTGCTCCGCCTCGATGCCGATGCCGGTGTCGTGCACCTGGATCTCGAGCCCGTCGCGGCGCCGCCGGCAGCCCACCAGCACGCGGCCGCGCGGCGTGTAGCGGATCGCGTTGCTGATCAGGTTCCTGAGCACCGTCTCGAGCAGCACCATGTCCGAGCGCACCCAGGCGCGCGACGGGACGTACTCGAGCTCGAGGCCCGCTGCGCGCGCCACGCCCTCGAACTCCGGCACGATGCGGTCGAGCACCGTGGCCGCCGGGAACTGCGCGTACTGCGGCTCGATGGAGCCCGCGTCGAGGCGCGCGACGTCCAGCAGCGTGCCGAGCAGGTTGCTGACCGAGGCCAGCGCGACCTGGGCCTTGTGCACGTAGTCGCGGTCGCGCCCGCCGAGCGCGGCGGTCTCGACCGACTCGAGGAACAGCAGCGCAGAGCTGAGCGGCTGCCTGAGGTCGTGGCTGGCCGCGGCCAGGAAGCGCGTCTTCGACTGGTTGGCGAGCTCGGCCTGCGCCTTGGCGTGCTTGAGCGCGAGCTCGATCTCGCGCCGCGACTCGAGCTCGCGCGTCAGGCGCTGGTTCAGCTGCTCGTACTGCTGGGTGCGCTGGCGGACCGTCTCCTCGAGGGTCGCCGCGGCCTGGAACCACGAGAACGCGCTGCCCTGGTCGTCGATCGCGCGCTCGACGCGCTCCATCAGCGCGCGCACGCTCTTCCTGAGCGCGCGGTTCTCGGCGGCGAGCCGCTGCTCGCGGGCGCCGGCCCGGGCCCTGGGCCGCGCGCGCGCGGCAGCGCGCGGCCGCGGCGGACGCTTGCGCTTCATGGCGGCGCGGCGAGTCCGAGGCAGGTGAAGGAGTTGTTGGCGTGGATCGTGTTGTACTGCTCGCCGAGCGTCGCGAAGCCGGTCACCGCGTGGCGCGTCAGCAGCGAGGTGACGCGCGCGGTCAGGCCCTGGCGCTCCATGTAGACCGTGCGCGCCGCGCAGTCGAGCCCGATGACGAGCTCGGGCACGCCGATCCGCGCGCGCAGCGTCTCGAACAGCTCCTCGAGCCGCGCCACCATGTCGCCCGGCCGGGCGATCGCGGCCACGAGGCCGCGCTCTATCGCGCAGGCGAACTCGAGCGAGCTTGAGCCCACCACGCGCTGCATGCCGCGCGCGTAGTACTGGCCGCCGATGCGGATCATCAGCGGATAGGGCGCGAAGTCCTCGCCGGAGAGCGCCGCGGTGCGGCGGAAGCCGCACAGCGATGCGTACACCTTGAGGGCCGGCCGGCCGTCGATCTCGTGCACGATGCGCCGCGGCGGGTCGGCGTCCGTGATCACGACCTTGCGCTCGCCGGCCACGTAGTGGTTGTGGCAGTAGGCGGCGAGCGGCGCGCTGGTGGCCACGAGGCACAGCAGCGCCCCGCCCCGGCGGCCGCTGCCGTGGTGCAGGAGCGGCACCGGATCGGGGCTGCGGCCCGGCGGATTGAAGAAGTAGTCGCCGGCGGAGCCGCCGACCAGCGGCACGCCCGAGAGCTCGACGCCGAGCATCGCCGCGAGGCGCTCCTCGCAGCGCGCGGCGCAGTCGACGAGCAGCAGCGCGTAGCGGTTCGGCAGCGCGGCGCCCGCGCCGCGCGCGAGCGTCGCCTTCAGCGACCGGATGCGCTCGCGCGCCTCGGGCAGCGACAGCGCCGCGGCGTCCTCGATCAGCGTCTCGGCGACCGCGAAGCGCCCGGCCGGCAGGTGAAAGCCGGTCACGCCCTGCGCCTCGGCGCCGTGCGTGCCGATGACGCGCCCGGTGGCCGCGCCGATCGCGCGCGTCACGCCGCGCGCGGCGAGCGCCCGGCCGAGGTCGGCGAGGTCGTAGTGGCTGGTCGCGAACAGCACCGTCAGCGCCGCCTCGCCCGCACCGGCCGCGACCGCGTCGGCGGCCGCGGCGACGCCGGGCGCGACCGAGCGGAAGCGGACGATCGGCGCGGCGGCGGCGGCCATGCTCGCGGCCACTGCGCTCAGCCGGCTGCGCCGGACTTGAGCTCGGGGAAGTCCTCCTCCCAGAACTCGCCCGGCCGGCGCGCGGCGCCCGCGGCGCGCCCGAGCTCGCCGCGCCGGAGGTCGACGCGGCGGATCTTGCCGGAGATCGTCTTCGGCAGGTCGGCGAACTCGAGCCGGCGCACGCGCTTGTAGGGCGAGACGCGCTCGCGCACGTGCGCGAGGATCGAGCGCGCCGTGGCCGCGTCCGGCACGGCGCCGGCCGCGAGCACGATGAAGGCCTTCGGCACCACCAGGCGCAGCGGGTCGGGGCTCGGCACGACCGCGGCCTCGGCCACGGCCGGGTGCTCGATCAGCACGCTCTCGAGCTCGAAGGGGCTGATCCGGTAGTCGGAGGACTTGAACACGTCGTCCATGCGGCCGACGTAGGTGAGGTAGCCGTCGGCGTCGCGCGCGACGACGTCGCCGGTGTGGTAGTAGCCGCCGCGCATCGCCTCGCCGGTGCGCGCCGCGTCGTCCAGGTAGCCCTGCATCAGCCCGAGCGGGCGCGCGGTGAGGTCGAGGCACAGCTCGCCCTCGTCGCCGAGCGCGCCGTCCGCCGCCACCAGCACGACCGGGTAGCCGGGCAGCGGCCGGCCCATCGAGCCGGGCTTGACCGCCTGGCCCGGCGAGTTGCCGACCACGGCGGTGGTCTCGGTCTGGCCGAAGCCGTCGCGGATCGTGAGCCCCCAGGCGGCCTCGACCTGCTCGATGACCTCGGGGTTGAGCGGTTCGCCGGCGCCGACGACCTCGCGCAGCACGACCGGCCAGCGCTTCAGGTCCTCCTGGATCAGCATCCGCCACACGGTCGGCGGCGCGCAGAAGGTCGTGACCCGGGCGCCGACCAGCCGGTCGAGCAGCGCCCTGGCGCTGAAGCGCTCGTACTGGTACGCGACCACGGTGGCCTCGGCGTTCCACGGCGCGAACAGGCACGACCAGGCGTGCTTGGCCCAGCCCGGCGAGGACAGGTTGAGGTGCACGTCGCCGGGCCGAAGGCCCAGCCAGTAGAGCGTCGACAGGTGCCCGACCGGATAGCTCGCGTGCGTGTGCGCGACCAGCTTCGGCTTCGCGGTCGTGCCCGAGGTGAAGTAGAGCAGCATCAGGTCGTCGGCGCGGGTCGGCGCCGCCGGCACGTGCACCTGCGGCGCCTGGCGGCTGTCGTCGAAGGACGCCCAGCCGCGCGGCGCGCCGCCGACCGCGATCCGGATCGGCGCCCCGGCGAGGCCGTCGAAGCGGCCGGCGAGCGCGGCATCGGCGACGACCGCCCGCACCCGGCCGCGCTCGAGCCGGTCGGCGAGGTCGTCGTGCTGCAGCAGCGTCGTCGCCGGGATCAGCACCGCGCCGAGCCGGATCGCAGCGAGCATCGTCTCCCACAGCGGCACGACGTTGCCGAGCATGACCAGCACGCGGTCGCCGGGCCGCACGCCGTGCGCCGCCAGGAAGTTCGCGACCTGGTGCGAGCGGCGCGCGAGCTCGGCGTAGGAGAGCTCGAGGTCGAGGCCGGCGTCGTCGATGACCTTGAGCGCCGGCCGCGGGTTGCCCGCGGCGATCCGGTCGACGTAGTCGCGCGCCCAGTTGAAGTGCGTGAGCTCGGGCCAGCGGAACGCCGCCCGGGCGCCCGCGTAGTCCCGGCCGTGCGCGATCAGCTGGTCGCGCGCCGCGATGAAGGCGCTGCCGGCGTCCATGGGTCTACCTCGCTTCGCCCACTTCCCCGAGGCTCCGATCATGCCACCTGGCGCGCGGCGCGCCGCCCGTCTTCGGTGTGATTGATCGGACTGCGCCTCTCTGCTAGCGCTCGGCGGCGGCGAGCGGGTCGGCGGCGACGCGGTGCTCGTCCCAGATCAGGTAGACGCCCGCGCCGATCACGATGCTGCCGCCGATGAGCACGCGCGGCAGCGGCACCAGCCCGAACACCGCGAAGTCGAGCGCCAGGCCCCAGATCAGCGCGGTGTACTCGAACGGCGCCACCGTCGACGGCGGCGCCAGCCGAAACGCCGCGGTGAACAGGAACTGGCCGGCCGCGCCGGTGATGCCGATGAGCGCGATCAGCGGCCAGTGGCCGGCGGCCACCGGCTGCCAGCCGGGCGCGGCGAGGCCAGCCGAGGCGAGCGCCAGCACCAGCACGTACCAGAGCACCATCGCCTGGTTGGAGTCGGTGCGGCCGAGCACGCGGATCGACAGCACCGAGAGCGCATAGCAGACCGCGCTCGCCGCGGCCGCGAGCCCGCCGGCCGAGACAAAGCCGGCGCCGCGCGGCTTGAGCGCGATGACGACGCCCGCGAGGCCGACGGCGATCGCGAGCCAGCGCTTCGCCGGCACGCGCTCGCCGAGCACGACGCGCGACAGCGCCGCGACCATCAGCGGCGCGCTCATGAACACCGCGTACGAGTCGCTGAGCGGCTGCACCGAGACCGAGTACACGAACGTGACCAGCATCAGGATGCCGAGCGCGGCGCGCACCAGGTAGAGCGCCGGGTTGCTGACCCTGAGCCGGTGCCAGGCGCGGGTCCAGGCGATCCAGGCGAGCAGGAAGGGCAGCGAGGCCGCCGCGCGCAGCGTCGTGACCTCGATCGCCGGGTAGCCGGTCGACAGGCGCTTCAGCCCCGCATCCATCAGCGAGAACACGAACACGCCGACCAGCATCAGGCCGATCGCTTTGAGGTTGGCAGGTCGCACGCGCTCGCGGGCCCCTCGTCCCTGGAGGTGGACGCCCGCGCGGGCCGGGCGCGCGGCCCGGCCGGGTGCGCCGCCGCCCCCCGGCCGGCGGCGGTGGGCTAGCCGCCCGTCCCGTACCCCAGTGCCTTGAGCGCCACCGTCACCTCGTCGAGGATCCGCGGATCGTCGATCGTCGCCGGCACATTGTAATCGCGCGCGTCGGCGATCGCGCGCATCGTCGCGCGCAGCACCTTGCCGGAGCGCGTCTTCGGCAGCCGCGCCACCACGGTGACGTGCTTCAGCGCCGCCACCGCGCCGATCTCGCGGCGGACGCGCTCGATGAGCTCGGCGACGATCGTCTCGTGCGGCCGGCCGACCCCGGCCTTGAGCACCACGAGGCCGACCGGCAGCTGGCCCTTGAGCGCATCGGCCGCGCCGATCACCGCGCACTCGGCGACGTCCGGGTGGCCGGCCAGCACCTCCTCCATCGCGCCGGTCGAGAGGCGGTGGCCGGCGACGTTGATGACGTCGTCGATGCGCGACATGATCGACAGGTAGCCGTCGGCGTCGACGAAGCCGGCGTCGCCGGTCAGGTAGTAGCCGGGGTAGCGGCTGAGGTAGGCCTCGCGGTAGCCGGCGTCGTTGTGCCACAGCGTCGGCAGCGTCCCGGGCGGCAGCGGCAGCTTGATCACGATGTTGCCGATCGTGCCCGCCGCGACCGGTGCGCCTGCGTCGTCGAGCACCTGCACGTCGTAGCCCGGCACCGCGACGCTCGCCGAGCCGGGCTTCACGGTCATCGGCTCGAGGCCGCGGCAGTTCGCGGCCACCGGCCAGCCGGTCTCGGTCTGCCACCAGTGGTCGATCACCGGCACCTTGAGGCGTGCCTCGGCCCACAGCACCGTGTCCGGGTCGCAGCGCTCGCCGGCGAGGAACAGCGTCCTCAGGCTCGACAGGTCGTGGCCGGCGAGCAGCCGGCCGTCGGGGTCCTCCTTCTTGATCGCGCGGAACGCCGTCGGCGCGGTGAACAGCGCGTTGACCCGGTGCTCGGCGACCACGCGCCAGAAGGCGCCGGCATCGGGCGTGCCGACTGGCTTGCCCTCGTAGAGGATCGTCGTGCAGCCCGTCAGCAGCGGCGCGTAGACGATGTAGGAGTGGCCGACGACCCAGCCGACGTCGGAGGCCGCCCAGTAGACGTCGCCCGGCCGCACGTCGTAGACCGCGCTCATCGAGTAGACGAGCGCGACCGCGTGCCCGCCGTGGTCGCGCACCACGCCCTTCGGCTTGCCGGTGGTGCCGGAGGTATAGAGGATGTAGAGCGGATCCGTCGCCTCCACCGCGACGCACGGCGCGGGGCTCGCCGCGGCGACCGCGGCCTGCCAGTCGAGGTCGCGGCCGGGTTTCAGTTCGGCGACGGCCTCGGGTCGCGCCAGGATCACGCAGCGACTGACCGCGTGCGTCGCGAGCTCGAGCGCCTGGTCAAGGAGCGGCTTGTAGGGGATCACGCGCTGGCCCTCGATGCCGCACGAGGCCGAGACCACCACCACCGGCCGCGCGTCGTCGATGCGCTTGGCGAGCTCCGCCGGCGCGAAGCCGCCGAACACGACCGAGTGCACGGCACCGATGCGGGCGCAGGCGAGCATCGCGATCACCGCCTCCGGCACCATCGGCATGTAGATGATCACGCGCTCGCCGCGGCCGACGCCCAGGGCGACGAGCACGCCCGCGAAGCGCGCGACCGCCGCGGTCAGCTCGGCGTAGCTGAAGCGCCGCACGCTGCCGGTGACCGGGCTGTCGTAGATGAGCGCCGCCTGCTCGCCGCGGCCGGCCGCGACGTGGCGGTCGAGCGCGTTGTGGCAGGTGTTGAGGCGCCCGCCGCTGAACCAGCGGTAGAGCGGCGCCCGCGAGTCGTCGAGCACGCGGTCCCAGCGCCGCTCCCAGTCGATGGCGCGGGCGGCGTCGGCCCAGAAGCCGGCGGGGTCGGTCAGCGAGCGCCGGTAGGCGTCCCGGTAGGGCGATGCGGCCATTGGATTACCCCCTCGGCCGCGCGGCGCGCGGCACCGGCCGAGTCTGCACCGGCGCGGGGATTGCCGCGATTACGCCTTGTCCGTACGACGAAAGTCGGTCAGCGGGAGGCGATCGCGACGTAGTCGCGGGCCGCCGGGCCGGTGTACAGCTGGCGCGGCCGGCCGATCTTCATGGTCGGGTCCGAGATCAGCTCCTGCCAGTGCGCGACCCAGCCGGCGGTGCGCGCGATCGCGAACATCACGGTGAACATGTCGCGCGGGATGCCGATCGCGCTGTAGATGATGCCGGAGTAGAAGTCGACGTTCGGGTACAGCTTGCGCGACACGAAGTAGTCGTCGCTGAGCGCGATTTCCTCGAGCCTGAGCGCGAGCTCGAACAGCGGGTTGTCGGGGCGGCCGACCTTCTCGAGCACCTGGTGGCAGGCCTCGCGGATGATCTTGGCGCGCGGGTCGAAGTTCTTGTACACCCGGTGGCCGAAGCCCATCAGCTTGGTGGTCTCGTTCTTGTCCTTGACCCGGGCCAGGAACTTCGGGATCGCGTCGGCGGTGCCGATCTCCTCGAGCATCTGCAGCACCGCCTCGTTGGCGCCGCCGTGCGACGGGCCCCAGAGCGCGGCGACGCCGGCCGAGATCGCCGCGTACGGGTTCGTGCCGGTGCTGCCGGCGAGGCGCACGGTCGAGGTGCTCGCGTTCTGCTCGTGGTCGGCGTGCAGGATCAGCAGCAGGTCGAGCGCCTTGGCTGCGACCGGCTCGACCACGTACGGCTCGGACGGCACCGAGAAGAACATGTTGAGGAGGTTCGAGCAGTAGTCGAGCGAGTTCTGCGGGTAGATGAACGGCTGGCCGAGCATGTGCTTGTAGGCGGCCGCCGCGATCGTCGGGATCTTGGCGATGATCCGGTGCGCGAAGATCTCGCGGTGCCGCGGGTTATGGATGTCGAGCGAGTCGTGGTAGAAGCCGGCCATCGAGGCGACCACCGCCGAGACCTGCGCCATCGGGTGCGCGTCGTAGTGGAAGCCGTTGTAGAAGCGCAGCAGCGACTCGTTCAGCATCGTGTGGCGCGTGATGCTGTGCTTGAACTCCTGGAGCGCGATCGCCGTCGGCAGCTCGCCGTAGATCAGCAGGTAGGCGACCTCGATGAACGAGCTCCTGGCCGCCAGCTGCTCGACCGGGTAGCCGCGGTACAGCAGCACGCCCTTGTCGCCGTCGATGTAGGTGATCTTCGACTCGCAGGCGGCGGTCGCCATGAAGCCCGGGTCGAAGGTGAAGACCCCGTGGTCCTTCGCGAGCGGGGCGATGTTCAGGACGTCGGCGCCGACCGTCGGGTGCAGGGCCTCGAGCGTGCTCGTCTTGCCAGTCGCCGCGTCGGTCAGCGTGAACTTTCTGGTCGTCATCGGAGCGCCCTTTGAGTGCGGGCAGCCTGTCACGCTGCAGCGCAAGAATCAAGGCAACGAACCACAACGCCGGTGCCCGGCGGGCGGCGGCCCGAGCCTATGAATCAAGCGGATACGCTCAGCGGACGACCTTGATCAGCTGGCCGGGCGTCGGCTCGCCCTTGGGGTACATCCGGTTGAAGAGCCGCAGCGTCTCGACCGGGTAGGTCTTCAGCGGCGAGCCCTCGGCGAGCATCGCGAGCGTCGCGCCGGGCGGGGCCTCGATGACCCGGATGCGGTCGGGCTCGGCGCGCTCGAGCTCGTCGCCGCGCAGGCGCCTGAAGGTCTCGGCCGAGGACAGGAACAGCCGGTCGCCGTCCGGCACCTGGCCGCTGCTGCGGCTCGCGCCCATGAAGACGAAGTAGAGGTTCGCGTACTTGACGACGACGAGGCGCGCCGGCTTGACGCCGTAGGGCGTCTTCGCGTTGCGCGCGACCGCCGTGTAGGCCGGGAGCCCGTTGATCTCGAGGTCCTGCCCGTCGCGCAGCGCCTGCCCGCCCATCAGGCCCTGCAGCACGAAGACGCGCGGTTCCTGCAGCTTCGGCGGGATCGGCGCCGTCTGCACCATCATCATCGAGTCCTTCTGCTTCGAGGTCGCGAGGATGCGTTCCTGGCCGTTGTCGACGACCCAGCCGCTCGGGAACGCGACCGTGAAGCCCATCGCCGCGTGGTACATCCGCGAGCCCCGGACGACGCCCTGCTCGGCGCTCGTGCCCCAGGCGACACCGTCGAGGCGCCTCAGGAAGTCCGCCTCGTTCTCGGTCTTGCCGGTCGCGTGCACGACGTTCGCCTGCGTGATCGCCTGCTTGAGGCGCGTGTCGTTGTCGGGGTGGGTCGCGAACAACCCGTGGTAGATGTGTGGCGCGCGGCCTTCCTGCTTCGCGGAGACCACCTCGAAGCGCTCCTGGTCCTTGAGCGTGCGGATCACGCGGATCATCGCCTCGGGGTCGTAGCCGCTGCGCGCCAGGTACTCGGCGCCGAGCCGGTCGGCCTCGAGTTCCATCTCGCGCCCGTAGCCGCGCACGACGGCTTCGCCGGCGACGTTGGTGAGCTGCGCGAGCGCGGGCTGGCCGGTCAGGATCGCCGTCGCGAGGCCGGCGATGCCGGCGAGCGCGCCCTGGGTCTTCTGGCGCGAGGCGTGGCGCGCGGTGATGTGGCCGATCTCGTGGCCGAGCACGGCGGCGAGCTCGGCCTCGCTCGACAGGTACGGCAGGATGCCGCGCGTGATGTAGACGAATCCGCCCATCGTCGCGAAGGCGTTGACCTGGTCGTCGTCCACGACGGTGAAGGTGTAGGGCAGGTTCGGGCGGTTGCTCTGCTGGGCGAGCTTGCGGCCGATGACACCGACGTATTCCTGTAGCGCCGGGTCGTTGTAGACGCCCATCGATTGCACGATCTCGGCGTGCATCTTCTGTCCCTGCTCGACCTCGGCGCGATCGGCGCGCGACAGCACCGGCGGTGCGGACGGCGCGGACGGCGCGGCGGGCGGGCTCTCGGCAGCCTGCGCGAGGGCGAGAACGAGGCCGGCGAGGAGCGCGAGCGCTCGGCGGGGCGGGCGGGACGCGGGGTTCATGGCGCCACTCTAGCGAGTGTCACGCGAGGTGCCGACCCGCGCGCGGCGGGTCCCCAAAACGACGACGCCCGGC
>DATKOP010000069.1:0-6100 GCA_035524595.1 Steroidobacteraceae bacterium | reverse complement strand
CAGTCGACCTCGAACCCGACCTCGATCAGCCAGAAGGCGGCGACCGCCGCGCTCGCCGGCGACCAGGGCTGCGTCGCCGAGATGAACAAGGCGTTCAAGGAGCGGCACGACTTCATCGTCCGGGGCCTCAACGCGCTGCGCGGCGTCTCGTGCCTGCCCGGCTTCGGCACCTTCTACGCCTTCGCCAACGTCTCGAAGGCGATGGCGAACCTCGGCTGCTTCGACGACAACGACTTCGCCGAGCGGCTGATCACGGACGGGCTGGTCGCGGTCGTGCCGGGCTCGGGCTTCGGAGCGCCGGGGCACATGCGACTGTCCTTCGCCTGCTCGATGGCGACGCTCGAGAAGGCGCTCGAGCGGATGCGCAAGGTGCTCGGTTGAGGTGCAGGGAACGGAGTAGCCGCAAGGCGGCATCCCGTCCTTGACTTGCGGGGGGTCGCTGGACAGAATGCGCCGCCCTTTCGCCGGCACTTCGTTCCCTACCGTTCCCCGGTAGCTCAGTCGGTAGAGCAAGCGACTGTTAATCGCTGGGTCGTTGGTTCGAGTCCAACCCGGGGAGCCAATACAATCAGATAGTTGCGAGCGTCTCCAAGACGCCGTCTGAGCTCGTCCGCTGCCTGCGCCGCCGCCAGTCGGCGAGGTTCACCCCGCACCTCGTCCGCCCGCTCGCGCAGAGGCCATGGCCCGCGCCGCCCGGCGCACCCGATCAATGGTAGGCGACGTGAAAGGTGAGCGAGACCGCGTGCAGGTCGAAGCTGCCGCCCACCGGGGACGACAGCCCGATGTGGGCGGCCTCGAAGGTGAGGCGCGTCTGCAGGTGCAGGTGCTGCGCGACCGGCCAGTCGTAGCCGATGCGCAGCATGCCGCCGGTGCCGTCGCCGCTCTTGTAGTCGCCGGTGTAGTACTCGAGCACCTGGCTGTGGTAGCCGACGATCCCGGCGCCCGCGCCGAAGGTCCAGCCGCGATCCCAGCCCGGCTCGAACTCGGTGACCAGGAACAGGTTGCTGATGAACTGGCCCCAGTCGCCCGAGTTGTTGCAGTAGCAGTTCGCGTTGTTGTTGCCGTACTGGCTGCCCGCGCCACCGATGCTCGCGCCGAGCAGCCAGTGCTCGCCGATCCGCCCGCCGAGCGTGCCGTCCATGACGAAGGAGCTCGCGCTGCTGCCGTAGGGCGAGGAGCTCGTGTCCAGGTTGCCGAAGCCGATGCCGAAGTCGGCCCAGAAGGCCGGCAGGTGCGGCCGGGTCTCCTGCGCGCCCGCGACCGGGCTCGCGCCGAGCGCGACCAAGAGCGCGGCAGCAGCCGCGAGGCGGATCCTGATTTCGGTCATGGTCGTCACCTTCGCGCGTGCCGCGCTCGCTGGCGCCGAGCGGGCCACCGCGGCGCGCTCCTGCGAAGCCCGCCGGTGCGCGACGCGGGCTCGGTCATTCTAGCGAATAGACCGCCGCCGCCCCGGACCCCGCCGTCCGGCGCCGCTTGGGGCTGACCGAGGCGCGCCACGCCCGGCATCGCGGATTCGCGCGGTGCGCTGCCCCGCCGGGTACACTGGCGCGCCTCGCCCGCGTGCCGTCGGCGCGCGCCCGCACTCGGAGTCCCGCCATGGCCGCCGACGCACTTCGCTCCTGGCACCGGATCGTGGCGACCCGCGACGCTGGCGGCCTCGCTGCGCTGCTTGCCGACGAGGTCGTGTTCCACTCGCCGGTCGTGCACACGCCGCAGGCGGGCAAGGCGATCACGGCCAGGTACCTCGCCGCGGCGCTCGCGGTGCTCGGCAACCCGACCTTCCGCTACGTGCGCGAGGTCGCGGGCGAGCGCGACGCGGTGCTCGAGTTCGAGGTCGAGATCGACGGCCTCAGCGTCAACGGCGTCGACCTGATCCGCTGGAACGAGGCCGGCCGCATCGTCGACTTCAAGGTCATGCTGCGGCCGCTGAAGGCCGTCAACCTGATCCACCAGAAGATGGCGGCGATGCTCGGCGTCCGGCAGTAGCCGCAGCCGCACCTCGACTGCCGCGTCCGGCCGTCGCCTGCGGGCGGCACCCGGCTTAGCGTTCGCCGCGATCCGTGGCAGCATGGGGCTTCCCGGGCCGACGCCTTGCGGCGCGCAACCGGGTCAGGGAGCGGGCGCTTGATCCGGATGCGAGATGCGATGAGCGGGCGGTTGCCGGCGATGCGGGGCTTCATCACGACGGCCCTGCGCGGCGAGAACCTGCCGCTGACGCCGGCGGCGCGCTACCTCGTCACGCTGCTGCTCAGCCTGGTCGCGCTCGCGGCGCGCTTCGCGCTCCTGCCGGCGGACGCGGGCCTGCCGTTCCTGACCTTCTACCCGGTGGTGATCGTCGCCGCGCTCGTGTTCGGCACGGGCCCCGCGGTGCTCGCGATCGTGCTCGGTACCGCGCTCGCCGACTACTACTTCCTGTCGCCGATCGGCTCGTTCGCGATCGGCGCCGGCGCGACGCTGTCGGCCGGGATGTTCGTGCTCACGAGCGGCTTCACCTGCGTGCTCGCGCACCACGTGCGCGCCGCATCGCGCGAGCTGCGCGAGAGCGAGCAGCGCCTGCGCGGGCTGTACGAGGCGCCGCACGTCGGCATCGCGCTGACCGACATGCAGGGCCGCTTCCTGCAGTTCAACGAGGCGTTCCGCGGCATCTGCGGCTACACCGCCGAGGAGCTCAAGGCGCTCGACTACTGGGCGCTGACGCCGCCCCAGTACGCGGCGGCCGAGGCCGAGCAGCTCGCCTGCCTGCGCCGCGACGGCCATTACGGCCCGTACGAGAAGGAGTACGTGCGCAAGGACGGCAGCCGCGTGCCGCTGCAGCTCAACGGCGCGCTGCTGCACGGCAGCGACGGCCGGGACTACATCTGGTCGATCATCGAGGACATTTCGGTGCGCCGGCGGCTCGAGACGCGGCTCGCCTCCGAGGCGGCCCGCAACCGCATCTTCCTGCGCACCGCGAGCGACGGCGTGCACATCCTCGACAGCGCCGGCCGCGTCGTCGAGGTCAGCGACTCCTTCTGCGCGATGCTCGGCTACACCCGCGAGGAGCTGGCCGGCATGCACCCCTCGCAGTGGGACGCGTCGCTCGCCGCGCGCGCCGGCCGCGCCGGCATCGCGGGGCTGCTGCCCAACCAGCACGCGCGCTTCACGACCGTCCACACCCGCAAGGACGGCACCACGCTCGACGTCGAGGTGATCGGCGAGAGCTTCGAGCTCGACGGCGAGCAGTACGCGTACTGCGCGGCGCGCGACATCACCGAGCAGCGGCGCCTCGAGCGTGCCGTGCTCGAGGCGGCGGACCGCGAGCAGCGCCGGCTCGGCCACGACCTGCACGACGGCCTCGGCCAGGAACTGACCGGCATGTCGATGCTGGCCGCGGCGCTGGCCGCCGCCGAGCGCCGGGCCGGCCGGCCGGCGGAGCAGGCCGCGCACCTCGAGGAGCTGACGCGGCGCGCGATCGCGACCTGCCGCGCCGTCGCGCGCGGCCTGTCGCCGCTCGGTTACGCGCGTGGTGACCTGATCGAGGCGCTCGGGGACCTGGCGCGGCTGCAGCGCGAGTCCTACGGCGCCGACGTGCGCTTCGAGGCGATCCGCAACGCGCCGCTCAACCTCACGACCGACACCGCCGATCACCTCTACCGCATCGCGCAGGAGGCGGTCGGCAACGCGCGGCGCCACGCGCAGGCCGGGGTCGTCGAGGTGACGCTCGACGTCGAGCCCGCACTGGTGCGGCTCGAGATCCTGGACAACGGCACCGGCCTGCCCGACGCGGCGGACCAGCCTGGAGGCGCCGGCATGGGGCTCAGGATCATGCGCTACCGCGCCGCGCTGATCGGCGCGCGCCTCTCGGTCGGCCCGGGCGATCACCGCGGCACCGTGGTCGCCTGCGAGTGCCCGCAACCGCAGGCGCCGCACGCCGCCGCCGAAGCCGGCACGCGCACCGTCGGCTAGCCCGGGCCTTCGGCGCGGACGGCGTTCAGAAATCCTGAACGCGGCTTCAGCACTCCTGCACCCGCCGGCCGCGGCGCGCGCGACGCTCTGGCCATCGCCGGCGTCCCCGCCGGCGCCAGGAGCAAGCCGCCCGTGAGCCACGCCCTCTCAAGCGCCGCCTCGGCCGCCGCCGCGCGCGGCGCCGTCGCGGCCGACATCGAGTTCCTGGTGCCCGCCGCCGGGCAGCCGTTCGTCTACGCCGACGAGCCCGCCGCGGGCGCGCCGCCGGCGTCGGCCCGCTTCGAGAGCCGGCGCGTGCCGGTCGCCGACGTGCGCGACGGCGCGGGGCTGACGCTCGAGGCCAACGGCGCGGCGCTCGTGCGCCAGAGGACCGTGGTGCGGGACTTCTACGACGACGACCAGCTCACCGGGCGCTACTACCCGGAGTGCGCCGACATCATCCGCGCGGCGCTCGGCGCGGCCCGGGTGGTCGTCTTCGACCACAACGTGCGCCGCGGCGAGCGGCTCGCGCTGCGCCCCGACCGCTACGACCAGGGCCGTCCCGCCTACCACGCCCACACCGACTACACGCCCGCTTCGGCGCGGCGGCGGCTTGGCGAGGAGTTCGGCGCCGAGGCCGCCGCGCTCGCGCGCCGCCGCTGGCTGCAGGTCAACCTGTGGCGGCCGCTGCGCGCGCCGCTGCGGGACGCGCCGCTCGCGCTCTGCGACGGCGCGAGCCTCGCGGCGGCGGCGCTGTGGCCGACCGAGCTGCGCTACCCCGACCGCTGCGGCGAGATCTACTACCTCGCGCACGAGCCCGGCCAGCGCTGGCACTACGCCTCCGACATGGACACCGACGAGCTCTGGCTCATCAAGAACTTCGATTCCCTGGCGACGGGCAGGGTCGCGCCCCACAGCGCCTTCGTGAACCCGCGCCGCCACCGGCACGTGCCGCCACGCGAGAGCATCGAGGTGCGTGCGTTCGCGTTCCTCGATGGTTGAGCGGCGCTTGCGTTCGGGCCGTTCGCCACCACATCCCCCTCAACCGGATCGCATTTCCTCCCCCTAGCGACTCCGGCACTCTGGGCGGGGCGGTCTTCGGACCGGCCCGCCTTTTCTTTTGGCGCCCGCCTGTATATATATACAGCCATGGGCTTTCGCTGCCGCAGCTGCGATTCGACGCGTTACGCGCCCGTCACCGTGACCCGGCCGGACGGGACCCTCTATCGCTCCTCGCTCTACGCCTGCGAGGGCTGTTCGACGGTGTTCACCGACCCGGCGCGCTTTTCCCGCCTGCCACCGTCTGACCCGAGCGAGTCCGTCGAGCGCCGCGGCTGGGAAAGCCGCCGGACGGTGGCGAAGCGCAGCGGCGCGCTGCGCTGAGCCCGGCGCCCAGGCTCAGCCGCGGGCCTTGCGTCGCTGCGTCGCTGCGGTCGCGAGAATGACCGGGCAGCGTGGCGGGTACGCCTCGCGCGTGCGACGGGCGATCCGGGCGCCGCGGCCGTGACGGCGCCGCGCCGTCGGCGCCCTGCCGGCCGCGGCGCGCACCGGCGCTGCGGCGAGCGCCGGGTCGGTCGTCACGAGCGTCATCCCCTCCGCGCTCGCCTGCGCGATCAGCAGCCGGTCGACCGGATCGGCCCCGCCGTCGGGCAGGCCCGCCGCCAGCGCCGCGTGCTCGGCGCTCACGGCGAGCGTCCGGAACCCCGACGGCTCGAGCGCCGCGAGCACCTCGGCGGCCAGCGCCGCGTCCGCGAGCACGAGGCCGACCTCGAGCACCGAGGCCGCGCTCACGTACACCTCCGCCGCGTCGAGCCGCTCGCGCAGCTCGCGCGGCAGGCGCGCCGGCGCCGCCAGCGCCCACACGAGCAGCTCCGAGTCGAGCAGCAGCCGCGCCCTCATCGCAGCCGCCCGGCGGCGCCGCGCGCGGCGAAGCGCTCAGGCACCCGCAGCCGCCCCTTCAGCAGGCCGAGGCGCTTCGGGCGCGGCGCGTCCGCGAGCGGCACCAGCCGCGCGACCGGCCGGCCGGACTTTGCGATCAGGATCTGGCGGCCCGACTGCACCTGCTCGAGCAGGCGCGACAGGTGGGTCTTCGCCTGGTGGACGTTGACCGTGGTCATCGGCTCTGACCTCTATGAACTAGACTTAGTCTAGTCTAATTTGGTCGACAGCATTCCTC
>DATKOP010000068.1:0-52297 GCA_035524595.1 Steroidobacteraceae bacterium | reverse complement strand
GCCGCCCGCGCTTGCCCGGAGCCGGCATCGCTCAGCCGGCCCGCGGCGCGGTCGCGTGGCGCTGCAGGATGGTCGAGAACTCCTCCATGAACGTGTCGAACCGCAGCTCGAGGCGGTTCACCTGGTCGGAGAAGCGGTTGTAGGCGACCACCGCCGGAATCGCGGCGAACAGGCCGATCGCGGTCGCGACCAGCGCCTCGGAGATGCCCGGCGCGACCATCTGCAGCGTCGCCTGCTGCACGTTCGCGAGCCCGCGGAAGGCGTGCATGATGCCCCACACCGTGCCGAACAGGCCGACGTACGGGCTGATCGAGCCGATCGTCGCCAGCATCTCGAGGTTGCTCTCGAGGCGGTCGATCTCGCGCAGCTGCGCCACCTTCATCGCGCGCCGCGCACCCTCCATCAGCTGCGCGGCGTCGATGCCGGCCTGCTTCCTGAGCCGCGTGAACTCGCGGAAGCCGAACTCGAAGATGCTCTCCATGCCGGAGGCCTTGTCCTTCTTGTTCTCGATCGCGCGGTACAGCGCGCCGAGGTCGCCGCCGGACCAGAACGAGGTCTCGAAGGACTCGGCCGCGGCCCGCGTCGCGCCGAGCGCGCGCCGCTTCTTGAGGATGATCGCCCAGGAGACGACCGAGGCGCACAGCAGCATCGCCATCACGAGCTGCACGACCGGGCTCGCCTCGAGCACCAGCTTCAGGAACGACTGATCGATCGGCAGCGAGTTCAGCGGGTTCATGTGAAGAGCGTCGTCACGTGCTGCGGCAGTCGCCGGGGTCTGAGCGTATCGGCATCGAGCGCCGCCGCGCGCACCGTGGCGCCGACGATCAGCTCGGCGCCGCGCACGATGCGCTGCACGAAGCTGAACGAGGCGCCGCGCGACTCGCCGAGCGCCGTGACGACCACCAGCTGGTCGTCGAAGCGCGCGGCGCGCTTCCACTCGATCTGCATGTCGACCACGGCGAACTGCAGTCGTTCCCGCTCGCGCAGCGCCGCCTGGTCGACGCCGCGGGCCCGCAGCCACTCGCTGCGGCCGCGCTCGAGGAAGCGCAGGTACGAGGCGTGGTAGACGATGCCGCCCGCGTCGGTGTCCTCCCAGTACACGCGCACGGGCCAGTCGAAGTCTACGGGCACTCTATGAATCCTCCCTGAACAGCCCGAGCGTGCCGGGTGTGGCGGCCGCCGCCGGCGGCGTCAGGCCGAAGTGCGCGTAGGCGGTGGCGGTCGCCATGCGGCCGCGCGCGGTGCGCATCAGGTAGCCCTGCTGGATCAGGAACGGCTCCAGCACGTCCTCGATCGTGCCGCGCTCCTCGCCGATCGCCGCCGCCAGGCTGTCGACGCCGACCGGGCCGCCGCCGAACTTGTCGATGATGGTCATCAGCAGCCGCCGGTCCATGACGTCGAAGCCGAGGCGGTCGACGTCGAGCAGGTCGAGCGCGCCCTGCGCGACCGCCTCGGTGATGCGCCCGTCCGCGCGCACCTCGGCGTAGTCGCGCACCCGCCGCAGCAGCCGGTTCGCGATCCGCGGCGTGCCGCGCGAGCGCTCGGCGATGCGGCGCGCGCCGGCCGGCTCGGCGGCGAGCCCGAGGATCTGCGCCGAACGCGTCACGATCCGCGTCAGGTCCTCCACCGAGTAGAACTCGAGCCGCTGCACGATGCCGAAGCGGTCGCGCAGCGGCGAGGTCAGCAGCCCCGCGCGGGTGGTCGCGCCGACCAGCGTGAACGGCGGCAGGTCGATCTTGATCGAGCGCGCCGCGGGGCCCTCGCCGATCATGATGTCGAGCTGGAAGTCCTCCATCGCGGGATAGAGGATTTCCTCGACGATCGGCGACAGCCGGTGGATCTCGTCGACGAACAGCACGTCGCGCGGCTGCAGGTTCGTCAGCAGCGCAGCGAGGTCCCCCGGTCGCTCCAGCACCGGGCCCGAGGTCTGCTTGAGGCCGACACCGAGCTCGTTGGCGACGATGTGCGCGAGCGTGGTCTTGCCGAGCCCTGGCGGGCCGAAGATCAGCAGGTGGTCGAGCGCCTCGGCGCGGCGCCGCGCGGCCTCGATGAACACCGCCATCTGGTCCTTGACCGCCGCCTGGCCGACGTAGTCCGCGAGCAGCTTCGGGCGCACGGCGCGGTCGAGCGACTCCTCCTCGCGCTGGCCGTGGGTCGAGACGATGCGGTCGGGCTCGATCATGCGCTTCCCCTCGCCCGCCTCAGCCGGCCGCGGCGCGCAGCGCCCGGCGGATCAGCTCCTCGACGCTGTCGGCCTCGTCGCCGACGCTCTTCAGCAGGCGCGCGACCTCGGCCGGCCGGTAGCCGAGCGCCACCAGCGCGCTGTAGGCCTCGGACTGCGCACTGCCGCTGCGGCCGGCGGGCGGCGACGGCTGGGCGGCGGCCGCGGCGGCCAGCTCCTTGACGCGGTCGCGCAGGTCGATCAGCACGCGCTCGGCGGTCTTGCGGCCGACGCCCGGCACCCGCACCAGCGGCTCCGGGTCCTGCGCCTCGACCGCCAGCATGAAGTCGTCGATCGTGATGCCGGAGAGGATGCCGAGCGCGATCTTGGGGCCGACGCCGGACACCCTGAGCAGGCTGCGGAACAGCCGCCGCTCCTCCTCGGTGCCGAAGGCAAACAGGATGTGGGCGTCCTCGCGCACCACGAGGTGGGTGCGCAGCAGCACCTCGGCGCCGGTCTCCGGCAGGCCGTAGAACGTCGACATCGGCGCCTCGCACTCGTAGCCGACGCCGTTGACGTCGACCACCAGCGCCGGCGGGTGCTTGGCGGCGAGCCGGCCGCGCAGCCAGCCGATCACGCCGCGCCGCCGGCGGCCGCGAGCGCGAGCCGGGTGGCGCGGCCGTGCGCGTGGCAGAGCGCGATCGCGAGCGCGTCGGCCGCGTCCGCGCCGAGCCGCCCCTCGAGGCCGAGGATCACGCCGACCATCCGCTGCACCTGGACCTTCTCGGCGGCGCCGGTGCCGACCACGCCCAGCTTGACGGCGCGCGGCGTGTACTCGTGGATCGGCGCCGCGCAGGCGAAGGTCGCCGACAGCGCCGCGCCGCGCGCCTGGCCGAGCTTGAGGGCGCTGTCGGGATTGCGGTCGACGAACACGCGCTCGATCGCGATCTCGCCGGGCGCGTACTCGGCGATGAGCGCCGCGACGCCGGCGTAGATCTCCTGCAGCCGCTTCGGGAAATCGGCGCCGGAGGCCCTGATCGTCCCGCTCGCGACGTAGCGCGGCCCGCCGCGGCCGACGTCGACGACGCCGAAGCCGGTCGCGCGCGAACCGGGGTCGAGGCCGAGGATGCGCACCGGCGGCGACGGCGCCGCGCGCGTCGCGGCCACCGCGAGCGCGAGCGCGGCGCGCGGCCGGCCGGGCTTATAGGCGCGCCAGCCGGAGGAGCGGCGCATCGGGCGGAGCCGGGGGGCGGTTCATGGGACGCGTATGATACCGGGATCGCCGTCCCCCGACACGCTCGCAGCGGGCGTTTCCGCCGTGGAAACAACCACTTTCGACAACGACTCCGGCGCGCTCGCGGCGGCCCGGGGCGCCGCCGCCGAGCTGGCCGAGCTGCTCGAGTCGGTGCCGGCGCCGGCGCTCGAGCGCGCCACCGAGACGGCGCGCATCGTCGCCCACTTCGACCCCGACCCGGTCGCGGTCGCGGGCACGCTCCTGCAGTCGCTGCTCGGCGCCGGCGCGGTCGCAGCCGAGGCCGCCGAGCGCGCCGTCCCCGCGGCGACCGTCAGCTTCGCGCGCGCGCTCGGCCGGCTCGGCCGCCTGGATCTCGCCGCGCCGCTCAAGGCCGCGGCCGGCGCCGCGGCGCTGCCGGCGGCGCAGGCCGAGGCGCTCAGGCGCATGCTGCTCGCGGTCGTGTCGGACCCGCGCCTCGTGCTCGCGCGGCTCGCCGAGCAGCTGTGGCTGCTGCGCGCCGCGCGCCAGGCCGACGCCGCCGAGCGCCGCCGGCTCGCGCTGCAGACGCGCGAGGTCTACGCGCCGCTCGCCAACCGCCTCGGCCTCGCGATCCTGAAGTGGGAGCTCGAGGACTACGCCTTTCGCTACCTGGAGCCCGACGAGTACCGGCGCATCGCCGGTTCGCTGGCCGAGCGGCGCAGCGACCGCGAGCGCTACATCGAGGAGCTGAAGGCGCTGCTCGAGCGCGAGCTGGCGCGCGCCGGGGTGCGCGCCGAGGTGCAGGGCCGCCCGAAGCACATATACAGCATCTGGCGCAAGATGCAGCGGAAGGGCCTCGCCTTCGAGCAGGTGTTCGACGTGCGCGCCGTGCGCGTGCTGGTCGAGACGGTGGCCGAGTGCTACGCCGCGCTCGGTGTCGTCCACGGCCTGTGGCACTACCTGCCCGGGGAGTTCGACGACTACATCGCGACCCCCAAGGCCAACGGCTACCGCTCGATCCACACCGCGGTGATCGGCCCGGCCGGGCGGGCGGTGGAGGTGCAGATCCGCACCCGCGAGATGCACGACAAGGCCGAGCTCGGCGTCGCGGCCCACTGGCTCTACAAGGAGGGCGGCGCGCGCGACGCGGGTCTCGAGCGCAAGGTCGAGCAGCTGCGCGCGCTGCTCGCGCCGGCGCCGGCGGCCGGGGCGGCGGCCGATGACGATCCGCTCGACCGCGTCGGCGCGACGCTGTTCCGCGAACACGTCTACGTCTTCAGCCCGAAGGGCGACGTGGTGGAGCTGCCCGAGGGCGCGACGCCGCTCGACTTCGCGTACCACGTGCACACCAGCCTCGGCCACCGCTGCCGCGGCGCGCGCGTCGACGGGCGCATGGTGCCGCTCGACCACCGGCTCGGGAACGGCGTGCGGGTCGAGATCATCACCGCCAAGGAGCCGCAGCCGAGCCGCGACTGGCTGGTCGAGAGCCTCGGTTTCCTCGCCAGCAAGTCGGCGCGCGCCAAGGTGCGCGCCTGGTTCCGGCAGGTCGACCACGACGACCACCTGCGCGCCGGGCGCGCGATCCTCGAGCGCGAGCTCGCGCGGCGCAGCGCCGGCGCGCCGCCGGCGATCGCCGAGCTCGCGGCCGAGCTCGGCCACGCCGGTCCCGACGCGCTCTACCTCGCGCTCGGCGCGGGCGACCTGTCCGCGGCCCAGCTCGGTGCCGCGCTCGCGCGCCGCGAGCGCAGCGCGGCGCCGGTCGCGGCGCCGCAGTCGGCGCCGGCGGCGCGCCGCGAGTCGGCCGAGGGCATCCGCGTCATGGGCGTCGGCGACCTGCTGTCGCAGTACGCGCGCTGCTGCCGGCCGGTGCCGCCGGAGCCGATCGAGGGCTACGTGACGCTGGGGCGCGGCATGACGATCCACCGCGCCGGCTGCGGCAACCTCGCCCGGATGCGGGCGCGCCAGCCGGACCGCGTGCTGCCGGTCGCCTGGGGGACGGACCGCGGGCAGCTCTACCCGGTGCAGTTCCAGGTGCTGGCCTTCGACCGGCGCGGGCTGGTGCGCGACGTCAGCGGCGTGCTCGCCGACGCCCGCCTCAGCATCGAGCGCATGACGACCGCGACCGACGCCGCCGACCGCACCGCCGACATGACGATCGCCGTGCGGGTCCACGAGCTCGGCGAGCTCGAGGCCGTGCTGGCGCGGATCGCGGGGCTGCCCGAGGTGATCCGGGTGCAGCGCCGCTAGGCGCTCAGCGGTTCGGGAAGTCGATGGCGCGCTTGTCGGCGGCAAGCGCCGCCTCGTGCAGCGCCTCCGACAGCGTCGGGTGGGCGTGGATCGTGCGCTGCAGATCCTCGGTGCTGGCCGAGTACTCCATCGCCAGCACCGCCTCGGCGATCAGCTCGCCGGCCAGCGGGCCGATGATGTGGACGCCGAGGATCTCGTCGTCGTCCGCGCCGGCGACGATCTTGGCGAAGCCGGCGGTGGCCTCCATCGCGCGCGCGCGGCCGCTGGCGAGGAACGGAAACACGCCGGTCTTGTAGGGCCGGCCGGAGGCCTTGACCTGCTCCTCGGTCTCCCCGACCCAGGCGATCTCGGGCGCGGTGTAGATCACCGACGGCACGGTCCGGTAGTTGACCTCGCCATAGCGACCGGCGATCAGGTCGGCGACCATCACGCCCTCCTCCTTGCCCTTGTGCGCCAGCATCGGTCCGCGCACGCAGTCGCCGATCGCGTACACGCCCTCGACGCCGGTGCGGCACTCGCCGTCGACGCGGATGAAGCCGCGCTCGTCGAGCTCGACGCCGCTGCCCGCGGCCAGCAGCCCGTCGCTGTACGGCCGCCGCCCGATCGCGACCACGACCCGGTCCACCTCGAGCGTGTGGCCGCCGGCGGCGTCGCTGTAGGCCAGGCCGACCGCGTTGCCGGCGACGGTCGCGCCGGTGACCTTGGCGCCGAGCCGGATGTCGAGGCCCTGCTTCTTGAAGTGCCTGAGCGCCTCCTTCGCCACCTGGCCGTCGGCCATCGGCAGGAACGTGTCGAGCGCCTCGAGCACCACGACCTCGCTGCCGAGCCGCCGCCAGACGCTGCCGAGCTCGAGGCCGATGACGCCGGCGCCGATCACGCCGAGGCGCTTCGGCACGCTCGCGAGGTCGAGCGCGCCCCAGCTGTCGAGCACCGTGGTGCCGTCGAAGGGCACCGACTTGAGCGCCATCGGCGCCGAGCCCGAGGCGAGCACGACGTGCCTGGCGTCGAGCACGGTGACGCTGCCGTCTGCCGCCGTGTACTCGACCTTGCGGCCCGGCAGCAGCCGCCCATGGCCGGTGAGGCCCGTGACCTTGGCGGCCTTGAAGAGCGCGACGATGCCCTGCGTCGAGGCCTTGACGATGCCGGCCTTGCGCTTCTGCATCTGCGCGACGTCGATGCTCGCCTCGCCGGTCCGGATGCCGTGCGCGGCGAACTCCTCGCGCGCCCGGTGCAGGAGCTCCGAGGACTCGAGCAGCGCCTTCGAGGGGATGCACCCGGCGTTCAGGCAGGTGCCGCCGAAGGCATGGCTGCCGTCGCGGTTCTGCCACTCGTCGATGCAGGCCACCTTGAGGCCGTTCTGTCCGGCGCGGATCGCGGCCGGGTAGCCGGCGGGGCCGCCGCCAATGACGATGACGTCGTAGCTGTCGCTCATGTTGGGTCTTCCGGGCCTCGTTCAGACCTGCAGCAGCAGCCGCGTCGGGTCCTCGAGGCAGTCCTTGATCGTGACCAGGAACTGCACGGCCTCGCGGCCGTCGATGATGCGGTGATCGTAGGTCAGCGCGAGGTACATCATCGGCCGGACGACGACCTGCCCGTCGACGACCACCGGCCGCTCCTGCACCTTGTGCATGCCGAGGATCGCGCTCTGCGGCGAGTTGACGATCGGCGTCGACATCAGCGAGCCGAAGACGCCGCCGTTGGTGATCGAGAAGGTGCCGCCCGTGAGCTCCTCGAGCGTGATCGTGCCGTCGCGCGCCTTCTGCGCGTAGGCGCCGATCGCCCGCTCGATGTCGGCGGCGCTCATCAGGTCGGCGTCGCGCAGCACCGGCACGACCAGGCCGCGGTCGGTCGAGACCGCGACGCCGATGTCGTAGAAGTCGTGGTAGACGATGTCGCTGCCGTCGACGTAGGCGTTGACGCTCGGGAAGCGGCGCAGCGCCTCGACCGCCGCCTTGACGAAGAACGACATGAAGCCGAGGCGCACGCCGTGCGACTTCTCGAAGCGCTCCTTGTGGCGGGCGCGCGCCTCGTTGAGCGCCTTCATGTCCACCTCGTTGAAGGTGGTCAGCAGCGCCTGGGTCGCCTGTGCCTCGACGAGGCGCGCGGCGATCCGGGCCCGCAGCCGCGTCATCGCGACGCGCTGCTCGGTGCGGCCGGTGCGCGGCGCCGCCGGGGTCGCCGGCGGCGTGCTGCGCGGCGGCGGCGCGGCCGGCGCCGCGCCGGCCGGCTTGCCGTCCAGCGCCCGCACCACGTCCTGCTTGGTCACCCGGCCCTCGCGCCCGGAGCCGGCGATCGTCGCCGGGTCGAGCTGCTTCTCCTCGACGATGCGCCGCGCCGCGGGGCCGAGCTTGGCGGCCTCGCCCTTCGCCGCGGTCGCGGTCGGCGGCGGCGCCTCGGTGGCCTTGGCGGTCGCCGCGGCGCCCGCCTCGATCACCGCCAGCAGCGTCCCGGAGGTGACGGTCGCGCCGGCCGCGACCTTGAGCTCGCGCAGCACGCCCGCGACCGGCGCCGGCACCTCGAGCACCACCTTGTCGGTCTCGAGGTCGGCGAGGTTCTCGTCGCGCGCGACCGCCTCGCCCGGCTGCTTGTGCCAGGCGACCAGCGTCGCGTCCGCCACCGACTCGGGCAGCTGCGGCACTCGCACTTCGATCGTCATGAGGTCTTCCTGATCGTCTTGAGTCGTTCGGGCGGCGCCACGCGCGGCGGGATCAGCCGGGTCGTCTCGCGGCCGGTGTCCTCGGTGGCGCTGGCGTGCAGCGCCGCCTTCACCAGCGTCTCCTGCTGCTTCTCGTGCAGGCTGTGGATGCCGGCCGCCGGCGCCGCGGCGCCGGCGCGCCCGGCGTACAGCAGCACGTCGACCGTCGACAGCGGCTCCTGCAGCCGGTGGCGGATCTGGTACCAGGCGCCCTGGTTCTGCGGCTCCTCCTGGCACCAGACGATCTCGTGCGCGTTCGGATAGCGCGCCAGCGTCGCCTCGTACTCGTAGCCGGGGAACGGGTAGAGCTGCTCGAGGCGCACGATCGCGACGTCCTTGACGCCGTCGCGGCGGCGCCGGTCGAGCAGCTCGTAGTAGACCTTGCCGCTGCAGAACACGACGCGCCGCACGCCGGCCTGGTCGAGCGGGTCGACCTCGTCGATCAGCGTACGGAAGCCGCCGTGGGCGAGCTCGGCGAGCTCGGAGACCGCGAGCTTGTGCCGCAGCAGGCTCTTCGGCGTCATGACGATCAGCGGCTTTCTGAGCGGCCGCACCATCTGCCGGCGCAGCATGTGGAACATCTGCGCCGGCGTCGACGGCACGCACACCTGCATGTTCCACTCGGCGCACAGCTGCAGGAAGCGCTCGAGGCGCGCCGACGAGTGCTCCGGTCCCTGGCCCTCGTAGCCGTGCGGCAGCAGCAGCGTGATGCCGCACAGCCGGCCCCACTTGGCTTCGCCCGAGCTGATGAACTGGTCGATGACCACCTGGGCGCCGTTGACGAAGTCGCCGAACTGCCCTTCCCAGATCACCAGCACCTCGGGCGAGGTGGTCGCGAAGCCGTACTCGAAGCCGAGCACCGCCTCCTCCGACAGCACCGAGTCCGTGACCCGAAAGCGCGTGCCGCGCGCGAGGTGCTCGAGCGGCGTGTAGGTGCGCTCGCTCGCCTGGTCGTGCAGCACCGCGTGGCGATGGAAGAAGGTGCCGCGGCCGCTGTCCTGGCCGGTCATGCGCACGCCGTAGCCCTGGTCCACCAGCGTCGCGTAGGCGAGCGTCTCGGCGGCGCCCCAGTCGAGCGGCGCCTCGCCGGCCAGCATCCGGGCGCGGTCCTCGTAGATGCGCGCCACCCGCGGCTGCAGCGTGAAGTCCGCCGGGAACTGCACGAGCCGCGCACCGAGCTCGACGAGGCGCCCGAGCTCGACGCCGGTGACCGTCTCCTCGGCCGGGTCGGCCGCCAGGTGCGAGGACCAGTCGACGGTGTAGGTGTTGCCGATCAGGCCGAGCGCGGCGCGCGCCTGCGGCTTGCCCTGGTCGAGGCCGGTGCGGTAGGCCTCGACCATGCGCTCGGCGTCGCCGGCGGCGAGCAGGCCCTCGCCGGCGAGGCGCTCGGCGTAGACCTGGCGCGTCGTCGGGTGCCGGCGGATCGCCTGGTACATCACCGGCTGGGTGGCCGCCGGCTCGTCGGCCTCGTTGTGGCCGTGACGCCGGTAGCAGACCAGGTCGATGACCACGTCCTTGTGGAACTTCATCCGGTAGTCGAGCGCGAGGCGCGTGACGAACACGCACGCCTCGGGGTCGTCGCCGTTGACGTGGAAGATCGGCGCCTCGACCATCTTCGCGACGTCGGAGCAGTACAGCGTCGAGCGCGCGTCGGCCGGGTCCGAGGTCGTGAAGCCGACCTGGTTGTTGATCACCAGGTGGACGGTGCCGCCGGTGTAGAAGCCGCGCGCCTGCGACAGCTGCAGGGTCTCCATGACGACGCCCTGGCCGGCGAAGGCGGCGTCGCCGTGGATCAGCACCGCCAGCACGCGATCGCCGCGCTCGTCGCCGCGGCGCTCCTGGCGGGCGCGCACCGAGCCCTCGACCACCGGGTTCACGATCTCGAGGTGCGAGGGATTGAAGGCGAGCGCGACGTGCACGTTGCCGTTCGGCGTGCGCAGGTCGGCGGAGAAGCCCTTGTGGTACTTGACGTCGCCGGAGCCCTTCAGGCCCTGCAGGTCGTAGTGGCCCTCGAACTCCGAGAACAGATCGGACGGCGACTTGCCGAGCAGGTTGACGAGCACGTTGAGGCGCCCGCGGTGCGCCATGCCGATCACGCACTCCTCGACGCCGTGGCCGCCGCCGTGCTGGATCAGGTCGTCGAGCATCGGCACCAGCGAGTCGCCGCCCTCCAGCGAGAAACGCTTCTGGCCGACGTACTTGGTGTGCAGGTAGCGCTCGAGGCCCTCGGCGGCGGTCAGCTGCCAGAGGATGTTGCGCCGCTCCTCGGCGGTGAAGCGGTGCCGCAGGCGGCTCACCTGGAACTGCTCCTGCAGCCACAGCCGCTCGTCGCTCGAGGACACGTGCGCGAACTCGGCGCCGATCGTGTCGCAGTAGATGAACTTCAGCTGCGCGATCATGTCGCGCAGCTTCATGCGCGAAGGGATCGCGTCGGAGCGCGAGCCGGTGAAGAACTCCTCGTCGAGGTCCGCCTGCGACAGGCCGAAGTAGCCGAGCTCGAGCACGCTCGGGGTCTCGCGCTTCATCAGCCCGAGCGGGTCGATGCGCGCCAGCAGGTGGCCGCGGTTGGCGTACACCTGCACCATGCGCGACACGACGCCCTGCTTGGCGGCGGTCTCGCTGCCGGCCGGCGCGGGGCCGGCCCCGAGCCGCGGCGCGCGGGCGCGCGCGAGCAGTGCCGCGCGCACCGGGCCGTGCGGCACCTCGTGCGCGGCGGCGCCGGCGGCCAGCGGGCGGAAGTAGGCGCGCCATTCCGGCGGCACCGCCTCGGGGTCGGCGAGGAAGCGCTCGTACAGCTCCTCGACGAACGCCGCGTTCGCGCCCGACAACGGTGTCGACGCGAACCAGTCGCTAAGGGTGGAACTCATGCCGGGATCTGCTTGGGGCGGGGGCGATCGACACTGAATATGTCGAAAGTCTAGCGGATGCGGCCGCCACAAACAAAAGAGCGATCAGACGCTTACGCGAACTGTGACGAACGTCGCGCGCCCCTTCACGCGCTCCTGGCGACGAGCGCGAGCTCGTAGGAGACGAGCACGAGGTAGGCGATCAGGATCGTGTGCACGAGCGCGCCGACCCGGATCATCCGGAAGACGCGGAAATTCGCGAGCGCCACCAGCGTCAGGACTCCGCCGCCCGTGAGCGCGAGCTTGGCGATCGCGAAGCGCTGGCCGTCGCCGGCGACCAGCGGCGCCATCAGCGGATTGGCCTCGATCGCGCCGTCGGTCATCAGCCACAGCGTCAGGAAGGCGTCGACGACGCACAGCACCAGCACCAGCACCGAGCTCGCGAGCAGCCCCGGCCCGTGCCAGTCGATGATCGGGCGGTGCCGGTCGGAGGCGCGCCGGCCAATCCGGCGCCGCGGGCGCAGGCCGCCGTAGACCAGCGAGAACACGAGCTTGCGGCGCCGGTCGCCGCCCGCGACGCGGCGCTCCGCCGGCGCGGCGGCGAGGCTCCCGAGCGTCGTTTCGATCGTCTGCGACATCCCCACCTCGCGTGCCGGCGACGGCCCCGGGCCTGCAACGGACACCTGCAAGAACCGCTCCACGCCCGTAGAGCGCTGATCTGGCTGGTGTTCGCCGCGGTCGGCGCGGCCCGCCGTAAAGGGCGCCGACACCTGCGCCGCCCCTGAGGGAACCGCCAGCGCCCGGTTGCGCGCCCCGAGCCCGGCACCGCTCGCCGCGTCCGGCGGGCGGGCCCGGGTGCTCAGTCCGGGGGCAGGCGGCGCAGCTCGTCGAGCAGCGCCAGGAACTCGTCGGCGTTGATCGGCTTGCTCGCGATCCGCGTATGGGTGTCCGAGGCGAGCTCGCGCACCGCGCTCGAGGTGTCGCCCGTGACCAGCACCGCGCGCAAGGTCGGCCCGCGCGCGGCGCGCGCGGCCGCGATCGCCTGCAGGCCGGTCTCCGAGGCGCCGAGGTGGAAGTCGCTGATCAGCAGGTCGACGTCCGGGTGCTCGCGGGCGCGCGCCTCGGCCTCCGCCACCGACGCCGCCACGGTCACGCGGTAGCCCGCGACCCGCAGCAGCAGCCGGGTCGCGCCGCGCACGGCCTCGTCGTCCTCGACCAGCAGCACGTGCGCGACCGCCGCCGCCGCGGCGCGGACGCCCGCGATGCCCGGGGCAGGCGCGTCGGCACCGCTCGCCGCCCGCTCGAGACCGACCGGGACCGTGAGGGCGAAGATCGAGCCGCGGCCGACCTCCGACTCGACGTCGAGCTTGAGGTCGAGCAGCCGCGTGATCCGCTGCACGATGCTGAGGCCGAGGCCGTAGCCGTCGCGGGTCGTGTTGGAGGCGACGCCCACCTGGAAGAACTCGTCGCAGATGTACGGCAGCTGCGCGGCCGGGATGCCGATGCCGGTGTCGAGCACCTCGAGGCGCACGAACGCCTGCTCGTGCAGGCAGCGCAGCCGGATGCAGCCCTCGCGGGTGTACTTGATCGCGTTCGAGACGAGGTTGCGCAGCACCTGGCCGATGAGCGCGGGGTCGCTGTGGATGGCGTCGGCGCAGGGCTCGACCGCGAGCTGCAGGCCCTTGTTCTCCGCCAGCGACGCGAACTCGGTGCGCAGCTCCTCGAACAGCGCCTGCACCCTGAAATCGCTGATCTCGGGCCGGATCGCGCCGGACTCGAGCTTGCTGATGTCGAGCAGCGCGTTCAAGAGCCGCGTCATCGCCTGGATCGCCTGGTCCTGCTGCGCCAGCACCGGCTTCACGTCCGCGTCGGACACCAGCCGCCTGAGGCTGCCGTTCAGCAGCGACAGCGTCTGCAGCGGCTGGCGCAGGTCGTGGCTCGCGGTGGCGAGGAAGCGGCTCTTGGCGAGGTTGGCGCGGTCGGCGGACTCGCGCGCCGCCTGCAGCTCCACCTGCACGCGCCGCCGGTCGGTGACGTCGCGGATCGCGGCGGCCACCAGCGGGTCGTCGCCCTCGGTGATCGGGCTCAGGCTCACCTCGACCGGCACCTCGGTGCCGTCCTTGCGGCGTGCGAACAGGTCGAGGCCGCTGCCCATCGGGCGGCGCTGGCCGCTGCGCGCGTACGTCTGGCGGTGTCCCGCGTGCCGCGGGCGGAAGCGGTCCGGCACCAGCGCGTCGACGGCCAGCCCGAGCAGTTCGTCACGCGTGTAGCCAAAGAGCGCGGTCACCTGCTGGTTGGCGAACACGATCCGCCCGCCAGCGTCGATCACGAGCATCGCGTCGGGTGCGGCATCGAGCACCGTCGGCACCAGGGTCGCCGAAAACGTCGTTGCGTCCGTCATGCGCGTCCCCTCGAGTCGCTGGCGTCCGGCCGTCGCGCGCGCCCGGGGTTCCCGGGTGCGAGGCGACCGGCGTCGTCGGAGACTCGAACGTTCCTCCCTGTTCAGGCGGCGTCGCGGCTGGCGCCGGCATCCGGATCTGGTGCGAGCGTACACCGCCGCCCGCGTCGGAGTCAGCCCTTCACACAGCCGTCGCGGGCCCCGGGGCCATGCCGGCGCGTTGCGAAATCATGACAACGGCGGCGCCGACCGCGGGCGACCGGCGGCTTCCCGGGGGTGCGCCGCTGTGCCATTGTCGTCGCCTCTCGGCCCGGCGCGCGGGGACCTGCATGCGGATCCGGATGGATTGCCTGGCGGCGCTCGCACTGCTGACGGTCGCCGCCGGCGCGCCCGCCCAGCACCGCCCGGCCGATGCCGACGACATCCGCAAGCAGCGGCCGCTGCACGGTGCGGAAATCGTGCCGGCCTCGATATCCGACGCCGACCGCCTGCGCGTGGATCCGCGCATCGACGTGGTCGGCAAGCGCGCGCGCGACGTCTGGACCGGCCCGATCTGGGCGCAGGCCTTCGCCGGCGATGCGACGAGCGGCGCGCGGTTCGCGATCGCGTCCGCGACCGTCAGGGAGGTGCCAAAGGCCGGCCGCATGCTGACCGAGGTGCACTACATCGCCGACGGCACGCTGTCGTTCGGCGGGCGCGACTTCGCGATCCACGCCGACGGCTTTCGCAAGACCGCCTTCAGCACCAGCAACGCGCTGCCGTCCGCGGTGCGCGCCGGCATCGTCGACGCCGCGCACCACGTGGCCGTGGTGCTCGAGGCGGGCCCCGGGCGCGGCGACGAGGTCTACGCGGCGCTGCTGCACCTCGTCGACCTGCGCCGGGACGGCGTGATCAGCGAAGGTGCGTTCCAGAACGCCAAGCGCGAGTTGCTGGGCGGCGGCTGAGGACGCGCCCGGGCGCCGCGCCGCAGGCGGTCGCGTCGCCGAAGAGGATCTCCACTGTGGTGGAGATTTCTGTCGCAAGTCTTTGTTCTATAGATACTTAGTAACGGGAACCGGCGCGCCGGCCGGCGCGCGGCCGATGCCGCTCATAGCACCAGCTTGCGGCCGTGGAATGCCTCGGCGAAGCCGCTCGGCGCGTTGCTCTCGACGCCGCGCAGGCGCATCAGCGCCCAGAAGAGGTCCGCGGTGAACCAGCGCTTCGACCGCTGGCTGGCGAAGTGGCGCAGCAGCAGCCGCACCTTGCGCGCGGCGGCCGCGCGCGTCAGCGGCTGGTACACGTTCGGCCGCCCCAGGTCGCCGTCGAACTTCGGGATCTCGTACTCGAGGATCAGGTGGTCGCGAAACGTGTTCCAGGTCAGCTCGTTGCAGAGGCGGTGATCCTGGTGCAGGTCATCGCGGGCATGGGTGAGCACGAGGTCGAACTGCGCCTCGCGCTTCACGCCTTCGAAGCTTTCCTTGATCGCCTGCCAGTGCGCCGGAAAGTAGCCGTCGCGATAGCGGAACAGGCGCAGTCGCTGCGACCGGCTGCGGGACAGGAACGCGCGAGCGCTGCGCCGCGCCTCGGCGTCGCGCTCGCCGTCTGCGCTCAGCACGAGCCAGGTCACCGCCAGCGGCTGCCGGGCCGCCAGGGTCAGCACCGTTCCGCCGGCACCGATCTCGATGTCGTCCGCGTGCGCGCCGATGCACAGCACGCGCAGCGGCCGCCGTCCGCCCGGCTGCGGCCTGAGGGGGATCACGGCGCGACCTGCGGCCGGTTCCACACCATCCACGGGCAGTCGCCGCGGGCCTCGCGCCGATCCAGCGCGATCTTGTCCTTGAAGGTGTCCAGCGGCTGCCAGAAGCCCTTGTACGGAAACATCGCCAGCCGCCGGTCGGCGACCAGCCGCTGAAACGGCTGCTCGACGAGTTCCTCGCCGTCGCGGATGTAGTCGAACACCTGCTGGTTGAAGACGAAGAATCCGCCGTTCACCCACAGGTCATTGCCGGCGATCTCGCCGAGGCTGGTGACCATCCCGTCCGGCCCGCAGCGCGCGGAATGAAAGCTCTGCGCCGGCCGCACGCCGAGGAAGCTCGCCAGCGCGTTGCGTGCACGGTGGGTCGCGATGTGCTGGTCGAGCGGCAGGTCGGACAGCCCGTCCGAGTAGTTGGCCAGGAACACCTCCTCGCTGTCGATGAACCTGCGCACCCGCAGCAGGCGCTGGCCGATGTTGGAGTGCAGCCCGGTGTCGACGAAGGTGATGCGCCATTCCGCGACGTCGCTGCCGAGCACCTCGACGCGCTTGCCGCCCTGCGACCAGACGAAGTCGTTGGACATGCAGTCGTTGTAGCTGAGGAAGTAGTCGCGGATCAGGTCGCCGCGGTAGCCGAGCGCGAGCACGAAATCCTTGTGGCCGTAGTGCGCGTAGTAGCGCATCAGGTGCCAGATGACCGGCCGGTAGCCGACGTTCACCAGCGGCTTCGGGATGGTGTCGGAATGCTCGCGCAGCCGCGTGCCGAGCCCACCGCAGAACAAGACGACCTTCATCATGCATCTCCAGAGCGGGGGCCGGCCGGGCAGGCGCCGACGCGGCGGCGGGCGGTTCCGGGGCTCAGACGGCGCGCAGCAGACCGACGCCCGACAGCGCGGCAGCCGCCTCCCAGATCCGGTCGAACGGCAGCTGCGCACGCTCGGCGATGTCCAGCAGCGTGCGTGTTCCGTCGGACTGATTCAATACCCACAGCAGCGCGTGCTCGAAATCGCCGACGTGCTGCCCGCCCACGGCGCGGTACAGCCCGCGCGTACCGAGCCGCGGCTCGCCGTACGGCTGCTGGTTGACGTAACGCAGGTTGCGGTCCGCGACGCTGAGCACGGTCGCCAGCGCCTGCAGGCTCTCGCCGAGCGCCGCCGCGCTGATGAGGTCGAAGTTGTCCGCCGAGCTGTGGTACTCCGGGTACTCGTTGTTCGGCGTGCGCGTCAGCCGGCCGACCGGCAGGTTGAAGCCCGGCGAGCAGAACTGCCGCTCGTCGTAGCCGTAGGGCGAGAAATCGACCGCACGCGCGCCCGGGAAGCCGCGCAGCGCGTGCGCGGCGATGCGGTCGACGGGCCGGTCGCCGTCGCGGGATCGCTTGAACGTCAGCGGGCCGGGGTCGCCGAGCAGGCCGATCACGAGCCCGTGATCGACGCGCGGCAGCACGTCCCGGTGGGTCGCGAGCCACGCGATCGAGCCGATCGTTCCGGGTCCGACGATCACGCGGTAGGTCAGCCGGCTGGATTCCGCCTGCAGCGTGCGGGCGAGCAGCGTCGCTGCAACCATGCCGCTCAGGTTGTCGTTGCAGAGCGAGGGATGGCAGGCATGCGTGTAGATCAGGAACTCCCGGCCCGTCGAGCCCGGGATGACCAGCTCGGCGTAGCTCAGGCCGCCGGCAACCAGCGCCGTGTCGATCACGACCTCGTACAGGCCCTCGGTGAGCGCCGCGAGCCGCCGCTCGGGCAGGCAGAAGCCCCAGTCGTCCCGGTAATAGCTGGTGCGGTACGGCGTCCAGTCGGGGTGCGCCGGATCGCTGTGCAGGTGCGGGCGCAGTTCGGCGAGACTCAGCCGGCCGCGAAACGGGCGGCTGTAGCTGACGAGCTCGAGCGAGTGCCGGCGCACGTCGGCGATCAGCTCGCCGTCAGGCCCGCGCAACCAGGCCTCGCGCAGGACCCACTCCGGCGGAATCTCCCAGTCGAGCACCTTCGTGCCGGTCGGGACCTCGGCGAGCTCGAACGGGGCGATCTCAGCGAGCCGGCGCAGCGTGTCGCGCAGCCCCGCTCCGGTGATGCTGCGGCAGAGCGGGTACAGCTCGCGCATCAGCCCGAGCGCCTCGGTCGCGAGTGCGCGCGCGGGTTCCGGCGAGCGCAGGTCGGACAGCGTGGGTGCGTCGCTGCGTTGCGCGGGTGGCGCCATCGCTCAGCTCCAGCGCATCGCCATGCGCGCCGGGTCGAAGTCCGGGTACTCGTTGTCGCGCGCCACGATCACCGGGTCGGCGAGCGGCCAGCGGATGCCGAACGCGGGATCGCTCCAGCGCACCCCCCCGCCGAGCTCCGGGGCATAGTAGTCGGTCATCTGGTAGAGGACCTCGGTGTCGTCGGTCAGCGTCTGGAAGCCGTGCGCGAAGCCGGGCGGGACGTACAGCGCGCGCAACGAGCGCGCATCCAGGTCGACGCCGAAATGCTGGCCGCAGGTCGTCGAGTCCGCGCGCAGGTCGATGATCACGTCGTAGACGCCGCCGGACGTGCAGCGCACCAGCTTGGCCTCGCGCGACGGCGGCTTCTGAAAATGCATGCCGCGCAGGGTGGCCTTGCGGCGGTTGAACGAGACGCTGCACTGGACGAAGGTGTCCGGCAGCCCCGCCGCGGCGAACTCCCGCGCGCACCAGGTCCGCGTGAAGAAGCCGCGCGGGTCCTCCAGCCGCTCGACCTCGACCAGCAGCGCCCCGGCCAGCGGCGTCGGCACAAAACGCATCAGTGCCGCCAGTAGAGGTCGCCGTCGAGCTGACCGGTCGACAGCAGGTGCTTGAGCTGCTTGAGGCGCGTGAAGGCCCGGAACTCGTAGCGCTCGGGCGACAGCTGGATCCGCTCGAACAGCTCGCGCAGCTGCTCGACGCCCCGCCGCGCGTTCCAGCGGCAGCTGAACTCCGGCAGGATGCGGCGGATCTTGTCGAAGTTCACGCGGTAGCTGCGGTTGTCGCCGCGACTCGTTCCGACGCTGACCTCGCAGCCGGGGAACACCGAGGCGATGATCTCGGCCAGCTCGCGCACGCGGTAGTTCTCGCGCGTGTCGCCGACGTTCATGATCTCACCGCGCACCGCGTCCGCCGGCGCGCCGAGCGCGAGGCGGATCGCCTCGCAGAAGTCCTCGATGTGCACCACCGGCCGCCACGGGCTGCCGTCGCTCAGCATGGCGATCTTCCTGCGGGTGAAGGCCAGCGCGCACAGGTCGTTGATCACGATGTCGAAGCGCATCCGCGGCGAGGGCCCGTAGGCGGTGGCGTTGCGCAGGAACACCGGGCAGAAGTCCCGGCCCGCCAGCGCCCCGACGTCGCGCTCGACGCGCACCTTGCACTCGGCGTAGGCGGTCTGCGGGTTCGGCGCCGTGCGCTCGTCGAGGAACTCGCCGGTCCCGGCGCCGTACACGCTGCAGGAGGAGGTGTAGACGAAGCGCTCGATGCCGGCGCTGCGCGCCAGGCGCGCGAGCGCGACCGACCCCTCGTGATTGATCTTGAAGGTGACCTCGCGCCGGTTCTCGCCGAGCGGGTCGTTGGACAGTTCGGCCAGGTGGACGATGGCGTCGAAGCCCTCGAGGTCCGCGGCAGTGACCGCGCGCAGGTCCTTGTTGGCCACGCTCGGGCTGGACGGGAATTCCCGGTTGGCGCTGTACAGCCAGCCGTCCCGGTAGTAACCGGTGTCGAGACCGGCCACCTCGTGACCGTGCCGGGTGAGGTACGGCGCGAGCACGGTGCCGATGTAGCCATTGACGCCGGTAACCAGGACCTTCATGCACGTCTCCTGCACCGCTGCCATCATCCTACCCGAAGCCGCGCGGCGGCCCGGGGGGCCGGCGACGGCCGGCGGCGCGGCGGCGTCATCCGTCGGCGGAATCGCCCGGCGGCCGGGCCCGCGACCGCCGCTCGACGAAGCCGGCGCCGGTGCGCAGGCGCCGCCCGACCTGCAGCGCCTCCCAGTAGGCGATGCGCGCCAGCCGCTTCGCGAGCCGCAGCCGGTCGCGCATCGACAGCGGCGCGCGCAGCGCCGCCGCGAAGTAGCCGGCGACCTGGCGGATCTCGGGCAGGAAGGTGCCCACGCCGCGGCGCAGGAAGTAGTGCTGCAGCAGCTCGTCGGCGTCCATCAGCTTCGTCGCGCTCTCGGGGTTCATGCGCCGGTAGAAGATCCGCTCCTCGAGCTGGCGGATCTTGCCGTGCAGGGACAGCTCCGCGACCAGCACGACGTCGGCCGCGATGTAGTCCGGGATCAGCGCCGTCCGCCGCAGCACGTCCGCGCGAATGACGCCGTTCACCGCGCTGTTCAAGCGCATGTTCGCGAGCACCCCGTCGAACCGCTTGACGGCATCCGCATCGACGGCGTCCAGGTCGTCCTGGTACGGCACGGCCGCCTCGATGCGGTCGGAGAACAGCGAGGTGCGCGAGAAGCAGGCGATGACGTCGGCATCCCGCTCGAGCGCGGCGACGCACAGTTCGAGGAACTCGCGCCCGACCAGGTCGTTGCACGACGCCCACTTGAAGTAGCGGCCACGGCTGAGGCGGAAGACCCGGCAGAAGTTGGGGTTGACGCCGATGTTGAGCTCGTTGCGCTCGTAGCGGACGCGCGGGTCGCGGCTGGCGTAGCCCTCGGCGATCGCGCGCGTGCCGTCGGTGGAGGCGTTGTCGAGGATCACCAGTTCCAGATCCGGCAGCGTCTGCTGCAGGATGGACTCGATCGCCTCGGCCAGGTAGCGGCCGCCGTTGTAGACGGGCATCCCGACGCTGACCAGCGGCGTGCGCTCGGGGCTGCTCATCCGCCACCTTGCGGCGCGATCTGGCCGGTGCGCTCGCGGGCCGCGGCGGTCGACAGGCCGGCGAGCGACGCCGCGACTCCGAACTGCTCGATGCACCGGCTGTGAAGGCGAAAGGCATGCGCGCCGAGCTTCTCGCGCAGCCGCGCGTGCTGCGCGGCGAGTTCCCCGAAGCGTGCCAGGATCGTGGCGGCGTCGGTCGCGCCGATATCCAGCGCGAAGCGTCCCATTTCGACGCTCTCCATGAGCTCGCGGGTCTTTTCCTGGTAGCACAGCGCCACCACCGGCTGCGCAGCCAGCAGGCTCAGCAGCACGCCATGGAATCGGGAGGCGACGACGAAGTCGGCCTCGGCGAGCAGTTGGCGGATCTCGGCGACGGTCTGCGGCTCCTGCACCGGCGCCGACGCCGCCTGCGTGCCGCGCAGTCGCTCGAGCACGGCGTCGATCACGCGCCGGTCGGCGCGCTGCGAGCAGACGAACGAGACGCGGTGACCGAGCCCGGCCAGCCCCGCCGCGACCTCGGCGATCATCGCGACGTACCGGCCGAAAGCCTCGCTGGCCGCCGGCACCAGCGGATCGTAGGCCGGATCCTTGTACGGGAACACGTTGACGACGACGCGCGCCGGCCCGGTGCAATACGGCCGGGAGGCCGGGTTCGGCCGCAGCCCGAAAGCGAGATCGGGCGCGACCACCGACACGCCGCGAAAGCCGCAGGCCTCCACGAGTGCCTGAGAGCCGCGATCGCGAAGGCTGACGTAGGCGGCGAGGTTCAGGGCCCAGCGGCAGAAGCGGCCGCTGAGGCGCGCGTCGATCGGGCCGGCCCCGACGCCGAGAAACACGACGCGCGCGCCGGCGGCGCGGCCGAGAGCGCACCACCTGAGCACGGTATACGGAAAGCCCCACGGGCCCCCGAACCAGTCGCCAAGCTGGTTCGAGCCGGCGATGATGACGAGCCGGGTGCCTCGCAGGCGCCGCCACGAGCGGAACAGGAACGGAATCTCGAGCAGCACGGCCCGCACCGCCGCCCCGCCCTCGCGCAGCGCATGCACGGCGCTGCGCGCACCGGGGATGGCGCGCAGCAGCGCGCCGAGCCCCGCGCCGCCGCGGGCGGGCCGCGGCGCAGGCTCCGCCACCGCGACCGCGGACGCCGGCGCCGGCACCCGCGCCGGCCGCGGACGCACGGGATGGGCCACGATCGCATGCCGCTGCGTGCTGTCGGCGGCATTGACCGAGAACACGAGCACCTCGGGCGCGGGCGTCCAGGCGCGGACCATGCCCATCGCCGCCGACAGGATCGCCTCATCGCCGAGATTCGTGGTCCCGACATGGCTGACGAGCGCGATGCGCACCGCACCACCCGGCTTCGGTGGTCCCGGGCTCGCGGGCTGCGACGGTGGTGCGGTGCCTTCGTGCATCTGCTCGGTACGTTGGCCGATCGGACCTTACGGGACCAGTGCGACCTCGGGTATGGGCACGACGAAGGCGCCGCCCCACTCCCGGACGTAGCTCGCGGTCTGCACGATCTCGTCGCGCAGGTTCCACGGCAGGATCAGTATCAGATCGGGCCGGGTCTCGCGAATCTTGCCCGGCGCGAAGATCGGGATGCGCGTCCCGGGCGTGAACTTGCCCTGCTTGTACGGGTTCGCGTCGACCGTGTAGTCCAGGAAGTCGGTGCGGATGCCACAGTAGTTCAGCAGCGTGTTGCCCTTGCCCGGCGCGCCGTAGCCGGCAATCCGCTTGCCGGCCCGCTTCGCCTCGATCAGGAACGCCAGCAGGTTGCGCTTGGTCGCCTTGACCTGTTCGGCGAAGCTGCGGTAGCAGCCAAGTGAGAGGAAGCCCTCGCGGACCTCGCTGTCGCGCAGGTCGCGCACCGCGTCGCTGACCGGCGTGGCGCAGTCCTCCTGGTGCCTTGCGTAGATGCGCAGCGAACCGCCGTGCGTCGGCAGCTCCTCGACGTCGAACAGCGTCAGTCCGTGGTGCGCGAATACCCGCTCGGCCGTGCAGAACGAGAAGTAGCTGAAGTGCTCGTGATAGATGGTGTCGAACTGGTTCTCGCGCATCAGGCGCCGCAGGTGGGGAAACTCCATCGTGATGACGCCGCGCGGCGCCAGCAGCGCCTTCAGCCCGGCCACGAAGTCGTTGAGGTCGGGCACATGCGCGAGCACGTTGTTGCCGATCAGGAGCTGCGGGCGGCCGTGCTCGGCGGCAAGCTCCGCGGCCGCGGCCCGGCCGAAGAACTTCACGACCGTGGGAATCCCCTTGTCGATCGCGGCGCGCGCGATGTTCTCGGCCGGCTCGATGCCGAGGGCCGGGATGCCCTTCGCCACGAAGTGCTGCAGCAGGTAGCCGTCGTTGCTCGCGATCTCCATGACGCGGCTCTGGCGGCCGAGCTGCAGGCGCTCGCAGATCGCCTCGCAGTAGCGGCGCGCGTGCTCGACCCAGGAGTCGGAGAAGGAAGAGAAGTACGCGTACTCGGAGAAGATCGCCGCCGGAGCGACCATCTCCGGCAGCTGGACCAGGAAGCACTGCTCGCAGACGAACGCGTGCAGCGGGTAGAAGGGCTCCATCTCGCCGAGCCGCTCCGGGCTGACGTGCGTCTGGCACAATGGCGACATGCCGAGGTCGACGAACGTGGCGCGCAGGCTGGCACGGCAGAACCGGCAGCGATAGCGGGCGCCCTCCGCCGCTGCCGATGCGGGCGCCGCAGACTCGGGCGTGGTCATTGGTGCCGTCCCCATGCGAATTGGCTGCTCCTTCCGATGCGTCCCTGCGACCGGCATCGCCCGCCGGGCGATGCGCCGTCGCGGCCCGCCGGGCCGGCGACTGCTCCATTGCGGCCTGTTTGAAACACCCAGTCTACCGCCGGCCCGCCCGGTCGCTGCGACTCGTTTCACATATGGCCCCGACCGCCCGGTCCTCGCCATCCGCGTGGCCGCGGCCTCGTGGCTGCGCCGCGCGGCAGCGCCGGGGTTGACGTGAGCCGTGAAGCGCGCGGACCCTCAGGTTCGCGGCCGCCGCCCGGCGGCCGCCGGGCGCGGCGCCGCGCCGCGGCGCAGCGGCGCGCGGCTCGATCGCAGGCCGCGGCCGCGACCGTGGGCACCGCGTGATGGAACGCGACCTGCGCAGCAGCATGGCGCGCGGCGCCGTCTGGATGCTGCTCTTCAAGGCGGTCGACCGCGGCATCGGCCTCGCCAGCACCCTGATCCTCGCGCGCCTGCTGGTCCCGCAGGACTTCGGCGTCGTCGCGATGGCGACCTCGTTCATCGCGATGCTCGAGCTGCTCGGCGCCTTCGGCTTCGACACGGCGCTGATCCAGCGCCAGGGCGCGACCACGGCGCACTACGACACCGCCTGGACGTTCAACGTGATCGTCGCGGCGGCCGTGGGACTGCTGATGATCGCGGCGGCGATCCCGATCGCCGCCTTCTTCAACCAGCCATCGCTCGCGCCCGTCATCGGCCTGCTCGCGCTCGGGTCCGTCGCGCAGGGCTTCGAGAACATCGGCATCGTGGCGTTTCGCAAGGAGATGAACTTTCGCAAGGACTTCCAGTTCCTGGCGGCGAAGAAGCTGCTGACCTTTCCGATCACGATCGTGCTCGCGCTGTGGCTGCGCAACTACTGGGCGCTGGTCATCTCGATACTGGCCGGGCGCTTCTTCGGCGTCTGGATGAGCTACCGGATCCACCCGTACCGCCCGTCGTTCACGCTGGCCGGGGCGCGCGACCTGCTGCACTTCTCCAAGTGGCTGCTGCTGGTCAATCTGCTCGGCTTCCTGGACGCGCGGCTGTCCGACTTCATCATCGGCCGCGTGGCCGGTCCGCGCGCGCTCGGACTCTTCAACATGTCCTACGAGCTCGCCAACATGCCGGGTACCGAGCTGGTCGCGCCGATCAACCGGGCCGTGTATCCGGCGTACGCGCGCATCGCCGGCGACCGGCCGGCGCTGCAGCGGGAGTATCTCTACGTCATGGGGATGATCTGCCTGCTCGCCGTGCCCGCGGTCGCCGGCATCGCCGCGACGGCGACGCTGATCGTGCCGGTCGTGCTCGGGCCGAAGTGGCTGGAGGCGACGGCGACCCTGCAGCTGCTGGCCTTCTTCGGCATCACCCAGGTGCTCCAGAGCAACACCTATTCCGTGTACCTGGCGCTCGGGCGGGCAGACCTCTTCGCGCGTGTGAAGACGCTGCAGGTGGTGACCCTGGGGATTGCGCTGGTCGCGCTGACGCCGGCCTACGGCCTCACGGGTGCCGCGGTCGCGCGCCTGGTCACCGCCGCCATCATGCTGCCGCTTGCGCTCGGCGTGATCCTGAAGACACTGCAGCTGAGTCCCGCGCGCCTGCTGGGGGCGTTGTGGCGGCCGGCCGCTGCGTCGATCCTGCTGTTCGTGGTCGTCGACGCGTTCTCGAGAGCCGCGCCCAATGGGGCCTCCACCCCGGCGCTTGCGCTGCGGCTGTTGTCGGCGGTGGCGCTCGGGGTCGCGACCTACCTGCTCAGCGTCCTCATCCTGTGGCTCGTGGCCGGCAGGCCGGAGGGGGCCGAATCGTCGGCGCTGAACGCCGCGCAGCAGGCCTGGCGCAGGCTCCGCAACCCGGACGGCGAACGAGCGTGACGGGCAGGCGGCGCTCGGCGCCGGGTGCGCGCCGCGCGGCGCAGCGCACCGCGGCCGCGGTCGAGCGACCGTATACTGCCGGCTGCCGCCGCACCTGACCGGATCCATTCGTGCCCAGCCAGTCTCACGACGACCCGATCGTGTCGCCGCCCGGGGCCGATCACGGCGCCTCAGCTCATGACCGTCGCGCCCTCGACCGGTCGCTGTTCGCCGGCATCGCCTGGACCGCCCTCTTCCGCTGGGCGGCTCAGTTCGTCAGCTGGGGCGTGATGCTGTACGTCGCGAGAGTGCTCACCCCCGACGACTTCGGTCTGGCCGCCATGGCTGCGGTGCCCATCGGCTTCGCGCGCCTCGTGGAGGATCTCGGCATCGATTCCATCGTGGTCCAGGACCGCACCCTCAGCCACGAGCACATCGCCGAGCTCGGCGGCCTCGCGATCGCGGTCGGCGCTCTGCTCTGCTCGGGGTTCCTGGCGCTGGCGCTGCCGATCGCCTCGTTCTTCCGCGAGCCGGCGGTGGCCGGCCTCATTGCGATACTGAGCCTCACGTTCGTCGCGGATGCGCTGCAGGTGCTGCCCCGGGCGATGCTGCAGCGGGACCTGGCCTTCCGCCGCCTCGCCGGCATCAACGCGCTGCAGCTGACGGTCGGCGCGGTCGCGCTCGGCGCCTATGCGTCGATGGGCCTCAGGTTCTGGTCGCTGGCGCTCAACCTCCTGACGGGCAGCGTCGCCGCGACGGTCGTGCTGAACCTCGTCCGGCCGCACCGGATCGCCCGACCGCGCGCGATCCGGCACCTGATCCGCCCGCTCACGTCGGCGGGCCAGCTGCTGCTGTCGCGGATCGCCTGGTACGCCTACAGCAACCTCGACCAGACCTTCGTCGGCCGCATGCTCGGCAAGGCGGACCTCGGCGCGTATTCCTTCGCGATGACCTTCGCGGCGATGCCGGTCCAGGAGGTCACCTCGCTGGTCGGCAAGGTCGTGCCCGGCGTCTTCACGACGGTGCAGCGCGACCTCGGATCGCTGCGCCGCTATTTTCTGCTGCTGACCGAGGCCATCACCTACCTGACGATGCCGATGGCCGTCGGCCTCGCGCTGGTCGCCGACGACTTCGTCAGGCTGGCGATCGGGCCGCAGTGGGAAGCCGTGATCACCCCGTTGCGGCTGCTCGCGGCCTACATGGCGATCAACGCCGCGCAGGTGCTGTTCGGCCACGTCGTGGTCTGGACCGGCCATTTTCGGCTGAACCTCTACCTGAACCTGTTCGCGCTCGCGGTGATGCTGCCCGCCTTCTACATCGGCGCGCATTTCGGCCTCGTCGGCATCGGCTGGGCCTGGGTGATCGCCTACCCGATCACGGTCGCGCCGGTGTTCTACATCAGCCACCGCGTGCTGGCGCTGCCCGCGGCGAAGTGGCTGCAGGCGCTCGTTCCGGCCCTCGTCGGCTGCGCCGCGATGGTGCTGGTGGTGCTCGCCTGCCGCACGCAGCTGCCGGCCTCGCTGCCACCCGCGGTCCGGCTCGCGGTGCAGGCCGCCACCGGCGCGCTCGTCTACGCGGCCATCCTGCTCGGTGTCTTTCGCCGGCGCGTGACCGGCATCCTGGCGGCCATCAGTGGCCGTGATTCCGCTGCCCCCGGGACCGCCGCGACATCGTGACGGATCGGGCTGCGCCCGCCGGGGGCGGGCCCACCGCCCGGGCGCCGCGCCTGGTCGAGCGCGGCACATGGGGCACATGAATTCTTAGCAATCATCGGTTTAACTGCTATAGTTAATACGTCATCTGAGGCTACCGCCAGCTCGGGACCTGGCCCGCAATGTCACTCAGCCGAACCCTCGGCCATCTCGTCGAGCCGCTGACGGGACGGGCGTGGACGCCGAACGAGGTGTCGGGGCGCATCGGCGCTCGCGCCATCGAGTACGCGCGTCGCGGCCTCGTGCCGCAGGACCGGGTCGCGCTCCACTACGGCAATTCGCTCGAGTTCTTCGTCGATCTGCTCGCGATCTGGCAGCTCGGCGCCTGCGCCATCCCGCTCGACGGCCGCTACACCCACTTCGAGGTCGTGAACCTGCTGCGCTCGGCGCGCCCGCGGTTCTCGGTCTGGCGCGAGCCGCCGGACGCGGCGCTCGGCGACGCACTGCGCGAGCTCGGCATCGGGACCTTGCTCGCGCCGCAGGCAGCCAGCCCGCCCGTCGCCGCAACGTCACCGCAGGCCCGGCTGCGGCCCGAGGACGAGGCGCTGATCCTGTTCACCTCGGGGACCACCGGCGATCCGAAGGGCGTCGTGCATACGCATCGGTCGCTGCGGGCGAGGTGGACGAGCCTCGCGGCGTCGCTCGGCATCGCGCCGTACCGGCGGACGCTGTGCCTGCTGCCGACCCACTTCGGCCACGGACTCATCTGCAACTGCCTGTTTCCCTGGCTGCACGGCCAGGATCTGCACGTGCTGCCGCCGTTTCGCGCCGACCTGCTGATGCGCCTCGGCGAGCTGATCGACGCACACGGCATCACCTTCCTGTCGTCCGTGCCGACGGTCTGGCGCCTGGCGCTCAAGACCTCGGCGCGGCCCAAGGCCGGTTCGCTGGCGCGCATCTCGTGCGGCTCGGCGCCCTTCTCGGGCGCGCTGTGGGCAGCCGTCCAGGAGTGGGCCGGCATCCACGAGGTCATCAATGCCTACGGCATCACCGAGACCGGCAGCTGGCTCGCGGGCACGACCGTGCCGTTCGAGGCACCGCAGGATGGCCTGGTCGGCACCGCCTGGGGCGGAGAGATCCGCGTGCTGCGCACGCGCGAGACGTCGACCGCGCCTGATGCGCACGGGGTCTGCGGGGCCGGCGAGAGCGGCCACATCTGGGTCCGGACGCCGGCGCTCATGAAGGGCTACCTGGGCCGGGACGACCTCACCTCCGCGGTGGTCGCCGGCGACTGGTTCGCCACCGGCGACATCGGCCTGCTCGATGACCGCGGCTGGCTCCATCTGCGCGGTCGCGAGCGCGACGAGATCAACCGCGGCGGGGCGAAGGTCTATCCGCAGGACGTCGAGGGCGTGATCGAGCGATTTCCGGGAGTTCTGGACGTGTGCAGCTTCGCGCAGGACGATCCGCTCCTCGGCGAGGAAGTCGGCGTCGCCGTCGTCCTGCGCGAGGCCTCCGACGCGATCCTGGTGCGGCTGCACGAATGGACCAGCGTGCACCTCGCGCCGCACCAGGTGCCGCGGCGCTGGTACCTGCTCGGCGAGATCGCGCGCAGCTCGCGCGGCAAGGTCAGGCGCACGGACGTCGCCGCGCACTGCGAGCGGCGCGAACCGGTGCCCTACGCCAGGCTGCTCAAGCGCCACGCGTAACCAGGATGAGCCTGCGCCGCGAACTGCTGTCACAACTGCGCAGCTGGGACGTCCGCCTCCCCGACGAGCTCGACGACGACGCGCCGCTGATCTCGTCGGGGGCCATCGACTCGCTCGGGCTGTTCAAGCTCGTGCTGTGGATCGAGGAGAAGACCGGGCGCAGCGTGGACCCGCGCGACGTCGACCTGGCCGCGCAGTGGGACTCGGTGCGGCTGATCCTCGGCTACCTGGCAGCGTCCGGGCAGCCGGTCGCGGCGCGCGGCGCCGCACGCGTTCTCCCTGGAGCCGCGCCGGCAGCGGCCGGCGCGCGCATCGTCCGCTACGCGCCGCAGCACAAGGCGGCCGTCGCCGAGCTGCAGACCGCGCTGTGGAGCCCGGACCCGGCGCTGAACCGCGCCTATCTGGAGTGGAAGTACGAGCAGAACCCCTATGCCGGCGAGCCGCGCATCTACCTTGCGCTCAGCGGCGACGAGCTCGTCGGCATGCGCGGCTTCTACCGGTCGCGCTGGGAACGCGGCTCGCCGGCAACCACCGCGGACGTCCTGGTGGCGGATGATTTCGTCGTGCGCGCGGACCACCGCGATCGCGGGCTCGCGACGCAGATCATGCGCGAGGCGCTCATCGACCTGCGCGACAGCGGCAGCGACTATGTCTTCAACCTGAGCGGCGGCCGGGTCACGGTACTCAACTCGCTGGCCATGGGATGGCGCAGCGCCGGACCCCTCGCCCCCGTCGCGCGCGCGACGCGTGCCCGCCGCGCGCGCATGGTGATGCGGCGCGCGCTGCGACGCCTGCCGCTCGCCTGGCGCTACGCCGACGACGCGCGCCTCGCCGCCGGCGGCGACCGGCAACCGTTCCTGAACGTCGATCGCAGCCTCGGTGCGCATCGCACGGCGGCCGGCGTGACGGTGCGCGTCGAGTCGCGGCCGCGACCGCGCGACATGGCGGCGCTCGTGGCCCGGCTCGCGCACGATGGCCGCCTGCGCCACGTTCGCGACGAACGGTATCTGGAATGGCGCTTTCGCAATCCGCGCAACGACTACCGCTTCCTGTTCGTCGGCGACGACGGTTTGCACGGCTATCTCGCGCTCGTGCACGCCCGGGCGAGCGGCGATGCGTACGCGCCCGTCTGCATCGCCGACCTCGAGGCGGATTCGCCGAGCCACCGCGCGGCGCTGCTCGACGCGGCCATCGCGGTCGGCCGGTTCAGCGAGCTCGCCGCCTGGACCGCGACCCGCGACCCCGGGCTGTGTGCCGAGCTCGCGCGCCGCGGCTTCGGGCCCATCGACCGGCGCTTCGCGAGTCCCGGCGACCCGTGCGTACTGGTGCGTCCGGTCGACGATGCGCGGCTGACGCAGCGCTGGCTGCTGGACGGGACCCCGCTGCTGGAGCTCGAGAGCTGGGACCTGCGGATGCTCTACTCGATGGCCGGCTGAGCCCGGGAATCGCCGCCGGGCGCCGTGCCCCGGCCCGCACCGCAGCCGGCGCCGAATGCCCGGCCCGTGAAGGTGGCGCCCCGAACAGGAGTTGAACCTGTGACCTCGCCCTTAGGAGGGGCGCGCTCTATCCAGCTGAGCTACCGGGGCGCGTTGGAACCGGTCTAGTCGCCCCCGAGGGGGGCTCGCGGGCCTGGAACGGAAAAGTGGTGGAGCGGAAGGGGATCGAACCCTCGACCTTCGCATTGCGAACGCGACGCTCTCCCAGCTGAGCTACCGCCCCACGCGAGGGCGCGAATGATAACACCCGGCGGCCGGGGCGCAACCTCGACCGGGTCGGCATCGTCGTATCATCCTCCCGCCAGGCCGGAGTGATGCCGCATGACCGTCTCGATCCGCAGCGCCCGAGCCACCGACCTCGAGTTCCTCGTCGAGGGCAACGCCCAGATGGCCGCCGAGACCGAGGGGCGCGAACTCGACCGCGAGCTGCTCGCCGAGGGCGTCGCGGCGGTGTTCGGCGACGAGATCAAGGGCCGCTACTACGTCGCCGACGACGGCGAGCAGCCGATCGGCCAGCTGCTCGTGACGCGCGAGTGGAGCGACTGGCGCGCGGGCTGGTTCTGGTGGATCCAGTCGGTGTACGTGGTGCCCGCGGCGCGCGGCCGCGGCGTGTTCGCACGCCTCTACGCGCACGTGCTCAACGAGGCGCGGCGCGACCCGGAGGTCTGCGGGATCCGGCTGTACGTCGACAACGACAACAGTGCCGCCGCCGCGATCTACGAGCGCCTCGGCATGGACGACGCCCGCTACCGCGTGTTCGAGGTCGACTTCCGGCTCGAGGGGCGCGCCGGCGGCTAGGGCAGCGCGACGCCGAGCACGGTCGGCCGGCTCCAGCGCGGGATCGCGATCAGGTAGGCGTCGCCGTAGGCCACCTCGCCCGGTGGCGGCGCCTCGCCGCCGCCCGCCAGCGCGCGCACGATCGGCACCACCGTGTCGCTGTGCGCGATCACCAGCACGCGCCGCCCGCGGTACTCGCCGAGGATCCGCGACTTGAGGCCGGCGATGTCGTCGTCGGCGAGCCGGATCACCGGCACGCCGAGCTTCCGGGCGAGCGGCGCGGCGGTGGCGCCCGTGCGCTGCCACTGGGTCACGAAGATCGCGTCGATCGCGAGGCCCTTCGGGCTCGCGCCGAAGATGGCCGCGAGCCGCGCCGCGCGCTCGACGCCGGCGGGCGCGAGCGGCGGGTCGGCGCTGCCGTCGGCCGCCTTCTCGGCGTGGCGGGTCACGACCACCAGCGTCGTCGACGCCTCGAGCACCCCGCGCGCAGCCAGCCCGAGGCCGAGGAGCGCGAGCAGCGCCAGGATCCAGACCGGCGTCAGGAACGGCCGGCGACGCAGGCTCGCGTATTCTTTGCGCATGCGCCCGATGATAGCCCAACGACCGCGACCTGCCCGTGACACCGCGGTACTGATCCTGGCGGCCGGCGGCAGCCGGCGCCTCGGCCGGCCGAAGCAGCTGCTGCGATGCGGGCCCGAGCCGCTGGTGCGCCGCGCGGCGCGCATCGCCCTCGCGCTCGCGCCGCTGTGGGTGGGCGTCGTCGTCGGCGCGCGGCGCGGCGAGGTCGCGGCCGCGCTGCAGGGCTCGGGCGCTGCGATCGTGGTCGCGCGCGGCTGGCGCGAGGGGCTCGCCGCCTCGCTGCGCGCGGGCGTGGCGCGTGCGCCGCGCCGGGCGCGGCAGCTGCTCGTCATGACGGTCGACCAGTGGCGGCTGCGCGAGACCGACCTCGCCCGGCTGGTCGCGGCCGCGGGGCGCCGGCCGGCGGCCGCGGCCTACGGCGGGCAGCTCGGCGTGCCGGCGCTGTTCCCGCGGCGGCTCTGGCCGGCGCTGTCGCGCTTGCGCGGCGACCGCGGCGCGCGTCAACTGCTCGAGCGCGGTGCGGCGCGCGCGGTGCCGATGCCGCGCGCCGCCGCCGACCTCGACACGCCGCGCGAGCTCGCGGCCTTTCGCGCCGGCGCGCGCGGCCGCTGAGGCCGCCTTGGCGCCGACACCGGAGCGCACCGTGAGGAGACCGACCCGCCCGCTGCGCCTGCTGGTCCTGCTGCTGCCGTTCTGGCTGGCCGGCCCGCCGGCCTCGCGGGCGCAGGCCGATGCCGCCCCGGCGGGCGCCGGCGAGCGCTGGTTCGAGATGCGCATCGCCGGCGTCCCGGCCGGCTACGTGCACGAGACCACCGACGCCGGCAGTGCCGGGGCGGTCCGCACCAGCACCGAGTCCGTGATCGTCCTCAACCGCCTCGAGACGCGCGTCGAGATCAGCGCGCGCGCGGTCGAGACCGAGGACGCCGACGGGCACCTGGTCGCGGTGCACTCCGAGATCCGCGCTTCGAAGGACCCGACGGTGCTCGATCTTGCGGTCGCCGGCGGCGAGCTCTCGGTCACCACCGAAGCCGGCGGCCGCCGCTACCAGCGCAGCGAGCACGAGGCGCGCGTGCTGCTCGGCCCGGAGGGGATCCGGCGCCTGACCGCGGCCAGCCTCGCCGCGGGCGAAGCGACCTTCGGCTACGCGACCTTCGTCGCCGAGCTCGGCGGCGTCACGCAGGTCACGCGGCGCGTGACCGGCGGCGCGGCGCCGCACTGGGCCATCGAGGAGACCGTCGAGGCGCTGCCCTCGCCCGCGCGGCTGCTGGTCGGGGCCGACGGCCGGGTGGTCGAGGAGTCGGTCGACGGACCGTTCGGCGAGATCCGCAGCGTGCTCGCGACCGCGGCGGTGCGCGAGCGCGCCGCCGGCCCGCTGCCGGAGGAGCTCTACACGCGCACGCTGGTGCGTTCGAACGTGCGCCTGCCGGAGCCACGCGCGATCGAGCGGCTGCGCGTGCGCATCGACCTGAAGCGCCCCGCGGGCGGCTTCCCCGAGCTCGAGGGACCGTACCAGCACGTGCTCGAGCGCGCGGCCGACCACGTCGTGCTCGAGATCCGGCGCGCACCGGCGCTCGACGGGCCGCCGCTCGTCGCGGACGCGAACGCGCCGTTCACGCAGCCCAACTTCATCCTGCAGTCGGACCATCCGGACGTGGCGGCGCTGGCGCGCTCGCTGCGCCTGCCGGGCGCGGGTCCCTACGTGCAGGCGCGCCTGCTGCAGGACTGGGTCGCCGAGCACATGCGCGTCGATCCGGGGCTGGCGATGCTGCCCGCCTCGGAGGTCGTGCGCGACCGCGGCGGCACATGCGTCGCCTACGCGGTGCTGCTCACCTCGCTCGCGCGCGCGCTCGGCATCCCGGCCCGCATCGTCATGGGCTACGTCTACGTCGGCAACATCTGGGGCGGCCATGCGTGGAGCGAGGTCGAGGTCGACGGCCGCTGGATCCCGCTCGATGCCGCGGTCTACCGGCCGGGCCCGGCCGACGCCACGCACCTCGCGCTGGTGCGCCACTCCGCCGAGCTGGGCGCGGCCTCCGGTGCCGCCGAGCTCGCGCGGCTGTTCGGCAACGAGTCGATCCGCGTGCTCGGCTACGGCCGCGCGAACCACTGGACCCGCGTGCCCGCCGACGCCCGGCCCTACGTCATCGACGGCAACCACTACCGCAACCCGTGGCTCGGACTCGAGGTCGACAAGCCCGCGGCCTTCGCCTTCAGCAAGGCAGACGCCAGCTACCCGGACTCGACGGTGATCGCGCTCGCGGCGGCGGACGGCAGCGAGCTGCGCGTGCGCGAGTCGGGGCCGCGCGCCGCGGACTCGGACGCGCGCGAGTGGCTGCGCGCCGAAGGCCTCGGGCCCGGCGCCGGCACGCTCTCCGTCGCGGGCCGGCCGGCGTGGCGCGGCAGCGCGCCCGGCCGTGCCGCGATCGCCTTCGGCGACGGGCAGGACCTCTGGATGCTGGATGCCGAGGGCCCGGCGGCGGTCGCCGAGCTCGATGCCGTCGCCCGCGGGCTGGTGCTGCGCGCAGCCGCGCGCTAGGGGCGGGGCATCACTTGCGCCGGCGCGCGATCGCGAGGGTGGCCACCGCGAGCGCGAGCAGGCTCAGCGTCGCGGGCTCCGGAGCGAGGTTGACCGGGCACAGCGTGACGGTCGGGTCACAGCCCTGCGCGAGCGCCGCGGCGGGCGCGGCCGCGAGCGCGGCGAGCGCGCACACCGCCCGACGAACGGCGGCCGGACTGCGGCACATCTTCATGCAATGCCCCTGGCGCCGGCCGCAGCGGCCGGCCAACCGGGTGATGCAGGATGCGGGCCGGTCCTGCCCGGCCCTTATGAAACAAGATGTTGCACCACCGGGCGCCGGTGAGCTCGAGGGTTCCTGTAAGACTATCCGACGGCGCCCGGCGGCGGCCGCCGCCGCTCAGGGCAGCGCCCGGCTCATCCGCCGGTGGTCGGCCACCGCATGGAAGCGGTTCGCGAGCGACGAGCGCCGCAGCACCTCGACGCCGAAGCCGAGCCGCGCATAGAGCGCCTCGGCCCGCGGGTTGGTGACGGCGACGTCGAGCGCGGCGATGCGGTGCCGCCCCGGATCCGCGCCCGCGAGCAGCTGGCGAACGAGGCTCGCGCCGATGCCGCGGCCACGCAGGCCCTCGCGCACGCCGAGGTGCGCGAGGTAGTACTCGTCGGCCCGCGGCGGGCGGATCAGTCCCTCGACGCGCAGGCCCCGGGCGATCACGCCCGCCGCGCGCCGCCAGCCGTAGAAGCGCAGGATCTGCGCCGCGGCGGCCACCGTGAAGCGCAGCGCCACGCCGCCGTCCCAGGCGGCGCCCGCGGCGACCACCTGCCCGTCGCGCACGCCGACCACGTGGTTGCGATGGCCGAACTCGCCCGCGCCGGCTTCGAAGGCGGCGTGCAGGAACTCGAGCGCGAGGCCGGCGCGATCGTGCGCGAACACGTAGTCGAAGGCGGCGGGGCCGGAACTGTAGATGAGCGGCACCGCGGCGGCGGCATCGGCGGCGGCGGCGGGCCGGAAGCTGAGCGGGGCACTGTCGGTGGCGGGCATCGGTGGCGGGCGGTGGCTGGGACGGCGCTACGCTAGACGAAGCCGCGCCGCGAAGCTCTGCTGATTCCCCTGAATCGCCGCGCGCGGGGCGGCCCGGCGCCGCCGGCCGCTTGCCGCGCCGAAATGCGCGAGGGTAGTCTCGCCGCTCCCCTTCGCGGCCGCCCGGCCCGTCACCCAGGATCACCGGCATGCTCAGCACCCTCCTCCTCCAGGCCGCCGTCGCGGCCGGTTTCGTCCATCCGCAGCCCACGCCGCCGGCAGAGCTGCCGGTCGAGGTCTACCAGGCACGGCGCGAGCGGGTGCTCGCCGAGCTCGGCGGCTGCGTCGCGGTGCTGTCGTCGCAGGGCGAGGTGAGCGGCGTGACCGAGGACTATCGCCAGGACGCCGACTTCCTGTGGCTGACCGGCGTCAACGAGCCGGACGCGCACCTCGTGCTGCAGCCGAAGTCGCCCTACCGCAAGGTGACGCTGCTGCTGAAGGCGCGCGATCCCGAGGCCGAGCGCTGGACCGGGCCGCGCGACCCGGTCTCGCCGGAGCTGCTCCGGAAGTACGGCGTCGACCGCGTCCAGCGCGGCGCGCCGGACCCGGTGCTGGTCGGCGCCGGGCTGCACCACGACTGCGTCGCGGTGATTGCGCCCGCGTCGCTGCGCAAGGAGGAGCGCTCCGACGCCGAGCTCGCGCTCAGGCTCGCGGCCCGCTACGGCCTCAAGGTGCAGATGAAGCGCGGCCTGCTCGCCAGTCTGCGCGCCGCGCACTCGGCGCCGGAGCTCGAGCGCATGGAGCGCGCGATCGCGATCACGCTCGCCGGCCACAACGTGGTGGCGCGCGCCACGGTCGCCGGCGTCGCCGAGCGCGACGTGCAGACGCAGCTCGAGTACGCGTTCTTCTCCGCCGGCGCGACCGGGCTGTCGTACTCCTCGATCGTCGGCAGCGGGCCGAACGGCGCGGTGCTGCACTGGGACAAGAACTCGCGGATCCTGGCGGACGGCGACCTGGTCGTCGTCGACGCCGCGGCCGAGTACGGCCGCTACGCCGCCGACGTCACCCGCACCTACCCGGTCTCGGGCCGGTTCACGCCCGAGCAGGCCAAGGTCTACCGCGCCGTCTACCAGGCGCAGGAGGACGTGTTCGCGGCGATCAAGCCGGGCGTGACGATGGCCGACCTGCAGCACGTGGCCGAGGAGTCGCTGCGCCGGGCGGGCTACCTCGCCGACTTCATCCACGGCTTCGGCCACTTCGTCGGCCTCGACGTGCACGACGCCGGCGACCTGGAGCGGCCGATCCCGGCGGGCGCCGTGTTCACGGTCGAGCCCGGCGTCTACCTGCCGGCGCAGGGGTTCGGCGTGCGCATCGAGGACGAGGTGCTGATGACCGACAAGGGCCACCGGCTGCTGACCGGCGCGCTGCCGCGCCGGCTCGAGGAGGTCGAGGCCTGGGTGCAGCGCGCGCGCGCGCCGTAGGACGCCGCGCCGCGCGGCCGCGCGCTACGACTTCTTGACGATGCTGGTCGCCATCGCCACGACCGCGGCCAGGTCGCTGAGCGGCGCCGGCACGACCAGCGTGGTGCTGTCCTTGGCGAGCTTGCCGAACTGGCGCACGTACTCCTCGCCGATCCGCAGCTGCATCGCCTCGATGCCGCCGCGGTCGCTGAGCGCGCCGCCGACCTGACGCAGGCCCGCGGCGGTCGCGGTCGCGACCGCGAGGATCGCGGCCGCCTGGCCCTCCGCCTCGTTGATCTGCTGCTGCTTGCTCGCCTCCGAGGCCTTGATGACCCGCTGCTTGTCGCCCTCGGCCTGGTTGATCTTGGCGTCGCGCTCGCCCTCGGAGGTCAGGATCACCGCGCGCTTCTCGCGCTCGGCGCGCATCTGCTTCTCCATCGCCGACAGCACGTCCTTGGGCGGCGTGATGTTCTTGATCTCGTAGCGCATCACCTTGACGCCCCACACGACGGAGGCCTTGTCGAGTTCGGCGACGACGTTGGCGTTGATGATGCCGCGCGCCTCGAAGGTCTTGTCGAGCTCGATCTTGCCGATCTCGCTGCGCAGCGTCGTCTGCGCGAGCTGCGAGATCGCGAAGTTGTAGTTGGTGATGCCGTAGGACGCCAGGTGCGGGTCGAGCACCTGCATGTACAGCACGGCGTCGACGCCCACCTGGACGTTGTCGCGCGTGATGCAGATCTGCTCGGCGACGTCGAGCGCCTGCTCCTTGAGGCTGTGGCGGTAGGCGACGCGCTCGACGAACGGCACCAGGATGTGGAAGCCCGCCTGCAGCGTGCGGCTGTACTTGCCGAGGTTCTCGATCACGAAGGCGCTCTGCTGCGGCACGACCACCGCGGTGCGCGCGATGACGATGACCACCACGCAGGCGAAGGCGACGAAGACCAGCGATCCGTACATCCAGTGCTCCTTGGCGCGGCTCAGCCGTCCGGCCGGACCGAGAGGGTGAGACCGTGCACCTTGGTCACGCGCACGTGGCCGCCGGCGGGAATCGGCGCGTCGCCGTCGTTGCGGGCGGTCCAGAACGTGCCGTTGAACTCCACCTGGCAGCTGTCGCCGGGGGCGAGCGCGGACGGCAGGACCAGGCGGCCGCCGGCGGGCCCGGTCGCGACCTCCGGCGGGTGGCCGCGCAGGTAGCGGTAGACCCGGGCCCGAAAGCCCACCATCGCGACGATGCTGAGCACGCCGAAGGCGGCCCACTGGGCGCCGGGACCGAGGGCGGGCACCGCCAGCGCGAGCAGCCCGACCACGATCGCGGCGGTCCCGACCAGCACCAGGTAGAACTGCGCGTCGACCGCCGCAAGCTCGGCGCCCAGCAGCACCGCGCCGCCGATGATCCAACCCCACCAGGTCACTGTGAGCCTCCGGGCGCAGCCTCGGGGCGCGCGCGTCGCCGAGTCGCGAGTATAGACCGCCGCCTGCAGCCGCCCGCTGCGCGCGCGACGCCCCGCGCTCGCCGGGCTCGAGCCCGACCCGCGCGAGGCGCGGCGCGCCGGGCAGTCCCGGGCACCCTTGACGACTCGGCCTCGCGATGGTACCTTTCTCCAACAAGGTAGCTTCTTAATTCATGAGCATCGACCAGAAACTCAGCCCGCTGCGCAAGGGCCTCCTCGAATTCCTCGTGCTCAAGATCGTCAGCGGCACGACGGTGTACGTGGCGGACATCCTGCGGCGGCTCGCCGGCACGGAGTTCGCGACCCAGGAGGGCACGCTCTATCCCCTCCTCAGCAAACTGCGCCGCGAGGGCCTGGTCGACTACGAGTGGCAGGAGTCGGAGGCCGGCCCGCCGCGCAAGTACTACCGGCTGACGCCGGCCGGCAAGGCCCAGCTGGCCGAGCTCGACGATTACTGGGCCCGCCTCAACAAGACCGTTTCGGAGCTGGGGAGCTGAGCCATGCGACAGGTCATCACCGTGAGCCTCAACGGCCGGGCCTACCAGCTCGAGGACGACGCCTACGCCGTGCTGAGTGCGTACCTCGGCGAGGCCGCGACCGCCCTCGCCGGCAACCCCGACCGCGACGAGATCGTCGCCGACCTCGAGCAGGCGATCGCCGACAAGTGCGACCGCTGCCTCAGCCCGCACAAGAGCGTGGTCGGGCGCGCGGAGCTGGCGCGGATCATCGAGGAGATGGGCCCGGTGGACGGCGCAGGCGGCGCGCCCGGGCCTGCGCCGGCCGGCGCCGCGGCGGGTGCCGGCGCGAGCCCGCCACCGCGGGCGGCGGCCGCCCCGAGGCGCCTCTACCAGATCAGCGAGGGCGCGCTGATCAGCGGCGTCTGCAACGGCCTCGCGGCCTACCTCGGCGTCGACGTGACGCTGGTGCGCGTGGCGTTCGTCGCGATGGCGTTCCTCACGGGCGGCGCCGCCGTGCTCGCCTACCTCGTGCTGATGTTCGTCGTGCCGTACGCGAGCACCTCCGAGGAGCACGCGGCCGCGCGCGGCCTGCCCTTCAATGCGCGCGCGCTGGTCGAGCGCGCCAAGCGCCAGGCGGCGGAGTTCGCGGGCTCAGGCGGCTGGCAGGGCTCCAAGGCGCAGTGGAAGGACGAATGGCGCCGGGCGCGTGCCGAGTGGAAGAGCGAATGGCGCCGCACCCGCGCCGAGTGGCGCGCGCGCCGCTGGTCGCGCCCGCCGCCGGCCGGGCCGGCGGCGCCCGCCCCGGCGGTGCCGTACGCGGCGCACGTCGTCACCGGCGTGCTGCTCGCGATCGTCGGCCTCGTGTTCGCGGCGTTCACGATCGCGTGCCTCCTGGCGCTGATCTCGCTGCTGACCACCGGCGCGCTGTTCGGCTGGTGGCTGCCGCACGACGTGCCGCTGTGGGTCGGCATCCTGGCGCTGATCGTGATCTACAACCTGGTGGCCTGGCCGCTGAAGGCGGCGCGTCGCGCGGCCTACTACTCCGGCGGCGGCTTCCACGGCCCGTGGGTGGCCGCGTGGGACGGCCTCGCCGGCCTCGCGATCCTGTGCATCGTCGCCTGGTACGCCTACCACCACGTGCCGGAGGTGCGCGACCTGTTCGACCACCTCACGCACGCCTTCGACCGCGTCGTGCAGCTCATCGAGCCGGCGCAGCTCGACGCGGCGCCGGGCGCGCAGTGCCTAAGTGGACGGACCCCGCTGCAGGTCCCGGGCGCAGTCGGCAGTCTCCTTCTCTGAGATCACGGCGTACGGCTGGAACGCGGGCAGCTGGGCGGCGAGCGCATCCTGCGCGGCGCGGGCCTCCTTGAGGCTCTCGCACATCTTCGCGGCCTGGCGCCGGACCTCGCCGGCCTGCGCCTCGACCTTGGCCTTGAGGTCGGACATGTCACCCTTGGCGAGCCCGGAGGCGACGCCACTCGCGGCGGCGGCGCCGACCGCCGCACCCGCGGACCCGGTCGCGACCGCGTGGTCGAACACCGCGCTCGCCGCCTTGTAGTAGTTGGCGAGCTGCGCACGCTGGCCTTCGGTCACGCTGACGTCGGCGCCGCCGACCGTGAGCCGGCCGTCGGGCGAGACGCGTGCCTCGCCGCCGCCGGCGCCGGCGATGACCACCTGGCCGTCCTCGACCCGCAGCGAGCCCGAGTGCGGGCCCGCGGCCGGCGCCGGCTTCGAGTGGCCGCAGGCGGCCAGCACCGCGACGCAGGTCGCCGCCGCCACAAACGTCATCGTGCGCATGAATCTCATGGAACCCCCTGGCGAACTGGTCGGCCGGCCGGCGCCCCGGCCCCGCCGCGAGCCTAGCACGGCCGCAGCGCGCCGCCGCAAGCCCGCAGCCGCGGCGGTTGCGGGTATCCTCGGCGCCTAGGTCCCCGGGGAGCGACGTCGTGCCGTCGACACCGATCTGGCAGTGGTCCGCCGTCGCGACGGCGCGCGCGATCCGCACGCGGCGGGTGTCGGCGCTGGAGGTGGTGCGGGCGCACCTCGCGCGGATGCGGGCCGCGAACCCGGCGGTCAACGCGGTGGTCGCGGACCTCGGCGCCGAGGCGCTGCGCGCCGCGCGCCGGGCCGACCGCGCGGTGGCGCGGCGCGCCGCGCTCGGGCCGCTGCACGGCGTGCCGGTGACGGTCAAGGAGAACGTCGACGTGCGCGGCCACCCGAACCCGAACGGCGTGCCGGCGCAGGCGCGGCTGATCGCCCCCGACGACGCCCCGGTGGTCGCGAACCTGCGCCGCGCCGGCGCGATCGTCATCGGGCTCACGAACACGCCCGAGTTCTCGATGCGCGCGTTCACCGACAACCCGCTGCACGGGCTGACCCTCAACCCGTGGGATGCGGCGATCACCTGCGGCGGCTCCTCGGGCGGCGCGGCCGTGGCGGTCGCGCTCGGCATCGGCGCGATCGCCCACGGCAATGACATCGGCGGCTCGCTGCGCTGGCCGGCGCACTGCAACGGCCTCGCCACGATCCGGCCGACGCTCGGCCGCGTGCCGGCCTTCAACCCGAGCGCGCCGGCCGAGCGGCCGCTCCTGCAGCAGCTGATGTCGGTGCAGGGTCCGCTGGCGCGCGAGGTCGGCGACGTCAGGCTCGCGCTCGCCGCGATGAGCGCGCGCGACCCGCGCGACCCGTGGTGGGTGCCGGCGCCGCTCAGGGGCCCGCCACCGTCCCGCCCGATCGCGGTGGCGCTGGCGCGCCTGCCGCCCGACCTCGTGGCCGACGCCGACACGCTCGGCTGCGTGCGGCGCGCCGCCCGCCACCTCGAGGACGCGGGTTACGCCGTCGAGGAGGTGGCCGTGCCGGACATCACCGCGCTCTGGCAGCTGTGGGCCGACATCCTCTGCGCCGAGATCGCGACGCTGCTCGGCCGCACCATGGACGCGGCGGGCTCCGACGACTACCGCCGCGCGCTGCGCGGCATCATGGCGCTCTCGCGCCCGCTCGATGCCGCCGGCTACATGACCGCGATCGCGCTGCGCTCGCGCCGGCTGCGCGAGTGGCTGCTGTTCCTCGAGCGCTGGCCGCTGGTGCTGACGCCGGTGTCGCTCAGGCCGACCCCCGGCCCGCGCGCCGACCTCGGCGGCGACGCGGCGGTGCGGGAGATCTTCTACAACGACCTGCGCTTCGTCTCGGCGATCAACCTGCTCGGGCTGCCGGCGGCGGTGGTCCCGGCCGGGCTGCAGCGCGGTCACCCGGTGGGCGTGCAGCTGATCGCCTCGCGCTACCGCGAGGACCTGTGCCTGGACGCGGCGCGCGCGATCGAGCGCCGCACGGGGATCCTCACGCGGCGGCTGTGGGCGCGCGAGACGGCCGGCTGATCACGGCACCGGCTGCAGCCGCGCCGCGAGCTGCGTCGCGAAGCGCTCGATCGCGATCCGCGCGTCGGCCCACGGATCGCCGCCCGGGGAGGCGACCGCGAGGTCCACGGGGTAGTAGTCGTAGCGCACCGTCGCGAGCACCCGGCCGTCCGCGGCGCGGATCGTGCCGCTCAGGTCCGCGCCGCCGAGCGAGCGCGAGCGCAGCGGGTCGATCGAGGGGTTGTCGAGCAGCTGCCGCCGGGTCGGGTGGCTCGGCTGGGCGTCGGCGAGCAGCACCTCGGCGCGGGCGTCGGCCGGCAGCGGCACCGCGCGCGCGCGGCGCGCGAGCGCGTGCCTCAGCGACTCGACGACGTAGGAGCGCAGCGCCTCGCGCTCGGCCTCGCCGTAGCGGGTGGCGAGCCGCTCATCGAGCGCCGCCGAGAACGCGACCGTGACCGGGACCGGGACCGGCGCCGCGGCCGCGCCCGCGGCCGGCGGCGGCACGGTGGCAAGCACCCCGAGCAGGCTGAGCATCGCCACGACACGCATCGGCCGCACCCCGCTGGCCCCGGACGCCGCTTGGACCGCGGCCGCGGCGGCGAAGTTTCCGGCGCCCGGCCTGACGCGTCGCGCCAGGCCGTCGCCGCGCGGCCCCCGCGGGGCTAGACTAGCCGGGCCCGCGCGGTCGCGGCGAGGCCGTTCCCCGTGAAGGTCGTCATCGTCAGCGACACGCACCGCCAGCACGCGCAGCTCGGCACGCTCGCCGGCGACGTGCTGATCCACTGCGGCGACAGCGAGCTCGGCATCCATGCCGACGACGCCGAGGTCGAGCGCCTGGACCGCTGGTTCGGCGCGCAGCGCTTCGACCTCGTCCTCTGCATCGGCGGCAATCACGACTTCGCGCTGCAGGCGCGCGCCGCGGCCGCGGCGCCGGTGCTGCGGCACGCGGTCTACCTCGAGGACGCGGCGTTCGTGCACCGCGGCGTGACCTTCTACGGCGCGCCGTGGGTGCCGGAGCTCTCGAGCTGGGCCTACTACCAGCCGCCGGCGGCGATCCGCGACAAGTGGCGCGAGATCCCCGCCGCCACCGACGTGCTGGTCACGCACAGCCCGCCGCAGGGCGTCCTCGACCGCAACAGCAGCGGCAAGTCCTGCGGCTGCCCCGAGCTCATGCGGCGGGTCGCGGAGCTTCGGCCGCGGCTGCACTGCTTCGGCCACGTGCACGCGAGCGCCGGCAGCGTCGCGATCGACGGCACGACCTACGTCAACGCCTCGGTCGTCGACAGCCGGTACCGGATCGCGCGGCCGCCGCGGGAGTTCAGCCTCTAGCGGCCAGTCTGAGTGGCCGGTTCCGGTCCGGCCGGAGGGCGACGCCGGGCAACCACCACCGGGCGAGCGTGCCGGCCGCGCAGGCGCGGCAGGCGCCCGCGCTGCCGAACAGGAGGTCCCATGACGAGGATGCATTACGCTGCCTGCTGGCCGGCGCTCGCGCTGGTCGCGGCCATGCTCGCGGCTGGCGCAGCGCCGGCGGCCGGTCCCGCGCCGGCGGCGGAGCTGCCGGTGAGCCGCGAGCCGGGCCACCAGGTGCGCTTCGACAACGGCCAGGTACGGGTCTACGAGCTCACGCTCGCCGCGGGGCAGTGGGGCGAGTTCCACGAGCACGCCGCCGACAACTTCTTCGTCTTCATGAGCACGACCGGCCAGCGATTCGAGTACCGCGACGGGCGGCACGGGACCCGCCAGGTGCACGCCGGGGAGGTCGCGTTCGCCTCGACCGCGGGTGGCCCGTACACGCACCGGGTCGGCGGCGACGGCCCCGCGCCGTTCCACGTGGTCGACATCGAGATCCTGGTCGACGGTCGCCTCGGCACCGCCCCGGCAGCCGAGTCCCGCGCCGACCCTGCGTTCAGCCCCGTGCTCGAGAACTCCCGCGGCCGCGCCTACCGTCTGCTGCTCCCGCCCGGCGCGACGACCGGCGTGTTCACGCGCCCGGCACACACCGCCATCTTTGCGGTGTCCGGCGGCCGGATCAGCGAGCGACCGGAAGGCCGGGCGCCGCGGCTCTGGGACTCGCGGCCCGGCGACTTCCGCTGGACCGACGCCGCCGAGCGGCTCGCGATCGAGAACGACAGCCCGGCCCAGGTCGAGTTCGTCGAGATCGAGCTATTCTGACCACCCCGTCGCGGCGCGCCCGCGGCCGCTTCGCCGCACCGCAAGCCACCATCCGAGGTTGCCGTCCATGCTGCCAGTCGTCGCCGCGCTCGTGCTGCTCGCCGCAACGCCCGCGAGCGCCGCGGACGGCTTCGGCCACGTCGAGTTCGCGAACTCCGGCGCACCCGCGGCGCAGGCGGACTTCCTGCAGGGCCTGGCGCTGCTGCACGACTTCGAGTACGACGCCGCCGCGGCCGCATTCCGCCGGGCCGAGGCGGCCGACCCGGGGTTCGCGATGGCGTACTGGGGCGAGGCGATGACCTTCAACCACCCCGTCTGGATGCAACAGGACCAGGGCGCCGCGCGTGCCGCGCTCGGCAAGCTCGCGCCGACGGCGCCGCAGCGCCTCGCGAAGGCGCCCACCGAGCGCGAGCGGGCGTACCTGGGCGCGGTCGAGATCCTGTACGGGGACGGCGGCAAGCAAGAGCGTGATCGCCGCTACGCGGCGGCGATGGCGGCGCTGCACGAGCGCTTCCCCGACGACGTCGACGCGGCGGCTTTCGACGGGCTCGCGATCCTCGGCACCGCGCACGGCGGACGCGACGTCGCGAGCTACATGCGGGCCGCGGCCGTGCTCGAGGAGGCCTGGGCGGAGCACCACGAGCATCCGGGACTCCTGCACTACCTGATCCACAGCTACGACGACCCGGTGCACGCGCCGCTCGGGCTGCGGGCGGCGCGGATCTACGCCCGCATCGCCCCCGACGCCGGCCACGCCCAGCACATGACCTCGCACATCTTCCTGGCGCTCGGCATGTGGCCGGCCACCGTCGATGCGAACGTCGCCGCGATCGCGGCGGTCGACCGCATGCGCCACGCGGCCGGGCAGCCGCCGCTCGGCTGCGGCCATTATCCGAGCTGGCTCGGCTATGCGTATCTGCAGCTCGGGCGCAACGACGACGCCCGCGCGGCGCTCGGCGCCTGCCGCCGCTCTGCGGCGGAGCGCGCAGCCGCCGAGCACCCCGGCCACTCGCTCGATCCCGACGACAGCGCCGCGGGCTCGTTCGCCAACATGCGGCTGCGCTATCTGCTCGATACCGGCGACTGGGACGGCGAGGTCGCGGGCTGGCCGCTGCCGGACGGCGCCGGACCCGGGGCGCGGCTCGACTACGCGTTCGCGCGCGCCGTCGGCGCGACCCAGCACGGCGACGTCGCGGCGGCCCGCCGCGCGCTCGCCGAGCTCGAGCCGGCCGCGCGCGCGGTCATCGATCACGAGCAGGCGGCGGCCAGCCCCGACCCGAGCAGCCGCGTCCGGCCGCGGATCTTCGTGCTCGAGGTCCGCGGCCTGCTCGCCGAGCGGCAAGCCGAGGCGGCGGCTGCGGAGCGGCTGCTGCGCCAGGCGGTCGGGCTCGAGGCGGCGCTGCCGATCGCGTTCGGCCCGCCGACGATCGACCAGCCGAGCCGCGAGCTGCTGGGCGAGTTCCTGCTGCGGCACGGTCGCGCCGACGAGGCCCGCGCCGAGTTCGAGCAGGCGCTGACCCGCACGCCCGGACGCCGGCTGGCCGAACAGGGCCTGCGCGCGGCGACGGCGCACAACCCCTGACGCTCGCCGCCGGCGACGCGGTCCCCGGCGCGAGCCTCGCCCGCCCTCGCCCGCCCTCGCCCGCCCGGGACCTGGCGGGCGCGGCCGACGACGGGCGACGCCGCGGCCGCATCACGCCCCGGGTGGCGTCGGCGCGCCCGTCTGCGCCGCCGGTCACCGCGCCGCTATTGACCTGCGGCGGCGGCGCCGCAATGCTTCTCGCCCGACCTGCGTTGCTTTGAATTGCGGGCGGCCCGCGAGCCGGGCCGCCCGCCGCAAGAGGCCGCAACCATGTGCGCAGCCGCAGCGGACCCGTTCCCGACCGACGCGCTCGAGGCCAACCGCCGCGGCGAGCTCAGCGCGGCGCAGCGGCAGGGATTCGGTAACCTCGCACGGGCGCGGCGCAAGAGCTCGATCGGCACCGCCGGATTCCTGCTCGCCGGGGCGCTGCTGATCGGCCTCTTTGCGTCGCCCTCGGCGCCGATGCTGTGGCGCGTGCTGATCGCGGGCACCTGCCTCGCAATCGCGGCGTTCCTCGTGCTGCGCGCCGTCACGGGCAGCGATCCTCTGAGCCGCGACCTGAGGGACGTGCACGTCGCGGTCGTCGAAGGCGCGATCGGCAAGCGCCGCGTGGCGAACGGGCGCACCACCTCGTATTTCCTGGAGGTCGGCGAGCGCCGCTTCGGCGTCGGGTCGCTGACCTTCGGCGCGGCACCCGAGGCGGGCTACGTGCGGCTCTACTACCTGCCGCACAGCCGCAAGCTCGTCAACCTCGAGCGCCTGCCGGACCGGCCGGTGGCACCCGGCACGACGGTGCAGGACGTCGTCCACTCGCTCGGCGCGGCGCTCCTGACGCCCGGGCGGCGCGAGCGCAACGAGGCCCGCGCGGCCCTCGCGGGCATCGGCCACGCGTTCCAGGCAGCCCTGCAGCCGGGGGCGCTGCCGGCGCCGGGGCACGAGCTGCGCCCGCTCGGCGATGCGCTCGTCGGCACCTGGAGCAATGCCTTCGCGACCGCGACGTTCGCGGCCGACGGGCGCCTGACGACCCGCATCCTCGGGCGCGAAAGAAGCGGTCACTGGTCGGTCGACGCCGACGGGCACCTGCACGCCGACCTCACCGGCCAGCCGCAGGCGGTCGAGGCGCGCGTCGCGGGCGAGCAGCTGACCGTTGCCCTGGACGGCGAGCTGGTGACGTTCACGCGCCAGGCGTAGCGGATTCGCCGCCTCGCTGCCGCGGGGCGTGGACGCGCGGGCCGGCGGCGCGCGGCCGATCAGCGCTCCTGGGCAGGGAACCGGGCACGAACTCGCCTGGCGCCGCCGGGCGGCCGATGCCCGGTCGCGCTCAAGACGTGAGCAGCGAAGCTCCGCTCACTTCTCGATGATGATGATCGGGTCCTCGGGCGTCGTCGTGCCGATCTGCGCCGTGTACTTGAACTCCGTGCCCGGTGGCGTGCCCGCCGGGATCGTGAACACCCCCGCATTGCCCGGGGCCACGGTGAAGGTGTACGCGAAGCCGCGCCCGCGGCGAACGCGCGGCAACCGTCGGCCGGCGATGTCGACGAGCACGTTCTGATTGACGGTCACGGTGAGCAGGGCGCTGCCTTCGTTGAAGAAGATGACCAGTTCAATGTCCTTCTGCTTGCCGATGCGCGTGACGGTCTTGCCATGCCTGTCAATCAAGCGAAGATGAAGATCGGCCATGCTCGCGTCCTCCCCTGTTCAGAGCATTTTTCGTATGTCCCCGAGTTCCGGCGCCACCCGCATCAGGTTCTCCGGATATCCGAGCTTGCGCGCGAGCCGCGCGTGCGCGAGCGCCGTCGGCCGGTCGCCGAGACCGAGCGCGGCGAGCGCGACGTAGTACTGCGCCTGGTAGTCGCCCGCGCCCTCGGCGATCGCCGTCGCGAGGAACTGCCGGGCCTTGTCATGGGCGCCGAGGCGCGCCGCATAGTACGCGGCCTGCGCCTGGTTGACCGCGTGCTTCGGGTTCACGGCGAGCTCGCCCTCCGCCAGCTCGAGGGCGCGCCGGTAGTTCGGCGGCGCCTCGTCCGGGTGGGCGCCGTACAGCAGCGCATCCGCGAGGTTGCCCCACAGGCGATGGTCGGCCGGCGCGAGCTCGATCGCCTTGCGATAGAGCTCGGCGGCCGCAGCGTACTGGCCGAGGTAGTAGCGCACGGTGCCCGCGTTCGAGTAACTCGCACGGCGCGGCTCGAGCGTCAGCGAATGCTCGAACGCCGCCGCCGCCCGCTCGAGGTCGCCCATCTGGAAGTAGGCACCGCCGAGGTTGGAGAAGGCGCTCGGGTTGTCGGGCGTGAGCTCGCCGGCCCGCTGGTAGAGCGGGACTGCCTCGGCAGGCCGTCCGTGCGCGAGCAGGAAGTTCCCGCAGGCGAGCTGCGCGGTCGCGTACTGCGGCTGGACGGCGATCGCCCGCTGATAGGTGCGTTCCGCCTCCGCCGCGTTGCCGCCGGCGTCGAGCGCGTCGCCGAGCCCGATCAGCGCATCGGGTGACAGCGGCACGAGCGCGAGCGCGCGGCGGAACGAGACCTCGGCCGCCGCCGCCTCGCCGGTCGCGAGGCGCAGGCGGCCGACGGCCAGGTGCACCTCCGCCGCGTCGCTGTCGAGCGCCTCGGCGTTGGCGCAGGCCTGGTCGGCGAGGCCCACGTAGGCCGGGACCTTCTCGAACTCGTAGCGCTGCACGCGCGCCTCGCAGAGTCCCGCCTGCGCTCGCGAGAACGCCGGCTGCTCGGCGAGTGCGCGCTCAAAGAGCTGCTCGGCCGCCGCCAGGGTCCGGGCGCTGCGCGGCTGGCGCAGGCTCGCGAGACCCTGCAGGTAGAGATCGTAGGCGGCCGGGCTGCCGCCGCCGGGGCGCGCGGGCGCCGGCCCCGGCCGCTCGGCGAGCACCAGCTCGAGGGCCTGCATCACCTGCGCGGCGATGTCATCCTCGACGGTGAAGAAGTCGGCGGCGCCCGGCTGGTAGGCGTTCGACCAGCGGTTCGAGCCGGTGGCGCCGTCGACGAGCGCCGCCGTGACGCGCAGCCGGTCCGCCTGGCGCTTGATGCTGCCCTGGACGATGTAGCGCACGCCGAGCCGCGTCGCGATCTCGCCGACGTCCAGGCCCTTGCCCTTGATCGCGAACACGGAGGTCCGCGCCGCGACCCGCAGCTGCGCGATCTTCGTCAGGCGGTTGGACAGTTCCTCGGAGAGCCCCTCGCCCAGGTAGTCGTTTCGCGCATCGCCGCTCATGTTGACGAACGGCAGCACCGCGATCGACTGTTCGGGTACTGCCGCGCCCGGCGTCGCGATGAACGAGAAGCGCTGCGGTGCGAGGTGCGCGGCGATCCAGTGCCGCCCGACCGCGAGCGAGGCGAGGCCGAGCGCGGCCACGGCGCCCAGGGCGATCAGGGCGCGGCGCGGGCGCCGCGCCGGGGGGATGCCGTCGGCGCGGTGCGTCGACGGGGCCGGCGCGGGCATCGCGAGGCCCAGGGCGACATCCGGCGCCGCGCCCGCCGCGTGCGCGGTCAGGCGCGTCACCGCCTCGACGAGCTTCGGCAGAGCCGGCTCGACGCCCGAGGCGCTCGCATCGAGCCAGTGCGAGGTGTTGAGGAAGTACTCGAGCGCGGCCGGCAGCGGCGCGAGATCGACCCGCAGCGTGACGACCGGGTGACGCTTGGAGCTCGCACGCTCCACCTCCCGGAGCACGTGCGGCGACGCGACGGCGTTCTGCGACAGCACGAGCACCACGAGCCTCGTGCCGTCGATGCCGCGGACGATCTCCTCGGCATAGAACTCGCCGGGCGACACGTCGCGCGGTGCGATCCAGCACACGACGCCCGCCCGCTCCAGGGCCGTGCACACCGCCGTGGCGATCGCCTGGTCCTGCGACGCGTAACTGATGAACGCGTCGCTCGACGCCGCGGGGCCCGCCGGCTGTACGCCCTGCGCTTCGGACGCGATTCCCGCCATGCTCGCGCTCCCCGGGGTTGCGCCTCGCGGCGTGCGCCGCGACGCGGCCCGCTCGACCGGCTCGCGCCGCGATCGGCCCGCCGCCCGGGCGGGCGAGGAGCCCGCTGCGCGGCGCGCGTCCCGCCGCGGCCCGTGTCAGCCTACCGGCTCCGGACGGCGCCTGACGGTCTCGTGCGGCTTCCCGACCCGCGGCACGAGCATCGGCACGCGTTCCTTGTAGCGCCGGTAGTCCTCGCCGAGGAACGTTTCCAGATCCCGCTCTTCGTAGTGGATGCCGATCAGGATGTAGCCGGTGGTGCCGATGGCGAACAGCAGGTGCCCGAGCGTCATCCGCGGCGTGCACCAAAAGCCCAGCAGCAGCCCGAGGTAGATCGGGTGACGGATGAACTTGTAGAAGTACGTCACCTGGAAGGGCGTGTGCTTGTAGCCTCGCTGCACGAGCGCCAGCCACACCTGGCGCAGGCCGAAGAGGTCGAAGTGGTCGATGACGAAGGTCGACAGGAGCACGATGCCAAAGCCGGCGAGCAGCAGGCCCCACAGGATCGACTGCCCGGCGGCGGAGTCTGCCGACCACACGACCTGCGTCAGCGGGCGCCACTGCCAGTAGAGAACGATCAGCGCGAGGCTCGCGGCCAGCACGAAGGTGCTGCGCTCGATGCTCACCGGCAGCAGCGCGGTGAAGCGCTTCTTGAAGGCCGGCCGGGCCATGACCGAGTGCTGGATTCCGAACAGCGCGATCAACGCGAGGTCGATCAGCACCGCGCTCACCGTCCCCGTGCTGGCACCGGTGTCGATGCCCTTGGGGACCATGAAGTTGGCGACGAAGCCGATCAGGTACAGGAAGGTCACGAAGAAGATGGCGTAGCAGGTCACGCCGTACACGAAACCGATGATGCGTCGCATGGCAATTGCTCCGTAGTCTTCGGGACTTGGAGGCCGCGCAGCGAGCGTGGCTTCGGCCGCGCCGCTGGCTGCGGCGCTCGTCGTCGACGCGATACCCCCCGATGCGCACGATCTGGCCCGACCGGGCCAGCCGCGCCGTCATTGTCGCCGCATATAAACCCGCACCCGCGCCGGCATCAAGCCGCGCTGCAGCATCGGGCCCGGCACGCCGCTGGCGGCGCCCGGGTCGTCGTCGCGGGCAGCGGGCACCGCGGAGCCGAAGGTCCGCCGTCGTGGCGTGGCTGGATCTGGCGGAGAGGGTGGGATTCGAACCCACGAGCCCCGTGAAGGGCCTCCGGTTTTCAAGACCGGTGCAATCAACCGCTCTGCCACCTCTCCGGGCCCGGGGCGCGGGTTCTCGCAGCGGGAACTTTACCGGAGTGCGCGCGTCTGCGTGAGGGCCGGGCCGCCGACGGCCTGGCCGGCCGGTGGCAGAGCGCCGGACCGGCCATGCGGTACAATGTCCGCCATTCCCCCGGGAGAACGCCGAAGATGAGCAGCCAGCCTGAAATCACCGTCATCACCCGCGACGGCGCCGTCGTGCGCGCCGATGCGGCCTCGGCCGCGCGGGTCCTGCGCAACACCTACCTGCTGCTGTCGATGACGCTGCTGTGGAGCGCCGCGTGCGCCGGCACGGCGATGGCCCTCGCGCTGCCCTACCCCGGCGTGCTGCTGACGCTGGTCGGCTTCTACGGGCTGCTGTTCGCGATCGAGCGCCTCAAGACGAGCGCCTGGAGCGTCGCGCTGGTGTTCGCGCTCACCGGCTTCATGGGCTACACGCTCGGGCCGATCCTCAGCCACTACGTCAAGGTGATCCCGAACGGCGCGTCGCTCGTGATGACCTCGCTGGCGATCACCGGCGGCGCGTTCCTGGCGCTCTCGGCCTTCGCGGTCGTGACCCGCCGCCGCTTCACGTTCATGACCAACTTCCTGGCGGTCGGCGCCATCACCGCGTTCCTGCTCGGCCTCGCGGCGATCTTCCTGCACCTGCCGGGGCTGTCGCTGGCGGTGGCGGGGCTGTTCACGCTGATCGCGAGCGGCATCATCCTCTGGGAGACCGGCGAGATCGTCAACGGCGGCGAGACCAACTACGTCAGCGCCACCGTGACGCTGTACGTCAGCATCTACAACATGTTCTTGAGCCTGTTGCAGCTGCTCGGCTTCGCCTCGCGCAACTGAGCGCCCGCGGCCGCGATCCGTACTGCGCCCGGCCCGGCCGGGCGCGGTCGTCTCGGGTGAGCGCCCGACCCCGCCCTCAGGCCTTCGGGCCGATCAGCTCGATGCCGCCCATGTACGGCCGCAGCACCTCCGGCACCCGCACGCTGCCGTCCGCCTCCTGGTAGTTCTCGAGCACGGCGACCAGCGCCCGCCCGACCGCGACGCCCGAACCGTTCAGCGTGTGCACCAGCTCGGGCTTGCCCGTCGCCGGGCTGCGAAAGCGCGCCTGCATGCGCCGCGCCTGGAAGCTCTCGCAGTTCGAGCACGAGGAGATCTCGCGGTACTTGCCCTGGCCCGGCAGCCAGACCTCGAGGTCGTAGGTCTTGGCGCTGCCGAAGCCGACGTCGCCGGCCGCGAGCGCGACGACGCGGTAGGGGATGCCGAGGCGCTGCAGCACCGCCTCGGCATGGCCGACCATCGTCTCGAGAGCGGCGTACGAGTCCTCGGGACGCACGATGTGCACCATCTCGACCTTGTCGAACTGGTGCTGGCGGATCATGCCGCGCGTGTCCTTGCCGTAGGCACCGGCCTCGGAGCGAAAGCACGGCGTGTGCGCGACGTAGCGCAGCGGCAGCGCCTCGGCCGGCAGGATCGCGTCGCGCACCAGGTTCGTGACCGGCACCTCGGCGGTCGGGATCAGAAAGAGCTCGTTCTCGCCCCGGAGCGCGAACAGGTCCTGCTCGAACTTCGGCAGCTGGCCGGTGCCGGTCAGCGTCTGGCGCGACACCAGGTACGGCACGTAGGCCTCGGTATAGCCGTGCTCCCGCGTGTGCAGGTCGAGCATGAACTGCGCGAGCGCGCGGTGCAGGCGCGCGACCGCGCCCTTCATGACCGCGAAGCGCGCGCCGGAGATGCGCCCGGCCGCCTCGAAGTCGAGCCCGCCGTCGAGCTCGCCGAGCGCGACGTGATCGCGCGCCGCGAAGCCGAGGCTGCGCGGCACCCCCACCCGGCGCACCTCGACGTTGGCGCTCTCGTCGGCGCCGTCCGGCACCGACTCGTGCAGCAGGTTGGGCAGCCCGAGCGCGAGCCGCTCGACCTCCGCCTGCACCGCCGCGAGATCCGCCTCCGCGGCGTCGAGCTGCTGGCCGAGCGTCTCGACCTCCTTGAGCAGCGGCGCGACGTCGGCACCCTTGGCCCTGGCCTGGCCGATGGCCCTGGAGCGGGTGTTGCGCTCGTTGCGCAGCGCATCGGTGCGGACCTGGACCGCCTTGCGGCGCTCCTCGAGGGCCGTGAGCGCGGCGACGTCGAGCGTGAAGCCGCGCCGCGCGAGGTTCGCGGCGACGCGGTCGGGTTCGG
>DATKOP010000067.1:0-60938 GCA_035524595.1 Steroidobacteraceae bacterium | reverse complement strand
GACGTCGACGTCTCCGGCATCCTGCGCCGCGAACTGACGCTCGACGCCGCCGGCGACGCGCTGATCGACATGATCTGCCGCACCGCGAACGGCCGGCTGACGGCGGCCGAGGCGCTCGGCCACCGCGAGTTCGTCATGACCAAGCTGTACCGGAGCGCATGACCACGCGCGACGCGGCGTGCGCGCCGCGCCGGGGGCGCCGGTGACGCCGGCGGCCCTCCCCCACGACCTGCTGGTCATCGGCGGCGGGGTCAACGGCGCCGGCATCGCGCGCGACGCGGCCGGGCGCGGCCTGCGCGTGCTGCTGTGCGAGCAGGACGACCTCGCGGCGCACACCTCCTCCGCCAGCACCAAGCTGATCCACGGCGGGCTGCGCTACCTCGAGCACTACGAGTTCCGCCTCGTGCGCAAGGCGCTGGCCGAGCGCGAGGTGCTGCTCGCGGTCGCCGGCCACATCATCCGGCCGCTGCGCTTCGTGCTGCCGCACGAGCCGCACCTGCGCCCCGCGTGGATGATCCGCGCCGGGCTGTTCCTCTACGACCATCTGGCGCGGCGCCGGCGCCTGCCCGGCTCCGAGGGCGTGGACCTGCGGCACCACCCGGCCGGGGCGCCGCTGCGCGCGGGCTACGCGCAGGGCTTTGCCTATTCCGACGCGTGGGTCGACGACGCCCGCCTGGTCGTGCTGAACGCGCTCGACGCGCACGAGCGCGGCGCCGAGATCCTGACGCGCACCCGCTGCACGCGGATCGTCCGCGAGCAGGGCACGTGGACCGCGACGCTGGTCGACGAGCACGGCGCACGGCGCCTCGCGCGCGCGCGCGCGGTCGTCAACGCCACCGGACCCTGGGTCGGCAGCTTCCTCGACCAGGCGACGCCGGTGCGCAGCCGGCGCGCGGTGCGGCTCGTCAAGGGCAGCCACGTGGTCGTGCCGCGGCTGTTCGAGCACGACTACGCCTACATCTTCCAGAACGTCGACCGGCGCATCATCTTCGCGATTCCGTACGAGCGCGAGTTCACGCTGGTCGGCACCACCGACGTCGAGTTCCACGGCGATGCGGCGCGCGCCCGGATCGGCACCGACGAGATCTCCTACCTGTGCGAGCTCGTCAGCCGCCACTTCCGCCGCAGCGTCTCGCCGGCCGAGGTGCTGTGGAGCTACTCGGGCGTGCGGCCGCTGCTCGAGGACGAGTCCGCCGATCCTTCGAGCGTGACCCGCGACTACAGCTTCGAGCTCGATGCCGACGGCGCGCCGCTCCTGTCGGTGTTCGGCGGCAAGCTCACGACCTACCGGCGCCTGGCCGAGGAGGCGCTCGCGCGGCTGCTGCCGCTGCTCGGCGTCGCGCCCGCGCGCTGGACCGCGACCGCGCCGCTGCCGGGCGGCGACCTGCCGGGCGGCGGCTTCGCGGCCTTTCGCAGCGCGCTGAGCGAGCGTTACCCGGGCTTCCCGGCACCGCTGCTCGATCGCTGGGCGCGCGCCTACGGCACGCGCCTGCCCGGCTGGCTCGGCGCCGCGCGCGCGCCGGGCGAGCTCGGCGCCGAGGTCCTGCCGGGCCTGTACGCCGCCGAGATCCAGTACCTGCGCAGCAGCGAATGGGCGCGCACCGCCGAGGACATCCTCTGGCGGCGCAGCAAGCTCGGACTGCACCTGCCGCCGGACGCCGCCGCGCAGCTCGCCGGCTGGCTCGACCGCGAGCCGGCCGGCTGAGCCGGCGGGAGTCGCCGATGACGCGCTACGTTCTCGCACTCGACCAGGGCACGACCAGCTCGCGCTCGATCCTGTTCGACCGCGGCGGCAGGCCGGTCGCGGTCGCGCAGCGCGAGTTCAGCCAGCGCTTCCCCGCGCCCGGCTGGGTCGAGCACGACGCCGAGGAGATCTGGGCGACGCAGCGCGCGACGATCGCCGCGGTGCTGGCCGAGGCGCGCGCGACGCCGGCAGACCTCGCCGCGATCGGCATCACCAACCAGCGCGAGACCACGGTGCTGTGGGAGCGGCGCAGCGGCCGGCCGGTCGCACCGGCGATCGTCTGGCAGGACCGGCGCACCGCCGCCGACTGCGACCGGCTGCGCGCCGCGGGCCACGAGGACGAGGTCGCGCGCACCACCGGCCTGACCCTCGATCCCTACTTCTCCGGCACCAAGCTCGGCTGGCTGCTCGAGCACGTGCCGCACGCGCGGCGCCGCGCCGAGCGCGGCGAGCTCGCCTTCGGCACGATCGACAGCTGGCTGGTCTGGCAGCTGACCGGCGGCCGCGCGCACCTGACCGACGTCACGAACGCGAGCCGCACGCTGCTGCTCGAGCTCGCCACCGCGCGCTGGTCGGCGCGCATGCTCGAGCTGTTCGGCATCCCGCCGGCCTGCCTGCCCGGGATCGTGCCCTCGTCGATGCCGCTCGCGGACGCGCCGCGCGCCGAGCTCGACGGCCACGCGGTGCCGATCACCGGACTCGCCGGCGATCAGCAGGCGGCGCTGTTCGGCCAGGCGTGCTTCCGGCCGGGCATGGCCAAGAACACCTACGGCACCGGCTGCTTCATGCTGATGAACACGGGCGCGGCGCCGCTCGGCTCGCGGCACCGCCTGCTGTCGACGGTCGCCTGGGACTGCGGCGGCCGCAGCTACGCGCTCGAGGGCAGCGTGTTCGTCGCCGGCGCGGTGGTGCAGTGGCTGCGCGACGGGCTCGGCCTGATCGCGCGCTCGGCCGATGTCGAGGCGCTGGCCGGCAGCGTCCCGGACGCGGGCGGCGTGTACGTGGTGCCGGCGTTCACCGGCCTCGGCACGCCGCACTGGGACCCGTACGCGCGCGGCACGATCGTCGGCCTGACGCGCGGCACGAGCGCCGCGCACCTCGCGCGCGCGGCGCTCGAGTCGATCGCCTTCCAGAGCGCCGACGTGCTCGACGCGATGCAGGCGGACGCGGCGCAGCCGCTCGTCGAGCTGCGGGTGGACGGCGGCGCCACCGCCAACGACCTGCTGATGCAGTTCCAGGCGGACCTGCTCGGCGTGCCGGTGGTACGCCCGGCGGTCACCGAGACGACCGCACTCGGCGCCGCCTACCTCGCCGGGCTCGGGGCCGGCTACTGGTCTTCGGCGGACGAGGTCGCCGCGCAGTGGCGCGCGGCGCGACGCTTCGAGCCGGGCGGCAGCCCCGCCGCGGGCGCCGAGCGGCGCGCGCAGTGGGCGCGCGCGGTCGGCCGCGCGCGCGACTGGGCGCGCTGAACGCGCCCGCCATATGTCAGATCCCGGTCGCGAGAACCGTGACCGGCTGCACACCCGCGGCGATCGCCGACTGGAATCATGTGTCGGCAATTGGCGACGACGCAGGGATCCCAGAGTGCCGCCGACTCCGCAGTTCGACTTCGGTCCCTACGCCCAGATCCTGAAGACGCTGCTGCCGCGCTCGCGCGGCATCTACCTGTATGCGCCGGACGGCGAGCTGTCCTGGAGCGCCGACGGCGCCGACCTGCACGACCTCAGGCCCGTGATCGAGGAGCTGCTCGAGGCGGCCAAGCAGGGCACCTCGGTCGCGAGCGGCCTCAGGCGCATGCTCGACGACGCGCCGGCCTACGCCTTCCTGCTGCGCGACGAGCTCGGCGCGGTGCTCGGCGTGACCGCGGTCGTCTGCCGCGGCGCGACCCGCGACGGCGAGGTGCCGACCTTCGAGAGCGTCGAGCGCACGCTGGCGCCGCTGCTGGCGCTGACGCGCCGCGACCTCGGCCAGCAGCGCGTCATCGAGACCGGCCGCTTCCAGATCGGCGACACCCAGGAACTCGAGTGGCTGCTCGACGTCACGCAGCTCGACGCGCCGGCCGGCGGCGGTGACCCGCTGCAGAGCGTGCTCGAGGCCTTCGCCACCCATGCCGAGTGCGACCTCGCCTACCTGCACGTCCCCGGCCGCCGGCTCGAGCGCAGCGCGCTGCGCTGCGCGCTCGGCGCCGACGAGCTCGAGACGCTGCGCGGCGTGGTCGGCCGGCACCTGCACAAGGTGGCCCAGCTGCAGCAGAAGACGCTGATCGTCAACAAGGTGCGCGACACCGGCGCCGGCGGGCTGGTGCCGTTTCGGATCCTGTGCGTGCCGCTGGTGCGCCGCGGCCAGACGCTCGGCGTCGTGGTCGCCTTCAACCGCGTCCAGAGCCGCTCGTTCGGCACGCGCGAGGCGCGCATGCTGGAGCGGGTCGCGCCGCGGCTGCTCGAGATCATCGACGTGCGCATCGACGGCACGACCGGGCTCCTGACGCGCCACGCCTTCGACGAGCACGCCGCCTCGCTCCTGGCGCGCGCCAGGGACGGCGTCCGCTCGCTGGTGTACGCCGACGTCGACGAGCTGCGCCTGGTCAACGAGCTCTACGGCTTCGAGTCAGGCGATGCGCTGCTGCGCGCCGTCGCCGACGCCTGGCGCACGCTCGAGCTGCCGGGCGCGAGCGCGGCGGCGCGCATCGCGAGCGACAGCTTCGTCGCGCTGCTCGACGGCTGCGGGCTCGAGGAGGCGCGCACCTGGGCCGAGTCGGCCCGGCACGCGGTCGGCACGCTGCGCCTGCCCGGGCGGCTCGACGGCGTGACGACCTCGATGAGCTTCGGCATCACGGCGCTGCCGCCCGGCGGCACGCTCGAGCACGCGCTCGCCGGCGCCGAGACCGCCTGCCAGGCGGCCAAGGACGCCGGCCGCAACCGCGTCGAGGTGTTCGCGCGCGCCGAGGACCGGGTCGCGGCGCAGCAGCGGGAGCTGCGGGTCTACCACGAGCTGCTCGAGGCCTTCGAGCACGGCCGGCTGCGGCTGTACGCCCAGCCGCTGACGCCGCTGTGGGACCCGAGCCGCGCCGAGCGCTACGAGATCCTGGTGCGGCTGCAGGACGCGCGCGGCCAGGTCATGGCGGCCGAGCAGTTCATCGGCATCGCCAGGCGCCACCAGCTGCTGCGGCGCCTCGACGACTGGGTGCTCGCGGAGCTGCTGCGCCAGCTCGGGCCCTGCGCCCAGGCACTGAACCGCGCGGGCGCCGTGTTCTCGCTCAACGTCTCCGGCCAGTCGCTGCTGCAGCCGGACCTCGCCGAGCGCATCGCGGCGGCCATGCGCGCGGCGCAGGTGCCGCCGGCGCTGCTCAGCTTCGAGATCAGCGAGAGCGCGGTGGTGGCGCGGCTCGCCGACACCGAGCGCTTCATCAACGCGATCGGCGAGCTCGGCTGCCGCACGTCGATCGACGACTTCGGCACCGGCGTGACCTCGCTCGCCTACCTCAAGACGCTCAAGGTCTCGGCGCTCAAGATCGACGGCGTGTTCGTCGAGGACCTGCTGCGCGAGCCGCGCTCGGAGTCGATGGTGCGCGCGATCCTGCACATCGCCCGGCAGCTCGAGCTCGACACCGTCGCCGAGTCGGTCGAGTCCAAGGACGCGGCGGTGCAGCTCGCCACGCTCGGCGTCACCTACGGCCAGGGCCGGGCGCTCGGCGAGCCGCGCCCGCTCGCCGAGATCCTCGAGCGCACGGCCGGCCCGCCGGCGACGCTGCCTGCGGATCCCGCCGGGCACGCGGCCACCGCCAAGCGCGTCCACTAGCGGCGGCGCGGGGCCGGCCGCCGCAGCGGCCGCCGGCGCGGCCGCCTTCCCAAAGTCCTGATGACGTGCGGGTTAAGTTCCCTCAACGTTCGGCCCGAGGACCCTGCGCTCGCGTTCACTACAGGTAGGTGACGCGCCCCCGCGCGCCGCCGGACGCCGGAGAAGCCATGCGCCCGAGATCGCCGAGAATGACGACCGCCCGCCTCGCGCCGCTCGCGCTGCTGCTCGCGCTGGCCGCCGTCGGCAGCGCCCGCGCCGACGACGAGACCGACCCGCCGGGCCGCGTGGCGCGCGTCAACCTGGTCGCGGGCGCGGTGTCGCTCGAGCCCGCCGGCAGCGAGAACTGGGTGACGGACGTGCTCAACCGGCCGCTCACCAACGGCGACCGGCTGTGGGCAGACCGCGACGCGCGCGCCGAGCTGCACGTCGGCTCGACCGCGATGCGCCTCGGCAGCGAGACCGGCATCGCGATCCTGAACATCGACGACCGTTCGATCCAGCTGCGCCTCAGCGCCGGGGTGCTCGAGCTGCGGGTCCGCGCGCTCGGCGCCGAGCAGACCTTCGAGGTCGCGACCCCGAGCGCCTCGGTCTCGCTGCTGCGGCCGGGCGACTACCGCATCGAGGTCGCCGACGGCGGTGGTCTCGCGCGGATCGCGGTCGCGCGTGGCCAGGTGGCCGTGACCGACCAGGGTCACGAGGCCTCCGTCGACGAAGGCCAGCTCGCCGAATACGACGGCGGCGGCGTCGATCAGGCGCGGATCAGCCCCCTGCCGGCCGGCGACGCCTTCGACCAGTGGGTCGCCGAGCGCGACCGGCACGAGGACCACACGGTGTCGCCGCAGTACGTGTCGCACGAGGTCACCGGCTACGAGGACCTCGACGACTACGGCTCGTGGCAGAACGGCGACGAGTACGGGCCGGTGTGGGTGCCCGTCGTCGCGGTCGGCTGGGCGCCGTACCGCTACGGTCACTGGGGCTGGATCGGGCCCTGGGGCTGGACCTGGATCGACGACGCGCCGTGGGGCTTCGCGCCGTTCCACTACGGCCGCTGGGTGTTCTTCCACGGCAACTGGTGCTGGGCGCCCGGGCCGCGGCGCTACGCGCCCGTGTACGCGCCGGCGCTGGTCGGCTGGGTCGGCGGCGCGCACTGGTCGGCGGGCGTCGCGGTCGGCGGCCCGCCGGTGGGCTGGTTCCCGCTCGGCTGGAACGAGGTCTACGTCCCCGCCTACCGCGTCAGCACCAACTACGTGCGCAACGTCAATGTCACGAACATCCACGTGACCAACACGGTGATCAACACCTACATCACCAACAACACGACGATCGTCAACGGCCGCCGGACGGTCGGCGAAGGCGACCTCGCCGGCCGCCGCTACGCCAACTACGCCGTGCCGGGCGCGGTGACCGCCACCACCCAGGCGGCCTTCACCGGCGCGCAGCCGGTCGCGACGCACCCCGCGAAGCTGCCGCGCGAGGTCCTCGAGCGGGGCCCGGTCGGCACCGGCGCGCCGGCCATCGCGCCGACCGCGAGCAGCCTCGGACGGCCGGCCGCGACCGCGCCGCGCGCCGCGCCCGGACTCTGGAACCGCCCGGTCGTCGCACGGACGCTGCCGCCGGCGCCGCCGCCCTCCTTCGAGGCGCAGCGCCACGCGGTGGAGGCGAACGGCGGGCTGCCGGTGCCGGTCCGCGGTTCCGGCGCGCCGACGGGCACCGCGCCGGGAGCGGCGCAGGCAGGCGCACCCCGGCGCGCCGACGTCATCCAGGTGCAGCCGCGCGGCGCGGCGCGACCGGCGCCATCCCAGGCGGCCGCGCCGGGCGTCGCCGGCCGCCCCGCGGCGCCACCCGCACGGCCGGTCGACCACGGGCCGGCGCCGCAGAACGCGACGCGGCCGCGCGAGGAGCCGTCGGGCGAGCGCGGCGCTGCCCCGCCCGCGCCGGCCACACGCCCGGCCCCCGACTACCGGCCACCGCCGCACGACAAGGCGCCGCAGCCCGCGCCGCGCGCGACGCCGGAGTACCGGGCGCCGACCGTGCCGCACGAGCCGCAACCCGCGCCGCCGCCGCGGACGACGCCGGAGTACCGCGCGCCGGCGCCGGCGCGCGAGTCGACACCGCCACCCGCATCGCGGCCGCAGCCGGAGTACCACCCGCCCGCCCCGGCGCGCGAGGTCGCGCCGGCGCCGCGGCCGGCCCCGGAGTACCGCCCGCCGGCCCCGGTGCACGAGGCGGCCCCGCCGCCGGCGCCGCGCGAGGCGCCGCCGCCGCCGCCGGCACCGCGCGAGGCGCCGCCGGCGCGGGAGTCGCACCCGCCACCGCCGCCCGCACCCCACGCCGACAGGTCCGCCAAGCCCGAACACGACCGGCGCTGAGCGCGGCGACGGGCGCCGGCCCGCGCCGCTTGCTATCCTCGCGGCCGCGGCGACGCCGACCGCGAGCGCGAGAACCCGATGAGCCCGGCACGGACGCTGATCGAGCCTTTGCAGACGCACCGCGACCCGCGCGGTGCCTTGTTCGAGCCGGTCGCGGACGCGCAGCTCGCCGGCGCCCGGAACGTGCACGTCGTCCTGACCGAGCCGGGCTTCGTGCGCGGCAACCACCGCCACGTGGTCGGCACCGAGGTCTCGGTCGTGACCGGCCCGGCGCAGGTGCGGCTCAAGGAGCACGGCGAGGTCCGCGACGTCGAGGTCCCGTCCGGCGAGGTGTGGCGGTTCACGATCCCGCCGGGCGTCACGCACGCCTATCGCAACCCCGGCCCGGGGACGATGGTGCTGATCGGCTTCAACAGCGAGCTGCACGACCCGGCGCGGCCGGACGCCGTTCGCGACGAGATCCTCTAGCCATGGCCACACCAGCAGCCGGCACGCGGAAGTTCGGCTCACGCCTGAAGCGCTGGCTGGCGCTCGGGCTGATCGCGATCGCGGCCGGCGCCGCGCTCTGGACCTGGGGGGCGCTCAGCTGGGCCTACTCCGAGGGCGAGCGGGCGGGCCTGCTGCAGAAGTTCTCGCGCAAGGGCTGGCTCTGCAAGACCTACGAGGGCGAGCTCGCGATGTACGTCATCGCCGGCGTGCAGCCCGAGATCTGGCACTTCAGCGTGCGCGACCCGAAGGTCGCCGAGCAGCTGAAGGCCGCGGTCGGGGAGCGCGTGCAGCTGCACTACGCGGAGCACCGCGGCGTGCCGACCGACTGCTTCGCCGAGAGCGAGTACTACGTCGACCGGATCAACACCACCGGCGAGCCGCTGCCGCCGGGGACCCCCGTCCGCTGAGCCGGGACCGCCGGCCGACCGGGGCCGCAGATCGCCGCGGACCGGTACGCCCCGCACTTCGGCGACGCGGGCTGCCGGCCGGGCTGCCGCGAGGACGCGGCCGGGGACGGGTGGGTGCGTGCGCTCGCCGGGTCCGCGGCGCACGGGCTCGCGCCCTCAGCCCGACTCGCGGCGGATCGTCCGCCAGGTGTAGAAGAAGAAGAGCCCGAGCACCGCCAAGAGCGCGACCATCAGCAGCGCCAGCCACCAGTGGAAGCGCCATGCCTCGCGCACGCCGGCGACGATGCCGAGCGGCGTCGTGATGAGCAGCAGCGGGCGCGCGATCCTCATGGCGGCGCGGGTGTAGCCGCCGGCGGGCTCAGGCGGAACGCGGGTGGCGGTTCCAGGCGCCGCTCAGCTCCTGCTGCCGGCGCGGCGGCACGGTCTCGTAGTGGCTGAGATCGAGCGTGTAGGAGCCTTCGCCCGCGGTCAGCGACTTGAGCCGCACCGGGTAGTCGGTCAGCTCGGCGAGCGGCACGAGCGCGGCCACCGCGAGCCGGCCACCCGGCAGCGACGACTGGCCCGTGACCCGGCCGCGCCGCGTCGCGAGGTCGGCGGCGATGTCGCCGACCGCCGCGTTCGGCACCGTGATCTCGGCGCGCACGATCGGCTCGAGCACGACCGCGCCGGCCTGCGCCGCGGCGTCCTCGAAGGCGTGCCGCGCCGCGGTCACGAAGGCCACCTCCTTCGAGTCCACCGGGTGATGCTTGCCGTCGAGCACCGTGACGCGCAGGTCCTGCATCTGGAAGCCCGCGACCACGCCCTCGCCGAGCACCTGCCGCACGCCCTTCTCCACCGCCGGGATGAACTGGCCGGGGATCGCGCCGCCGACCACCGCGTCGACGAACTCGAAGCCCTCGCCGCGCGGCAGCGGCTCGACGCGCAGCTTGACCTCGCCGAACTGGCCGGCGCCGCCGGTCTGCTTCTTGTGCCGGTACAGCGACTCGGCGGCGCGCGTCACGGTCTCGCGGTACGGCACGCGCGGCGGCTGGGTCTTGACCTGCACGCCGAAGCGCTCGGTCATGCGCTCGAGCAGCAGCCGCACGTGCAGCTCGCCCATGCCGTACAGCACCGTCTCGTTGAGCGCGGCGTGGTTCTCGACGCGCACGCACGGGTCCTCGTCGACGAGCTTGTGCAAGGTGTCCGCGAGCCGCTGCTCGTCGCCACGCTTCTCCGGCTCGATCGCGATGCCGAGCATCGCCGGCGGGAAGCGCACCGACTTCAGGTGCAGGTGGTCCTCGTCGTGCGAGTCGTGCAGCACCGCGTCGAAGTGCAGCTCGTCGACCTTGGCGATGCCGCAGATGTCGCCCGGCCCGGCGAGCGGCAGCGGCTGCTGCTCCTTGCCCTGCAGCCGGAACAGCTGCGTGACGCGAAACGGCTTGCGGCCGTCGCCGACGTACAGCTGCTGGCCCGGCCGGATCGTGCCCTGGTGCACCCGGAACACGCCGATCTTGCCGACGTAGGGATCGATCGTGACCTTGAAGACGTGGGCGACGACGTGCAGCGCGGCATCGGGCTTGACCTCGAAGGGCACGGCCTCGGCGCCCTCGCCGCGCAGGAACGCCGGCGGGTTGCCCTCGAGCGGACTCGGCGCGAGCTCGGTCAGCACGCGCAGCAGCTCCGGGATCCCGGTGCCGGTCTCGGCCGAGACGAAGCAGACCGGTATCAGGTGCCCCTCGCGCAGCGCCTGCTCGAAGGCGCCGTGCAGCTGCTCGAGCGTCACCGAGCCGCTCTGCTCGAGGTGCCGGGTCATCAGCTCCTCGTCGACCTCGACCACCTGGTCGACGATCGCCTCGTGGGCGCCCGCGACCGAGCCGAAGTCGGTGCTGCCCCCCTCGCTCTGGAAGTAGCAGTCGGCCACCGCCCGGCCGTGCTGGGTGGGCAGGTTGAGCGGCAGGCACTCGCGGCCGAAGGCCTCGCGCAGCTGCTCGAGCACCGCCTCCGGCTGCGCATCGCGCACGTCGATGCGGTTGACGACGACGAGGCGGCACAGGCCGCGCTCGCGCGCCTCGTTCATCATCCGCGTCGTCATGGGCTCGACGCCGGTCGCGGCGTTGACCACCACGACCGCGGTCTCGACCGCGGCAAGCACGCTGACGCTGCGGCCGACGAAGTCCGGCAGGCCCGGCGTGTCCAGCAGCGTCACGCGCCGGCCGTGGCTCTCGAAGCTGCACAGCGCCGCATCGAGCGAGTGCAGCTGGCGCTTCTCGAGCGGATCGTAGTCGCAGACCGTCGTGCCGCGGGCGACGCTGCCCCGGGCCCGGATCGCGCCGCCGGCGTGGAGGAGCGCCTCGGCGAGGGTGGTCTTGCCGCAGCCGGCGTGACCGACCAGCGCGACGTTGCACAGATTCTGGATTTGGCTGGGCATGAGCACCTCCACCGGCACGGTAACCGACCCGGCGCGAACGCTCGGTCCGGATCTTCCGAAGCGAGCGCCGACCGCCGTCGCGGTCCCGGTCCACGACGCAAGGATAGACCAGCGCGACCGCGGCACGCCGCCCGGCCGCGGCGGCCCGCCCGCGCCCCTCCTGCGCTGCAGTGCAAACGCCCGCCGGCCGCCGGGTGACGGCCGCCGGCCGGCCCGGTAACCTTGGGCCGCGCGATGGCGACGATCGCCGCGTTCTTTCGCGCGCAGGAGACCTGATGAAACTCGGACGCCTCCTCCTCCTGATGCTCGGCCTGGCCTGCGCCGGCACGATCCATGCCGACGACGCCAAGAAGCTGCGCATCATCACCTGGTCGGACTACGTGCCGGCCGAGGTGGCGGCCCAGTTCAAGGCCGAGACCGGCATCCAGGTCGAGCTCACGCTGTCGAACAACGAGGAGATGATCTCCAAGCTGCGCGCCACCGGTGGCGCCGGCTTCGACCTCGCGCAGCCGTCCCAGGACCGGATCGCCGGTGCGCAGCAGGAGTTTCGGATCTACAAGCCGATCGACCTCGGCAAGGTCAAGGTCGAGCAGTTCGTCCCGGAGCTGATCGAGATCGTCAAGAAGAACGCCAGCATCGACGGCAGGCTGTACGCGCTGCCGTACGTGTGGGGCGCCGAGGGCCTGGTCGTCAACAGCAAGAAGGCCAGGATCGCCGATTACGCGGACCTCTGCAGGCCGGAGCTCAAGGGCAAGACCGCAGTGCGCCTGAAGCGCCCGACGCTGATGGCGTTCGCGCTGGCCTCCGGCAAGGACCCGTTCGCCCTCTACGGCGACACCAAGGCCTACACCGCGCTGATGGAGGACGTCGGCCGCACGCTGTCGGCGTGCAAGGCCAACTTCCGCTTCTTCTACGACAACAAGGACCAGCTGCTGAACGGCGTGCGCTCCGGCGAGATCGTCGCGGCGATGATGTGGGACTCGGGCGCCTGGCGGCTCAACCGCGAGAACCCCGACATCCGCTTCGTCAACCCGAGGTCCGGCGCGATCGCCTGGATGGACACCTTCGTGCTGCCGGCGCGCGGCAAGAACGACGCCGCCGCCTACGCGTGGATCAACTTCACGATGCGCCCGGAGATCGCCGCCCGGATCGCCAAGGCGGTCGGCAACTTCAGCGCCTCGCGCGGCGCCGAGCAGCTGATGGAGCCGCGCCTCAAGGAGCAGTTCAAGGAGAGCTTCCCGGACGGCTTTCGCAACGTGAAGTGGTACCCGGCGATCCCGGCCGGGCTGGAGGAGATCGAGGGCCGCATCCTCGACCGCATCAAGGCCGCCAATTGAGCGCCGCGACGACGGGGGCCGGCACGCCGGCCCCGGACCTCGAGGTGCGCCGCGTCGTCAAGCGCTTCGCCGACCACGTCGCCGTCGACGCGCTGTCGTTCAGCGTGGCGCGCGGCAGCTTCTTCTCGATCCTCGGCCCGTCCGGCTGCGGCAAGACGACGCTGTTGCGGATGATCGCCGGCTTCATCCAGCCGGACGACGGCGAGATTGCGATCGGCGGCCGCAGCATGGCGGCGGTGGCGCCGAACCGGCGCCCGGTCAACATGGTGTTCCAGCAGCTCGCGCTGTTCCCGATGATGTCGGTCGGCGACAACGTCGCCTTCGGCCTCGCCCGCCGCGGCGTCGCCCGCGCCGAGCGCGCGCGCCGCGCCACGGCGATGCTCGAGCGCGTCGGCCTCGGCGGCGCCGCCGCGAAGCGGGTCGACGAGCTGTCCGGCGGCCAGCGGCAGCGCGTCGCGATCGCCCGCAGCCTGGTGCTCGAGCCGACGCTGCTGCTCCTGGACGAGCCGCTCGGCGCGCTCGACCTCAAGCTGCGCGAGCACATGAAGATCGAGCTGAAGCAGCTGCAGGCGGCCTTCGGCACCACCTTCGTGTACATCACCCACGACCAGTCCGAGGCGCTGGTGCTCTCGGACCACGTCGCGGTCATGAACCGCGGGCGCTTCGAGCAGCTCGGCACGCCGCAAGAGCTCTACTACGCGCCGGCCACCGCCTTCGTCGCCGGCTTCGTCGGCGCCAACAACCGCATCGCCGGCAGGGTGGCGGCGCTCGCCGGCGCGATCGCCGAGATCGCCACCGGCGAGGGCTGGTCGATCCGCGCCCGCTCGAGCGCGCCGCTCGCGGTCGGCGCCGCGGTCGAGGCCTTCGTGCGCCCCGAGGTCGCGACGCTGGCGCGCGTGGCGGCGGAGCTGCCGGCCGGCCAGACGGTGCACCGCGGCGCGGTCGAGAGCCTGCTGTTCGACGGTGCCAACTCGGCGGTGCTGCTGCGCGAGGCGCAGAGCCGTTTCGAGTTCCGGATCGCGCTGCCGCAGACCGGCCGCTTCGCCGACCTCAAGGTCGGCGAGCAGGTCCACTTCAGCTTCGACCCGGAGCGCGCCGTCTGCTTCGCCGCGCCCGCCGGCCATGGCTGACGCCGCCGCGACCGGGGCCTGGAAGGGGCGCCTGACGCTCGGGCTGATGCTCGCGCCGGCGCTCCTGTGGCTGTTCGCACTGATCGTGCTGCCGCACGTCGACCTGGCGCTGTTGTCGTTCCGCGAGCGGCTCGCACCGCGCCAGTACGGCGCGAGCCTGGCCCAGTACCGCACCTTCTTCGGCGAGCCGCTCTACTGGCACGTGTTCCTGCGCACCGCGATCCTGTCGGCGATCGCCACCGCGCTGACGCTGCTGATCGCCTTCCCGGTCGCGTGGACGATCGCCAAGCTGACCCGCGGGCGCACCAGCGCGCTGCTGTTCGTCGTCTGCCTGATCCCATTCTGGGTCAGCGAGACGGTGCGCACCCTCGGCTGGATGATCCTGCTGCGCGAGTCCGGCGTGCTGCCGCACCTGCTCGTGCGCTTCGGCCTCAGCGACGTGCCGGTCGAGCTGCTGTACCACGACGCGACGATCCTGGTCGGCCTCGTCTACACGTCGCTGCTGTTCATGGTCGTGCCGCTCGTCAACAGCTTCGAGAGCCTCGACAACTCGCTGATCGAGGCCGCCTACGACCTCGGCGGCAGCGGCGGCTCGATCCTGCGCGAGATAGTGATCCCGCACGCCAAGCCCGGCATCACCGCCGGCTGCATCGTCGTGTTCATGCTGACGCTCGGCAACTACCTGACGCCGAACCTGCTCGGCGGCAAGAACTCGCAGTGGTTCACCGAGCAGATCTACACGCAGTTCATCACCCGCTTCAACTGGGAGCAGGGCGCGGCCTTCGGCTTCCTGCTGCTGGCGCTGTCGACTGCCATGGTCTGGCTCGGCCTCAAGGCCAGCGGCCAGCGCTTCGGTGACGTGATGCGGCGCGCATGATCCCCTCGCTGCCGACCCCGCGCTGGCTGCGCGCGACGACGCTGCTGTACCTGGCGGCGTTCCTGCTGTTCCTGTTCCTGCCGCTCGTGACCGTCGGCGTGTTCGCCTTCAACGACGCACCCTACCCGGCGCCGCCGTGGCGGGGCTTCACGCTCGACTGGTTCGTCGGCAACGAGACCGCCGGCCGCACCGGCCTGTTCGGCGACGAGGAGCTGGTGGCGAGCATCTGGACCAGCTTCGTGGTCGCCTGCTGGGTGACGGGGCTGTCGGTGGCGCTCGGCACGCTGAACGCGTTCCTGATGGAGCGCGCCCGCTTCCGCGGCAAGGAGGCGCTGTCGATGCTGATGCTGGTGCCGCTGGTGATACCGGGCGTCATCCTCGGCATCTCGATCCTGGCCTTCGCGAGCCGCATCGCCGAGTTCGTCGAGGACGTCGCCGGGCTCGAGCTCGACTTCCTGCGACCCGGCCTGCCGCTGGTCGTGCTCGGCCAGTTCTCCTACATTGCGGCGATCGCGACCATCACGATCAGCGCGCGCCTGAAGCGCTTCGACCGGACGCTGGAGGAGGCGGCGCTCAACCTCGGCGCCTCGCGCGCGGCGGTGCTGCGCACGATCACGCTGCCGTACCTGCGGCCGGCGATGATCGGCTCGGCCGCGATCGCGTTCCTGATGTCGTTCGAGAACTTCAACACGACGCTGATGCTGGTCGGCGCCGACGCGCCGCTGACGATCATGATGTACGGCCGCATGCGCGAGGGCGCGACGCCGGTGCTGAACGCCGTCAGCCTGTTCCTGATGGTCGCCTCGGCGCTGCTGGCGCTGACGCTGATGCGACGCGGCGGGCGCCGCAGCAATTAGCGGCCGCGCGCCGGCGCCGCCAGCGGCGGCGCCGAGGCGTGGCCGGGTCCGGGACTACTGTGCCCCACAAAGAGGTGCGTCCATGCTCAGAAAGATCGTTGGCATCATCGTCGTCGCGCTGATCGCGCTCGTCGCCGGCGCCTACATGCTGCCGCAGGTGATCCACGTCGAGCGCTCGACCGTGATCGCAAGGCCGGCCGCGAGCGTGTTCCCGTACATCAACTCGTTGCGCAAGGCCAACGAGTGGGCGCCGTGGATCGCCTACGACCCGAACGTGAAGATGACCTACACGGGGGCCGAGGAGGGCCAGGGCGCCAAGATGAGCTGGACCGGCAACGACAAGGTCGGCACCGGCAGCCAGGAGATCACCCAGTCGGTTCCCAACCGCAAGGTGGCCAGCGACGTGCGCTTCGGCGGCCAGGCGCCGGCCAAGGCCGCGCTCACCCTGACCACGACCGACGCCGGTACCAAGGTCGTCTGGTCGCTGGAGATCAACCTCGGCAACAACCCGATCGCCCGCTACGTCGGCACCACGCTCGACGCCAAGGTCGGCGCCGACTACGAGCGCGGCCTGGCCAAGCTGAAGTCGCTGGTCGAGAGCGCGCCCGCGCCCGACGCCGCCGCTCAGCCGGCCAGCGCGCCCACGACCTCGGCGAACGCGCCGACCAAGTGATCGACCTGCGCCGCGGTCGTCGCCGGGCACACCAGCATCATGTTGTGGAACGGCGCGATCAGGCAGCCGCGGTTCAGTAGGCCGAGGTGGACGGCCTGCTCGATCTCGGGCGCATGCGCCGCCGCCGCCGCGGCGCCGTCGCGCAGCGGGCCCGGGGCGCAGATGAACTCGACGCGGGCGCCGACCCGGGCCACGTGCCAGGGTAGACGGTGGCGCGCGATCGCCGCCGCGAGGCCGGCCTCGAGCCGCGCCGCCTGCGCCTCCATGTGGGCGTAGGCGTCGTCGGTCATGACCTCGGCGAGCGTCGCGCGCATGGTGGCCATCGCGAGCGCGTTCGCCGACAGCGTCGTGCCGAGGCCGGAGTGGCCGGGCGGCTTCTCGCGCCGCAGCCGGTCCCAGCGGGCCGCGACCGCGTCGCTGAAGCCCCACGCGCTCGCCGGCACGCCGCCCGCGATCGGCTTGCCGACCACGAACAGGTCGGGCTCGAGGCCGTGCGCGCGGCTGTAGCCGCCGGGCCCGCTCGAGATCGTGTGCGTCTCGTCGATCAGGAGCAGCGTGCCCGCCGCCCGCGTGAGGCGCCTCAGCGCCGCGTGGTAGCCGGGCTCGGGCAGCACCATGCAGCAGTTCGTGAGCACCGGCTCGGTGATCACGCAGGCGACGTCGCCGGGCGCGAGTGCACGCTCGAGCGCCGCGACGTCGTTGAACTCGACGACCCGCGTGTCGGCGGTCAGGTCGGTGAACTGGCCGATCAGCGCGGGCCGGTTGCGCGCCCGGCCGGCGTCGAGATCGACGTAGGTCTCGTCGACGGCGCCGTGGTAGCAGCCGTTCATGACCACGATCCGCGGCCGGTCCGTGACCGCGCGCGCCAGGCGCAGCGCGAAGCGGTTGGCATCCGAGGCGGTGGTCGCGATCTGCCAGTGCGGCAGGCCGAAGCGCCGGCGCAGCAGCTCGCCCACCGCGAGCGCGTTCTCGGTCGGCAGCATGTAGGTGAAACCGTGGCCGTTCTGCGCGGCGACCGCGCGCACCACTGCCGGCGGCGAGTGGCCGAACATCGAGCCGGTGTCGCCGAGGCAGAAGTCGGCGAGCGTCAGGCCGTCGACGTCGGTGAGCGTCGCGCCCTGCGCGTCGGCGATCACCATCGGGAACGGCAGCGGCCAGTCGAGCATCCAGTGCATCGGCACGCCGGCGTAGTAGCTGCCGGCCCCGCCGCCCGCCGCCAGCGCCGCCGAGCGCGGCCGGGCGCGCGCGTAGCGCGCACGTTCCGCCGCCGCGAACGCCGTGCGCCGGGCGGCGGGTACCCCGCGCTCGCGCCCGGCGCCCGCTGCGCCCGCTTCAGACATAGAAGTCGTACTCGCGCGGGAAGATCTCCTCGAGCAGCTCCAGGTACTCGCCGCGCTTGGACTCGGAGTAGATCTTGAGGAACTTCGCGGGCAGGTAGCGTGCCAGCAGCGTCGACCGCTCGAGCCGGTCGAGCGCCACGATCAGGTCGCCCGGAAAATCCGGGTCGCCGCCGCTGCTGGCGCGGCCGTCCACCGGCGCCGACGCCTCGAGCCGCTGGCCCACGCCGTGCAGCAGCGCCGCGAGGATCGCGGCGACAGTCAGGTGCGGGCTCGCGTCCGCGCCGGCCACGCGGTGCTCGATGCGCCGCGCCTCGCCGTGCCCCGGCGGGATCCGGAACGCCACGCTGCGGTTGTTGCTCGCCCAGTCGCGCGAGGTCGGCACGAACAGGCCGAGGTAGCGCCGCTGCGAGTTGAAGTTCGGCGCGAAGAACGCGAACGAGTCGTAGAGCAGCGCCTGCATGCCGGCGATGCCGTGGCGCAGCAGCGCCTCGCCGCCCGGCGCGCCGAAGCGGTTGCGGCCGGCCTCGTCGACGAGGCTGACGTGCACGTGCAGGCCGTTGCCGGGCTGCGCCATGAACGGCTTGGCCATGAAGGTCGCCTCCATGCCCAGCGCGCGCGCCACGCCCTTGACGAGGCGCTTCAGCAGCACCGCGTGGTCCGCCGCCAGCACCGGATCCGCGACGTGCCGCAGGTTGACCTCGTACTGGCCGATGCCGTACTCGGCGACCGCGCCGCAGACCGGCAGCTGCTGCGCGGCCGCGGCCTCGTTGACGCGCTTCAGGAACTCCGAGGCTTCCTCGACCGCCTCGAGCGACAGGTTGGCGGCGCGGCGCGCGGCCTGCCGGCCCGGCAGCGCCGCGACGCTGACCCGCCCGTCGGCCGCGCGGCGCGGGTCGAGCAGGTAGAACTCGAGCTCGCAGGCCACCACCGGGTGCAAGCCCGCGTCGCGGCACTGCGCGACGACGTTGCCGAGGATCACGCGCGGGTCGAACCAGAGGTCCTGGCCGGCGTTGAAGTCGACCATGTGGCAGACGACCTGCGCGGTCGGGATCGCGGTCCACGGCGCGCGGCACAGCGTGCCGGCGAGCGGGCGCGCCACGCCGTCCGGGTCGCCGTCCGACTTGCCGAGGCCGCCGGCGTCGTGGCCGAGACCGCGGCAGTCGGCGACGAAGCACGAGGCGGAGAACTGGATGCCGTCCCTATAGAGCTTGTCGGCGTCGGCGGCCGGCAGGCGCTTGCCCGCGGTGTTGCCGCACGAGTCGATGACGAATGCGTCGATCGCCTCGATGTCGGGGTTGGCGGCGTAGAACGCGTGCCACTCGACTACCGAAGCGGTCTTGCCGGTCTTCTGTTCATGCATGATTACCTCTGCCATGTGCGTCGCTCAGAGACGATCCCTGAGCGCGTAGAAAAGCATCGCCGCGACCAGCGTCGGGCCGCGCAGCGCCGGCCCGCCCGGGAACGGCGGCACCGGCACGCGGCCGAAGAGCTCGAAGGTGTCGCGCTCGCCGCACAGCGCCTCGGCCACGGTCTTGCCGGCGAACGGCGCGGTCACGACGCCGAGTCCCGAGAAGCCGCTCGCATTGACGATCCCCGGCTCGACGTCGCGGATCCAGGGCATGCGCGTCGGCGTGATGCCGAGCGTGCCGCCCCAGGCGTAGTCGAAGCGCACGCCGGCCAGCTGCGGGAAGATGCTGCGCACGTGCGGGCGGACGAAGGCGGCGATGTCGCGCGGGAAGCGATAGCTGTAGTTCTCGCCGCCGCCGAACAGCAGCCGGTGGTCGGGCGTGATGCGGTAGTAGTTGACGACGAAGCGCGAGTCGGAGACCGCGCAGCCGTTGCTGATCAGGCGGCGCGCGCCGTCCGCGCCGAGCGGCTCGGTCACGGCGATGTAGTTGTTGATCGGCATCACGTGCCGCTCGACCGACGGCGCGAGGCGCCGCAGATAGCCGTTGCAGGCCAGCACCACCCGCCCGGCCTGCAGCTCGCCCCGGCGCGTCGCGACGCGCCAGCCGTTGGCGTTGCGAGTCAGGCCGGTCACCTCGGCGTGCTCGTGCAGCCGGGCGCCGTGGCTCACCGCGGCGCGCGCAATGCCGAGCGCGAAGTTGAGCGCGTGCAGGTGGCCGCCGCGGGCGTCGAAGCTGCCGCCATGGTAGTCGCGCGTCGCGACCAGCGCCTCGAGCTCGTCGCGCTCGACGTAGCGCAGGTGCTGGTAGCCGTAGGCCGTGCGCATGAACTCGACGTGGCGGCGGGTGTGCTCGGTGTAGCGGCGGCGGTGGTCGGCGTGCAGGTAGCCGAGGCGCAGGTCGCAGTCGATGCCGTAGCTCTCGATCAGCCAGTCGACATGCTGGCGCGCGGCGAGCGCACAGTCCCAGAAGCGGCGCGCGTCGGCGGCGCCGACGTGGCTCTCGAGCCACTCCTGCTCGCGGCGCATGCCGACGTGCACCTGGCCGCCGTGGCGCCCCGACGCGCCCCAGCCGAGCTGCGACTGCTCGAGCAGCACCACGTCCACGCCGCGGCGCGCGAGATGCAGCGCCGTCGACAGGCCCGCGTAGCCGCCGCCGACGACGCAGACGTCGGCGCGTGCCGGGCCCTCGAAGGGCTGCGTCGCGCAGCGCTCGCGCACGGTCGCCGCGTAGTACGACGGCACGTGCTCGGGGCGCGGCGTCAGCGCGTCGGGGAAGTGCCGTGCCATGTCAGGCGGCCGTCCCGAAGCCGTTCCTGCCGATCAGGCCCATGCCGTCGCGGATGTCGGCCAGCACCGCCTTCTTCAGGCGGCCGGCGCTGCGCTCGCGGATCGCGCGCAGCGCCACCTGGTGCTGGTCGACCAGGTTCGCGGTGCCGAAGCGCCCGTACACCACCCGCATGTGCGGGCCGAACTGCAGCCACAGGGTCTCGATCAGCTGCACGATCGTCGCGCGCGGCTGCGCCCGGTAGATCGTGAAATGGAACTCGAAGTTGCGCTCCATGTAGCTCTGCACGTCGCCGGACTTGAGCGCGACGCCGAGCGCATCGTCGACCGCACGCAGGCGCCTGAGGCGCGCCGCGTCGATGTGCGGCAGTGCCATCGCCGCCGCCTCGGGCTCGAGCAGCTCGCGGCAGCGCAGCAGGTCCGCGAAGCGGGCGGCGGTCATCGGCGGCACCACGATGCGCCGCTTGGAGCGGATCTCGACCGCGCCCTCGGCCGCCAGCCGGCTGAGCGCCTCGCGCACCGGCATCTGGCTGACGCCGAGCTCCTGCGCGAGGCCGCGCGTCGACAGGTCGCTGCCCGGCACGACCTTGCCGGTGAAGAAGCGGCGCCGCAGCTCGTCGTGCACGCTGGCACGCAACAGCCCGTCACCCGCGGCCACCTGCGTCATCATCGGTGCTTGCCTCAGGCCGCGGCCGGCAGTCCGCGCAGCGTGGGCTCGGCCTCGTCGAGCGCCGCGCGCATCGTGTCGACCAGCCGGTCGATTTCGGCGTGCGTGATGATCAGCGGCGGGCAGAACACCAGCGTGTCGCGGATCGCGCGCACCATCAGTCCGCGGCGGATGCAGAGGTCGCGCACGATCGGGCCGGCCGTGCCCTCCTTGCCGGCGAAGCGCTCGTTGCTGCCCTTGCGCGCCACGATCTCGACGCCGCCGATCAGGCCGACCGAGCGCGCCTCGCCGACCAGCGCGTGGCCGCGCAGCCGGTCGAGCGCGCGGGCGAGATAGGGCCCGCTGTCCTCGGCGGTGCGCTCGACGAGCCGCTCGCGGCTCAGGATCTCGAGGTTCTTGAGCGCCACCGCCGCGCAGGTCGGGTGGCCGGAGTAGGTGAAGCCGTGGACGAACTCGCCGCCGGCCTCGCGCAGCGTCGCGATGATGTCGGCCGAGACGGCGGTCGCGGAGATCGGCAGGTAGCCCGACGACAGGCCCTTGGCCATCGAGACGATGTCCGGGCGCACGCCGAAGTGCTGGAACCCGAACCAGCGGCCGAGGCGGCCGAAGCCGCAGATCACCTCGTCGCTGACCAGCAGGATGCCGTACTTGCGGCAGATCGCCTCCACCTGCCGCCAGTAGCCCTCCGGCGGCACCACCACGCCGCCGGCGCCCTGGATCGGCTCGCCGATGAAGGCCGCGACGTTGCCGGGGCCGACCTTCAGGATGCGCTCCTCGATCGCGGCCGCGGCGCGCGCGCCGAAGGCCACCGGGTCCTCGCCGTGCGCGAGGCCGAAGGCGTACGGCTGCATCACGTGCTCGATGCCCGGGATCGGCAGATCGCCCTGCTCGTGCATCGCCTTCATGCCGCCGAGACTCGCGCCGGCGACGGTCGAGCCGTGGTAGGCGTTCCAGCGGCTGATGAAGATGCGCCGCTGCGGCTGGCCGCGCAGCGCCCAGTAGTGGCGCGCCAGGCGCAGCGCCGTGTCGTTCGCCTCGGAGCCCGAGGTGTTGAAGAACACGTGCGACAGGTTGTTGCCGAGGCGCTCCGCGACCGCGGCCGCGAGCCGCACCGCCGGCGCGTTCGCGGTCTTGAAGAAGGTGTTGTAGTACGGCAGCTGCTGCATCTGCTCGTAGGCCGCGCGCGCCAGCTCCTCGCGGCCGTAGCCCGCGTTGACACACCACAGGCCCGCCATGCCGTCGAGGATCGCGTTGCCCTCGGCGTCGTGGATCGTGCAGCCCTCGGCGCGGGTGATGATGCGGCTGCCGCCGAGCTCGGCTTGCAGCCGGTAGTCGCTCTGCCCCGGCAGGTGGTGGGCGACGTCGAGCCGCTTCAGCTCGGCGACTTCGTGGGCGGGCAATTTGGCTTGGGTCATGGGGGTTCCTCGGGGGATGCGACGGCGTCAGGCGCCGAGCAGTTCGGTGACGGCGCGGTGCGCCTGCTCGATGGCGACGTCGGTGTAGGCGCCGCCGCCGGAATCGGAATTGGCGATCGCGATCCGGCCGAAGCGCGCCCGGCCGCGCACGTGCGCGCGCTCCGCTTCCGGGACGTCCGGGTCGAACAGCGAGTTGTTCTCCGGCGCGTAGCCGTGCGGCCAGCGGTTGACGGTGATCGCCGTGATGTCGCGCGCCGGGTCGAAGCCGCCGCCGCCCAGCATCCGGCCGAGCTGGTCGCGGATCTCGCGCTCGAACACCTCGAAGGGCGTCGCGAGCAGCTCGGCGCGGCCGGCCTTGTTCTGCTCGTGCTCCGGCAGGCCGGGCTGGCACGGCGTCTTCGTCAGCCGGATCAGGCTCGGCTCGTCGGGCGAGCGCGGGCTGCGGTAGGCACCGATGTCGACCGTGGGGTTGAGCTGCGCGGACGTGTGATAGCAGCCCGGCGCGTAGATCTGGCGCACGCCGAGCCGCGCCCAGGGCTGCCAGTTGCGGACCGCGACGCTGGTGTAGACGAGCGGCGTCTTCACGAGCGCATGCAGCGCCTCGCGCTGCGGCGCCGGCAGCTCCGGCACGAGGTAGGGGATCATCATGTTGTAGCAGGCCAGCACGCAATGGCCGGCACGCACCGAGAAGGCGCGCCCGTCGCGCACGTACGTGACGACCGTGCGCCGCGCGCGGCCCGGCGCGCCGTCGTGGCGCACGCCGACCGCGGTGCTGCCGAGGCGCAGGCGCACCGGCGCGCCGCGGCGGTCGAGACGCGCGTAGTTGACGCGGGCGGTCACGAGGTCCTCGATCGTCGCGCCGGGCACGGCCGCCGGGATCAGGCGGCGCACCAGCGCCCGGGCGATGGTCGCGTTGCCGTCCGGGAAATGCAGCCGCGGCGAGCCGCCGGTGTCGGCGTAGCCCGCCGGCGTGAAGCCCATGCCGGGGATCGAGCCCGGCTCGAGCTTCAGTCCCTGGAAGCCCGGCAGGTCGATGCCCCAGCAGTCGAGCGCCGACACGGCGTCGGCGCCGACGCCCCACTCGCCCTGGGTGCGCGCCTGGTACAGGGCCAGCACCGCGGCATCGACGCGCACCACGTCGCGCAGGTAGTCGCGGTAGCTCAGCTTCATGAGCCGGCGCTTCTTCTCGGTCGAGCTCAGCCCCGGCAGGTAGTCGTCGCTGCCGGCCTCGACCCGCTCGATGTCGCGCTTGGCGGCGGCCGACAGCGGCGCGCCGGCGAGGAACTCCGGCCACGGGCGCGCCTGGTAGCCGATCGCGAGGTGGTCGGCGCCGAAGGTGGCGCGGTCGAAGAACACGCCGTTGCCGAGCCCGAGGCCGTCGTAGAACTCGTGCCGCTGGGTGCTCCTGATGAGCGCCTCGAGGTCGATGCCGAGCGTTCGCAGCAGCTGCGCGGGGACCGCGGCGTACGGCCGCGGGCTGTCGATCATCAGCGTGCCGCCGTTCAGCAGGCCGAGCCGCCCGTTCTGGTCGAACTCGTTGCGCTTGGCGTGGCCGCCGAAGTCGTCGTGGTTGTCGAGCAGCAGGATGCGCGCGGCCGGCGCGCGCTCGCGGTAGAAGTGCGCGGCAGCGAGCCCGCTGATCCCGGCGCCGACCACCACGAGGTCGTAGTCCTCCTCGAGCGCCCGCACGGGCGGCAGCGGCGTGCCGTCGCGACGGGCGTGCGCCGCCTCGAACGAGCCCGGGTGGCTGCCGCGCAGGCCGGTGAGCCGCGGCGGGTAGTAGCCCGGCACGTCCTGGGCCGCGACTGCGGGCGCCTCGGCGGCGGCGGCCGCCGGCCAGAAGGCGGCGGCGAGCGCGCCGGCGCCGCCCGTGGCGACCCCGTTCACGAAGTCGCGGCGGGTGATCGGGCGATCCATGCCGAGCGCGCGGTCGGCGCGCGGGCGAGCGTCATCGCGCGACATGGGTCCCCCCTCCGGTGGCTATGGCCGGCCCGACGGCGGGCCACGCTGCTGTGTCGGGGCGGCAAGCCCCGAAATGGTGCAGCCACGCTACCCGGCGAAGGTCCGGGCGTCAATGATCTGAGATCGCAGATATCACTCGGGGTTCGGCGTTGCGGGGAAACAACGCGAATTTCGGCCCGCGCACCGCGGTTTGCGTTCGACAGACGACAGCGCTATTTTGAGATCACACCATCGCCGACAGCGGGCCGAACCCGTTCGGCACAACACCGGGGGATCATCATGGCAGAACGCTGGCACGTTCTTGGGGCACGCACACGCAGCGGCTTTCGTTCGGCGCTGGGCGCGACGGTGCTGGCCGCGCTCGCCGGAGCGCCGGGCACCGCCTGGACGCAGACCCAGCCGGCCAGCGAGCCCGGCGCGGGCCTGCAGGAAATCGTCGTCACCTCTACGCGCCATGAGGAAAGCTTGAGCAAGGTGCCCTTGAGCGTCACCGCCCTCACCCAGGAGAGCATCGACGTCCGCGGCATCAAGGACTTTCAGGACATCGCCCGCTTCACGCCGGGCGTCAAGATCGACAACACCGGCACCAACAACATCTCGATCCGCGGCATCGCATCGACGGGCGGTGCCGGCACGACCGGCATCTACATCGACGACACGCCGATCCAGATGCGCGCCCTCGCCTTCAACCCCGACGAGACGCTGCCGAAGTCCTTCGACATCGAGCGCGTCGAGGTGCTGCGCGGCCCGCAGGGCACGCTGTTCGGCGCGGGCTCCGAGGGCGGCACGGTCCGCTACATCACGGCGCAGCCGAGCCTGACGAAGACCAGCGTCTACAGCCGCAGCGAGATCGCGATGACCGAGCACGGCGACCCGAGCTACGAGATCGGCGTCGCCGCCGGCGTACCGGTCGTCGACGGCAAGTTCGGCGTGCGCGTGTCGGCCTGGTACCGCAAGGACGGCGGCTGGATCGACCGCGTCGACCCGACCGCCGCCGATCCGGCGAATGCCGTGGTCGACAAGCGCGCCAACCACGACGAGACGGTGCTGCTCCGGCTCGCCGGCCTGTGGGCCGTGTCGGATCGCTGGACGGTCACACCGAGCATCTATTACCAGGACCGCAAGCGCAACGACGTCTCGAATTACTGGCCGCTGTACTCGGATCCCGGCAGCGGCCGCTTCGTGAGCGGCAACCCGACCCAGCGCGAGCAGCCCGACACCTTCTATCTGCCGGCGCTCAAGATCGAGGGCGACCTCGGCTCGGCGCGGCTGATCTCCAACACCTCCTACTACCACCGCAAGAACACCACCGGTTACGACGGCACGCTCTACAACCTCGGCTTCTATCAGACGCTGTTCGCGAACACCCCGTCGCCGCTGTTTCTCGACGGCAATGGCCTGCACCTGACCGGCCCGGGCACGGTCAACGACCCGAGCTACCGGTCGCCGGCGTCGGTCGACAACGGCCAGCAGAACTTCACGCAGGAGATCCGCCTGCAGTCGAACGACCCGAGCGCGCGGCTGATCTGGACGACCGGGCTCTTCTACGGCAACAACCGCCAGTCGTACCTCGAGCAGATCCGGGACCCGGGCCTGAACTCGTTCCTGCAGGCCGCCTACGCATTCACGGGGACGTCGCTGAGCTGCGGCGGGGCCAACCCGTGCGATCCCGTCAATCCCTACGTGGTCGACTTCTTCACCGTCGGCTACGACCCGCTGTACCCGCAGGATTCCTACTTCCTGCGCACCAACGCCAAGGACGAGCAGCTCGCGTGGTTCGGCGAGGCCACCTATGCGTTCACCGAGCAGCTGAAGGGAACGCTGGGCCTGCGGTTCTCGAAGACCAAGTACTCGTTCGACACGCTGACGGGCGGACCGCAGCTGTTCGACGCGACGACCGCCGGCAACGGCGAGAAGAACGAGAACTCCTTCACGCCCAAGGTCAGCCTCGCCTACCAGATCAACCCCGACAACATGCTGTATGGCACCTACGCCAAGGGCTTCAGGCCGGGCGGCGCCAACAACCCGGTGCCGCAGGCGGCCTGCGCCGACGACTTCACGAATTTCGGCATCACGGCGTCGCCGCAGACGTTCAACTCCGACACCGTCGACAGCTACGAGCTCGGCATGAAGAACAACGTGCACAACCGCGTGCGCGTCGCGACCAGCATCTACTACATCAAGTGGCACGACATCCAGCAGACGGTCATCCCGCCGATCTGCCAGATCTCGTGGATCCAGAACCTCGGCGAGGCGACTGCCAAGGGTGGCGACATTCAGGTGGAATTCGCGCTGACCGACGCATTCACCGCCGAGATCGCCGCCGGCTACACCGAAGCGCGCTACTCGCGCGACAGTTTCGTCGGCGAGTCGACCGCGGTCCCGCCGGTCGCCGCGAACGGCAACGCGATCTCGGGCCAGGGCGGCCAGCCGGGTGCGCCGTTCACGGCCAGCGTCGGCCTCGAGTACAAGTTCTCCGCGGGCTCACACGATGCGTTCGTGCGCGCGGACTACGAGTACCAGGGCAAGGCGAAGTGGCCGAGCCCGACGCAGGACCCGAACACGCTGCAGTACGACTCGGCGTTCTACACGCTCGAGGCGACGAACTTCGTGACGCTGCGCGGCGGCGTGTTCTTCGGCTCCTGGCAGATCGCCGCGTTCGTCGACAACCTGACCGATGCGCACACGGTCACGAACTACGACTGGACCATCGACCCGGGGACGGGCGACAGCCGGCTGCAGCGGCAGTACGCGTTCCGCCCGCGGACCTACGGCCTGAACTTCACCTACCGCAATTGAGGCGCGCGCCCGGGCCACGCCAGCGAGTGGCCCGGGCGCCGGTCACTGCCCGGGCGCGGCGGCGTCGGCGCGCCGGTAGACACTCGCGAAGCGGGCGCGGTCGACGAGTCCGCAGTCGCCCGGCGCGTACTCGATCGCCCAGTCGCCGGCCTCGCCGGTGAGCACGTCCCCGCCGGGCACGCGCGCCACCCGGAAGGGTTCATGGATCTGCTTCGCCCAGACGGGCGTCGGCACGTTGCGGTAGCGGCCGCCGGCCCCGGCCGGCGTGCCGTCGCAGGGGCGGTACTTGGCATCGAAGCGGTCACGCGACACGCACCAGCGGTCGCCGGTCGACCCCGTGATCAGCGCGTCCCCCGCCCGGTAGTGGTTCGGCCCGACCGCGCTCATCAGCGCGCCGGGTACGGCCGCGAACTCGACCGCGACCACCTCGTCCTTGACGACGCGGACGGCGCCGGGATCGGTCGCGAGGCTCGGGCAGCCGAGTTCGAGCATGGCGCTACATCATCCGCACGAGGGCGGCGAGCGGCAGGTGGCGCATCACGAACGCGATCGGCGTCCACGGCCACGGCGGCACGAACGCCTTCGGCCGCTCGCGCTCGATCGCGCGCACGAGCGCCCTGCAGCCGGTCGCGGCATCGACCAGGAACATGCGCTTGCGGGCGCCGGAGCTGATCTCGGTCTCGATGTAGCCCGGAAAGATGGCGCTGACCCGGATCGGCGTGTCCCAGAGGTCCGCCCGGATGCCTTCGGTGAGCGACGCGAGCCCTGCCTTGGTTGCGGCGTACACGGTCTGGTAGCGCGGCAGGCCGCGGATCGCGGCGACCGAGGCGATCGTCACGAGGTGGCCGGCGCCGCGCGCGCGCAGGATCTCGAGGGCCGCCTCGCACTGCGCGAGCGCGGCGACGAAGTTCGTCTCGGCGGTGGCCTTGTTCGCCGCGAAGTGGCCGCTGCCGACCGGCGCGCCGCGGCCGACGCCGGCATTGACGATGATCCGGTCGAGCCCGCCGAGTTCGTCGCGCAGCTCGCGGAACACCTCGAACACGCGACCGTGATCGTTGACGTCGAGCTCCCGGATCGCGACCTTGACGCCGGGATGGCGCTGCGCGATCTCGGCCCTGAGCGCCGCCAGCAGCTCGATGCGGCGCGCGCAGAGCGCGAGGTTGCGGCCGCGCGCGGCAAACTCGAGCGCCATGCCGCGACCGAGGCCAGCGCTCGCGCCGGTGATCAGGATATTGGTGCGAATGGCCGGGGTGCTCCTGTCAGGGACGGATTCGGCTCGGCGAGCCCGCGCGCGCCCCTGCTCCACTCTACCGGCTCCGGGGGCGCGCCGGGAGCGGGCAATGGGCACGCCGCCCGCCCGCCGCCCGCGGCTCGCCGTCTGAGGCTGCGGCGAGACCTGCATACGCAAATCGTCCGCATTTGCCCGGCGGGAACCGGCCCTGACAGGCCGCCGGACGCCACCGGGCTGGCACTTTCTTTGTACGAGTTTTTCACACGTGCCGGCGTAGCGTGGCGGCGTGGTTCTTCCGGAGGTTGCAGCCGTGGACGCCGTCTATCTGCTGATTCTCGCCGCCCTGTACTTCGTCACGCACGGCCTCGTGTGGGCCCTCGGCCGGCTGGGTGAGCCGTCATGAGCGGCATGTACTGGCTCTCAGGCCTGCTCGCGCTGCTTCTGTTCGGCTATCTCCTCTACGCCCTTCTCAAGGCGGAGCGATTCTGATGATTCCCGACGCCATGTTTCAGCTGATGCTGCTCGTGTTCCTCGGCATCGTGGTGCTGTGCGTGAAGCCGCTCGGCGGCTACATCGCCGACGTCATGGACGGCCCGCCGAACTTTGTCCGGCGCATCGGTGGCCGGTTTGAGGCCGACCTGTATCGCCTGTGCGGGGTCGATTCCCGGGAGGAGATGTCCTGGAAGCAGTATGCGATTGCGCTGGTGCTGTTCAACGTGCTGGGCGCGGTCGTCGTCTATGCCCTGCAGCGCCTGCAGTTGTACCTGCCGCTGAACCCGCAGAAGTTCGGTGCGGTCAGCCCCGACTCGTCGTTCAACACGGCGGTCAGCTTCGTCACCAACACGAACTGGCAGGGCTACTCCGGCGAGTCGACGATGGGGTACCTCGTGCAGATGGCGGGGCTGGCGGTGCAGAACTTCCTGTCCGCGGCGACCGGCATCGTCGTCGCGATCGCGCTGATCCGCGGCTTCGCCCGCCACACGGTCAAGACGATCGGCAACTTCTGGGTCGACATCACGCGCTCGACGCTCTACGTGCTGCTGCCGCTCGCGGCGGTGCTTGCGCTGGTGCTCGTCAGCCAGGGCGTGATCCAGAACTTCGATGGCTACAAGGACGCCACGACCGTTGAAACGATCACCTACCAGAACCCGAAGACGGATGCTGATGGCAATCCGGTCAAGGACGCCGCCGGCAATCCGGTGACCGAGACGGCGACGACCCAGACGCAGACGCTGCCGATGGGCCCGATCGCCTCGCAGGAGTCGATCAAGGAGCTCGGCACCAACGGTGGCGGCTTCCTGAACGCGAACTCGGCGCACCCGTACGAGAACCCGACGCCGCTGACGGACTTCCTCGAGCTGCTGGCGATCTTCGTGATCCCGTTCGCCCTGACCTACACGTTCGGCAGGATGGTCGGGGACACGCGCCAGGGCTGGGTGATCCTCGGCGCGATGCTGATCCTGTTCGTCTCGCTGGTGATGGTCGCGTACTACAGCGAGCAGCACGGCAATCCGCTGGTCGCGAAGCAGGGCATCGACCAGGTCGCGAGTGCCATGCAGCCGGGCGGCAATATGGAGGGCAAGGAGACCCGCTTTGGTGTTGCTGCCTCGGCGCTGTTTGCTGCCGTCACCACGGCGACCTCCTGCGGCGCGGTCAATTCGATGCACGACTCGATGACGCCGCTCGGGGGCTTCGTGCCGCTCTTCCTGATCCAGCTCGGCGAGGTAGCACCGGGCGGCGTCGGGACCGGCATGTACTCAATACTGATGTTCGCGATACTCGGTGTATTCATTGCCGGCCTGATGATCGGTCGGACTCCGGAATACATCGGCAAGAAGATCGAGGCGCTCGAGATGAAGCTGGCCTCGATCTTCATCCTGACGACCCCGTTCGTCGTGCTGATCGGCACGGCGGTCGCCGTGTCGACGGCCGCCGGCAAGGCCGGGGTCGCAAATCCCGGCGCGCACGGCTTCAGCGAGATTCTCTATGCGTTCTCGTCGGCCGCCAACAACAACGGCAGCGCGTTCGGCGGCATTTCGGCGAATACGGTCTTCTACAACGTCGCCACGGGCCTGGCGATGTTCACCGCGCGGTTCTGGCCCATCGTGGCCGCCCTCGCCATTGCCGGCTCGCTCGCGGCCAAGAAGCGCGTCCCGGTCACGGACGGCACGATGCCGACGCACGGGCCGCTGTTCATCGCGCTGCTGATCGGCTCAGTCCTGCTGATCGGCGTCCTGACGTACGTTCCGGCGCTCGCGCTCGGACCGGTGGTCGAGCACTTCATGCTCGCCGCCGCCCAGTAACTAGAGAGTGAATCACATGGCACGGGTACAACTGTCGCTGTTCGATCGCAAGCTGCTGGTCCCGGCGCTGCTCGAGTCCGTCAGGAAGCTCGATCCGCGCGTGCAGTGGCGCAATCCAGTGATGTTCGTCGTCTACATCGGCACGATCGTCACCGCGATCCTGTATGGCCAGGCGCTGGGCGGCCGCGGCGAGGCGCCGGCGGCCTTCATTCTGGCCATCACGATCTGGCTGCTGTTCACGGTCCTGTTCGCGAACTTCGCCGAGGCGCTCGCCGAAGGGCGCAGCCGCGCCCAGGCGGCCTCGCTGCGCAGCATGCGCCAGACCGTGTTCGCCAAGAAACTGCTCGACCCGACCGGCGCGCGCCGCGAGACGACCAAGGTCAAGGCCGAGGACCTGCGCAAGGGCGACGTCGTGCTGGTCGAGGCCCACGACATGATCCCGGCGGACGGCGAGGTCATCGAGGGCGCGGCGTCCGTCGACGAGAGCGCCATCACCGGCGAGTCCGCCCCCGTGATCCGCGAGTCGGGCGGCGACTTCACGTCGGTCACGGGCGGCACCAAGGTGCTTTCCGACTGGATCGTCGTGCGCGTCTCGGTGAATCCGGGCGAGACCTTCCTCGATCGCATGATCTCGATGGTTGAGTCCGCCAAGCGGCAGAAGACGCCGAACGAGATCGCGCTGACGATCCTGCTGGTGGCGCTGACGCTCGTGTTCCTCGTGGTGATCGTCACGCTGCTGCCGTTCTCGATGTTCAGCGTCGAGGTCAGCAAGGTCGGCAGCCCGGTCACGATCACGGCGCTGATCGCGCTGCTCGTCTGCCTCATCCCGACGACCATCGGCGGCCTCCTGTCCGCGATCGGCGTGGCCGGCATGAGCCGGATGATGCAGGCGAACGTCATCGCCACCTCGGGACGGGCGGTGGAGGCCGCCGGCGACGTCGACGTGCTGCTGCTCGACAAGACCGGGACCATCACGCTCGGCAACCGCCAGGCGACGGCGCTCATTCCCGCACCCGGCATCAGCGAGCAGGAGCTCGCCGACGCCGCCCAGCTCGCCTCGCTCGCCGACGAGACGCCGGAGGGGCGCAGCATCGTCGTGCTCGCCAAGCAGCGCTTCAACCTGCGCGAGCGCGACCTGCACGCGCTCGGCGCGACGTTCGTGCCGTTCTCGGCGCACACGCGCATGAGCGGCGTCAACCTCGGCGACCGGCAGGTCCGCAAGGGTGCGCCCGATGCCATCGCCAAGCACGTCGAGGGCTTCGGCAAGCACTTCCCGCACCTCGTCGAGGACGCCGTTCAGCGCGTCGCGCGCCAGGGCGGCACGCCGCTGGTGGTCGCCGACGGCGCCCGCGTGCTCGGCGTCATCGAGCTCAAGGACATCGTCAAGGGCGGCATCCGCGAGCGCTTCGCCGACCTCCGGCACATGGGCATCAAGACGATCATGATCACCGGCGACAACCGCCTGACCGCGGCGGCGATCGCGGCCGAGGCGGGCGTCGACGACTTCCTCGCCGAGGCGACTCCGGAAGCGAAGCTCAAACTGATCCGCGAGCACCAGGCTGCGGGCCGGCTCGTCGCGATGACCGGCGACGGCACCAACGATGCGCCGGCGCTGGCGCAGTCGGACGTGGCGGTCGCCATGAACACCGGCACGCAGGCGGCCAAGGAGGCCGGCAACATGGTCGACCTGGACTCCAACCCGACCAAGCTCATCGAAATCGTCGAGACCGGCAAGCAGATGCTGATGACGCGCGGCGCGCTCACGACCTTCTCGATCGCCAATGACGTCGCGAAGTACTTCGCGATCATCCCGGCCGCGTTCGCGATGACCTATCCGGAGCTCGGGGCGCTCAACATCATGCACCTCGCGACGCCGAGCTCGGCGATCCTGTCCGCAGTGATCTTCAACGCGCTGATCATCGTCATCCTGATCCCGCTCGCCATCAAGGGCGTCAGGTACCGGCCGCTGGGGGCCGGGCCGCTGCTGCGCCGGAACCTGCTGATCTACGGACTGGGCGGCATCATCGTGCCGTTCCCGGGGATCAAGCTGATCGACATGCTGCTGGCCGCGGCCGGCTGGGCCTGAGGAGTGGAGACCATGTTCGCACGCACCATTCGCCCCGCGGTGACCCTGTTGCTCGTGATGACGGCATTGGTCGGGATCGTCTACCCGCTCGTCATCACGGGGATTGCGAAGGTCGCCTTCCCGCGCCAGGCGGCGGGCAGCCTGATCATGAAGGACGGCAAGCTCATCGGCTCGACGCTGATCGGCCAGAGCTTCTCGGACCCGAAGTACTTCTGGGGCCGCCCGTCCGCCACGACGCCTCAGCCCTACAACGGCACGGCGTCAACGGGGTCCAACCTCGGGCCGCTTAATCCGGCGTTGATCGACGCAGTGAAGGCCAACGCCAAGGCACTGCACGACGCCGACCCCGACAACGCGCAGCCGATCCCGGTCGATCTCGTGACGGCCTCGGCGAGCGGTCTCGACCCGGAGATCAGCCCGGCCGGCGCGCGCTATCAGGCCGGGCGCGTCGCCCGTGCGCGGGGCCTCGCGCCCGCGCAGGTCGAGGCCCTGATCGCGGCCCACGTGCAGGGCCGGACGCTCGGCTTCATCGGCGAACCGCGAATCAACGTCCTCGAACTCAACCTGGCCCTTGACCGGCTGCACTGACCGCCGCACCGCGCGATCTGCAGCAGGTCGGGTCCTCTTCAGCGGGAGTGGCTTCCGCGCGGCCCAGCGGCGCGTGCGCAGCTGCACCCTTTCGACCATGAGGAATGTCCCGTGAAATGCTCCAAAGTTCCATTGCTCGCCGTTCCGGTGCTGCTCTCGGCCCTGAGCGCGGCCGCACTCGCCGCGGACGAGCCCGCCAAGCCAGCTGCGCCCTCGCTGACCGACGTGCTCGCGGCCTCGAACGTCACGGTCTCGGGCTATCTCGATGTGTCCTACCAGCACCTGGACGGCACCGGCCAGTTCGCCAACGGCAGCCCTGATCGGGTATTCGACGCCCGGCAGGACGCCTTCACCCTGCACCAGGCGGCGGTGACGGTCGGCTATCAGCCGAAGGAAGGCTTCGGGGCGCTCGTCAACCTGATCGCCGGGCAGGACGCCGACGTGTTCGCGCCCTACGACATCAACCCGGGCGCCCACTCGAAGTTCGACTTCCCGCAGGCCTACGTGCAGTACGCGACCGGGCCGCTGACGGTCATCGCCGGCCGCTTCGTGACGCTGGCGGGCTTCGAGACCATCGACCCGCGCACCGACACCAACTTCTCGCGCTCCATCCTCTACGGGTTCGCGATCCCCTTCGCGCATACCGGTATCCGCGCCACGGTCGTGGCGAGCGATCAGCTCACCGTCAACGTCGGCATCGTGAACGGCTGGGACGACCTCAAGGACACGAACTCGGCCAAGACGCTCGAGCTCGGCGCGACCTTCACGCCGGTCAAGGCCCTGAGCCTCACGGTCGACGGCTACGTCGGCAAGGAGCGGGTCGGGGGACTGACGGAGGTCGGCCCCGAAGGGCAGCGCAAGCTCGTGGACGTCATCGGCAGCTGGAACATCACCGAGTCGCTCGCTCTGGTGCTCAACTACGATTGGGGCCGGCAGGACGGTGGCGCGCCGGACGGCGGAACCGCGCGCTGGAACGGGCTTGCCGGCTACCTCAACTACTCGTTCAATGACCACTGGCGGGCGTCGCTGCGCGGCGAATACTTCGACGACCAGGACGGCTATCGCACCGGATTCGTTCAGACCTGGAAGGAGGCGACGCTGACGGTCGCGTGGCTGCCGAGCAAGGCGGTCGAATTGCGCCTCGAGGGCCGGGCCGACCGCTCCGACCACCCCGTGTTCGTCAAGGACGGCGCCTACTTCACGTCCGAGGGCGACCCGCGCTACCTCGGCGACCAGCAGGGCTCGGTGGCCGTGGAGGCCCTGTTCAAGTTCTGAGGACTGGACTCGGCCGGACGCACGACGTACGGTTCCCCGCGAGGCGTGGGACCGGAGGCGGAACCGTGTGGACCAGAGCCACTAGAGTGGTTCGCTGAGCGATGACCGAGCGCGACCGCCGCGACCCGGACGAGCTGCTGGCCGACGTGCAGCGCGAGGAGGCCCGCGCCCGCCGCGGGCGGCTCAGGATCTTCATCGGTGCCTCGGCCGGCGTCGGCAAGACCTACTCGATGCTGGAGGCGGCGCGCGTCGCGCGCGCCGCCGGCACCGACCTCGTCGTCGGCTACGTCGAGCCGCACGGCCGCGACGAGACCGAGCGCCTGCTCGAGGGTCTCGAGCGGCTGCCGTTCCTCGAGGTCCGCTACCGCGGCATCACGCGCCGCGAGTTCGACCTGGACGGCGCGCTGCGGCGCAAGCCGACGACGATCCTGGTCGATGAGCTCGCCCACTCCAACATCGCCGAGGGCGAGCCGCGGCCCCGCCACGCCAAGCGCTGGCAGGACATCGAGGAGCTGCTGGACGCGGGCATCAACGTCTGGACGACGGTCAACATCCAGCACCTCGAGAGCCTCAACGACGTCGTCGCCGGCATCACCGGCGTGCGCCAGCAGGAGACCATCCCGGACCGGATCTTCGACGAGGCCGACGAGGTCGAGCTGATCGACCTGCCGCCGGACGACCTGCTCGCCCGCCTGAGGTCGGGCAAGGTGTACGTCTCGGAGCAGGTGGCGACGGCCACCGAACGGTTCTTCCGCAAGCCCAACCTGCTGGCGCTGCGCGAGCTGGCGCTGCGCCGCACCGCGGATCGCGTCGACGCCGCGGCCCAGGAGTACGCGGGCAAGGAGCGCACCTCGCGGCCGTGGCTCGCCCGCGACCGGTTCCTGATCGCCGTCGCACCGGATGACCAGGCCGAGCAGCTGGTGCGCGTCGGCAAGCGCTTCGCCGACGCGCTCGACGCCGAGTGGCTGGTCGTGTCGGTCGAGACGCCCGCGATGCTGCGGCTCTCGGAGCGCGAGCGCAACCGTCGCATCGACGTGCTGCGCCTCGCCGAGTCGCTCGGCGCGGAGACCGTGACGCTCGACGGCCCGTCGGCCGCCGAGGCGCTGATCGAGTACGCGCGACTGCGCAACGTCACGCGCATCGTGGTCGGCGAGCCCAAGCGCACCGGCTGGCGCGCATGGCTGCGCCGCTCGACCTCGACCAGCCTGGTGCGCCGTGGCCGGGGCTTCGACGTCTCGGTGATCGCGTTGCGCGAGGGACCGGTGCCGCGCCGGCGGGAGCTGCCGGCCAGCGGCCCGGCCGAGGTCCGCTGGGACCGCTACTGGGCGGCGCTCCTGGTCTCGGCGCTGTGCACCGGCGTCGCGGCGCTCATGTTCCCGTACTTCGAGCTGACGAACCTCGTCATGGTGTACCTGCTCGGCGGCACGGTCGCCGCGCTGCGGCTCGGGCGCGGGCCCGCGAGCGTCACCGCGTTCGCCAACGTCGCCGCCTTCGATTTCTGCTTCGTGCCGCCGCGCTTCAGCTTCGCGGTCAGCGACTTCCAGTACCTGGTCACCTTCGGGGTCATGCTCGGCATGACGCTGGTGATCGCGAACCTCGTCGCGAGCGTGCGCGCGCAGACGCGGGTGGCGGGCGCGCGCGAGCGGCGCACGTCGCTCCTTTACGCGATGAGCCGGGAGCTCGCTGCCAACCGCAGCTTCGCCAACCTGTCGCGGGTCGCGATCCGGCACGTCGCCGAGACCTTCGCGAGCGAGGCGGTCGTGCTGATGCCGGACGCCAGCGGCCGGCTGCGCCATCCCGCGGACGCGCCGGTGGCGGGATCGCTGCGGGGCGCCGATCTGTCGGTGGCGCAGTGGGTCTACGACCACGGCAAGCCCGCCGGCCTCGGCACCGACACGCTGCCGGCGGCGCAGGCGCAGTACCTGCCGCTCACCGGCGCGCGGCGCACGCTCGGCGTGCTGGCCGTGCGGCCGACGCAGCGGCGCCGGCTGCTGCTCCCGGAGCAGCGCCACCTGCTCGAGACCTTCGCCGGCCAGATTGCGCTCGCGATCGAGCGCTCGCAGCTCGCCGAGGAGGCGGAGCTCGCGCGCGTCGCGGTCGAGACCGAGAGCATCCGCAACACGCTGCTGGCGTCGATCTCGCACGACCTGCGCACGCCGCTGGCCGTGATCACCGGCGCGAGCAGCGCGCTCAACGATCCGGCGCTCGGCCTCGATGCGGGCGCGCGCGCGCAGCTCGTGCGCTCGATCGACGGCAAGGCGCGCGAGATGTCCGAGCTCATCTCCAACGTCCTCGAGCTGATGCGCTTCGAGGCCGGCGAGGTGCACCTGCGCCGCGACTGGCAGACGGTGGACGACCTGGTCGGCACCGCGCTCGCCCGGCTCGACGGCCGCGCCGGCGACCGGCCGCTCGACGTCACGCTGCCGGCCGACCTGCCGGCGGTCTACGTCGACGCGCCGCTCATCACGCAGGTGCTCGTCAACCTGCTCGAGAACGCGATCAAGCACACGCCGCCCGGGACCCACATCGCGATCTCGGCGGCCGCGGACGGCCCGCTGAACCGGATCGTGGTCGACGACGACGGCCCCGGCCTGCCGCCGGGCGACCCGGAGCGCCTGTTCGCCAAGTTCCAGCGCGGCCGCGAGGAGACCAGCGCCGGCGGCGCCGGCCTCGGCCTTGCGATCTGCCGCGCGATCGTCGACGCGCACGGCGGCCGGATCACGGCGATGCCGAGGCCGGGCGGCGGCGCGCGGTTCGTGTTCACGCTGCCGACCGCGGAGCCGGTCGCGTGACCGACGCCATGTTCCTGGTGCTGATCGTCGAGGACGACGCCGGGATCCGCAGCGTGCTGAGGACGCTGCTCGAGTCGCAGCACTACCGCGTCGTGGAGGCGGAGACCGGCGGGCGCGGCGCGATCGAGGCGCGCACGCACCGCCCGGACCTCGCGATCATCGACCTCGGCCTGCCGGACCGCGACGGCCTGTCCCTGATCCGCGAGATCCGCCGCTTCTCGCCGCTGCCGATCCTGGTGCTGTCGGCGCGCACCATGGAGACGGACAAGATCGCCGCGCTCGACGCCGGCGCCGACGACTACGTCGCCAAGCCGTTCAGCGCCCCGGAGATGCTGGCGCGGGTGCGCGCGGCACTGCGGCGCAGCGCTCGCGGCGGCGAGCAGCTGCCGCTGCTGCGGCTCGGGGCGGTGACGGTCGACCTGACCAAGCGCAGCGCGCGCGGCGCCGATGGCCCCGTGCACCTGACGCCGCTCGAGTTTCGCGTCATCGAGTGCCTTGCCCGCAACGCGGGCGTGATCGTGACCCAGGCGCAGCTGATCCGCGAGGCGTGGGGCCCGGACCGCCTCGGCGACAGCCGCGGCCTGCGCTCCTACGTCAAGATGCTGCGCCAGAAGCTCGAGCCGGATCCGCGCCAGCCGCGCTACCTGATCACCGAGGCCGGCATCGGCTACCGGCTGCAGCCGGACGAGCTCGAGGGCGCGAATCCCTAGCGGATTCGCGCACAAACCGAAATGCGCGTGGTGGTCTTCCGCGGGCCGGCGGCGCCCGGACTGTGACGCGGCGCGCGCCATCGGCGCGGGCGGCGGAATATGTTGACGAGCAGTCGGCGGCGCGGGCGCGCCTGCCGGCCGGTCCGCGGACAGGCCACCCCGTCATGGATGCGACGCACAAGTCACTGCTCGAGCACCTGCCGCTGCAGCACCGCGAGATCGAACGGCGCGAGTCCCTCGCCGGCATCACCGCCGGCGATGCCGAGTGCCTCGCCGGCTGCTGGCCGGCAGTGCAGCCGGAGGCCGACGCGCTCGTGTCGGCGTGCCTTCGCCGCCAGTGCGCGACGCCGGAGGTCGCCGCGTTCACGACGGCGTCGGCGACGCCCGGGCGGATGCGCTGCGAGGTGACGCGCTTCGTCGAGAGCCTGTTCTGCGGCAGGCACGACGGCGGCTATGCGAGCAGCCGGCTGCGGATCGGCTTCGTCCACCGCCGCATCGGGCTGCCGGCGCGCTACTTCCTGGCGGCACTGCACCACCTGCACGTCGACCTGCGGCGCGTGATCGCGGCCCGCACGCCGGACGCGGCCCTCGCGGCGCGGGGCATCGAGGCCCTGGAGCGGCAGCTGCTGTTCGACCAGTCGCTGATCCTCGACGCCTACGAGCACCGGCTCGCCGCCGAGGCGCGGCGCGAGCACAACCGCGCGCTGCGCTACGCGGCCAGCCTCGAGGCGCAGGTGGCGGCCCGCACCCGGGAGCTCGAGCAGCTGTCGCGCACCGATGCCCTGACCGGGCTGCGCAACCGGCGCGCCTTCGACGACGAGCTGGCCCGCGAGATCAGCCGGGCCCGCCGCCAGCACCGCCCGCTCGCCGCGCTGTACGTCGACGTCAACGACTTCAAGGCGCTCAACGACCGCGAGGGGCATGCGCGCGGCGACGAGGCGCTGACGGCGGTGGCGGCCGCGATCGTCGGCACGCTGCGGCAGATCGACATCGCCGCGCGCCTCGGCGGCGACGAGTTCTGCATCCTGCTGCCGGACTGCGACGGGCGCCAGGCCACGGCCGTGGCGGAGCGCCTGCGCGACCGGGTGCGCCGCAGCTGCCCGGTGACCGTCAGCATCGGCACCGCGGTGCTCGAGGCGGCCGACCTCGCGACGCCGGAGGCGCTGCTCGAGCGCGCCGACGCCGCGATGTATCGCGACAAGCGCCGCCGCCCCGCCCGCGCCGAGCACCGTACGACGCATTAGCGACGCTGCGGCTCAGGTAGACTCCCCGGCTTTCGGCCCGGCGGAGGCACGATGCTGCGGAAGACCACGGTACCGCCCGACGGTGGCGCATCGTCCAATGCCGTCCCACCACGCCCCCACACAGGACGCGACGGGCCACGTGCCGCGTGCCGCCCGTCGCGCGACGCCATGCAGCCCCGCCCCCGCCACCGGTCGCGACTCGCGGCCACCACGCTCTGCGCGCTCGCGCTCGGCGCCGCCCTGCCCGTCGCCCGTGGCGCGGAGTCCGCGGGCGCCGCGGGCGAGCCGACGCTGCAGGACGTGGTCGTCACCGCGCACAAGGAGAGCCAGAGCCTGACGAAGGCCGCGGCGGCGATCACCGTCGTCGACGGCGAGGAGCTGCGCAGCGGCGGCTTCCAGAACGTGCGCGACGTGGCGCCCTTGATCCCGTCGGTGCGCTTCCAGGAGGAATCGGCGTCCACCGAGATCTACATCCGCGGCGTCGGCTCGACGCTCGACGTGCCGATGGTCGAGCCGCCCACGGTCTTCAACGTCAACGGCATCTCGCTGCCGCGCGAGGTCGCCGCCATCAGCCTGTTCGACGTCAGCCAGCTGGAAGTGCTGCCCGGCCCGCAGGGCACGCTCTACGGGCGCGGCTCGCTCGGCGGCACCGTCAACGCGACGCTGACGCGCCCCGGCGACGACACCGCCGGGCGCGCGCTGCTCGAGGCCGGCAACTACGACCTCGTGCACCTCAGCTACGTGCAGGACCTGCCGGCGCTCGACACGCTGCGGGTCCGCGCCGGAGCGAACTGGCTGCAGCACTCGGGCTACGAGCGCAGCGGCGCGCAGTCGGCCGACGACCTCGCCGGCGAGCTCGCCCTCGACTGGCGGCCGGCCGAGGGCCTGTCGGTATACCTCTGGGGCCTCTACGAGCACAAGGGCGGCAACGCCGCCAACCTCGTCAACAAGGGCACCGCGGGCGACCCGTACAGCCAGGCGTTCCTGCACCCCGACCCCTGGGACGACACGCGCCCCGCCGAGCTCGCGCCGCTCGGCCCCATCGACGGCAAGTCCAAGGACTGGCGCGCCGCGCTGATCGGCGGCGAACTCGAGTGGCAGCTCGGCAGCGTGCGGCTCAGCTACCTGCCCTCGTACACCGATCTCGACTGGCACCAGGGCTACTGGATCGGCTCCAAGCCCTCTGACTTCGGCGAGGTGATCCACCAGACCACCCACGAGCTGCGCATCGCCGGCGGCGACGACTCGCGCGCCAAGTGGCTCGCGGGCCTCTACTACTACCGGCTCGACACCAGCGGCCAGCTGTTCATCCAGGTGGCGCCCGGCGTCTGGTTCGACGCCAGCGACGTGCGCGACCATCGCCTCGAGGGCACGTCGGCCTTCGGCCAGGTCACCTTCGCGGCGACCGAGCAGCTGCGACTGATCGCGGGCGGGCGCGCCTCGTCGGACCATCGCACCGCCAACGGCTTCCAGCCCGGCATCACGTTCTCGACCGACCCGGCCGAGGTCACCAATCCCACCTTCGCCAACGACGCGCGCTGGAGCCACGTCGACTGGAAGGCGAGCGCCGAGCACGACGTCGGCGCGCGCGGGGTCGCGTACCTGACGGTGCAGACCGCCTTCCAGCCCGGGACCTTCGACTCGTACCCTGACGCGACCACCCGCCCGTCCGACCTGCTGGCGATTTCGGCTGGCCTCAAGATGACGCTGCTCGACGGCGACCTGCGCCTCAGCGACGAGCTGTTCGAGTACCACTACCGCGACCTCCTGGTGCAGGCCTTCGACGCCGGCACCGGGGCGCTGCGCCTGACCAACGCCGAGCGCGTGCTGATCCGCGGCGACCAGCTCGACGCCGTCTGGCGCATCGTCCGCGAGCTCGATGCGCAAGTCGGCGTCGGCTACCTGCACGCGCGCTACGAGACCTTCGAGATCCCGGCCGGCAACTTCGACGGCCTGCAGATGCAGAACGCGCCGGACTGGACCGTCAACGTCGGCCTCAGGCACCGGCTCGCGCTCGGTTCCCGCGGCGAGCTCGACAGCAGCGTCAAGGTGCGCTACGAGGACGCGTTCTGGGGCGACTTCATGCACTCATCGGGGCTGCGCCAGGCGTCGACGATCCGCACCGACCTGTCCTTCGACTGGCGCTCGGCCGGCGGGCGCTACACGGTCGGGATCTGGTGCCGCAACCTCGAGAACCGGCCGGTGCAGGCGGCCGCGGCGACCGCCAATGACCCCGGGCCCGGCAGCACCTTCCTCGAGGCACCGCGCACCTTCGGGGCCACGCTGACGCTGTCGCTGTGAACGCGGCGCGCGGCGCGGCGCCTCAGCGCGCCGCGTCGGCGCCCTTGTAGACTGTGCCGCCCTTCATCACGAAGGCCACCGACTGCAGCCGCGTGACGTCGGCGAGCGGGTCGCCGGCGACGCCGATGAGGTCGCCGTAGCGCCCGACCGCGATCGCGCCGACGTCGCTCGAGCGGCCGAGCGCCTCCGCGGCCGTGACGGTGGCCGCCCGGATCGCCTGCATCGGCGTCATGCCCCAGGCCACCATGGTCGCGAACTGCTTGGCGTTGTCGCCGTTCGGGTAGACGCCGCCGTCGGTGCCGAACACCATCTTGACGCCGGCCGCGGTCGCCGCCTTGAAGGTCTCGCGCTGGCGGCGGCCGACCTGCCGCTCCTTCTCGAGCGACTCCCTGAAGACGCCGTTCTTCTCGCCCTCGGCCAGGATGTAGTCGTCGTCGTAGATGTCCATCGAGAAGTACGCGCCGCGCTGCCGGGCGAGCGCGATCGCCTCGTCGTCGGCCAGGCTCGCGTGCTCGATGGTGTCGACGCCGGCGCGGATCGCGTCCTTGATGCCGGCCGCGCCGTGCGCGTGCACGGCGACCTTGAGGCCGAGCAGGTGCGCCTCCTCGACCAGCGCCGTCATCTCGGCGAGCGTGTACTGCTGACCACCGACCGTGTCGGTCTTCGACAGCACGCCGCCGGTGCCGCAGAACTTGATGACCTCGGCACCGTACTTGCGCAGCTTGCGCACCGTGGCCCGGATCGCTTCCGGGCCGTCGGCGACGGCCGGCGCCGGCACCGTGACCGACGGTGGAAACTGCGTGCGGTCACAGTGACCGCCGGTCGCGCCGATGGCGTAGGTCGCGGGCACGATCCGCGGTCCCGGGACGTAGCCGTCCTCGATGCCCTGCTTGATCGCGACGTCGTCGTAGTTGGCCGAGCCGACGTTGCGGACCGTCGTGAACCCCGCCTCGAGCGTGCGCTTGGCATTCGCGACGCCGACCACGGTCCAGAAGTTGTCGGTGCGCTCGAGGTGCCGGTAGCCGCCGAAGCGGGGATCGGAGGTGAGGTGCACGTGCATGTCGATCAGGCCCGGCAGCAGCGTGACGCCCGGCAGGTCGATGCGGCGCGCGCCCGCCGCGACCGGCGTGCCCTGTGTCGCGATCGCCGCGATCCGCCCGTCGGTGACCGTGATCTGCGGTCGCTCGACGACGCGGCTCGCCAGCACGTCGATCATCCGGTCGGCGGTGACGACGACGGTATCGGCGGACGCCGCGGCGGACGCGGCGAGGCAGGCTAGCGTCAGAACGAGTCGGTGCGGCATCGGGGCTCCTTCGGGTGTCCGGCGGCTGCGGCGGCCGGGGCCGGCAGGGTAGCGCAGCCGCCGCCGGCGCGCACCGCCTGCCGGCCGTTGCGGTCAGCCGCCGCGCTCGAGCGCCGCGACCACCTGGTCGAGCGCGCCGACGAGCATCGCGGTCTCCTGCGCCCCGGACACGGCCCAGCGCCCGGCGAACACGAAGAACGGCACGCCGCCGATGCCGAGCCGCGCCGCCTCGCGCTCGTCGGCCTCGACCGCGGCGAGCAGCTCGCCGGCCGCGAGCCGGGCCGGCAGCCCGTCCAGCTCGAGCCCGGCGGCGGCGGCGACCGCGCCGAGCACGGCGACGTCGCCGAGGTCGCGGCCGTCCTCGAAGTAGGCGCGGAACAGCCCGTCGACAACCGCATCCTGTCGCGCACCGGCCAGAGCGAGGAGCGCGTGCGCCGGGCGGGTGTTGGGCACGCGGCCGATGTCCTCGAAGCGGTAGGCGATGCCGGCCGCGCGGCCGAGGGCGACCAAGCGCTCGTGCACCGCGCGCAGGCGCGCGGCGTCGCCGAACTTGCGCGTCAGGTACTCGCGCCGGTCGGCGCCGCCCGGCGGCAGGTCGGGGTTGAGCTCGAAGGGCCGCCAGCGCAGTGCGGCCGTGAGCCGCGGGCGCTCGCGCAGCGCCGCCTCGAGCCGGCGCTTGCCGAGGTAGCACCAGGGACAGACGAGGTCCGACCAGACCTCGATCGACAGCGCGGCGTCCATGGCGCCAGCCTACCGCATGGGCGCCCGGCCGGCCGCCGCGACGCGGGCGCCGGCGCCACGGCTCGTGCAGAATCCACCGTCCCCGCCGGAGCCCGCCATGATCCGCAGAGCCGCCTACGCCGCCGCCCTCGTCCTCGCCCTGCTCGCGGCGGCGCTCGCGGTCGGCACCTGGCGGCACGGGTCGCGGCAGCTCGCGGTGCCGGCCGCCCCCCGGGTCGGCCTCGACGAGGCCGCGGCCGCCGAGCGGCTCGCGGGCGCGGTGCGCTTTCGGACCGTGTCCTACGAGACCCCGTCCGAGGAGAGCCGCGCCGAGTTCCTCAGGCTGCACGCCTACCTCGCGCGCAGCTTCCCGCACGCGCACGCCGCGCTCACGCGCGAGCTCGTCGGCGGCTACAGCCTGCTGTACACGTGGCCGGGCCGCGAGCCGGCGGCGAAGCCGATCCTGCTGATGGCCCACCAGGACGTCGTGCCGGTGGCGCCGGGCACCGAGGGCAGCTGGCACGCGGCGCCGTTCGCCGGCGAGATCCGCGACGGCTTCGTCTGGGGACGCGGCACCTGGGACGACAAGGGCAACCTGCTGGCGATCCTCGAGGCGGTCGAGATGCTCGCGGCCGCGGGCTTTCAGCCGCGGCGCACGCTCTACCTCGCGTTCGGCCACGACGAGGAGAACGGCGGCCTGGAAGGCGCGCGGGCGATCGCGGCCCTGCTCGGGAGCCGCGGCGTGCGCCTCGGCTTCGTCACCGACGAGGGCATGCTGATCACCGACGGCATGCTGCCCGGGCTCGCGAGCCCGGCCGCGCTGATCGGCGTCGCCGAGAAGGGCTCGGTGACGCTGTCGCTGACCGCGGTCGAGGCCCCGGGCCACTCGTCGATGCCCGGCCCGCGCTCGGCGATCGGCGCGCTCGCCGCGGCGCTGGCGCGGCTCGAGCGCGCGCCGCTGCCCGCCTCGCTGAGCGGCGTGCCCGCCGAGATGCTCGCGACGCTCGCGCCGGAGATGAGCCTCCCGCAACGCGTGGCGCTCTCGAACCTGTGGCTGTTCGGGCCGCTGGTGCGCGCCCAGCTCGAGCGCACGCCGGCGACCGACGCGATGCTGCGCACCACGACCGCGCTCACCGTGGTGCGCGGCGGCAACAAGGACAACGTGCTGCCGGGCGAGGCGGTGGCGCACGTGAACTTCCGCCTGCTGCCGGGCGAGCGCATCGAGCAGGTGGTGCGGCACGTGCGGCGCGCGATCCACGACGAGCGCCTGCGGATCGAGGTGGTGGCCGGGGCGACCGAGGCGTCGCCGGTCGCCGCCAGCGACTCGGCCTCGTACCGGCTCCTCAACCGCACCATCCGCGAGCTGTTCCCGGGCGTCGTGGTCGCGCCGGGGCTGATGATCGGCGGCACCGACTCGCGCCACATGACTGCGATCGCCGATGCCGTCTACCGCTTCTCGCCGGTGCGGGCGCGAAGCGCCGACCTCGCGCGCTTTCACGGCACCGACGAGCGCATCTCGATCGCGAACTACGCCGAGCTGATCCGCTTCTACGAGCGGCTGATCCGCAACGCGGCGGCCGACGGCCCGTCCGGCCCCTAGTCAGCGGGCGCCGCCGAGCACGCGCGCCGGCAGCAGGATCAGCGCGCGCAGGAACGCGAACACGCCCTCGACGGCGATGCCGACCAGCCTGAACGGCAGCGACAGCAGCCAGACGAACGGCCAGAGCACGAGCGCGAGCAGCGCGAGCGGCCAGCACACGACCAAGAGCAGCAGCCAGAGCAGGAACTTCAGCATCGGCAGCCTCCCGCGGCGCGCGCCGCCCGCGCCATTATCCACCGATTCCGGGCCCGCCGGGCGGCGCCGGCACTGCGGGACCGCCCCGCGCTTGCGCTAGACTGCGCCTCGTCGCGCAGCCGCGCCCGAGGTTCAGCCGTACGGAGGAGTGGTCGGTGAGGTTTCGTCTGCGGGCCTTCGGCCTGCACCTGGCGGCGAGTGCCGCCATCCTGTCGCTGGTGCTGGCGGCGCTCTATGCCGGCTGGTATCGCTGGCCGGGCTGGTACCTGAGCGGCGTCGTGCACGTCGTGCTCGTGATGGTCGGCGTCGACGCCGCGCTCGGCCCGCTGCTGACGCTCCTGATCGCGAGCCCGCAGAAGCCGCGCCGCGAGCTGGCGCGCGACATCGGCATCATCGTCGCGGTGCAGCTGGTCGCGCTCGGCTACGGCACGACCACCCTGTGGCAGGGCCGGCCGCTCTACTACACCTTCTCCGAGGACCGCCTCGAGATGGTGCAGGCGTCGGCGCTGCAGCCCGAGGACGTCGCGCAGGGGCTGCGCGAGAACCCGGCGCTCGCGCCGCACTGGTACAGCCTGCCGCGCTGGGTCTGGGCGCCGCTGCCCGACGACGCGGACGAGCAGGCGCGGATCATGACCCAGGCGGTCACGGGCGGGCCGGACGTCGTCGACATGCCGCGCTACTTCCGGCCCTGGGCGGAGGGGCTGCCGGCGCTGCGCCGCAAGCTCGTCAAGGTCGACGCGCTCGGGATCTTCTCGCGCGGCGAGCGGCAGCGGCTCAAGCAGCGCATGACCGAGCTCGGCCTGCCGGCGGACCAGCCGGTGGCGTCGTTCATGATGGGGCGCGAGACCCGCCTCCTGGTCGTGTTCGATCCGGCGACCGGCGAGATCCGCGCGATGCTGCCGCCACCCGAGGCCAAGGCAAAGCGCTAGCGGGCGCGCAGGAACGCGCGCATGTGAAAGCCCGCCTGCGCCGCCGGATAGCGATGCGCCGCGCCGACCGGGCAGGCGCGCCGCGCGCGGCAGCCCTCGGCGAGGCAGTCGCGGCCCGCGGGCGCCGCGACGTGGCGCGCGCACGCCGCCGCGTCGTAGCCGGCCGGGGTGACGGCCGCGACCGGGCAGCTGCGCTCGCAGGGCCGCCCGACGCAGCTCGTGCACGGGCTTCCCCGCCGGTCGCGCGGCGGCAGCGCGATCCGCGCGCGCAAGGCGAGCGCGCCGCGGTAGGCGTGCCACAGGCCCCAGTCCGGGTGGATCAGGACGCCGAGCGGCGAGACGTGCACGGCCTCGGCGCGCACCGCCCAGCGCTGGAACGGCAGCCACGGCGGCCCGTCGAAGGGGAACAGGGCCGCGGCACCGTGCCGCGCGCCGAGCGCGCCGATGACGCGCCGCGACCAGCGGTCGAGCGGGTCAGGCCCGCCGTCCAGGTACTCGGCCGAGGCGGCGAACGCCGGCCACTCGCCGCCGCCGACGAAGCCGAGCAGCACCAGCGTCCCGGCGCGCGCGCCGCCCTCGAGCGGCGGCACGGCGTCGGCGGCGAGCGGATGGAAGGCGCCGCGCCAGGCGAGACCCGCCCGCTCGGCGTCGGCGCGCAGCTCGTCGAGGGCGGGGACGGCGCTCATGGGGCGGCAGCGTCGCACGATCCGGCGGCGCGCGGCGACCGGGCTCACGGCGCTTGCGGGAAAGGAGCAGCCGCGACTCAGCCGACGGCGCCCGCCGGAGGCGTGCGCGCGATGATGCGGGCGATCTGCGAAAAACATAATCTGCGTCACGGTCTCGCGCCGGGCCGGCGTGCTCTGCTACGCTGCATTAAGGTGAATCGAAGTCGAGCGTCCAGGTCCATGATCCACAGGCAGGTTTCGCGCCGGCTGCTCGTTGCCCTGCTGCTCGCGGCGGGCCTCGGCTCGGCCCCGGCGCTGGCCCGCACGCACGCGGTGCACGCGGCGCCGGGCACGCCGTCGCTGCGCTCGAACGCGGTGTACGTGCTCGACGAGACCAACGCCGCGGTCGTGCTGTCGCGCCAGTCCGACGTCGCGATGCCGATCGCCTCCATCACCAAGCTGATGACGGCCCTCGTGGTGCTCGAGGCGGGCCAGCCGCTCGACGAGCCGATCGAGATCACGGCCGACGACCGCGGCGGCACCAGGAGCATGGTCTCGCGCCTCGACGTCGGCACGAGCCTGACCCGCGCCGACCTGCTGCACCTCGCGCTGATGGCGTCGGAGAACCGCGCCGCGTACGCGCTCGGCCGCAGCTACCCGGGCGGCCTGCCGGCCTGCGTCGAGGCGATGAACGCCAAGGCGCGCGCGCTCGGCATGAGGAACACGCACTTCGTCGAGCCCACGGGCCTCTCGAGCGACAACGTGGCGAGCTCCGAGGACCTCGCGAAGCTGGTGCTGGCCGCGGCCCAGAGCCCGACGATCCAGGAATACTCCACCGACAAGAGCTACAGCGTGCCGGTGCGCCGCCGCCAGGTCGAGTTCCACAACACCGACTCGCTGGTGCACAACCCGACCTGGAACATCATCGTGCAGAAGACCGGCTACATCGCCGAGGCCGGCCGCTGCCTCGTCATGAAGGCGGTGTTCGAGGGCCGCTCGGTCGTGATCGTGCTGCTCGACTCGGCCGGCAAGTACACGCGGGTCGCGGACGCGCGCCGCATCCGCAAGTGGCTCGAGTCGCGCCTCGCGTCTGACGCCGCGCGGCCGTCGCTGGGCAAGGCCTGAGCACGACTCGGTCGCGCGCCGCCGCGCCCGCACCGCCGGCCCGCTCCCGCCCGCCCCGCCCGCCGCCCGCTCGAGGGCGATCCGCCGCGTGCTAGGCTAGGCGCGCCCTGGCCCCGTCGCCCGGGCGCGGCGACGGCTCACCGACCGCAGTTCCTTGCCGCAGAGGGTACCCACGTGACGCACGCTGCCATCGTCGGCTGGGGCAAGTGCCTGCCGCCGTCGATCCTGACCAACCAGGACCTCGCGACCTTCCTGCCCACCGACGACGAGTGGATCACCACGCGCACCGGCATGAAGGAGCGGCGGATCTCGCACGTGCGCGGCATGGAGCTCGCGATCACCGCGGCGCGGCGCGCGATCGCCTGCGCCGGCCTCGAGGGCGCCGACATCGACCTCGTGATCTACGGCAGCTGCAGCAACGACGAGACCGTGCCCAACAGCGCCTCCGGCGTGCAGCAGCAGATCGGCGCGACGCGCGCCGCGGCCTTCGACGTCAACACCGCCTGCACGAGCTTCATGTACGGGCTGTCGATCGGCACGGCGATGATCCGCACCGGCGTCGTGCAGAACGCCCTCGTGATCGGCGTCGAGCTGATCTCGCAGTACATGGACTGGAACAACCGCAACGTCGCGGTGCTGTTCGGCGACGGCGCCGCGGCGATGGTGCTGCAGGCGGCGGCCGAGGAGACCGGCGTGATCGCCGAGAAGCTGCAGTGCTACGCCGACGCCCGCCAGATCCTGCGCGTGCGCGGCATGGGCACGATGTACGCGAACCTCGGCGTGCCCTTCGGCCAGACCAGCTGGGACTTCGACGGCCAGGAGATCTTCCGCAAGGCCGTGCAGGGGATGAGCGAGGCGAGCCTCGACGTGATGCAGCGCGCGGGCGTGACGATGGACGACATCGCGCTCGTCGTCCCGCACCAGGCCAACCTGCGCATCATCGACGCGGTCGCCAAGCGTGCCGGCGCCGGCCCCGACAAGCTGTTCCTGACGGTGCGGAAGTACGGCAACATGAGCTCGGCCACCGCGCCGGTCGCACTCGTCGAGGCGGTCGAGGAAGGCCGCGTCGCGCCCGGCAGCCTCGTACTGATGCCCGCGTTCGGCGGCGGGCTGTCCCTGTCGGCGCACCTCCTGCGCTGGGGCGACCGGGTCGTGCCGCTCGCCGCGTGCGACGCCGAGCTGCCGCCCTCGCCCAAGACCGCCCTCGAGCTGGTCAACGAGATCCGCGCCCAAAAGAAGCTCGGCGAGGCCGCGGCGGCGCGCTTCGCCACGCTGCGCTTCGTCGAGAGCCCGCCGGCCTGAGGGCCGGCGCGCTCCCGGCCGGCCCCGGCCTGGGCCCTCCCCGCCGGCCCCGCGAGCGCCCGCCGCCTCCGTTTCGGGCCCCGCCGATGTCCGAAATCGTCTGCTGGTTGGCATAGCAGACATCCCGGGGGCGGCGTACAACTGCGCTTCGGAGGGCTGGCCATGGCCGAAACGACGATTCGGGTCGCGCTGCTCGGGTACGAGGGCGTCCAGACGCTCGACCTCGCGGGGCCGCTTGATGCCTTCGGCGCGGCGAACGCGGCCCGCGCCGGCGCCTACTCGACCGTGACCACGAGCCTTAACGGCCGGCCGTTCGTCAGCGAGACCGGGCTCCGGATCACGCCCGACTGCGCACTCGCCGAGGCCGGGCCCATCGACACGCTGATCGTGCCGGGCGGCGAGGGCCTGCGGCGTGCGGGCGCCGCCGAGCCGGTGGCCACCGCCCTGCGGCAGCGGGCCGGCGACTGCCGGCGGATCGTCTCGATCTGCACCGGCATCTACGGCGTCGCGCCCTCGGGCCTCCTCGCCGGACGCCGCGCGACCACCCACTGGCGCTTCGCCGACGACGTCAGCAGGCGCTTCCCCACGATCGCGGTCGATCGCGACGCGATCTTCGTCAAGGACGGGCCGCTGTACAGCTCCGCCGGGATCACCGCGGCGATCGACCTCGCGCTCGCGCTGATCGAGGAGGACTACGGCCCGGAGCTCGCGCTCTACGTCGCGCGCGACCTGGTCGTCTACCTCAAGCGCTCCGGCGGCCAGCGCCAGTACTCCGAGCCGCTGCGCTTCCAGGCGCGGGCCGGCGACCGCTTCGCCGACCTCGCGGCGTGGCTGCCCGCGCACCTGGCCGAGGACCTGTCGGTGGAGGTGCTCGCGGCGCGCATGAGCCTGAGCCCCCGGCAGTTCAGCCGCCGCTTCGTGCGCGCCTTCGGCACGACGCCGGCCCAGCAGGTCGAGGCGCTGCGCCTCGACGCCGCCCGTGATCACCTCGCCGCGACCAGCGCCCCGGTGGAGGCGATCGCCGCCGCCGTCGGCTTTCGCAGCGACGACGCGTTCCGCCGCGCGTTCGACCGGCGCTTCGGACTGCCGCCGAGCGACTACCGCCGGCGCTTCTCGCCGCACCACTCCCTGCACCCAGGAGACCGCCATGTCGATCACCCGCTTTCTTAGCCTGATCGCCGCGCTGCTCTTGACCGCGGCCAGCGACGAATCGACCGGGCCGCGCTACACGCCCGACGGCGCGCTGATCCCGCCGTCCGACTACCGCGAATGGGTCTACCTGAGCTCCGGCCTGGACATGAGCTACAGCGAGCAGCCCGCGGCCATGGGCCACTCGATGTTCGACAACGTGTTCGTGAGCCCCGCGGCGTGGGCCGAGTTCAAGCGCAGCGGCCACTGGCCGGACAAGACGATGTTCGTGATGGAGGCCCGCCTCGCGAGCAGCAAGGGCTCGATCAACAAGCACGGCCAGTTCCAGACCGAGGAGCTGATGGGCCTTGAGGTCCACGTCCGCGACGAGGCGCGCTTCAAGGGCGGCTGGGGCTTCTTCGTGCTGTCCGGGACCGCCCCCGCGCAGGTGCTGCCGTCGTCGGCCGCGTGCTACGCGTGCCACGCGGCGCACGGCGCCGTCGACTCGACCTTCACGCAGTTCTACCCCACCGCGCGGCCGATCGCCGTCAAGGCCGGGACCTTCCGGGCGGGCTAGACGCCGGGCGCCGCGCGCGACCACCGGCCCGCCGGGCGATCGATGGCCGGCCGCGGGTCAGCCGCGGGACCACGCGCCGAGGGCGTCGTGCGCGGCATCGAGGTCGAGCTCCCGGGCCGCGGCGACCACCTGCGCCGCGGCCCAGTCCGGGAACGGGACCTCGTCGCGCGCGTGCCGCCCGGCGGCGGTGTGGCGTTCGCGGATTTGCGCCAGGTGCTCGCGGGGGAAGCGGCCGCCGACGCGCACGAGCGCGGGCCACAGCCGGCGGTGCACGAAGCTGATCCTGCCGTCGACGACCCGGCAGACGAGGACGTCGGGCGAGTCCCGCACCGCGCGCGTCAGGGCGAAGATCTCGCGGCCGCGGGCGTGCGTCCACCAGCGGCCGGCGACCGGGGCGCCGGCGATCTCGGCCGCGAGCGAGGGCACGGCGCCGGCCGCGGATTCGAGCACCACGCCGTGGCGGCGGACGAAGTCCAGCGCGTCCCCGGGGGTCACGCTCGCCCGCACCGCGCGGTCCCGCATCGACCGGCGCCGGCGCGCCCTGCCGCCCCTGCGCCCCGGCCCGCCGCGGCCGCGTCGCGCGCGGGCCGGCTCAGGAGGGAGCGCAGCAGTCGCCGCCCTGCTGGATCGGCGGGCACTTGACGGATCCGTAGGAGCAGAACACGCAGCAGTCACCGTGCCGCGGCTGCAGGAGCGTGCGGCAACCGCCGCACTCGTAGAAGAAGACGCACGCGTCGGTCGGCATCGTCTCGCGCGCTGCGAGGCCGCAGTTCGGGCAGGTCAGCACCGACTCGAGCACCAGCTGCTGGGACACCGCGGGGCCCTCGCTTCGAGCGGGATCCGGGTCCCGGCGGGCCAGCGGCCGCGCGGACGGCGCGGCCGGATGCCGCCCCGGGTGCCCGCAGCCGGGGGACTCCCGCAGCATGCGCCGCGTCTGCCGGGGAGGGAAGCGCAGGTCGCCCGGCTTCGGTGCGCCCGACGGCTGCCGGGACCCGCCCTGCAGCGGACTGCGCGTCCGATGCCCCGGGGTCGAGCGGCGATGCTGCCACCGATCGTGGCGGGCGACCGCCGTGGCGGGCGGTCGCACGCTCTGGCCGTCCGCCGCGCGGATCGCCGCTCACTCGTTGCGCGCACCGTCGGCACATTCCACAATTCCGGCGCATCGGCCCGGTTGCTAGAAACGACGAGGTGCATGCCCCGACCGCGGCGGCCCGCCGGGCGGGCCGCCGCGCGTCTTGCCTGAATCCCCTCGATTCCCGCCAGCGTCAGCTGAGGAGGCCCCCGTGAAATGCGCTCAGTCGGTACGCCAGTTCGCATGGATAGCCTCGGTGGCCGCGAGCCTCGGCCTTGTGCATGCGCCGACGCTGCTCGCCAAGGAGCCGCCGGCCGAGGTCAGCTCGGACGGCCTGCACCTGCAGAAGAACACGAAGTCGCGCGTGGTCTACGCGCGGCCCGGCACGACGTGGGGCAAGTACACGAAGCTCGCGGTCATCGACTGCCTGGTCGAGTTCGACAAGAACTGGGAGCGTGACTACAACAACGACCAGATCTCCCTGTCCAACCGCGTGACCGAAGCCGACATGGAGCGGATCAAGACGGAGCTCGCGGCCCGGTTCAAGACGGTGTTCACCAAGCAGCTGCAGAGCAAGGGCGGCTATCAGGTGGTCGACACCGCCGGACCGGACGTGCTGACCGTGCGCCCGGCGATCGTCAACCTGCGGGTGACGGCACCCGACCTGATGTCGTCCGGCTACCGCGCAGCCGCGGTGCGCTCGGCCGGATCGATGACGCTGTACGTCGAACTCTGGGACTCGCAGAGCAAGACGATCCTCGCGCGCGCCATCGATGCGCAGGCGGACAGCGGCCTCGGCGGCGTCGGCCAGCGGGCCAACAAGGTGACCAACACCGCGGCGGCCGACGAGATCATCGAGGGCTGGGCCGACAGCCTGCGCCAGGGTCTCGACGCGGCGCGCGCCAAGCCCGCCGACTGAGCGCGACGGCCGGGCGCGCCGCGGGCCCGGCCGCAGCGCCCGGTGCGTCCTTCAGGAGCCCGGCGGGGGCGCCGCTGCGCTCTGCAGATTGACGAACACGTGGTAGGCGACGGCGTCCCAGGCATTGTGGATGCCGACGAAGAGCAGCAGCAGCGCGGCGGCGCCGGCCGCGAACAACGCCTCGTGCAGGCGGGCCGAGACGCCGAACGCGGAGCCTGCGAGCAGCGCGTAGGCCACGAGCGGCAGCAGCAGGTGAAACGCCCAGTCCTCGAGGGCGGGCTGATAGGCCGTCTGCGACCGCATGCGCCGCGCGACCTCGGCTGCGTACACGATGCCGGCCAGGCCCACCAGGCCCCAGAGCACCGCGAGCGGTGCCATCGCGTGCCACGGCGCGCGCAGCACCGCCGCGAGGAACAGCACGGTGCCGAAATGCACGATCGTCGGCGTCGCGAACGCGGCGCCCGCCTCGGCCGCTCGCGGCGGCGGCCGCTCCGCGATCAGCGTCATGACGACGAACTGCAGGCCGATCAGCCCGCCGGCCGCCGAGCCGACGATCACGTAGAAGCTGTCCCATTCGGCGAGCTCGCTCATCGTGCACCTCCCTGGTCCCGAGCCCCGTTCGCCCGCCGCGCGGGCTCAGCCGACGCCGGCAGCGAATACCTTGCGGGCCGCGGCGATCGCGGAGCTCGCGGCCGGCCAGCCGGCGTAGAACGCGAGATGCGTGATGAGCTCGATCAGCTCCTCGCGGCTGACGCCGTTGCCGAGCGCCCGCTGCAGGTGGAACGGCAGCTCGTTGGTCCGGTAGAGCGCGACCAGCGTCGCCACCGTGATCAGGCTGCGGTCCCGTGGCGAGAGGCCCGGTCGCTTCCAGACGTCGCCGAACAGCACCCTGTCCGTGTAGTCGGCGAGCGCCGGCGCGATGTCGGCGAAGGGGTTGGGCGGCGGAGCGACTTCGTTGGCCATGGTGTCTCCTCAGATGATCGTGCTCGCGGCCGGCGCTCACCGGCCGACGAGGCGCGCGAGCTGCTCCGGGTAGCGGGCCCCCTGGACGCTCACCTGGGCGGCGGCGCTCTCGATCGCGCCCAGTTGCCCCGGGCTGAGCTCGATCGCCGCCGCGCCGAGGTTCTCCTCGAGCCGGTGCAGCTTCGTCGTGCCCGGGATCGGCACGATCCACGGCTTCTTGGCCAGCAGCCAGGCGAGCGCGAGCTGCGCCGGCGTCGCCTTCATCCCCGCCGCCAGCGCCCCGAGCAGGTCGACGAGCGCCCTGTTCGCCCGGCGCGCCTCCGGCGTGAAGCGCGGCACGATGTTGCGAAAGTCGCTGCGGTCGAACTGCGTGGTCTCGTCGATCTTCCCGGTCAGGAAGCCCTTGCCGAGCGGGCTGAACGGCACGAAGCCGATGCCGAGCTCCTCGAGCGTCGGCAGCACCTCGGCCTCGGGTTCCCGCCACCACAGCGAGTACTCGCTCTGCAGCGCGGCGACCGGCTGCACCGCGTGCGCGCGGCGGATCGTCTCTGCGCCCGCCTCCGAGAGCCCGAAGTGACGCACCTTGCCGGCCCGGATCAGGTCCTTGACCGCGCCGGCGACGTCCTCGATCGGCACCTGCGGGTCGACGCGGTGCTGGTAGAAGAGGTCGATCGTCTCGATCCCGAGGCGCTTCAGCGACGCCTCGGCAACCTCCTTGATGTGGGCCGGCCGGCTGTCGAGGCCGGCCTGCTTGCCGTCGACGATGCGAAAGCCGAACTTCGTCGCGATCGCCACCTGGCCGCGAAATGGCGCCAGCGCCTCGCCGACGAGCTCCTCGTTGGCGTACGGGCCGTAGATCTCGGCGGTGTCGAAGAACGTGACGCCGCGCGCGACCGCCGTCCGGATCACCTCGATCATCGCCTGGCGCTCGCCCGCCGGCCCGTAGCCGAAGCTCATGCCCATGCAGCCGAGGCCGAGCGCCGAGACCTCGAGCCCGCTCCTGCCGAGTGGTCGCTTCTGCATAACTCCTCCTGGTGCCGTCCGGTCGGGGCGGCGGGTGTCGCGGGCCCGGACACGCCCGTCCGGGCCGAGTCGCAGAGTAGGCCCGCGCAGTTCTCGCGACTAGCCGCTAGAATACGAATGGACCCATGCACGGAGTGCATGAATGAACCGCGCACAGCTGAGCGACCTCGCCGCCTTCGTCATGGTCGCGCAGGAGCGCAGCTTCACGCGCGCCGCCGCGAAGCTCGGCCTCACCCAGTCGTCGCTGAGCCACACCGTGCGCCGGCTCGAGGCGGGCCTCGGGCTTCGCCTCCTCGCACGGACGACGCGCAGCGTCGCGCCGACCGACGCCGGCGAGCGGCTGCTGCGCACGCTCGGCCCGGCCTTCGAGGAGATCGACGCGGGGCTCGATGCACTCAGCGAGCTGCGCGACAGGCCGGCCGGCTCGATCCGCATCACGACCGCCGAGCACGCGGCCGAGACGCTGCTGATGCCGGCCTTGCAGCGCCTCTTGCCGCAGTACCCGGACATCCGGGTCGAGCTCGTCGTGGACTACGGGCTCAGCGACGTCGTTGCCGAGCGCTACGACGCGGGCGTACGCCTCGGGGAGCAGGTGGCCAAGGACATGGTCGCGGTGCGCATCGGCCCGGACATGCGCATGGCCGCGGTCGCTTCGCCGAACTATCTCGCGACGCGGCCGTTGCCGCGCGCGCCGCAGGACCTCGCCGGCCATCGCTGCATCAACCTGCGGCTGCCGACGTCCGGAGGCCTGTACGCGTGGGAGTTCGAGAAGTCGGGGCGCGAGCTCAAGGTGCGCGTCGACGGCCAGCTCGCGGTCAACGACCTGCCGCTCAGCCTCGAGGCCGCGCGCCGCGGCCTCGGCATCGCGTTCGTGCCGCAGGACATCGTGCAGGAGGACATCCGCACCGGCCGCCTGCTGCGCCTGCTCGAGGACTGGTGCGCGCCGTTCGCCGGCTACCACCTCTACTATCCGAGCCGCCGTCAGCCGACGCCCGCCTTCGCGCTGCTGGTCGAGGCGCTCAGGTACCGCGCTCCGCCGGCGGGGAGGTCCGCCCGCCCCGCGTCGCGCTAGCGCAGGCCCGCCCCGGCGCGCCGGTCTCGCCCGCGCTCAGCACTCGCCGATGCGGTGACCGACCAGCGTGCTCCGAAACTCGACCGGCTTGCCCTCGATGGCGCTCGACGTCGTCAGCACCCCGCGCAGCGCCGCGCCCGAGAACGTCACCTCGCCGGTGGTACGCAGCTGCAGCGTGCCCGAGCATTGCAGCGTGAAGCGGAACACCCGCCCGACGTAGCTCTTCGCGGCGTAACTGCAGTCGCTCGCCCCGGCCGAGGAGATGGGCCCGAGGATCTTGCCGGGATCCCGGGCGTCGTCCCGGGTGACGCACTGGCGCACCGTCATCGGCCCGGGCTGGAAGGCGGGATCGGCCTCGACCGCGGCCTCGAGCGCCAGTTCCCAGAGGCCGGGCGCGATGTCCTCGGCGCGGGCGACCGTGGCGAGGCCGAGGACGCAGAGACCGAGGATCACGATGGGGCGGCGCACGGGCGTTACCTCTGCTGGGGGACTCACGATCCGGCGTCGCTCGAGCCGGCGGGCCGGCGCCGCCGACCCATCTTGACCGCATCAGCGACGCAGCGCGAGTGCGCCGTCGCAGCGACCCGCCGGGCCTGCGCTTCGCCCTCGCCGCCGGTCAGAGCTCCGGGGAGCCGGCGCCGGTCCGCGCGGGGCTGCCCGACCGATTGTCGGTACCGGGCGCGCATGGGACGATTCCCGGGGCGAAGCCACGAGAGACGACGCATGAACCAACGGGTGGTGCTGGTCACGGGCGGCGGCCGGGGCATCGGGCGCGAGGCGGCGCTGCTGCTCGCCGCGACGGGGGCGCGGGTGATGATCGTGGCGCGCAGCGCCCCGGAGCTCGCGGCCGTGGGCCTCGAATACGTCGTCGCCGACCTCGGCACCGCCGCGGGCTGCGCCCTCGCGGTGGCCGAGACCGAGCGGCGGCTGGGGCCGGTCGACATCCTGGTCGTGAACCACGGCATCGGCTCGGCACACGAGCGGCTCGTCTGGGAGCAGGATCCCGAGGTCTGGCACGAGACGATCCGCGTCAACCTCGACGCTCCGTTCGAGCTCGCGCGCCTGACGGTGGGCGGCATGTGCCGCCGCGGCTACGGCCGCGTCGTGTTCACGAGCTCGACCGCCGGCGAGAAGGCCGAGCGCTGCGGCAGCGCCTATACCGCCTCCAAGCACGGCGTCATCGGTCTCGCGCGCGCCATCGCCCAGGACGCCGGGCCGTTCGGCGTCACCTCCAACGCCGTGCTGCCCGGCTGGGTGCGAACCGCGATGGCCGAACGCTCCGCGGCCGCCGAGGCGCAGCGCCGCAACATCAGCGTCGAGCAGGTCTGGAACGAGCGCGGCGCCATCTACCCGCGCAAGCGCGTGCTCGAGCCGCGCGAGGTCGCCGAGGTGATCGCGTTCCTGTGCAGCGACGCCGCCGGCGGCGTCAACGGCGAGGCGGTCACGGTGGCACTCGGCGGCATCTGGTAGCGCCGGCCGGGCGCGCCCGTTGCGGCATAATCGGCAGAGGCGACGACGGCCGGGCCCGCGACCCTTCTCGGACGGAACACCGCGTGGACTACCGCAGAGGCTTTCGACGGCTCGGCATCGCGCTCTCGATCGGGCTGGCCATCTATTGGGGCTTCATGCTGACCTACGGCATCCTGATCTCGCCGGCGCACTGGAGCGTCATCGGACGGGCGGCGCTGTACGACGGGGCGCTCCCGGTCGCCGGTTACTGGCTGGCCTACGCGCTGCTCGGCCGGATCCTCTAGGCGCCGCGCGCGTCGGCGGGCGCCTCGTCGCCGGGGCCGGCGGCGACCCAGCCCATGACGATCTGGTAGGCGAGCGCGAACAGCGTCGCGCCGACGAACGTCCCGAGGATCCCGGCCGTCGCCATGCCGCCGAGCGCGCCGAGCAGGATCACCGGCATCGGCGCCTCGACGCCGCGGCCGAGCAACAGCGGCTCGAGCACGTTGCCGGCCATGCCCGGGACGGACAGCAGCAGCGTGCAGGCGATCGTCCGGCCGCTGCCGTAGTCGCCGCTCCACCAGAGGCAGCCGATGGCCGGCAGCGTGACGATCACCGCCGGCACCTGCGCGATGCCGGGCACCATGACGATCGCGGCCAGCACGCCGGCCCAGACCATCGGCGTCAGGAACGGGGCGAAAGCCGGATAGCAGAGCGCGACCATCGCGAAGACGAGGCCGGCGCGGATCAGGACGTCCGGCAGCGTGGACGCGACGCGTCGCTCGAATCCGCTGTCCGCCGTCTCTTCAGCACCCGTCTCGGAGCCCTACGCCAGGTATCGGACGCTCGTCCGATCGAGTCGTGCGGGCGGGTCCGGGCGGCGCGGCCCGGCGGTGCCACTCAGCTCGCGGGGTTCTTCGGAGCGTAGGCGTGCTCGCCCCTGGCGCTCCAGCGATAGAGGTCTTCATCGCCGCAGTGGGGGCACTTGAGCGCGGTCAGCTGGTCGTCGAGGTCCGGCGCCGCCACCTTGCTTCCCGGCGGCGGCAGCGCGATCGCCATGAGCGCGCCGCACGCCCTGTTCTTGCACAACCACCCGACGTAGAGATCCCCCGGGATCATCTGCAGCTTCGGCCGGAGGTCGACATGGCGCACGGCAACGGAGGCCACCGGCTTGCGCGACGGCGTGCCCCGGCTCTTGGTCGGACGTTTGATCGCCATGGATCTCTCTCCATCGGGGAATCCCGCGAAGCCTACTGCGCCCGTGGCGACTCTGCCAGATCCGGGCCGACCGCTGATCGTCGGCTAGGCGGCCGGGTAGCGCGCGGCCGCGATCGCCGCAGCGGCCGCCAGCCTGTGCCTCGCCTGCCACGGGGCGCCGATCGCGCGACCCATCGCGGTCAGGAAGGAATTGACGTCCCCGCGGCCGAGCGCCGCGGCCGCGTCGCCGAAGACGCGCTCGCGGTCGTACCAGTGCACGGACCAGCCGCGCGCGCGGGCTGCAACCGCGAGGGCATCGCGGTACATGACCGAGTCGGCGACGACCTGCGCGCGGTTGTCCGCGATGCGCTGCTCGATCGTCGGCGGCAACGGCGGGCAGACGCGGATGGCGATGCCCGCGATCGGTACCGGCACGGCCGCGGCCAGCGCCGCGAGGCCCGCCTGCGCGCCCTGCGCGGCGGCCGCGTGGACGCGCTCGATGAGCGCCACCGCGTCCGGGAGCGTGATCGGCCGCGCCCACGGGCTGTCGACGTAGCGGCCGACCGCCCAGGCGCCTTCGTGGTGATACGGGTGCGTCGGCAGCCCGCTCGTCAGGTCGATGCGCCGGCGATCGAGGAGCCCGCCGTCGAGCGCGACGGTCACGAGCTCGGCCGAGTTGCCGTGCTCGGCGACGCCGACGATCGCGGTCCGCTGCATTCGGCCTGTCACTCCCTGTTCCGCCCGCTGGATCGCGGCCGGCGGCCGGCGCCTCAGCGCCGCCCCGAGCGGATCGCGACCGGAACCTTCGCGGCTGGGGAAAACCTAGCAGCCGGCGAACCACCCGACAACCCATCGGCATCCGGCCAGCGCGGCCGCCTCGTGGCGGCACATGCGGTGTGGCAACCGGCAGGTCCGCTGCACGCGCGGCCCGCCGTTCCTGGACGGCCCACGCCGCGTCCGGGGCGCCGATCGGACCGAGCGAATCAACCGCTTGCGGCATTCGTCAAATGCGGGCAGCGCCGCGATGCGCGGCAGCCGCCGCGGCGGGACCCGGCCGACGGAGCGGGGCCGGTACACAACGAATCGCCGCCGCTGTAGATTCAGCGGCAGACGACCTGCGAGCCGTGCGGTCTTCCCGACCGTACCGCGGGATCGATGGGAGCATGCGATGCTGGGCGTCAGGCGAATCGGCTCGCGCGATCCTCACGGGCCAATGGATGCCGACCGGCGCGACGGGCCCGGCACCGATCACCGCGCGGCGAGCGTGCGGGTGTTGCTGGGATCGATGCTCTGCGGGCTGGCCTGCGCCTGCGGCGGCGGCGGTGGCGCAGGCAACCCCGGCGGCAGCAGCAGTTCCTCGCCGCCGCCGCCTGCCGCGACGCTCCTCTACGTGACGAACGGCTCGACCGGCACGATCGACGTTCTCACCATCGATCAGAAGACGGGCATCCCGACACCGCTCGCGGGCAGCCCGCTCCCGGACGGGCCGATGCCGTCGGCCGTCGCGGCCGATCCGCAGCGACGGTTCCTGTACGTCGCCAGTGCCGCGGGCGAGGTCCGCGGCTATCTGCTCACCGCATCGACCGGCAATCTGAGCGCGATGAGCGGCAGCCCCTTCGCGACGCACGCCCCGTCGGTCGCGATCACCGTTGATCCCACCGGGCAATTCGTGCTGACGGCCAACGGCACGTCGAACACGCTGTCGGTCTTCAGGATCGGGTCGACGGGTGCGCTGGCCGAAGTGGCCGGCAGCCCGTTCGCCGCGGGTACCAATACGGTCGCAGTCGTCATCGCCGCCGGGCGCTACGTGTACGCGGCGAACAAGGGCAGCGGCAACGTCTCGGCGTATCTCCTCGACACGACGAGCGGCGCCCTGACGCCGCTGGCCGGCAGCCCGGTCGCGATCGGGGCGTCTCCCCAGGGGCTGGTCGTCGACCCCGCCGGCACGCACCTGTACGCGGCCACCACGCAACCGAGCGGGGTGTCGGGACTCACGATCGACGTCAACACCGGCGCGCTGACGACCATCTCCGGCAGCCCGTTCCTGACCAGCAGCGGGGCCTCCTCGCCGGTCATGGACGCCGCGGGCAAGCGGCTGCATGTCGCGAACGGCACCAACGTCGATTGCTACACCGCCGATGCCAGCACGGGCGTGCTGCAGGAGATCGGGCTTTCGATCACGAACGGCGGCGCCGCCGCCCTCGCC
>DATKOP010000066.1:0-2603 GCA_035524595.1 Steroidobacteraceae bacterium | reverse complement strand
CCGATCGCCCGCTCGCTGGCGGCCTCCAAGCTCTACCCGCCGATGCTGATCCACCTGATCGCGAGCGGCGAGACGAGCGGCGAGCTCGAGGCGATGCTGGCGCGGGCCGCCGACAACCAGGAGCGCGAGATGGACGGCATCGTCAACACCGCCGTCAACATCCTCGGCCCGGCCATGATCCTGGTGATGGGCGGCTTCGTGCTGCTGATCGTGCTCGCGCTGCTCCTGCCGATCTTCCAGCTCAACAGCCTGGTCCGCTGAGCGCGCCCGGCCGGCGACCGGCGCGGACTGCGGACCCGGTCACGCAAAGTTCATCGCCGCGCCCCTTGCGAGCGGCCGGAGCCTGACTTATAACGGCGCCGCGCGCAGGCTCTTTCGTGACTCCACCGAGACATGAGCGAGAAGCCCGAGTCAGACGAGTTCGACGAGGACGACGCGGACGAGGCCGTCGACAGCGACGACCCGCAGCTCGAGCATTTGATCAAGGACCTCGAGTCGCAGAAGCGGCGCGGGGGACCCAAGGCCGGCGAGCCGGCCTGGCGGCGGCTCGAGAAGTACCTCGAGCAGAAGCGCACCGCCGAGCTGCTGTCCGACTTCGACGACTACGACATCGGCGACGGCCCGGGCGAGGCGGCGCGCGCGCCGAAGGCGCGCGCCCGCAAGGCGCGCCGCTGAGCGGGCGGGCGGCGCCCGCCCGCCCGCCGCCTCAGTCGCGCTCGACGAACGCCTCGGTCTCGCGCGCGGTCGCGGCCGCCGCGGCGCCCTCGCGCGCCCGCCCGAGCGCGTCGAGCGCCGCGTAGCGCGCGCCCGCCTGCCGCACCTCGCGCAGCGCGATCGGCTTCTGGCCGGCCTTGTCGAGCTTCTGGTTGAGCGCCGGCAGCTCGTTCGCGACCAGCTTCGCGGTGTCGGCCTCGACCTCGGCCAGCTCGCGCTCGAGCACCGCGACGCGCTCGACCTGGTAGTCGCCGGGCCGGCCCTCGTAGGACATGATCGAGCCGTAGGCGTCGTCGAGGTGCTCGCGCAGCCGCTCCTCGCCCGTGATCGCGCCGCCCTCCTTGGTGGCGACCACCAGCTTGCGCAGCGTCTCGACCTGCTCCTCGAAGTGCGCGAGCGCCGCGCCGAGCGCGGCATCCCCGGGCAGCGCGGCGCGCCGCTGCTGGGCGACCAGCCGCAAGCCGTTCAGCCGGTCGACCAGGTCGCTCATGCGGCCGAAGAGCGCGTGGCCGCGCATCGCCGCGGCGAACTGCGCCTTGCGGTCCTCGACCGTGAAGGTCGCGCGGCGGTCGAGGCCGACCTCGAGCGTCTGCTCGTAGACCTTGTCGGCCTTGGTGAGGCGCACGACGTAGCGGCCCGGCACGACCCGCGGCCCGCGCGAGCCCGAGCCCGCGGCCTGCGCCGCGGTCGGCACGCGCGGCGGGTTGACCGCCATCGACCAGACCACGCGGTTGATGCCCTTGCGCTTGCCGGCCTGCAGCGTGTCGACGAGGTGCCCGTCGGCGTCGAACACCTCGAGCTTCAGGCGCCCGAAGACGTGCCGGGTGGGCTGGTAGTAGCTGATCACGGCGCCCGAGGACGGGTTGTCGCCGCGGAACTTCGCGTCGCCCTCAGGCCAGCCGCCGAAGGCGCGGATCCGCTGCTGGATCGGCCGCGACGGCAGGAAGGCGACCTCGGCCCTGAGGTCGATGGTGGCGAGCGCCCTGAGCGGCGTCAGGTCGTCGACGATCCAGAGCCCGCGGCCGTGGGTCGCGACCACGAGGTCCTGGTCGCGGCCCTGGAAGGCGAGGTCGCGGACCGCGACCGAGGGCAAGCCGCCGCCCTTGAACTCCGCCCAGTGGCCGCCGGAGTCGACCGACACCCACAGCCCGAACTCGGTGCCGACGTACAGCACGCTCGGGTTCACCGGGTCCTCGCGCACCACGTGCACGTAGCCGCGCACGCCCGCGCCCGGCCCGACGAGGCGCTGCCAGCTCTGGCCCCAGTCGCGGCTGACGTAGACCCAGGGCGTCAGGTCGCCGAAGGTGTGGCGGTCGAAGGCGGCGTAGACGACGCCGTCGTCGTGCCGGCCGGCCTCGACCCACGACACCCAGCTCGCCGGCGGCAGGCCCTTGACGTTGCCGACCACGTTCTTCCAGCTCTGGCCGCCGTCGCGCGTCAGCTGCACGTTGCCGTCGTCGGTGCCGACCCAGATGACGTTGCCGTCGCGCGGGCTCTCGGCGATCGAGTAGATCGTGGTGTGCATCTCGGCGGCGGAGTTGTCGACGGTGATGCCGCCCGACTCCTCCTGCTTCTGCTTGGCCGGGTCGTTGGTCGTGAGGTCGGGCGAGATCCGCGCCCAGCTCTGGCCGTGGTCGCGCGTGAGGAACAGGAACTGCGCGCCGATGTAGAGCTTCTTCGGGTCGGTCGGCGACAGCGCGATCGGCGTGTTCCAGTTGTAGCGCAGCTTCTCCTTGAAGCCGGCCTTGGGCTGGATGCTGCGCTTCTCGAGCGTGTGGCGGTTGATGCGCGCGATCTCGCCGCCCTGCGCCTCGGCGTAGGCGTAGTCGGGGTCGGACGGGTCGGCGAAGGCCCAGAAGCCGTCGCCGCCGTAGAGGTTCTCCCAGCGG
>DATKOP010000065.1:0-5706 GCA_035524595.1 Steroidobacteraceae bacterium | reverse complement strand
GATGTCGAGCACGAGGTCGGTGATGCCGGCGGTCTTCAGCAGGTTGACCGCATCGATCAGGCCGGACTCGGCGGTCGCGATGTGATCGTTGAACAGCATGTAGCCGACCGTGCCGGTGCCGGTCGCGATCGTGCCGACGCTTTGCACCGGCGTCTCGGTGACGCTTACCGACTGCATCGTGACCACGCGCGAGGCGGCGCCCGGCGCGTCGATCACCGTGAAGGTGTGCGTCTCGCCGGCGGCGCTCGGAAAGAGGCCGGCGTTCAGCTTGTCGATGCTGGCCTGGTCGTTGGAGTTGACCAGGTCGGTGCCGTCCACGGCGATGATGGACGCGCCGCGCGCGAGATTGACGCCGGCGCTGGTGGCCGGATACCCAGAACCCGGCGGTTCGGTGTAAGCGACGAGCAATACACGGTTAGGTGGAGTGGCCTTGATCAACGACCAGCTGACTCCGTAGCCGATAGACACGCCACCCTGCGACAGCGCCTCCCACTGGCTGGTCGGGTAGGTGAAGTGGAACTTGTCCACCGGCGTGCCCGAGGCGGTCAGCTTGGGCGTCTTGTTCGCCTGGAAATAACTGTCGGTGGTCGAGTACGAGGCGGGGTTGAAGTCCGGGACGTCCGAGTACCAGAGGTAGTAGGCGTTGACCCACGAGCGGATCCAGAAATTCTCCCAGACCACCGAGCCGAGCCGGTCGGGGTAGGGCTGGTTGTTGTTGTAGGGATCGGTGCCGGTGCGGGGCACCGCGCAGTAGGCCGCGAACGTGGATGCCGCCGGGTAGTTGCCCATCGTCCAGGTCGGGTTCTGCGGTCCTCCGCCGCTGCTGCCGCCGCCGCCGCTGCTGCTGCCGCCGCCGCCGCAGGCAGCGAGGACCAGCGCCGCAGCCGCGATCGAGAGCGCCGGCCGCGCCCGGTTCATGGTCATGGTCATCTCCCTGTGCGACATTCGTATGCCGCGCCCGTATCTCAAGTGTCGCAGCGCGGGCTGTCAACCCACCTGCCTGTGTCCGGTCGCCGACGGGGGCCCCCGGGGCCGCCCGGCGGTCGCCGGACCCCCTTCCGGGGCCCCCGGTCCGTTCCCTTTCGCGGGCGGAGCCGGCAAGCTGGGGTGGCGGGAGGTATCCATGCCCAGTTGCGTAGAGACCCGGTTGGCCACGGCAGGGGCCCGGCCGGCGGCACGCGCGGCCGCCGGCAGCGGGGGTGGCGGCCGATGAACGCGGCCAACCGCGAGGCGGATTCGGTCGCGATCCAGTGCGCGCGGGCCGTGCTGATGGTGCGACCGGCCACCTTCTACGCCAACCCCGAGACGCAGGCGACCAACGCCTTCCAGCACGCGGTCGCGGTCCCGGCCGCCGACACGCTCGCCGCCGCGCAGGCCGAGTTCGACCGCGCCGCCGAGGCGCTCGCCGCCGCCGGCGTCGAGGTCGCGGTCGCCGACGCCGATCCCCTGGCGGAGACGCCCGATGCGCTCTTCCCGAACAACTGGTTCTCGACGCACGCGGACGGGCGGGTGGTGCTCTACCCGATGGCCGTGCCGAGCCGGCGTCGGGAGCGCCGTCCGCAGCTCCTCGCCGCGCTCGCCGCGCGCCACCGCTGGCGCATCGCCCGGACGGCGGACCTCACCGGCCTCGAGGCGCAGGGACTGATCGTCGAGGGCACCGGCAGCCTCGTGCTCGACCATGGCGCGCGCCTCGCCTATGCGGCGCTCTCGCCGCGCACCCACGCCGCGGCGGTCGAGAGCGCGTGCCGCGAGCTCGGCTACGAGCCGGTCGCGTTCCACGCCTACGACGCTGCCGGCCGCGAGGTGTACCACACCAACGTGCTGATGGCGGTGGGCCCGGGCCTCGCGGTGCTGGCGAGCGGCATGATCGCGCCGGGCGCCGACCTGCGCCGGGTGTTCGACGCGCTCGAGCGCAGCGGCAAGGCGCTGCTCGACATCTCGCCGGAGCAGGTCGGCGAGTTCGCCGGCAACGTGCTGTTCCTCGACGGCGGCCGCGAAGGGCCGCTGGTCGCCGTGTCGCGGCGCGCCTGGGCCAGCCTGACGCGGCCGCAGCGTGCGCTGCTCGAGCAGCACGCGCGGCCGGTGCCGTGCGCGGTCGAGACCATCGAGCACGTCGGCGGCGGCGGCATCCGCTGCATGCTGGCCGAGATCTTCCTGCCGCACGCGCCCTGAGTGGCCGGCGCCGCGCCGGGCGGCGTTCCGGGCGCACGGGCAGCGTCGATCGCGGCGCCTGGGCCGTGCCGAGCGCGCAGGAACCGCAGCAGCACACGCTCAACCGCAACCTCGCCGCCGGCCTCGACTGGAGCCCGGCGCGCGCCGCGGGCGTCAACGTGCAGCTGCCGTGCCACGACCGCCACCACGCGACCATCGCCGCCGCCGATACCGGGGGTCTCCACCTCGCACGATCGCGGCGTCGGCGACGCGCGGCTGGTGGTGCACCACCAGGGCTGCGAGGAGGACCTCAGCGTCGGCGTGCAGCTCGGTCTCAAGCTGCCGACCGGCCGCATCGACCCGACCTTCGGCACCGGACCGCAGGCGGGGCAGCCGCTCGACCGCGGGCTGCGGCTCGGAACGGCACGACCGACCTCCTGGCCGGCGGCTGCGCTGCCGGCGCGCTCGCGACCGGCCTCCACTACTTCGCCAGCGCCCTCTGGCAGCAGCCGCTCGCGAGCCGCGACGGCTTTCGGCCCGGGGGGCGGGCGTCAACGTGACGGCGGGCCTCGGGTACACGGCGCCGCTGCCGGGCGGGATCGTGCCGCAGCTGCAGCCGAACGCGCGTCGAGGGCCGCGAGTCCGGGGTCAACGCCCTCGTCGCCAACAGCGGCGCGAGCCTCGTCTACCTGAGCCCGGGTCTGGGCTTCAGCCTCAACGCGCACGTCGACGGCCTTGCGTTCGTGCAGCCGCCCCGGTGCCAGTGCGTCAACGGCCTCAAGCTCGAGCCGCGCTTCGCGGGCCCGGTCGGCGTTCGCTACCGCTTCCGACCGTCAGCGCTCGAAGCGCCGCGACAACACGATCGAGGTGGAGGTCAGCTTGACGCCGGGGCAGGCCCGCAGCTCGTCGAGCGCCGCATCGAGCGCCTCGGTGGACTCGGCCGCGAGCATCGCGATCAGGTCGTAGCTGCCGCTCACCGTCAGCAGCGCCGCGACCGCCGGCATCGCCTTCAGCTTGCGCTCGACCGCGGACTGCTGCTGCGGCTCCACGGCGATCATCGCGTGCGCCTGGACCTGGCGCGCGCGCGCGCCGGGCCCGAGCTCGACCGTGTAGCCGCGGATCACGCCGCTGCGCTCGAGGCGCTCGAGTCGGCTCTGGACCGTGGAGCGGGCGACGCCGAGGCGGCGGGCGAGCGCCGCGGTCGACAGGCGGGCGTTCTCCTTGAGCAGCGCGATCAGCTGCTCGTCGGCGTCGTGTTTCGTCGTTTCGTGCATCGATTATGCCACATTGACGGTGGATATCGTCATTGTCGTCACATTGACGCTTCAAATCAACGGCGGCGTGCCCGAAACTGAATGACTATCAGCCCCATTGCCGCAGGCCCTTCAGCCATGAAGAACATTCTCGTCGCCGGCGCCGGCCACATCGGCTCGATGATCGCCGAGCTGCTCGTCAGCACCGGCGACTACCGGGTCACGGTCATCGACCAGTCCGCCACCGCCCTCGCCGCGGTGCCGAAGCGTCCGCACCTCGACACGCTCGTGCTCTCGGTCACCGATCGCGCCCGGCTGGTCGAGGCGATGCGCGGCCGCTACGCGGTCGTCAGCGCGGCGCCCTACTCGGTCACTGCCGCGATCGCCGAGGCCGCCCATGCCGCCGGCATCCACTACCTGGACCTCACCGAGGACGTCGCCACCACGCGCACCGTCATGGCGCTCGCCAAGACCGCGAGCCATGCGCTGATCCCGCAGTGCGGCCTCGCGCCGGGGTTCATCTCGATCGTCGGCATGGACCTCGCGCGCCGCTTCGAGACGCTCGACACGCTGCGGCTGCGGGTCGGCGCGCTGCCGCAGTTCCCGTCGAACGCGCTCGGCTACAACCTCACCTGGAGCACCGCCGGCGTCATCAACGAGTACTGCCAGCCCTGCGAGGCGATCCTGGCCGGCAAGCGCACCAGCGTGCCGCCGCTCGAGGAGCTCGAGCACTTCGCGCTCGACGGGGTGCAGTACGAGGCCTTCAACACCTCCGGCGGCCTCGGCACGCTGTGCGAGACGCTCGACGGCAAGGTCCGCAGCCTCAACTACCGCACGATCCGCTACCCGGGACACCGCGACGTCATGAAGCTGCTGCTGCAGGACCTCAGGCTCGGCGAGCGGCCGGCGATGCTCGCCGACGTGCTCGAGTACGCGATCCCGGGCACGCGCCAGGATGTCGTCGTGATCTTCGTCACCGCCACGGGCCTGCGCGGCGGCCGCGTCTGGCAGGAGTCCTACGCGCACAGCGTCTATCCGCAGGTGCTGGCCGGCAAGGAGTGGACCGCGATCCAGACCACGACCGCCTCGTCGGTGTGCGCGGTGCTCGACCTGCTGGTCGCGGGCCGGCTGCCGCAGCGCGGCTTCGTGCGCCAGGAGGACATCCGCCTCGACGAGTTCCTCGCCAACCGCTTCGGCCGCGCCTACGCGGCCCACGCCGGCGCGACCGCTGCCGCGGCGGTTGCGCTCAGGGCGGCGTCGTGAGCGCGGTGGCCGCGGCGGCCCCGGGGACCACGAGCCTCGCGGCCGTCGGCTTCGATCTCTCGCGCCTGACGAGCGGCGACCTCGAGAGCCGCTCGCCGATCGACGGCCGGCTGCTCGGGCGGATCGCGAGCAGCTCGCGCGCCGACTACGAGGCGACGCTCGTGCGCTCGCTGGCGGCGTTCGCGGCCTGGCGCGCGGTGCCGGCGCCGCGCCGCGGTGAGCTGGTGCGCCTGTTCGGCGAGGCCGTCCGGCGCCACAAGCCGGCGCTCGCCGAGCTGATCACGCTCGAGGCCGGCAAGATCGGCAGCGAAGCGGCCGGCGAGGTGCAGGAAGTCATCGACATCTGCGACTTCGCGGTCGGCCTGTCGCGCCAGCTCTATGGCCTGACCATCGCCTCCGAGCGCAAGCATCACCACATGCTGGAGCGCTGGCATCCGCTCGGCCCGGTCGCGATCATCACCGCGTTCAACTTCCCGATGGCGGTCTGGTCGTGGAACGCGACGCTGGCGCTCGTGTGCGGCAACCCCGTGCTGTGGAAGCCCTCCGAGAAGACGCCGCTGACCGCGCTCGCGCTGCACCGGCTGCTCGAGTCCGTGCTCGCCGACTTCCCCGAGGCGCCGGCCGGGCTGTCGGCGCTGGTGCCGGGCGGCCGCCCGGTCGGCGAGTGGCTCGCGCAGGACGCGCGCATCCCGCTCGTCAGCGCGACCGGCAGCACCCGCATGGGGCGCGAGGTGGGCGTGCGCGTCGCCGGCCGCTTCGGCCGCTCGCTGCTCGAGCTCGGCGGCAACAACGCGATGATCGTCGCGCCGACCGCCGCCGAGGACCTCGCGGTGCGGGCGATCACCTTCGCCGCGGCCGGCACCGCCGGCCAGCGCTGCACGACGCTCAGGCGGCTGTACGTGCACGAGACGCGCTACGAGGCGATCCTCGCGCGCCTGAAGCGCGCCTTCGCGAGCCTGCGTGTCGGCAGTCCGCTCGCCGCCGACACGCTGGTCGGTCCGCTGGTCGACCGCCAGGCCTTCGAGGCGATGCAGGCGGC
>DATKOP010000064.1:0-4191 GCA_035524595.1 Steroidobacteraceae bacterium | reverse complement strand
CGGCGAAGGCGTGTCCGGCGGCGCTCAGGACCGCCGCCGCCACGGCGGTGAGCAACAACGCGCGGAGCACGCCTGAAGTATGCCCGCGAAGCCCTGGCCCGCGCGCCGGTACGGCCACCCCATCCACTAGCATCACCGCAGTGACGAGCCTCGCCGACCTTCCTCTCCTCGCCAGCGGGAAGGTGCGCGAGATGTACGACCTCGGCGACGCGCTGCTGATGGTCGCCTCCGACCGGATCTCGACCTACGACGTCGTGCATCCGACGCCGATCCCCGACAAGGGCAAGGTCCTGACCGGCCTCTCGGTCTTCTGGTTCGAGCGTTCCGCGCACCTGGTCCCGAACCACCTGATCTCCGCCACCGACGGCGTGCCGGACGATGTCCGCGGCCGCGCGCTGGTGGTGCGCCGGCTGCAGATGCTGCCCGTCGAGTGCGTCGTGCGCGGCTACATCACCGGCTCGGGCTGGAAGGACTACCAGGCGACCGGCGCGGTCTCCGGGATCGAGCTGCCGCCGGGCCTGCGGGAGTCCGAGCAGCTGCCCGAGCCGATCTTCACGCCCAGCACCAAGGCCGACGTCGGCCATGACGAGGCGATCGACTTCGACCGCGCCGCCGAGCTCGTCGGCGACCGGGCGCTGATGGAGCGTGTGCGCGACGCCTCGCTCGCGCTCTACGCGTTCGCCGCGGGGCACGCGCGCGAGCGCGGGGTGATCCTCGCCGACACGAAGTTCGAGTTCGGGCTGGATCCGGCGTCCGGCGAGCTCGTCGTCGGCGATGAGGTGCTCACGCCCGACTCCTCTCGCTACTGGCCCGCCGACGGCTACGAGGTCGGCCGCGGCCAGCCGAGCTTCGACAAGCAGTACGTGCGCGACTGGGCCTCGCGGAGCGGCTGGGACAAGACGCCGCCGGCGCCGGCGATCCCGGACGACGTCGTCGCCGGCACACGCGCGCGCTACATCGAGGCCTACGAGCGCATCACCGGCGAGCCGTTCGAGCGCTGGCTCGACAGGACGGCGGCGTAGGTGGACCGCTGATGCCTCGCGCCCGCGTCCTCGTCCGCCCGAAGGAGGGCATCCTCGACCCGCAGGGGGTCGCGGTCGAGCGCGCGCTCCCCGCGCTGGGGTTCGCGGGCGTCGCCAACGTCCACGTCGGCCGGCTGATCGAGCTCGACGTCGACGATCCCGCCCAGCTCGAGGAGATGTCCCGGCGCCTGCTCGCCAACCCGCTGATCGAGGACTACGAGATCGAGCTGCTCGACGGGGGCAGCGGGTAGCGGCGTGCGGTTCGGCGTCCTGCGCTTCCCCGGCTCCTGCGACGACGTCGACGCGCAGCTCGCCGCCTCGCGCGTCGGTGACGCGGTCCTCCTGTGGCACGGCGACCGCGACCTGCAGGGCGTCGACGCGGTGATCGTCCCCGGCGGCTTCTCGTACGGCGACTACCTGCGCGCCGGCGCGATCGCGCGCTTCTCGCCGGTGATGGAGTCGGTGATCGAGTTCGCGGGCGGCGGCGGCCTCGTGCTCGGGATCTGCAACGGCTTCCAGGTGCTCTGCGAGGCGCACCTGCTGCCCGGCGCGCTGCTGCCGAACGCCAACCGGCGCTTCACCTTCCGCCAGCTCGACCTGGCGGTCGAGCGCACCGACACGGCGTTCACCGGCGCCTGCGAGCCGGGCGAGACGCTGAGCATCCCGGCCAAGCACGCCTGGGGGCGCTACTACGCCGACGAGGCGACACTCGACGCGCTCGAGGCCGACGGCCAGGTCGTCCTGCGCTATCTCCCGGCGCAGAACTACAACGGCTCGTTGCGCGACATCGCCGGGGTGTGCAACGCCGCGGGCAACGTGTTCGGGCTGATGCCGCATCCCGAGCACGCGGTCGACGCGCTCACCGGGTCGACCGACGGGCTGCGGATCTTCGAGTCGATGCGGCTGGCCGTGGAAGGCGCCCGTGCCTGAGGCCGCGGCCCTGCCGACCGTCGAGGACGCGCTCGCGCTCGGCCTCACGCGCGCGGAGTACGAGCTCGTCTGCGAGAAGCAGGGCGGCCCGCCGAACCAGGTCGAGCTCGCGATGTACTCGCTCCTGTGGAGCGAGCACTGCGCCTACAAACACTCCAAGCGGCTGCTCGCGACACTCCCGACCGAGGGGCCGCACGTTCTCATGGGCCCGGGGGAGAACGCCGGCGCGGTCGATGTCGGCGGCGGCCTTGCGTGCGCCTTCAAGGTCGAGTCGCACAACCACCCGAGCGCGGTCGAGCCCTTCCAGGGCGCCGCCACCGGGGTCGGCGGCATCCTGCGCGACATCTTCGCGATCGGCGCGCGGCCGGTCGCCGTCCTGGACTCGCTGCGCTTCGGCGAGGTCGAGGCGAGCGAGCGCTCGCGCTACCTGCTCGACCACGCGGTCGGCGGGATCGGCCACTACGGGAACTCGATCGGCGTTCCGACCGTCGGCGGCGAGGTCTACTTCGAGGGGCCGTACGAGCAGAACTGCCTGGTCAACGCGATGGCGCTCGGGCTCGGCGAGCACGGCCGGCTGATGCGCAGCGCCGCCGCCGGCGTCGGCAACGTGCTCGTCCTCTACGGCGCCTCCACCGGCCGCGACGGCATCGGCGGGGCGTCGGTGCTCGCCTCCGCGGAGCTCGGCGAGGCCGACGAGGACAAGCGCCCGACCGTGCAGGTCGGCGACCCATTCGAGGAGAAGAAGCTGCTCGAGTGCGCGCTCGAGCTGCTCGAGCGCGGGCTGATCGTCTCGCTGCAGGACCTCGGCGCGGCCGGCCTGACCTCGTCGGCGTCGGAGATGGCCTCCAAGGGCGAGGTCGGGATCGACCTCGACGTCGCGAAGGTCCCGCTGCGCGAGCCCGGCATGGAGCCCTTCGAGATCATGGTCTCCGAGTCGCAGGAGCGGATGCTCTGCGTCGTGGAGCCCCGCCGCGTCGACGAGGTGCTCGCGCTGTGCGAGAAGTGGGAGGTCGGCGGCGCCGCGATAGGCGAGGTTACGGCGACGCGCCGCATGCGCGTCTTCGACGGCGACCGGCTCGTCGGCGACATGCCCGTGCAGGCGCTCGTCGACGACTGCCCGCTCTACGACCTGCAGCCCGAGCGGCCGCCCGCGCAGATCTACCCGGCGCCTGTGGCGACCATGCCCGCCGGCGCCGACGCGCGCGACGCGCTGCTCGCGCTCGTCGGCTCGCCGAACATCGCCTCGCGCCGCCCGCTCTTCGAGCAGTACGACGCGATCGTCCAGTCGCGCACGGTGCGCCGGCCGGAGGAGGCCGACGCCGCCGTGCTCGCGCTGCCCGACGGCGGCGCGCTGGCCGTCAGCATCGACGGCAACGGCCGGCGCGTGGCGGCCGACCCCTACCGCGGCGCGATCGGCGTCGTCCTGGAGTGCGCGTCGAACCTCGCCTGCGCTGGGGCGGAGCCGCTCGGCACGACGAACAACCTGAACTTCGGCAACCCCGAGAAGCCGCACATCGCCTGGCAGCTGGCCGAGGTCGTGCGCGGGATCGGGGACGCGTGCCGCGCGCTTGAGGCGCCGATCGTCGGCGGCAACGTCTCGCTCTACAACGAGGGCGCCGCCGGGCCCATCTACCCGACGCCGGTCATCGGCATGGTCGGGCGCATGCCCGAGGCGGCCGCCGCCGGGCGCCTGGGGTTCGCGCGCGAGGGCGACGCGATCGCGCTCGCCGGGCCCTTCCGGCCGGACCTGGAGGCCTCCGAGCTCGCCAAGCTGCGCGGCGAGCCGCTGCCCGAGTCGCTCCCGGACGTCGACATCGCCGCCGTGCGCGCCGCTCAGGCGGCGATCCGCGAGGCCGTGCGCGAGGGCCACCTCGCATCCGCGCACGACATCGCCGAGGGCGGCCTGGCGGTGGCGCTCGCCGAGTGCTGCCTGGCCGGCGGCATCGGTGCGACGGTGGACCTCGGTGACGAGGACGGGGACGTCTGGACGCGGCTGTTCGGCGAGTCGCCCGGCGGCTTCATCGTCTCCGGCGTGCCCGACGCGCTCGCGCACCTGGCCGAGCGCGTGGCGCTCGACGTGATCGGCGTGGTCGGCGGCGGCGCGCTCGGCATCGCCGTCGCCGGGGAGCGCCTCGACGTCGCGCTGGACGACCTGCGAGCGGCGCACGGCGCGCTGGGACGGTTCTTCCCGTAGTGTGCGCGCGCCCGCTGCTACGCTGGCCACGACCGGCTCGAGGGC
>DATKOP010000063.1:0-20869 GCA_035524595.1 Steroidobacteraceae bacterium | reverse complement strand
GGCGTTGTCCTCGCGCAGGCTGAGGCGGTACTCGGCGCGGCTGGTGAACATCCGGTAGGGCTCCGGCGCGCCGCGCGTGACGAGGTCGTCGAGCATCACGCCGATGTAGGCCTCGGCGCGCTTCGGCCACCACGGCGCGAGGCCGCGCGCCGCGCGCGCGGCGTTGAGCCCGGCGATGAGGCCCTGCGCCGCGGCCTCCTCGTAGCCGGTCGTGCCGTTGATCTGGCCGGCGAGGTACAGGCCCTCGAGCGAGCGCGTCCTGAGCGAGTACTCGAGGTCGCGCGGATCGAAGAAGTCGTACTCGATCGCGTAGCCCGGCCGCGTCAGGTGCGCGCGCTCGAAGCCGCGGATGCTGCGCACGAACTCGAGCTGCACGTCGAACGGCAGGCTGGTGGAGATGCCGTTCGGGTAGAGCTCGTTGGTGTCGAGACCCTCCGGCTCGACGAAGATCTGGTGCGAGCCGCGCTCGGCGAAGCGCACCACCTTGTCCTCGATGGACGGGCAGTAGCGCGGGCCGACGCCCTCGATCCGGCCGGTGTACAGCGGCGAGCGGTCGGTGGCCGCGCGGATCAGCGCGTGGGTGCGCGCGTTGGTCGCGGTGATGTGGCACGGCACCTGGCGCGGGTGGTCCGCGGCGCGCCCGAGGTACGAGAGCACCGGCAGCGGCCGATCGCTCCACTGCGGCGTCAGCAGCGAGAAGTCGACGCTCTTGCCGTCGATGCGCGGCGGCGTGCCGGTCTTCAGCCGCCCGACGCGCGGCAGGAGCTCCCGCAGCCGTGCCGCGAGACGGGTGGAGGCCGGGTCGCCGGCGCGGCCTCCGCTCGTCTGCTCGAGGCCGACGTGGATCCGGCCGCCGAGGAAGGTGCCGGCGGTGAGCACGACGCACGGCGCGTCGAACCGCACCCCGGTCACGGTCACGGCGCCCGCGACGCGGCCGCCCGCGACCACGAGGTCGGCGATCTCCTGCTGGAAGATCGCGAGCCGCGGCTGGTTCTCGAGCAGCGCCCGCACCGCGCGCCGGTACAGCGCGCGGTCGGCCTGGGCGCGCGTCGCGCGCACCGCCGGGCCCCTGCTCGCGTTCAGCACCCGCAGCTGGATCGCTGCACGGTCGGCGGCGCGCGCCATCGCGCCGCCGAGCGCGTCGATCTCGCGCACCAGGTGGCTCTTGCCGATGCCGCCGATGGCGGGATTGCAGCTCATCGCGCCGAGCGTCTCGACGCTGTGCGTGACGAGCAGCGTGCGCGCGCCGCTGCGGGCAGCGGCGAGCGCCGCCTCGGTGCCGGCGTGGCCGCCGCCGACCACCAGGACGTCGAAGGACTCGGGATAGCGCATGCGCGGGATTTTAGCCGGTTGGCGGCCGGCCGGCCGGGATGAAACAATGCGCCGATGCCCGCGCCGCGCCCTCCCGACCTCCGCCTGCCGGCGCTGCGCCTGCGTGCCGCGCTCGTCGCGCTCGCGGCCGCGCTGGCCGCGCCGGGCCCGGCGGCGGCGGCGCCCGCGGCGCTGCCGCTCGAGGACTGCCGCCTGGAGCATCCGGCCGGGCTCGGCTCGCTGGCCGCGCGCTGCGGCACGCTCACGGTCGCCGAGGACCCGGCCGCGCCGGGCGGCCGGTCGATCGCGCTCAGGGTCGCGGTCATCCGGGCGCTCGACCGGCACCGGACCCGCGAGCCGCTGTTCATCGTCGCCGGCGGGCCCGGCCAGGCGGCGACCGACTTCTACGCCAGCTACGCGAGCGCCTTCGCCCCTGCGCAGCGCAGCCACGACGTCGTGCTGCTCGACCAGCGCGGCACCGGCGGCTCGAACCGGCTGCAGTGCGACTTCCCGCCGGACTTCGAGGTCGCGACGCCGGCGCCGGCGCGGATCCGCGAGCTCTCGGCGGCCTGCCGGCGCGGCCTCGCCGGCCGGCCGCAGTTCTACACGACCAGCGTCGCGGTCCAGGACCTCGACGCGGTGCGCGCGGCGCTCGGCGCCGAGCGCATCAGCCTGTACGGCATCTCGTACGGCACGCGCGTCGTGCAGCACTACCTGCGGCGCTACCCCGGGCGCGTCCGCGCCGTGGTGCTCGACGGCGTGCTGCCGCCGGATGCCAGCCTGCTGGCCGACACGCCGCAGAACGCCGAGCGCGCGCTCGAGCTCGCGTTCGCGCGCTGCCGCGCGGACCAGGCCTGCGAGCACGCCTTCCCGGAGCTCGCGTCGCGCTTCGCGGCGCTGCGCGCCGAGCTCGGCCGCCGGCCGCGGCGGCTGACGCTGCCGGATCCGTCGAGCGGCGCGCCGCGCACGCTCGAGTTCGACGCGAGCGCGCTCGCCGGCGCGGTGCGGCTGCTGAACTACCACGGCAGCACCACCGCGCTGCTGCCCCTGCTGCTCGACCGTGCCGCACGCGGCGACGACGCGCCGCTCGCCGCGCAGCTGCTGCTGCTCGGCGCGCACCTCGACGCGCAGCTCGCCTACGGCATGAACGCCGCGGTCAGCTGCACCGAGGACGCGCCGGCGGCCGGCAGCATCGACCGCGCGCGGCTCGCGGCGACCTACCTCGGCAGCCAGCAGCTCGACGGCCTGGCGGCGCTGTGCGAGGGCTGGCCGGCGGGCGTCGTCGACCCGGACCTGCACGCGCCGCTCGCGACCGCCGTGCCGGCGCTGCTGCTGTCGGGCGAGGCGGACCCGGTGACGCCGCCCGCGTACGCGGCGCGCGCCGCCGAGGGCTTCAGCGACCGGCTGCACGTCGTCGTCCGCGGCCAGGGCCACGGCCAGTTCATGGTCGGCTGCGCGCCGCGGCTGATCGCGCGCTTCCTCGAGGCCGGCACCGCGCGCGGCCTCGACGCCCGCTGCCTCGAGTCGGCAGCCGCGCCGCCGTTCGTCATCGACCTCGCGGGGCCGGCGCCGTGATCCGGCTCGAGTCGCTCGCCAAGCGTTTCGGCCCGGTCGAGGCGGTGCGCGAGGTGAGCCTCGAGGCGGCCGATGCGCGCGTCACGGCGCTGCTCGGCCCGAACGGCGCCGGCAAGAGCACGACGCTCAGGCTGCTGTACGGCGTCCTGACCCCGGATCGCGGCCGCGCGCTGGTCGACGGCCTCGACGTCGCCACCGAGCGCCGCGCCGCGCTCGCGCGGCTCGGCGTGCTGCCGCACAACGCCGGCGTCTACCCGCTGCTGACCGCGCGCGAGAACATCCGCTACTTCGGCACGCTGCACGGCATGGCGGGCCGGGCGCTCGAGCGGCGCATCGACGAGCTCGCGGAGCTGCTGGACCTCGGCGCGCTGCTCGCGCGGCGCACCAAGGGCTTCTCGCAGGGCGAGCGCCTCAAGGTGGCGCTGGCGCGGGCGCTGGTGCACAGCCCGGCGAACGTGGTGCTCGACGAGCCGACCAACGGCCTCGACGTGCTCGCGACGCGCAACCTGCGCGACCTGATCCGCCGGCTGCGCGACGCCGGCCACTGCCTGCTGTTCTCGAGCCACGTGATGCAGGAGGTCTCGGCGCTGTGCGACGAGATCGTCATCGTCGCGCATGGCCGGGTGGTGGCGCGCGGCACGCCCGAGGCGCTGCGCGCGCAGGTGCCGGGCGGCTCGCTCGAGGACGCCTTCGTCGCCGCGCTCGGCACCGGGGCCGGCTGATGCGCGCGCTCTGGACGGTGTTCCTCAAGGAGCTGCTCGAGAACGCGCGCGACCGGCGCACGCTCCTGTCGGCGCTGGTGATCGGCCCGCTTGGCGGCCCGCTGCTGTTCGGCCTGATGATGAACCTGACGCTGGAGCGCGGCCGCGAGCGCGCCGAGCAGGCGCTCGAGCTGCAGGTGGCGGGCCGGAGCGCCGCGCCGAACCTGGTCGCGTTCCTCGAGCGCGAGGGCGTCAAGGTCAGCGAGCTCCCCGGCGGCGCGGCGGCCGCCGCCGCCGCGGTCCGCAGCCGCAGCAGCCGGCTGGTGCTGGTGATCCCCGACAACTACGGCGCGCGGCTGCGCGCCGGCGAGCCGGCCGGGGTGCGGCTCTACACCGACACCTCCGACACCAGCGCGAGCGGCGACCGGGCGCGCGCCGAGGCGCTGCTGCGCGCCTACGGCGGCCAGATCGCGGCCTGGCGGCTGCAGGCGCGCGGCCTGTCGCCGCTCCTGATGCAGCCGGTGGCGGTCGACGAGGTCGACGTGTCGACGCCGGCGGCGCGCGCGCTCGCGCTGCTCGGGATGCTGAGCTATTTCGTGGTGTTCGCGACGCTGATGGGCGGCCTGTACGTCGCGATCGATACTACCGCCGGCGAGCGCGAGCGCGGCTCGCTCGAGCCGCTGCTGACGCTGCCGGTGGCGCGCCGCGCGCTCGTGTACGGCAAGATCCTCGCGGCCGGCGTCTACATGGCGCTGTCGCTGCTGCTCAACCTCGCGGCCTTCGCCCTCAGCCTGCGCTTCGTGCGGCTCGACACGGTCGGCATGGCGCTCAACCTCGGCCCCGGCGTCGCGCTCGCGATCTTCGCCGTGATGCTGCCGTTCGTGCTGGTGGGCTCGTCGCTGATGACCATCGTCGCCTCGTTCACCCGCACCTACCGCGAGGCGCAGAGCTGGCTCGCGGCGGTGCTGCTGGTGCCGACGCTGCCGATCATCTTCGCTTCCCTCTACCAGGTGCCGAGCCGCACCGCGCTCATGTGGGTGCCCTCGCTGAGCCAGCACCTGCTGATCCAGGCGCTGCTGCGCGGCGAGGCGCCGGGCGCGCTGCACGTGTCGCTGTCGGTGGGCGCGACGCTCGCGATCGGCGCGCTGCTGGCCTGGATCGCGGCGCGGCTGTACGCGCGCGAGCGCATCCTCGGCTGAGCCGCCGCGGCGCGGCCGCGCGGCTCAGCGGCCAACCGACTGCAGCGCGCGCTCGGCGGCGCCGAGCAGCTCCTCCGGCGAGTACGGCTTGCCGACGCAGCCGTCGGCGCCCGCGGCGAAGCAGGCGCGTCGCTCGGCGTCGCTGAGCCGGCCGGTGACCATCACGACCGCGGTGCGCGGCCGGCCGAGCTCGCTCTCGAGCGCGCGGATGCGGCGCAGCGCGCCGAGCCCGTCGAGGCCAGGCATCTGCCAGTCGAGCAGCAGCACGTCGTAGATGCCCTGCTCCCAGGCGGCCACCGCCTCGAGGCCGGAGCTGACCGCCTCGACGCGCCCGAAGCCCTCCTCCTCGAGCAGCTCCTTGAGCAGCTGGCGATTGGCGGGGTGGTCGTCGGCGACCAGCACCGCGCGCCGTGCCGCGGCCGCGGGGGTCGCGGCGGCGGCGACCGCGGTCGGCTCGCGCAGCCAGCGGCGCAGCACGGCGGCCAGCCGGTCGAGGTCGACCGGCTTCTCGACCACGGCGTCGGCACCGGCGGCGAGGCACTGCGCCTGCTCCTCGGCGCTGGCGGCCTCGGCCGTCACCACCACCGCCGGCGTGCGCGGCCGGCCGGCCGCGCGCTCGGCGGCGCGCAGCTCGGCGATCGCCGCGAGGCCGTCGAGCTCCGGCATGCGCCAGTCGACCAGCATCAGGTCGAAGCGCGTGCCGCGTGCCGCGGCGAGCAGCTCGCGGCCGTTGGCCACCGCGACCACCGGCGCGCAGCCGGTCTCGCGCACGAAGCGCGCCAGGAACTCGCGCGTCTCGGCGACGTCCTCGGCGATCAGCACGGCGCCGGCGAAGGCCTCGGGCACGCGCGCGCCGAAGCGCACGGCGGGCGCCGGCGCCGGCTCGACGCGCTGCAGCGGCACCTCGAACCAGAGCGTCGTGCCGCGACCGGGCGCGCTCGCGACGCCGATCTCGCCGCCCATGCGCTCGACGATCGAGCGGCTGATCGCGAGGCCGAGCCCGGCGTCGCCGGCGCCGCGCCCGGCCAGCCCGCCGGGGCCGGCGAACGGCTCGAACAGCTGCGCCTGCGCCTCGGGCGCGAGCTCGCCGCCGGCGTAGTCGACCTCGGCGCGCAGCCGCGCGCCGCCGTCGCCGGTCACGGCGCGCATCGCGAGCGCGATGCGGCCGCGCGCCGACGCGCGCAGCGCGTGTGCGCCGAGGTTGAGCAGCACCTGCCGCAGCCGCTCGCGGTCGGCCCGCAGCCGCGGCGGCAGGTCGTCGGCGCGCGTCGCGTTGATCTCGCGCTCGCGCGCCTCCGGGTGGCCACGCAGCACGCCGAGCACCTCCTCGAGCAGCTCGGCCGGTGCGAAGTCGTCCTCGTGCAGCGTCAGGCGCCCGGCGTCGATGCTCGCGACCTCGAGCAGGTCGTTGACGACCGCGAGCAGCGCGCCGCCGGCGCTCTTGATGCGCTCGAGCGCCTCGGCGCGGCGGCGCTCGGCCTCGTCGCGCAGCAGCAGATCGCTGTAGCCGAGGATCACCGTCAGCGGCGTGCGCAGCTCGTGGCTCATGTGGCCGAGGAAGCGCGACTTGGCCTCGTTGGCGCGGCGCAGCTCGGCGTTGGCCCGGTCGAGCGCGTCGCGCTCCGCGCCGAGGCGCGCGGCGAGCTGCCCGTTCTCGCGCGCCAGGCGGAACTGCTCGCGCGTCGTGCGCGCGGTGCGGGTCGCGGCGCCGAGCATGACCAGCACGATGATCAGGTAGACGACGCCGAGCACCTGCCGCGGCCAGAAGCCGGTCTGCAGCTGCCAGGCGGCGAGCGGCAGCACGAACGGCAGCGCGAGCGCGGCGAAGGCGCCGTTGACCGGCGACACCGAGCTCCAGCCGGCCGCCAGCGCCGCGATCAGGCACATCGCGGTCAGCGACTCGCGCACCGGCTGGTTGACCGGCAGGAGCAGCGTGCCGCCGAAGGACCACGCGAAGCCCGCGAGCGCCGTCAGGCCGAAGAGGCCCCACAGCCAGCGCCGCGCCTCGTCGGGTCCGCGCGGCCGCCGGAGGTAGGCGCGGCTGACGAGCAGGCGCGCGAGCGCGACCGCGGCGACCGCGCCCACCCAGCCGGCGCGCGCCGCGACGCTGACGGTCGGCCCCATCGCGAGCGTCACGAAGGTCGCGCCCGGGACGGTGGCGGCGGCCGGGAAATAGAACAGGCGGCACATCAGCGCCACCTGGTCCGGCAGGATCTCGTCCGCCGCGTCGCCGCCCATCCGCCGATTGTGCCCCGCGGGCCGCCCGGCCGGTAGCCGCCTGCCGCTCAGGCGGCGTCGGTGAGGCGCCCGCTGCGGAAGTCCCGCACCGCCTGCTCGACCTCGGCCGCCGTGTTCATGACGAACGGCCCGTAGTGGACGACCGGCTCGCCGAGCGGCCGGCCGCCGATCACGAGCACCCGCGCGGCCCGCGCCGTCGCGGCGAGCTCAAGCGTCGTGCCGTCACCGAGGCGCGCCAGCTGGCCCTTGGTCAGCACCCGGTCGCCGACCCTGGCCTCGCCCTCGAACACGTAGGCGAGCACCCGGTGGCCGGCCGGCGTCGCGAGCGCGAGCGCCGCCCCGGCCTCGAGGCCGACGTCGAGGTAGAACGGCCGCGTCGCGCCGCCCGCGACCGGGCCGGCGACGGCGTCGCCGCCGGCGGCCGGCACGAAGGCGCCGGCCACGACCCGCACCGTGGCACCGGGAACGGTCACGGTCGGGATGCGCTCGGGCTCGAGGTCCTGGTACGCCGCCGGCTGCATCTTGTCGGCGGCCGGCAGGTTGATCCAGAGCTGGAAGCCGCGCATGCGGCCCGCCACCTGCTGCGGCATCTCGGAGTGGATGATGCCGCGGCCCGCGGTCATCCATTGCACGCCGCCCGGCCTCAGGTCGCCGCGGTGGCCGAGGTGGTCCTCGTGCAGCATGTGGCCGTCGAGCATGTAGGTGACGGTCTCGAAGCCGCGGTGCGGGTGCGCGGGAAAGCCGGCGATGTAGTCGGCCGCCGAGCTCGAGTCGAACTCGTCGAGCAGCAGGAACGGGTCGAGGCCCTGCTCGGGACTGACGACGCGCGTCAGGCGCACGCCGCCGCCGTCCGAGGTCGGTCGCCCGGTGAGGATGCCTGCAACGGTACGGGAGGTCATGGCAGCTCCTTCAGGCCGCGCGCCGCGCGGCCAGTGAGTCTATCTCGACGCGCGCGCCCTCGAGCGCGGCGTCGCGGGGCGCGGCACCGAGCGCGAGACCCTCGGCGTACACGACCTCGAGGTCGGTGACGCCGACGAAGGCGAGCATCGTGCGCACGTACGGCACCAGGTGGTCCTGCGGCCGGTCGCGGTGCACGCCGCCGCGCGTGGTCACGAGCGTCGCGCGCTTGCCGGTCAGGAGCCCCTCGGGGCCGTGCGCCGTGTAGCGGAACGTGGTCCCGGCGCGCGCCAGGTGGTCGAACCAGCTCTTGAGCGTCGAGGGCGCGCTGAAGTTGTACATGGGCGCCGCGATCACGATCTGCCCGGCGGCCTGCACCTCGGCGATCACGGCGTCGGCCTCGGCGGCGATCGCGGCCTCGGCAGCCGTGCGCTCCGCGGCGGGCTTGCCGAGCGCGGCGAGGCGCGCTGCATCGAGGTGCGGCAGCGGCTCGGCGCCGAGGTTGCGGCGCACGACCGCGAGGCCCGGCGTGCGGGCGAGGAGGCCCGCGACCAGGCGGTCGGCGAGCGCGGTGGAGGCGGCGTGCTCGCCCGCCAGGCTCGAGTTGATCTGCAGCAGCGTCTTCATGGGACCCTCGTTGATGTTCGTCGAGGGTTCCCAATCTATATCTGAATAGCGGATAATCAACCGGGAAATCCTGCTCCTATTGATCTGATTTTCGGATCTATCATGGCAAAGGCGCCCAAGACCTCCCTGGACCAGTGGGCCGTGCTCGCCGCGGTCGTCGACGAGGGCGGCTTCGCCGCCGCGGGCGAGGCGCTCGACCGCAGCCAGTCCGCGGTCAGCTACGCCGTGCAGCAGCTGCAGGCGCAGCTGCCGGTCGCGCTCACCGAGTCGCGCGGCCGGCGCACGGTGCTGACCGAGGCCGGCACGACGCTCCTGCGCCGCGCGCGCGCCGTGCTCGCCGAGCTCGGCAGCCTCGAGGCGCTGGCGCAGAGCCTCGCCGAAGGCTGGGAAGGGGAGCTCAGGATCGCGGTCGACCTCATCTTCCCGCCGGCGCTGCTCTACGAGGCGCTCGGTGCCTTCGGGCCGGTCTGCCGGGCGACGCGAGTGGAGGTGGTCGAGTCGGTGCTGTCGGGCACGACCGAGGCGCTCCTCAGGCGTGAGGTGGAGCTCGCGATCGTCGGCCAGCTGCCGCCCGGCTTCCTCGGCACGCGCCTCATGGCGGTCGAGTTCGTGCCGGTCGCGCACCGTGACCACGCGCTCCATGCGCTCGGGCGGTCGGTCACGCTCGAGGACCTCAAGGCCGAGCGGCAGATCGTCGTGCGCGACAGCGGCAGCAAGCGCCGCCTCGACGCCGGCTGGCTCGGCGCCGAGCAGCGCTGGACGGTGTCGCACGTCAAGACCTCGATCGAGATGCTGAAGCACGGGCTCGGCTTCGCGTGGCTGCCGCGCGAGCACATCCGCGCCGAGCTCGCGAGCGGGCTGCTCGCGCCGCTGCCGCTCGCGGACGGCGGCAGCCGGGTCGTGGACCTGCACCTCGTCTACGCCGACCGCGACGCCGCGGGCCCGGCGGCGCGCGGCCTCGCGCGCCTGCTGATCGCGGCCTGCGCGCGGGCCGGCGCGGCCGTGGCGTAGCGGGGGCGCGCAACTGGCCGCCCGGGCGCGGCCGGTGCAAAATGGCCGCCGGCCCCCGGCCCGGGGAGCACGGTGGCGGTCGTCGCGGTGCCGCGCAGGACCTGAGCGGAACGGCGCCGACCGTGCGCGGCGCGGCGCCGCGGTCATCAACGACGCGCGTGAGGAGGACCACGACATGCGACTGCAACTCGCCGGGCTCGCGCTCGGCCTCGCCGCCGCGACGACGGCCGGCGCGGGCGTCGTCATCCAGATGGCGGATCGGGACGTGAAGTCGGGCCAGCAGTCCGACCGCGACGTCTGGTACGCGCAGGGCGCGCTGCTGCGCGTCGACCGGCTCGACGACGCCGGCCACGTCCAGCGCATGTCGATCCTGCGCGACGGCGCGATCTGGGAGGTGGACGTCGAGCGGCGCACCTACACCCGGATCGACAAGGCCGCGATGCAGGGCCAGATGGGGGTGATGGACGAGCGCATGAAGGCGGCGCTCGCCAGCATGCCGCCGGAGCGCCGCGCGAAGATGGAGCAGATGATGCAGAACATGCAGCAGGCGCACCACGACTACGCGTGGTCCGACACCGGCAAGAGCGACCGGGTCGGGCAGTACGGCTGCCGCACCTGGGAAGGCCGGCGCGACAACAAGCCGAGCGAGGAGGTCTGCGTGGCGCCGACCAGCAGCCTGCCGGGCGGCGACGAGCTGCTTGCGACGATGCGCCAGGCGAGCAAGGTCGTGCAGGACGTGCTGTCGGCGACGCCGCAGGGCGGGCGGATGTTCGGCGAGTACATCAAGCGCTTCGAGCAGATGAACGGCTTTCCGGTGCGGACCCGCCACCTGTCCGGCGGCCAGTTTTCGCGCGAGTCGATCGTGACGAAGGTCGAGCGCCAGTCGCTGCCGGCCGACAAGTTCGAGATCCCGAAGGGCTACGCCGAGAAGCCGCTCGGCAAGCCGGGCGCCGGCGGCGACGACTAGCGCGGCGGCGAGCGAGCGCCGCGGCCGTCAGTCGGCGACGACCACGATCACGGTGACGTTGTCGGTGGTGTGGGCGGCGAGCGCCGCCGCGAGCAGCGCGTCGGCCGCCACCGCCGCGGGCCCGGCGCCTGCGAGCTCTGCGATGCGCGCCGCGTCGAGCACGCGGGTCAGCCCGTCGGAGCACAGCACGAACCGGTCGCCCGGCTGGACGCGGCCGCGGTGCGCGTCGAGCTCGAGCACCACGTCGCCGCCGACCGCGCGGGTGATCGCGTAGGCATCGCCATCGTCGGCGGCCGCGCCCGCCGGCTGCAGCGTGTGGTCGTCGGTCAGCTGCTCGAGCGCGCCGGCGCGCAGCCGGTAGAGGCGGCTGTCGCCGGCCCACAGCACCTGCCACTGCAGGCCGCGCGTCAGCAGGATGACCGCGGTCGTGCCGCTCGTGCCGCCGGTCGCCCCGCGGCGCAGCTGCGCGTTGACCTGCTGCAGCGCGTCGCGCACGTCGTTCGCCATCGCCTCGAGCGTCGCGCCGGGCGTCAGGCTCGCGAGCGCGTCGCAGACCATGCGGCTCGCGATCTCGCCGTGCTCGTGCCCGCCCATGCCGTCGGCGACCGCCCAGCAGCCGATCTCGGCACGCTCGAGGAACGCGTCCTGGTTGACCGTGCGCACCGGGCCGCGATCGGAGCGCGCGGCCGACTCGTAGTGCACCGGCCCGTCGTCGGCCAGCGTCGCGATCGCCGCGGCCGCTTCGGTGACGCTGGCGCGCGCGACCCTGAGCCCGGCGCCGCGGTGCCAGTCGCCGTCGAGAAAGGCCGCGAACGACTCCGGATGCGGCAGGCCGCGGGTCACGAGGCAGCACGGCGCGACCAGCGTCGAGCCGTCGGTCCACCACAGGAGCAGCGGCGCGTGCAGCGTCGCGAGCCGCGCCCCGGCGAGCTGCACCGCGAGCGCCTCGAGCGCGCCGGCCGAGGCCAGCGGCAGGCACCAGCCGTCGGCGGCGGCTTCGGCGGCGGCGCGCGCGTCCTCCTCGTCGAGCGCGACCGGCTCGGGCCGCGCCAGCGGCTCGAGCAGCGTCACGGTGCGCGCGATGCGCGCATCGAGATCATCGAAGTCCGGATGGTCCGCGCCGACGGCCGCGAGCAGCAGCCGCTCGACCTCGTCGAACCAGTGGCCGGCGCGCACCGCGATCGCGAGCGGCGTCGGTATCGTCTCGGGATCCCACGGTCCCTCGCTGACGACCGCGAGCGGGAAGTAGCGCCCGACGCGGTCGACGCTCGGCGTCATGACGCCGGCCACCGGCCCGTGGCCGAGCACGCCCGCGGCCGCGGCGAAGCGCCACACCGGGCTCGTCAGGTAGACGTCGAGCCAGCGCTCGCCGAGCGCCGCGTGGCTCGCGGCCACCGACTGCTGCAGCCAGGCGTCCCAGGCGCCGACGAACGAGTCGCTGACGCGCCGGCGCAGGAAATCGCCGTGACTCGGGAGCTTGCCGTAGAGCCCGACGTCCATCGCAGGCGGCGCCGGTCCTGGCCTTCAGGGGGTGCAGCGGAACTGCTGCAGGTCGTGCTTGCCGAACGGGTTGCGGATGCTCGCGGCCTCGATCGTCACGGACGCGGTGTGGCCGCCGAGCTCGTAGTCGAGCCCGAAGCGGGTCTCGCTGGTCTGGTGCGCACGGCCGGCGTCCATCAGCCTGAACAGCGCCCAGGGCCCCTGGAAGGCGACGTTCGGATGGCCGCCGGCGCGGTCCTCGAAGGAGACCGCGGCGACGCCGGGGTTCGGGCCCGGCCAGGTCGCCGGCCAGTTGCGCTCGGGACCGTGGCGGTAGTCGAAGGACTGGCCGTCGACCTCGAACACGAAGCGCGTCGCGCCGGAGTCGAGCGTCTGCGGCGTGACGGTGAACCTCAGCTCCGGCAGCGGGTTCCCCGGCCGGAAGAACATGTCGCGAATCGCCTGCGCCGACTCGAACTCCCTGAGCAGCGCCGCCGAGGCGCCGACGCTCGCACCGTTGACGCCCGCCTTCCAGACCCACGGCCGGCGGCTCGAATCCACCAGCGCATCGAGGTTGTCCTTGAAGAACGCGTCGAACAGGCCGCCGGGCCCGAACAGGCGCGCGAAGTCGGCGAGCGGCACGTCGGTGCTGCTCGTGCCGACGAACGGGTAGCGGCCCTGGGTGATCTGGTTGCAGTCGCGCGCGACGTTCTGCCGGAAGCGCGTCTCGAGCTCGCTGCGCGCCTGGTTGGCCGTCGTGCTCTCGGTCTTGCCGCCGATCTGCGTGACCAGCGCGCCGATCACGGGCGGCAGCAGCGCCGCGTCCGCCTGCAGCGACTTGGCGACGTCGCCGCCGCCGGAGCGGGCCAGCGCCTGCAGCGGGTTGGTCTCGCCGAGGCCGGTGCCGACGGCCTGCTTCTGCTGCTGCAGCTGGCCGAGCCGCGCCAGGATCTTGTCGATCGGCGCCTGGCCCGGCGGCGTGCCGGGCGGGCCGACCAGCGACTGGTGCAGCCCCGCGAAATGCAGCGTCACCTGCGCGCCGGGGCGGGCGCTGGTCTGCACGCCGGCGAGCTCCTTGCCGGCGTTCAGCAGCTTGCTGAGCCGGTCCTCGACCGCGGCCTTGGCCTGGTCGACCTTGCCCTGCATCTCGGCCGCGTCCGGGATCAGGTGCGTGTTCTGGTCCACGGTCTGCAGCAGGCCCTTGAGCGGCGAGCTCGGCGCCGCGAGCACGCCGAGCGCCGCGGCGGCCTTGTCCGTCGTCGGGAACGAGATCGGCTCGATGTCGGCGAGCAGCCGGTCCCAGGCGGCGATGTAGTCCTTCTCGTACAGGTCGGTGACCGCGGCGCTGAGCCGCAGCTCGTCGGTCACCGACACGGCATCCGCGCCGAGCACCCAGGCCTCGTCGCGGAACTGCTTGATCAGCTGCGCCGTGCCGCTGCCGGTGGCCTCGCCGAACACCGCCTTGGTGTAGAGCGCGGGGAAGGGATCCGACAGCTTCGCGCCGCTCTTGCGCCGGAACACCTGGTCGGCGCCGAGGCCGGCGGCGATGTCGAGGTGCACCGCGCGCTCCTGGTCGCCGGCGTAGTTGAGCTTCAGGCGGCTGTACATCAGCGCCGGCACCGACGCCTGGCGCACGGTGCTGCGCGCCTGTGCGACCAGCTGGTCGTCGACGGGCATCGCGCGCAGCCTGTCGGCGTCCTCGAGCAGCCCGCGAAAGTGCTGCGACAGCGCCTCGCGGATCTCCGGCTGCTGCGGATAGGCGAGGGCCCACTCGACGTCGACGATCGCGCCGAGCTGCGCCTTGTCGAGATGCTCGGGCTGGCCGAGCATCAGGTAGGCCTTCAGGTACTCGTAGAGCCGGTCCGGCGCCGCGGTCGACTCGACCAGCCGCTGCCGGATCCGCGCCGCGACCCGCGGCAGCAGCACGCCGTCGAGCTCGCGCACGTAGGCGTCGCGCGCCGAGCTCGTGACCGCATCGCCCTGGAACAGGCCGAAGCGCATCAGCAACGGCACGTGCTCGTGGTACAGGTCGGCCGCGGCGACCACCCGGCGCACCGCGTCGAGGCGCGGCAGCGTGCCCTCGAGCGGCACGTCGCCGGACACGGTCGGAACCTCCTTCAGCGCCGCGACCGCGGTCGCGACGCCGGCGAGGTAGCCGCGGTTGCGGCCGTAGCTGATCGTCATGGCCACGACGCCGAGCACGGCGGTCAGCGCGAGCGCGGCGTAGCCGCCGATCTGCAGCGCCGCCTTCTGCATCTCGACGCGGCGGTTGACGCCGGCGAGGCCGGACTCGCCGAGGATCACCTGCCTGAGCAGCTGCGCGATGAAGTAGGCCTTGCCGCGACCGCTCGGCGTCGCCGCGACCGCGTCCGCGCCGAGCCCGAAGGTGCGGCCCATCGCGCCCATCAGGCGGTCGATCGGCGTGCCCTCCTGCGTGCCGCTCGTGAAGTAGACGCCGCGCAGCAGCACCTGCTGGCCGAAGCGGCTGGCGCCGAACACCGACTGCACGAACTCGTCGAGCTGGCCGCGCAGCGCCGCGAGCTGCTGCGGGAAGGCGAAGATGCGCCCGCGGCGGCGCACGTCGCGCTCGGCCTCGACGCGGTCGAAGACGCGCGCGTTGAGGCGCTCGAGCAGCGCGTCGAACTCGGCCGGGAAGGTGCCGGCGGCGGCGCCGGACAGCGTGTCGGGGTAGGCGTAGGTCGTGCCGAACACCTGCGCGCGCCCGTCCTGCGCGAGGTCGTCGAAGTACTCGGTGAAGCCGGCGACCAGGTCGCACTTCGTGACCAGGAGGTACACCGGCAGCTGGATCTTGAGCTCGCGGTTCAGCTCCTCGAGCCGGCGCTTGGCCGCCGCGACGCTCGCCTCGCGCTCGGCCGGCGCCTGCGTCATCAGGTCGGTCGCGCTGACCGCGAACAGCACGCCGTTCAGCGGCCGGCGCGTGCGGTACTTGCGCAGCAGCGCCAGGAACTCGGCCCAGCCGGCGCTGTCGGCGGTCGGATCCGAGTCCTGCGTCGTGTAGCGCCCGGCGGTGTCGAGGAACACCGCCTCCTCGGTGAACCACCAGTCGCAGTTGCGCGTGCCGCCGACGCCGCGCACCGCCTCCTTGCCGAAGCGCTGCTCGAGCGGCATGTTGAGGCCGGAGTTCACGAGCGCGGTGGTCTTGCCCGAGCCCGGTGCGCCGACGATCACGTACCACGGCAGGTCGTAGAGGCTGCGCCCGCCGCGGCCGCCCTTCCTGAGCAGCGCCGTCGCCTCGTCGAAGCGCTCGCGCAGTGCCGCGACGTCCGGGCTCTGCGCGCGCGGGTCGCTCTGTTTCGCGACCGCCTTCAGGAGCTGGTCGCTCTTCTGGCCGGAGCGGAACTTCTTCCACAGTCGCGCGCCGGCCCAGATGGCCACGCACAGCAGGAACAGCCCGAGCCGCGCCCAGACCGAGGCCAGCGGCCGCCAGTCGGCGAACGCGAAGTAGGGGCCGGCGAACCAGATGAACAGCAGGAGCAGCAGGAAGCCGAGCGCCGTGATCACGGCCGGGCGCTTCAGGAAGCCGAAGATCGCCACGGCTACGGCCCCGTGCCGGCGGCGACGTGGACGATCTCCACGCGCCGGTTGCGCGCCCGGTTCTCGGGCAGCGACTCCGGCGTATAGCGCGGCTGCGACGAGCCGACGCCGGTCCACTCGATCCGGGCCGGATCCCTGAGCGCCGCCTTGAGCAGCTTCGCGACGCTGACCGCGCGGTCGCGCGACAGCTCGAAGTTGTCGCGGTAGCGCAGCGAGCGCACCGGCTGGTCGTCGGTGTGGCCGACGATCAGGATCCGCCCGGGCGACTGGTCGAGCGCCGCCGCGACGTGCTGCAGCGTCTCGAGGTGCGCCGGGTTCACGAGGCTGCTCGCCGAGGCAAACAGATCCGGCGCCACCAGCGTCACCAGCGTGCGCCCGCCCTGCTCCTCGACGGTGACGGTCCTGGCCGCGATGTCGGGGGCGAGCAGCTCAGCGAGGCGTGCGCTGCGCGCCGGCGCCGCCACCGGCGTCGTGAAGCCCTCGAGCCCGACCTTGGCGAGCGCCTCGTGCACCGGGCTCGCGGTGCTGCCGAGCAGCGCGCGGAACACGACGAAGGCGATCGCCAGCACCGCGGCGGTGGCGGCGGCGACGACCCACCACGGCACGAAGCGCAACAGCGGGTTGCGCCGGTCCTCGAGCCCCTTCCAGCGCAGCGACAGCTCCGGCGGCGGCGCGCCGCGGAACTCGCGGATGCGCCGGTAGAGGTCGTGCTGCACCTCGGCGAGCCGCGCCTCGCCGCGGTCCTGCACCTGGTACTTGCCCATGAAGCCGAGCGCGATGCAGAAGTACTGCAGCTCCATCAGGTCGATGTGCCGGGTCGGGTCGCCGGCGATGCGGTCGAGCATGTCGAAGAACTTCTCGCCGCCGTAGGCCTCGCGGTGCAGCGCGACCAGGAGCGTCTGCTGGGCCCACTCGCTCTGCTGGCCCCACGGGGTCGCGAGCACGGCCTCATCGAGCGCGGCGCAGAGCGCGTAGCGCGCCGCGACGACGATTTCACTCGCGACGCCGCCCGCCTTGGCGCGCTCCTCGAAGCGCCTGAGGTCCTCGACCGTCTGGCGCCTGAGGCCCGCGACGTCGCCGAGCGACAGCGTCGCGCGCAGCCGGCCGGCGAGCATCAGCAGCGGGCTCGCCGCCTGCAGGAGCGGATTGAGGCCCGTGCCGAGCGTGTCGCGCGCACCGACCGGCAGCGCCTCGGCGGCCCCCGGCGCCCGCGGCGAGCGCGTCGCGCCCGGCGGCGGCGCGGCCGGCGCGCCGCGGCGCGCCCCGCCCGGCTGCGGTCGCAGCACCGTGCCGTCCTTCGGCTTGAACGGGTCGTCGCTGCTCGGCATCGCTCTACCCCGCCGCCATCAGGCCCGCACCGCCCAGAGCTCGAGCGCCATGCCGGGGAACTCGCCGGCGACGTGCATCGCGACGCCGCCCGAGCCCTTGAGCTGCGCCCACAGCTCGTGGGTCTGGTCGAGCTCGAAGTAGACGAAGCCGCTGTGGTACGGGATCTGCCGCGGCGCGACCGGCAGCGCCGCGATCGGCACGCCCGGCAGCTGCAGGTTGACGAGGTCGCGGATCTTCTCGACCGGGCCGATCTTGATCTGCGCCGGGAAGCGGCGCCGCAGCTCCTCGGCCGGCAGGTCCGCGCGCGCCGCGAGGATGAACACGGCGCTGCCGAACAGCGAGCGGTCGGGTACCACCGCGACGTGGATGCCGAACTTCTTGGCCTCGATCGGGATCGGGATCGCGCTCTGCTCGAGCACCGCGCTGAGCGCTGCCCGCAGCGCCGCCATCACCGGCTCGAAGCCCTCGCGCAGCCGGTCGTGCTGGTAGCTGCCGAAGGCCGGCGGCCGCTTCGCCGGCGTCGTGAAGGTCGCGAGCTCGCCGGCCGCGGCGACCAGCATGCGGTACAGGTCCTCCGGGTGCACGAGCCCCGAGTTCACGACGTGCGCGAACAGCGGCTCGTAGCGGTTGATGACCTGCAGCATCAGGAAGTCGGCGAGCTCCGCGGTCGCCGCGCGCCCGGTCGCGACGACCCGGCCGGCGAGCGCCTCGCCGCGCTGGTGCAGCAGTCCCACGAGCTCGGTCATGAAGGTCGCGAGGCGCGCCGCGACGCGCGCATCGAGCACCGTCGGGATGAACTTGTCGTCGAGCACGACCTGGCGGTCGGCACGGCACTCGACCACGTGCGCGACCGGGATGCGCGCGAAGCCGTCGCCGAGCTCGCTCGCCGGCATCAGCCGCGCGCGCAGCGCCGCGACCTCGAGCAGCGCGGTCGCAGGCGAGGCGGCGCTCGAGTCGCGCGCGTCGAACTCGCCGATCCGGTGCCGCACCGCGCCGTCCTCGGCGCCGTCGCGGGCGGCGTCGAGCCCGCCCGCGGCGCGCAGCGGCGCCGCGAGGTAGATCACCTGGTCCCGCAGATGCGCGCCGATCTCGAGCGGCGGCGGCAGGGGCGTGTCGTCCGGCATCCGAAACGGCGTGCCGTCCGGCAGCACGCCCGCGGCGCGCCTGAGCCCCACCTTGCCGATCGCGAGCAGGTCGCGCTCGAACTCGAGCTCGGTGCAGCCCCAGCTGTGGCTCCGCAGCGCCTGGCAGCGGGTCTCGACGTAGCGCTCGAAGTAGCGTTCCTGCTGCTGGAAGTGCTGCGGCCGGAGGAACAGGCCCTCGGACCAGACGACCTTGCTGTTGCCCGACATGCGTCAGTGCCCGAGCGCGACCGTCACGGCCTGCTTGTCGACCGAGACCTTGACCGCGGTGCTGGTCAACAGCTTCTTCGGCAGCGGCGCCAGGCCGCGCCAGACGGAGTTGCGGATGTCGCGGAAGGCGGCGATCGCGCCGACGAAGCGCACGTCGCCGGGGATCGACAGGTCGAGCGTGCGGCTCTCGCCGGGGGCGAGCTCGAACTCGTCGCGCCCGGCGAGATCCGCACCGAGCACCTTCTTGTCGTCGTCGAACAGCGCGAAGAACTCGGCGCCGTTGAAGGACGCGTCAGACTTCAGCTGGTAGATGCGCACGACCACCGGTGACGGACGGCCGTTCGGGTCGGGATTGGTCGCGGCGGTCGCGGCGACCGCGATGTGGGTCTTGACCGGTTTCGGCGGGCCGCCCGCACAGCCGGTGAGGGTCAGGGCCGCGGCAAGCGACAGGCACAGACCGAGGCAGGCGATGTTCTTGTTCATGTCGGTGATGTCATCCCAGCGTGAGGGACCTCAGGATCGGTCCTGGGCCCGGTCGGAGGTCTTGAGGCGCTGCATCTGCGCTTCGTAGGCCTTGGCGAACTCCTCGCCGAAGAGCTCGCGGAAGGCCGTGTCGGCATCCTTGACCGTCTCCTGGTAGCGCTCGCGGTAGAGCTCCCAGTACTTGAGGCGCGCCGGCCCTGACAGGATGCCGCCCTTCTTGACCTGGCGGTCGAAGTTCTCCTGCAGCCGGTCCGGGTCGAACTCAGCGAGCATAGCCTCGAACGCGACCCGAAGTCCCGCCAGCATCGCGACCTGGTGGTTGCGCGCGTCCTGGAAGGCGTCCTCGAAGGCCGCGACCGGTTTCAGGTACGCGGCGTTGTGCTTCACGAGCAGGTTGTGCAGCGCATCCTCGACGTTGACCGAGAACTTGAGCGGGTTGTTGTCGACGGCCTTGAAGGTCGTCATCCGCATCCGGAACTCGTCCTTGATCTTCTCGCGGGCGCGCAGGAGATCCATGATCCCGACCACCACGACCCGGAGGATCCGGCCGAAATCCTGCATCAGCTCCGGGGTCACCGTCGCGCCCTCGACGCCGGCGGCGGCGAGGAGCGCAGCGAAGTCGGCCGGCGCCGCCGGGCTCGCCGGCGGGGCCGCGCGCGACGGCGCAGGAGGTGGCGCACTCGCAGCGGGCGGCGGCGGTGGACGCGCCGCCGGCGGCGGGCGCGGCGCGGCCGACGGCCGGGGCGGCGCTTGCGTCGCGGTCCGCGGATCGCGGACTGGTGCCGGAGGTGGCGGCGGCTCCGCGGGCGCCGCGCTCTTGTTCCAGACCGATTCCACCGGTGCGGCTGGGCGCGGCGGTGGCGGCCGCGCCGGTGGCGGGGCGGGGCGGGGCGGCGGCCGCGGTGCGGCCGCTGGTGGCGGCGGCGGCGGTCGGGCCGCCGGACGCGCCGGCTCCTCGCCGGACAGCGGGTCGTAGTCGTCCGGGATCATGCCGCCGCCGGACGAGGGTGCCGGGGGTGGCGCGGCCGGAGGCGGTGGCGCCACGGGCGCGGGCGGCCGGTAGCTCTCGCGCAGCGGATCCCCGCGCAGCAGCTGATCGGCCCGAGGGACCGGGGCTGCCGGTGCGGGCTTGCCGGCAAGCCCGAGCGCGGCCAGCGGATCGGCCTCGGCATTCTCGCCGAACGGATCCTCCGGGATCAGCGGCTCGGCCCGCGAGCCCGCGGTCGGCGCCGCCCGCGGCATCGCGCGCGCCCCGGTCGATGCGCTTCCGAAGGGGTCATTGCCATCGTCGAAGGGGTCGGCCGGGATCGCCAATCCGCCCCGCGGCGCAGGCCCGGCGCTCGGGGCCGGAGCGTCCATCGGCACCGCGTCGAACATCCCCGCGAGCGGCGAGTCGCCGGACGCAGGCGGCGGCGGCGCCCGGCGCGGCGCGGGGGCCGGAGCGGCGGCCTCGGCCGTCACGGTCACCCGGATCTCGAAGGTGTCGATGAACAGCCGGTCGCCGTCGTTGAGCGGCTGCGGCTGATTCTTCGGCAGCCGGTTGTCGGGCGAGTTGAGGAAGGTGCCGTTGCTGCTCGTGTCGACGACGTAGTAGGCGCCGTTCGCGTACTGAATCCGTGCATGACGGCCGGACACGTATTCGTCGGAGAGCACCCAGTCGTTCTCCGGCAGGCGCCCGATCGTGCCGCCGGTGCCGCTGAACACCTTGCGGCCCGCCGCGCCGAGCCGGCGGCCTTCCGGACCAGTGACCTCCAGCGTGAGGCTCATCGTGACCCCGTCTCCCCGTCGCGATGCATTCCTGACCGAGTATAGCGCCGGCCCGCGGCGATTTCGGCGGCACTTCCTTGCAGTGCATCACGCCGCACGGAGCGCTTCATCGGGACCCGTTTCACTACAGGATCTCCGGAATCATTTCGGGACCGGGTGGAAGATCCAGATCTGGCCGGACACCACCCAGTCGGTCTGCTTGCGGCCGGACGTGAAGCTCAGATCGGTGAGCGGGATCTTCGAGCGATGCACGCCGGAGCCCTTCGGCAGGTTCTGCTCGAGCACCGTTACCATATTGTTCGCATCGATCGATTCGACGATCGCCGTGTGATGGTCGCGCAGCTCGCCGGGGGCGTTGTCGGAGTTGATCGTCGATCC
>DATKOP010000062.1:0-128834 GCA_035524595.1 Steroidobacteraceae bacterium | reverse complement strand
CGTGGGGCTGGAGCGCGCCATGCCGTAGGCCATGGGATAGCCGATCAGCAGGCAGAGGATGGTGGACCAGAAGGCGGTCACCACCGAGTTCCAATAGGCCTTGATGTAGAGCGGCTCGGCGACGAGATAGCCGTAGGCCTGGGTGTAGAGGTCCGGCTTCAGGTGGCCCGCGAGGAAGCAGCCCCAGCTCGAATCCGCACGCGCGGGATCGGTGCAGATGAAGAGCGGCGTATAGGGCGGCTGCGCGATCGCAAGCTGGGCGAAGCTGATCTTGAGGACGATCAGGAACGGGATCAGGAAGAACACCGCCAGCCACAGGTACGGCAGCGCGATCACGAACCAGCGGCCGAGCGGCCCGGCGCCGCCGGCGGCGCCGAGCCGCCGGACGCCGCGCGCCAGCCGGTCGGCCGCGGCGTTCACCGCGTCACCACCACGGCCGCGGACGGATGCCAGTGCAGCCAGACCGTCTCGTCGTGCGCCAGGCGCTCGTCGCGCCGGAACACGTTCGGCGCCGTGACGCGCAGTACGAGGCCGGTCGGCAGGCGCACCAGGTAGCGGGTCGCGTCGCCGAGGTAGGCGATGCCGGTGATCACGCCCGATAGCACGTTGTCCTGCTGCTCCGGGCGCTCGCGCGACAGGTGGATCTTCTCCGGGCGGATCGCGACCGACAGCGTCGCATCCGGCGGCGAGCTGACACCGTGGTCGACGTACACGGTGCCGCCGAGCTGCGGGCAGTCGATGCGCACGTGGTCCGGCTCGTCCTCGATGAGCGTGCCCTCGGTGAGGTTCACCGAGCCGATGAAGTCGGCGACGAAGCGCGAGTTCGGGAACTCGTAGATGTCGGTCGGCGAGCCGACCTGGAGGATCTCGCCGGCCCGCATGACGCCGATCCGCGTCGCGAGCGTCATCGCCTCCTCCTGGTCGTGGGTCACGATGACGAAGGTGACGCCGAGCTTCTCCTGCAGGTTGACCAGCTCGAACTGCGTGTGCTCGCGCAGCTTCTTGTCGAGCGCGCCGAGCGGCTCGTCGAGCAGCAGCAGCTTCGGCCGCTTGACCAGCGCGCGCGCCAGCGCCACCCGCTGGCGCTGGCCACCGGACAGCTGATGCGGCTTGCGCTTCTCGTAGCCATCGAGCTTGACGAGCATCAGCATCTCGCGCACCCGCGACTCGATCTCGGCGCGCGCCGTGCCGTCCTGCTGCAGGCCGAAGGCGACGTTCTGCGACACCGTCATGTGCGGGAACAGCGCGTACGACTGGAACATCATGTTGACCGGGCGCTCGTAGGGCGGCACCTGGGTGACGTCCACGCCGTCGATGTAGATCGCGCCCTCGGTGGGCGTCTCGAAGCCCGCCAGCATCCGCAGCAGGGTAGTCTTGCCGCAGCCGGAGCCCCCCAGCAGGCAGAAGATCTCGCCGCGCGCGATCTCGAGCGACACCTGGCGGACCGCGACGAAGTCGCCGAAGCGCTTGGTGAGCCGGTCGATGCGCACGTACGGCGCAGCGGCCGTCGGCGCGGAGGCGGCGCGCTGCGCCGCAACGGTGTTCATCGGCGGGGTTCCCCTAGCGTCCGGTCCGGATCCGCGTCCAGGCGCGGTTTGCGTAGCGAGTGTATGTCAGCGACTCCGCGCGGTGCGGCTTCAGGCGCGCGACGACGTCGGCCGGCGGGAACACGAGCGGATCGGCGCGCAGCTGCGCGTCGACCAGCGCCTCGGCGGCGCGGTTGCCCGACGGGAACTTGCGGAACATGGTGAATTCGGCGGCGATGTCGGCGCGCATCAGGAAGTCGATGAACTTGTGGGCGTTGTCCGGGTGCGAGGCATCGGCCGGGATCGCCAGCATGTCGTACGACTGCAGCGCCCCTTCCTTCGGCACCGCGAATGACAGCTCGACGCCCTTGCCCGCCTCGCGCGCGCGGTCGCGCGCCTGCAGCACGTCGCCGCTCCAGCTGATCGCGGCGCAGGTCTCGCCGTTGGCGAGGTCGTTGATGTACTGCGAGCTGTGGAAGTAGCGCACGAACGGCCGCACCTTGAGCAGCATCTTCTCCACCGCGGCGAGGTCCTCCTGGCGCTCGGAGGCCGTGTCGATGCCGAGCCAGACCTTGGCGGAGAAGATGATCTCGCCTTCCTGGTCGAGCATCGTCAGGCCGCAGTCCTTGAGCCTGGCCGCGTACTGCGGGTCGAAGACGATCGCCCAGCTGTCGACCGGCACGTTGCCGAGCGCCTTCTTGAGCTTGGCGACGTTGTAGCCGATGCCGGTGATGACGCCCGCGTACGGCACGCCGTAGCGGTTGCCCGGGTCGGCGCCCTCGAGCTGCTTGAGCACCGCCGGATCGATGTTCTTCAGGTTCGGCAGCTTCGCCTTGTCGAGCGGCAGCAGGATGCCCTGCTTGGCCTGGCGCTCGAGGAAGTAGTCGGTCGGCACCACCACGTCGTAGCCGGTGCGCCCCGTCAGCAGCTTGGTCTCCAGCACCTCGTTGCTGTCGAAGACGTCGTAGTTGACCTTGATGCCGGTCTCTTTCTCGAACTTCTCGATCGTGTCCGGGGCGATGTAGTCGGACCAGTTGAGGACGTTGACGACCTTATCTTCGGCGACCGCGGCCGGGCCCGGCGCCGTCGCCGGCGGCTTGGCGCCGCCGCAGGCCGCGAGCGCAGCCGCGATCGCGCCCGCGCACAGTACCCGTCGCCAGCTGCTTCGGCTCATCGGCGTCTCCCGCATCAGACGTTCAGCAGCAGGTGCTCGCGCTCCCAGGCGGAAATCACCTGCAGGAACGCCTCGTGCTCGCTCTCCTTGACCGCGGAGAACGCGGCCACGAAACGCTCGCCGAACACGTCGACCAGCGGGCGGCACTCGCGCAGCAGCCGCAGCGCCTCGGCGAGCGTGCGCGGCAGCTGGAACGGCAGGTCGTAGGCGCTGCCGGTGATCGGCTCGGTCGGCTTCAGGCCCTCCACCATGCCGAGGTAGCCGCAGGCCAGCGACGCGGCCATCGCCAGGTACGGGTTCGCGTCCGCGCCGCCGCAGCGGTTCTCGACCCGGCGCGCCACGGGCGAGGACATCGGCACGCGCAGCCCCGCGGTGCGGTTGTCGTAGCCCCAGTGCACGTTGATCGGCGCGGAGTTGTAGGGCGTGGTGCGCCGGTAGCTGTTGACGTTCGGCGCAAACAGCGACATCGCCGCCGGCAGGTAACGCTGCAGCCCGGCGATGTGCGAGAAGAACAGCGGCGTCGGCGAGCCGTCCGGCTGGCTGAAGACGTTCTGCCGCGTCTTCACGTCGACGACGCTCTGGTGCAGGTGCATCGCGCTGCCCGGCTCCTTGGCGTGCGGCTTCGCCATGAAGGTCGCGTACATCTTGTGGCGCAGCGCCGCCTCGCGCGCAGTGCGCTTGAACATGAACGCCTGGTCGGCGAGGCTGAGTGCCTCCCCGTGCAGCAGGTTGATCTCCATCTGTGCGGCGCCGGCCTCGTGGATCAGCGTGTCGATCTCGATCTCCTGCGCCTCGCAGAACGCGTACACGTCGTCGAACAGCGGATCGAACTCGTTGACCGCCGCGATCGAGTAGCTCTGGCGGCCGATCTCCGGGCGGCCGGAGCGGCCGACCGGCGGCTTCAGCGGGTAGTCGGAGTCGATGTTCGGCTCGACCAGGAAGAACTCGAGCTCCGGCGCGATCACCGGATCCCAGCCATGGCTGGCGTACAGGTCGAGCACGCGCCGCAGCACGTAGCGCGGCGACATCGTGACCGGCCGGCCGTCGCCGTAATAGCAGTCGTGGATCACCTGCGCGGTCGGCTCGGCGGCCCAGGGCACGACGCGGATCGTGCGCGGGTCGGCCTTCAGCACGATGTCGATCTCCGACGGGCTGATCGCGCTCTCGTCCTCGGGATACTCGCCGGTCACGGTCTGCAGGAAGATCGACTCCGGCAGCCGCATGCCCTCCTCCTCGACGTACTTCTCGGCGGGCACGACCTTGCCGCGCGCGACGCCCGCCATGTCCGGAATGATCGCCTCGACCTCCGAGATGCCGTGGTCCTTGCAGAACTGCCTAATCGGGCTCGTGCTCATGAATCACCTGCCAGCGTTCGCCGCGGCGCCGCCGCGTGCGTGGGCCCGGGCCGCGTCACCGAACGCGGCGAACAGCGCCTTGGAGAAATCGTTGCGAAGGACCTGCCACTCGGGGTGCCACTGCACCGCCACCGCGAAACCCGGTGCGTCGGCCACGCGCACCGCCTCGACGACGCCGTCCGGCGCCTGGCCCTCGACCGCGAGGCCGCTGCCGAGCCGGTCGATGCCCTGCGAGTGCAGCGAGTTGACCTCGATCTCGTCGCGGCCGGCGAGCCGCGCGAGCAGGCCGCCGCGCGTGAGCCGGATCGCGTGCGCCGGCGCGTACTGCGCCTCGAGCGGCTGCGCCTCGTCCTCCTTGTGCCGCAGGAGGCCCGGCAGCTCGTGCAGCTTCTGGTGCAGCGTGCCGCCGTAGGCGACGTTCAGCTCCTGGAAGCCGCGACAGATCGCCAGCAGCGGCAGCCCGGCCGCCACCGCGCGCGGGATCAGCGGCAGCGTCGTCGCGTCGCGCTCGGGGTCGTGCCAGGTCCCGGGCGCGCTGGCCGGTCCGTCGTAGTGATGCGGCTCGACGTTCGAGGGGCTGCCGGTCAGCAGCACGCCGTCGCAGCGCTCGAGCAGCACCTCGAGCTCGAGTCGCTCACCGAAGGCGGGCACGATGAGCGGCAGCGCGCCGGCGGCGTCCGCGATCGCCGCGAGATACTTCTCGCCGACGCAGTGGAACCAGTGGCTACCAAGCAGGCGACGGTCGGCCGGCACGCCGATGACGGGTTTGCGTGTACGCATGTTAATTATATTGAACGGCTGCCAGATCGCGGAGGCAGCACGACGGGCTGATTTAACCATAGCGGAGGTCTGGCCGTCGCCACCTCACTGTGCGCAATCGGGTCCTGCGAGGCTTTTTCTGAGCATTTTGCAGCGCAGCATGCCGGCATCGCGGCCCGATCATCCGTTTGGGCCGCTCGGGCCCTGCGGGAATCCCCCGCTCACAAAATCTTAAACGGGCCTCTTGACAGTCGGCCGATTCTTGAGGTCCCGCGGCTCCCTCCGCCGGCCCCGGCGACGGGCTAGCCGGCGCGCCGCACGAGGTAGCAGCGGTGGATCCGCGGGCTGCGCTCGAAGTCCTTCGGGATCGTCGCGCGGGTGATGTCCTCGATCGCGAGCCCCGCGAGCGCCGCGGCGTCGAGCTCGAAGCGCGTGTAGTTGGTCGAGAACACCAGCACCCCCGCCGGCGCGAGCAGCCGCACCGTGTCCTCGAGCAGCGCCACGTGATCGCGCTGCACGTCGAGCGTGCCGCTCATGCGCTTGGAGTTGGAGAAGGTCGGCGGATCGAGGAACACGAGGTCCCAGCCGCCGGCCGGCGCGCTGCGCAGCCACTCGCGGGCGTCCGCCTGCACCAGCACGTGCTCGCGGCCGCGAAAGCCGTTGAGCTCGAGGTTGCGCCGCGTCCAGTCGAGGTAGGTGCGCGACAGGTCGACCGTCGTGGTCGCGCGCGCGCCGCCCGCGGCCGCGTACACGGTCGCCGAGCCCGTGTAGCCGAACAGGTTCAGGAAGCGCTGCCCGGCCGCGAGCGCGCGCAGCCGCGCGCGGGTCGGGCGATGGTCGAGGAACAGGCCGGTGTCGAGGTAGTCGTCGAAATTGACCAGGAAGCGCAGGCCGCCCTCGGCGATCTCGTGGAACGCCTGCTCGCTGCCCACCTTCGTGTACTGGTCGAGGCCCTTGCGGCGGCGCCGCGTGCGAAACCAGACGTGCTCGGCGTCGAGGCCGAGGGTCTGCGGCAGCACCGCCACGGCCTCGGCGCGCCGCGCCCGCACGCGCTCCTCGGGCACGGTCGGCGGCGCGGCGTACTCCTGCACAAAGGCGTAGCGCTCGCCGTCGCCGTACAGGTCGATCGCGAACGCGTACTCGGGCATGTCGGCGTCGTAGACCCGGTAGCAGCTGACCTGCTCGCGGCGCGCCCACTTGCCGAGCGCGTCGAGATTCTTGCGCAGCCGGTTCGCGAACATCTGCGCGCCGGGGGCGTCGCGGCGCGCGGCGTCCACCGGCGGCAGCCGCCCCGGCCGGTGCTCGCGCGCGTAGTGCTCGGGGGCGATCTCCAGGCGCAGCAGCTGCGCCTCGATCGGGCCGTTGAACAGGCGGTGGCGGCGGCGTGCCTCGATCCCGAGCTCGCGGCCGAGCGCCGGGTTGCCGGTGAACACGCCGGCCTGCCAGCCGTTGAAGCGCTCCTTCAGCACCTGGCCGAGCTCGGCATACAGCGTCTTGAGCGCCTGCGCATCGCCGAGCCGCTCGCCGTACGGCGGGTTCACGAGCAGCAGGCCGTGCGGCGCAGGCGCCCGCACCGCGGCCAGCGTCGCGCGCTCGAAGCGCACCCGCTCGCCGACCCCGGCGCGTGCCGCCGCGGCCCGCGCGGCCTCGACCGCGCGCGGGTCCTGGTCGCTGCCGAAGATCCGGCCGGCGGGGTAGGCCGACGCCGCCCGCCGCGCCTCGGCCTCGGCCCGCAGCGCCGCCCAGGCGGCCGCGTCGTGGCCCGCCCAGCCGAGGAAGCCGAAGTAGTCGCGCTGCATGCCGGGCGCGATGTCGGCGGCGATGCCGGCGGCCTCGATCGGCAGGGTGCCGGAGCCGCACATCGGGTCGACGAAGGCACCGCCGCCCGCGGCGATCTCCGGCCAGCCACAGCGCAGCAGCAGCGCCGCCGCGAGATTCTCCTTGAGCGGCGCCGCGACCCCGGCCGCGCGCCAGCCGCGCCGGTGCAGGCTCTCGCCGGCGAGGTCGATCGCAAACACCGCCTCGTCCGCCACCACCCGCACGTTGACGCGCACCGCGGGACGGACGGTGTCGACGTCCGGGCGCGTGCCGCGCCGCTCGCGCAGCTGGTCGACGATCGCATCCTTGACCTTGAGCGCCCCGTAGCGGGTGTGCGTGATCGCCGAGCGTGCGGCGTCGAAGTCGACCGCCAGCGTCGCGCCGGCGGCCAGGTGCTCGGACCAGTCGATCTCGCGCGCCGCCGCGTACAGCGCCTCCGGCGAGGCCGCGGGTGCACTGTGCAGCCTGAGCAGTACCCGGCTCGCGACCCGCGACCAGAGGCAGGCGCGGTAGGCGCCCGCGAGCTCGCCGCTCCACGTGACGCCCCACGGCCGCTCGCGCAGCTCGGCGATCCCCTGCGCGCCGAGTTCCGCGGCGAGCAGGTCGGCCGCGCCGAGCGGGGCCAGCGCGAGGAACTGCGGCATCAGCCGAGCTCGATGATGCGCGCGCCGGCCGGGGCCGCCAGGAAGCGCTTCAGGATCCGGTACACGTCCGGGTCGAACGGCACGGCCTCGGCGTCGAGGCCCTCGGCCGCATCCGCCTCGCGCACCGTGCCGAGATAGCGCCAGCGCTCGAGCACGTGCAGGTCCTGCTCGCCGCGCCAGTCGCGCTCGGCGACCAGGATCCGGCCGCGGTACGGCCACGGCTTGAGCCGGGTGGCGGCCAGCGCGAGCCGCACGCGCGCGTTGTGCAGGGCGGCGGGCTCGGCACCGACGCAGGCGCCGCGGCAGCGCCCGAGCTGGTAGGCGAAGCAGGAGCCTGCGGCGTCGGCGCCGGCGCCGCGCTCGAGCCCGAGCACGCGCGCACACAGCTGGTGCGCGCGGACGATCTCCTCGAGCGCGCGGGCGGCGGCGCGCCGGTCGCGGTACAGGCCGTAGACCTCCTGCTGGCCGGCGGCGTCGAGCGCGTCGAGCTCGACGATCTCGACGTGCTCCGGCGCGCCGGCCGGGCCCGCGAGCCGCAGCGTCCAGGCCGGCCCGCCGGCGCGCAGGCGGCGGTTGTGCAGCGGTTGCTCCGCCTTGACGGCACGCGCCTCGATCAGGAGCGCGCCGAGCTCGCCCGCGGTCTCGGTCCACTCGACGCGCCGCACCGTGTGCGCGAGCCGCTGATCGGCGGCGGAGCGGTGCTCGGCGGCGAAGTGCTCGAGCACGCGGCCGCGCAGGTTGCGGCTCTTGCCGACGTAGAGCAGCGCGCCGTCCTCGCCGTAGAAGCGGTAGACGCCCGGCGACTCGGGCAGGTCGTCGGCGAGGCCGGGCGGCAGCTGCGGCGGCAGCGGCGCCTCGCGCAGCAGCCCGTCGACCAGCGCCGCGAGGCGCGCCGGTTCGACGTCGCGCTTCAGCACCGCGAGCAGGTCGCGCAGCACGCGCGCGTCGCCGAGCGCGCGGTGCCGGGCGTCGCAGCCGAGGCCGTGGCGGGCGATCACGGCGTCGAGGTTGTGGCGCGGCTCCCCCGGGAACAGCCGCCGCGACAGCTTGACCGTGCACAGCACCCGCGCCGTGTAGCGCACCTCCAGGCGCGCGAGCTCGGCGCGGATGAAGCCGTAGTCGAAGCGGGCGTTGTGCGCGACGAACACGCGGCCGCCGAGCCGCTCGAGCAGCTCGCGGTAGACGTCCTCGAAGCGCGGCGCGCCCGCGACCATGTCATTGCTGATGCCGGTGAACGCCTCGATCTGCGCCGGGATGCGCGCGCCGGGGTTCACCAGCGTCGACCACTCGCGCACCGCGCCGCCGCGGTCGATCTCGACCGTGCCGATCTCGATGATCCGGTGCCAGGCGGCGCTGCCGCCCGTCGTCTCGAGATCGACGCAGACGAAGTCGCGATCGACCCCCGCCGGGTCGTTCACGCGGCCCGCCCGGGCGCCGCGCCAGGCGCGACGGTGTGCGTGCCCATCGGCGGACTCAGCTGAGGTCGATCCAGGTGGCCTTGAGCTCGGTGTACTTGTCGAGCGCGTGCAGCGACTTGTCGCGACCGATGCCGGACTGCTTGTAGCCGCCGAACGGCACGGTCATGTCGCCGCCGTCGTAGCAGTTCACCCAGACGCTGCCGGCGCGCAGCTCGCGCGCGACGCGGTGCGCGGTCGAGATGTCGCGCGTCCAGACCGAGGCCGCGAGGCCGTAGATCGTGTCGTTCGCGATCCGGATCGCCTCGTCGACGTCCCTGAAGGTCAGCGTCGACAGCACCGGCCCGAAGATCTCCTCGCGCGCGATCTTCATGCGCGGCGAGACCGCGTCGAACACCGTCGGCTCGACGTAGCAGCCGCCCGTGTCGCGGCGCGTCTGCGCGCCGCCGAGCACCAGGCTCGCGCCCTCGCTGCGGCCGGCGTCGATGTAGCGCAGCACCGTGTCCATCTGCACCGTGTCGACGATCGCGCCAAGCTTGGTCGCGGGATCGAGCGGGTCGCCCGGCCTGAGCGTGCGGCCGACCTCGATGACCTTGTCGAGCACCTGGTCCTTGACCGAATCCTGCACCAGCAGCCGCGAGCCCGCCGTGCAGACCTCGCCCTGGTTGAAGAAGATCGCCCAGGCGGCCGCGGTCGCCGCACGCTCGAGGTCGCGCGTGTCGGCGAGCACGATGTTCGGCGACTTGCCGCCGCACTCGAGCCAGACGCGCTTCATGTTCGACTGGCCGGAGTACTCGAGCATGCGCTTGCCGGTGCGGGTCGAGCCGGTGAAGGCGATGACGTCGACGTCCATGTGCAGCCCGAGCGCCTGGCCGGCCGTGTGGCCGAAGCCCGGCAGCACGTTCAGCACGCCTTCCGGCAGCCCCGCCTCGACCGCGAGCTGCGCCAGCCGGATCGCGGTCAGCGGCGACTTCTCCGACGGCTTGAGGATCACGGAGTTGCCGCTCGCGAGCGCCGGGCCGAGCTTCCAGGCCGCCATCAGCAACGGGAAGTTCCACGGCACCACCGCGCCGACCACGCCGCAGGGCTCGCGCGTGATCATGCCGAGCTCGGTCGGACCGGTAGCCGCGATCTCGTCGTAGACCTTGTCGATCGCCTCGCCGTACCAGTTGATCGCGCGCGCCGAGCCCGGGATGTCGACCGCGAGGCTGTCGCCGATCGGCTTGCCCATGTCCAGCGTCTCGAGCAGCGCGAGCTCCTCGCGGTGCGCGAGGATCAGCTCCGCGAGCCGCTGCAGCACCTTCTTGCGCTTGGCCGGCGGCGCCTTCGACCAGCTGCCGCCGTCGAAGGCGCGCCGCGCGCTCGCCACCGCGACGTTGACGTCGGCGAGGTCGCAGGCGGCGACCTGCGCGAGCACGCGCCCGTCGATCGGGCTGACGCAGTCGAAGGTCGCGCCGCTCGCGGCGGCGACGTACTGGCCGCCGACGAACGCGCGGCCCTCGATCGACAGTCCCGCGGCACGGCTGCGCCAGGCGGCGGCGGGACTCGGCATCTCGGCTACGGCGGACATGGCATGGAACCTCTCGGCGGGGAATCGCGGGGGCGGCGGCCGGGCACCGGCCGGCGGCGGCGCGCGGCTCAGAACGTGGGCGGCGTGCTCGCGCTGATGATCTCACAGTCCTCGTCGCCGGCATTGCGGAAGCGGTGCGGCAACGCCGTCGAGAAGTAGTAGGCATCGCCGCGGCCGAGCACGCGCGTCGCGGCGCCGACGGTGACCTCGACCTGGCCGCTGACCACGACGCCGCCCTCCTCGCCGGGGTGCGACAGCATGTCGGGCCCGGTGTCGGCCCCCGCCGCGTAGCGCTCGTGCAGGATCGACAGCGCGCGCTGCGGACGCCGTGCGGCGACGAGGCGCAGCTCGACCGGGGCAGCGCCGATCTCGGTCAGCTCGTCACGGCCGTAGAACACCTGCGGCGGTACCGCGAGATCCATCGTGAAGAAGTCCGCGAGCGACATCGGGATGCCGTCGAGGACCTTCTTCAGTGAGCTGACCGAGGGGCTGACGCGATTCTGCTCGATCAGCGAGATCATGCCGTTGGTGACGCCGGCGCGCTTGGCGAGCTCGCGCTGCGAGAGGCCGTGGAGCTGGCGGATGGCGCGCAGGTGCGCACCGACGTCGATCCCCCCGCCCGCGCTCAAGCGGCACCGCTGTGAATAATATTGAACATTCTCGCGAGAATATGGCGCATTTCCACGCAAAGTGTCAATTATCCTAATCGTCCGTTGTTCGGCCACGACACCGCGTCGGCACCGGCCGATCGCATGCGCCAAGCGCGGCGTCGCTCGCACGCGGTTCAAGCGCGACCCGCGGCGCACCCTCGGCGAGGACCCGCTCGCGCAGCGACGGGAGCCGGGAGCACGCGCGATGCGCGCCGCGGCCGCCGGTCGCGCGCGGCACGCCGTCCGATCACGGTGCAGGAACCGTGCCGCGCGCAGCACGCGCCCGCGGCCGGCCTCGCGGGCCCGGCCCCGCCGAGGTCGCGTGCCCAGCCGGACCGAAACCGCGCTGCGGCAAAATATGCGCACATTTCCCTACGCCGCTCGCACCCAGCGGACGTAGCATGGCAACTGACCCTCTCTCCGCAGTCCAGGACGCACGCGCATGGTCACCCGACTCATCCCCGAAGTGGGGCACTGGTACGCACACCGCGACAAGGGCCAGATGTTCCAGGTAGTCGCCTACGACCAGGACGACGGCTACGTCGAGATCCAGGACTTCGATGGCGACGTCGACGAGATGGATCTCGATACGTGGTTCGCGATGCCGCTGGATCCGGCCGAGGCACCGGAGGACTGGACCGGACCGGTGGATGACGTCGAGGCCGAGCAGCTCGGCGACGCCGCGGGCAGCGAGTTCGCCTCGCGCGACTGGCGCGGCCCGCTCGACGAGTTCCCGGCGCAGATCCAGGAAGCCGCCGAGGCCGACGAGGCCGACGACGACGCCTCGCCGACCACCCACTGACGCCGCCGACGACGCGCCGCGCGTGGACTTGCCGGGAGCGCTGCTCGACCCGGCCACCTACCCGCACGCCGCGCCGGCACCGGCACTGATCGAGACCCACGTCTCGTGGGTCGTGCTCGCCGGCAACTATGCCTACAAGGTCAAGAAGCCGGTCCGCTTCCCGTTCCTCGACTATTCCACCCCGGCGCTGAGGCGCGCCGCGTGCGCGACCGAGGTCGCGCTCAACCGTCGCTGGGCGCCGTCCCTGTACCTCGGCGTATCGGAACTCGTCGCGACCGCCGCCGGCCCGCGCTTCGACCGCCCGGGGACGCCGCTCGAGCCGGCGGTGCGGATGCGGCGCTTCGATCGCGCGCTCGAGCTCGATGCGCTGCTCGCCGCCGACGGCGTGACCGCCGCCGAGCTGACTGCGCTCGGCGCGGCGGTGGCCGGCTGGCAGGCCGCGGGCCCGGCGGTCGAGCCGGACGCGCCGTGGGGCACGCCGCGCGAGGCGCTCGGCGCGATGCACGAGAACCTCGACGCGCTGCGTCTGCCCGGGCAGCCGCTGCCGGCGGCCGCGCTCGCGGCGCTCGCGAGCTGGGTCGCGCGCGAGCACGCGGCGATCGCACCGCTGCTCGCGGCGCGCCGCGCGGCCGGCCGCGTGCGCGAGTGTCACGGCGACCTGCACGCGCGCAACGTCGTGCGCCTCGACGGCCGGCTGACGCCCTTCGACGGCATCGACTTCGCGGCGCGGCTGCGCTTCGTCGACGTCGCGAGCGACGCGGCGTTCCTGGCGATGGACCTCGAGCGCCGCGCGCGCCCGGAGCTCGCGGCGGCTTTCCTCGACGGCTGGCTGAGCGCCTCCGGCGACTTCGGCGCGGCACCGGTCTGGCGCTGGTTCCTGTGCTACCGGGCGCTGGTGCGCGCCAAGGTGGATGCCTTGCGCGCGCAGCAGCTCGGCGCCGACCCGGCGGCGGCGGACGCCTGGTCCGAGTGCCGGCGGCTCGTGGCCGCGGCGAGCGACTACGCGACCCGCGCCGCCGGGCTCGTGGCGATCACCTGCGGCCCGTCCGGCTCGGGCAAGAGCCGGCTCGCCGCGGCGCTCGCCACCGCGCTGCCCGGCGTGCGGCTGCGCTCCGACGTCGAGCGCAAGCGCCTCGCCGGGCTGCCGGCCGCGGCGCGCAGCGCCTCGGGGCTGAACGCAGGACTGTACGAGCCGGCGGCGAGCGCGCGCACCTATGCGCACCTGGTCGCGGCCGCCGCTGCGCTCGCACGGGCCGGGCTCAGCGTGATCATCGACGCCAGCTTCCTCGACGCCGCCGAGCGGCAGCGCGCGGCGGCGGCGGCGCGCGCCGCCGCGGCCCCGTTCGCGATCGTCGAGTGCAGTGCACCGGCCGAGCTGCTGCTGGCGCGCGTCGCGGCACGGCGCGGCGACCCGTCGGAGGCGACCGCGCAGGTGCTCGCGCACCAGCTCGCGACGGCCCGGCCGCTCACGGCGGCGGAACGGCGCTACGCAGTGCGGGTCGACACCGCGGGGCCGGTCGACGCGGCGGCGGTCGCCGCCGCGCTCAGAGCGGCGGCAGGACCACCGGGCGATTGGCCGCCTTCTTCGGCACCGGCGTCCTGAAGCCTTCCGGCTTGACGATCAGCACGTCGCACTTCAGCCGGTCGATGACGCGCTCGGCCGTGTGGCCGATGAACAGGCGCTTCAGACCGCTCCTCGACACGGCACCCATCACCACCACGTGCGCGTCGAGCTCGGCGGCGAGCTCCGGCAGCTCGTCGACCGGCAGGCCGGCGCGCAGGTGCGCGCGGCGTGGGCCGAGCGCGTACTTGGCCGTCAGCGCCTCGAAGGCCTGCCGCACGTCGCGGGCATGCTGCTCGGCGATCTCCGCGGGCAGCGGCAGCGGCTCGACCATGAAGCCGGTCGCGAGCGGCGTCGTCAGCAGGTAGAAGTGCGCGGCGTGCAGCTTGCCGCCGAAGGTCTCGGCGAGCGCGCCGCCGGTCGCGAGCAGGCGCGCGTCCAGCGCCGCGGGCTTCGCGTGGGCGTGCAGCGGGTCCACCGACGCGAGCACGCGCGGCCGCTCGTAGCGCCGGCTGGTCTTGACCAGCAGCACCGGGCACGGGCACAGCCGGATCAGCTGCCAGTCCGTGTTGGTCAGCACGAGACGCGCCGCGGCGCCGTGGCGGTGGCTCTCGATGACGACCAGGTCGATCGCTTCGCGCATCGCCTCGCGGACGATGCTCTCGTGTATCGGGTAGTCCCAGCGCACGCGCACGTGCGTGGTCACGCCGGCCGCCACGAGCGGCTTCGCCAGCCGCTCGAGCTCGCGCTTGCGGGCGTTGACCGCCGCCTCGATGTCGCGCTGCAGGTCGGTCGGACTGTAGAACTGCTCGCCGGCGACGTACGGGCTGTACAGGCTGTGGAACAGCGTCACCTGGGCACCGGTCTTGGCCGCGATCTCGAGCGCGCGCATCAGCGCCGGGGACGACTTCGCGGTCGGGTCGGCGAGTGCCACGAGGATGTGCTTGCTGTCGAACATGGTGCGCCCTCCGCTCAGCCGATGCCGATAGCGTACGCCGGGGCCACCGAGGCGCGGATCGCCGCTTGTGCCTAGCGTGCTGCGCGGACTACCTAATGACCGGCGCGGCCGCGCTCCACGGCAGCGCGTCGAGATCGACGTTGCCGCCGGACAGCACCACGACCACGCGCGCCGCGCGCACCTTGCCCTCCAGCAGCGCCGCCACCGGCACCGCCGACGACGGCTCGATGACGACCTTGAGCAGGTCGAACACCAGGCGCATCGCGGCGACGATGCTCGCCTCGCCGACGGTGACGATCTCGTCGGCGTTGGCGCGCGCGATCCTGAAGGTGCGCGCCGAGAGCGCGCCGCGCAGTCCGTCGGCGATGGTCTGCGGCGCGAGCTGGGGCTGCAGCGCGCCGCTCGCGAACGAGCGGAAGGCGTCGTCGGCGCCGGCGGGCTCCGCGCCGACGACGCGCGCGCCCGGCCACAGCCGCCGGCAGGCGAGCGCCGTGCCCGACAGCAGGCCGCCGCCGCCCACCGGCACCAGCACGACGTCCGGAGCGGCGGTCTGCGCGGCGAGCTCGACGACGATCGTGCCCTGGCCGGCGATCACCTGCGGGTCGTCGTAGGGATGCACGAGCGTGGCGCCGGTCGCGGCGACGAGCTCGGCCGCGGCGGCCTCGCGCGCGGCGAGCGTCGGCTCGCACTCCTGGATGCGCCCGCCGAAGCCCTCGACCGCGGCGCGCTTGATGCGCGGCGCGCCGCGCGGCATGACGATGTAGGCCGGGATGCCGCGCAGCCGCGCCGCGCGCGACAGCGCCGCCGCGTGGTTGCCGGACGAGTGGGTCGCGACGCCGCGTGCGGCGCTCGCGTCGTCGAGCGCGAACACCGCGTTGCAGGCGCCGCGCGACTTGAACGCGCCGGCGCTCTGCAGGCTCTCGCACTTGAACTCGGTGCCGCTGCCGAGCGCGCGCGACAGCTCCACCGAGGCCAGCACCGGCGTGTGCCGCACGTAGCGCTCGATGCGCGCCGCGGCCGCCTCGATGTCGCCGAATTCCGGGTCACCGTATTCGTTCACGCCCCCTCCCCTCGCTCGCCGCAGCCGCTCGCGCGCCGGCCGGCGGCCGCGCCCGGCGCGCGACCGGCGGTCCGGCCGGGGATATTGTAGAACCGGCTGCCCGCTGGCGCCGCATTGTGTAACCTCTGCGGCTGCGCCATCCCTCCCCCCGGAGCCGAACGCCCATGAACGACACCGCCGCCACGGTCAGCGCCACCACGGCCGCCGCCGACGACCACTCGCTGAGCCGGTCGCTGCGGCCACGGCACGTGTCGATGATCACCATCGGCGGCATCATCGGCGCCGGGCTGTTCGTCGGCAGCAGCGCGGCGATCTCGGCGGCCGGACCCGCGTCGGTGATCAGCTACGCGCTGACCGGGGCGGTCGTCTTCCTGATCATGCGGATGCTGGGCGAGATGGCGGTGGCCAACCCCCAGGTCCGCTCGTTCACCGAGTTCTCGCGCCTCGGCCTGGGCCACTGGGCGGGATTCTCGGTCGGCTGGCTGTACTGGTTCTTCTGGGTGGTCGTGATCCCGGTCGAGGCGATCGCCGGCGCGACCATCCTGCAGGACTGGCTGCCGCTCGAGAACTGGCAGCTCGGCGCGATCCTGATGGCGGCGATGACCGGCGTCAACCTGATGTCGGCGCGCGCCTATGGCGAGTTTGAGTTCTGGTTCTCCTCGATCAAGGTGGCGGCGATCATCACCTTCATCGCGATGGCGGCGTCGTACGCCTTCGGGCTGAGCTCGCCGAGCGGCCCGACCTTCGGCAACCTCGTCAGCCACGGCGGCTTCATGCCGCACGGCCCGGTCGCGGTGCTCGCGACCGTGACGACGGTGATCTTCTCGATGATGGGTGCCGAGATCGTCGCGGTCGCCGCGGCCGAGTCCACCGAGCCTGCGCGCGCGGTGGCGCGCATGAGCTCGACGATCGTGGTGCGCATCCTGGTGTTCTACGTCACCTCGCTGCTGCTGATCGTCAGCATCCTGCCGTGGGACCGGGTCCGGCCGGGCGAGTCGCCGTTCACGCGCGCGCTCGAGCAGATGCACGTGCCCTGGGCGCCGACGATCATGAGCGCGATCATCCTGACGGCCGTGCTCTCCTGCCTGAACTCGGCCTTCTACGTCGCCTCGCGCGTGCTGTTCGTGCTCGCCGACAAGGGCGACGCGCCGCACTGGCTCGTCAAGACCAACAAGCGCCACGTGCCGGCGCGCTCGGTGATGCTCGGCAGCGCCGTCGGCTTCGCCGGCGTGCTGGTCGCGGTGCTGTCGCCGAGCGTGGTGTTCAAGTGGCTGGTGAACGCGTCCGGCGCGGTCATCGTGTTCGTCTACATCGCCACCGCCGCCGCGCAGGTGAGCCTGCGCCGCCGCGGCGAGCGCGCCGGCGGCCCGCCGCCGGCGCTGCCGATCTGGCTGTTCCCGTGGCTCAGCTACTTCGCGATCGCGGCGATGACCGCGGTGCTGGTCGCGATGGCGTTCACGCCCGACCTCGCGAGCCAGCTGTGGGCGAGCGTCGGGTCGGTGGCCGTGGCGCTGGTGGCGTACGCGCTGGTGCGCCACGGCAAGTACGAGGCCGCGCCGTGAACGCCGCGGCGAGCGCGGCAGCGCCGGCCGATGCGGCCGAGATCGCGCGGCTGCAGTCGATCTACGCGCAGCAGCGCGCCGCCTTCGCCGCCAGCCCGTACCCCGCCGCGGCCGAGCGCCGCGCGCGCCTGAAGCGGCTGCGCGGCGCGCTGCGCGCCCACCAGGACCGCCTCGCCGACGCGATGAGCGACGACTTCGGCGGCCGCTCGCAGTTCGAGTCGAAGATGGCCGACGTGCTCGGGCCGGTGCTCGAGATCAACCACGCGCTCGGCCACCTCGGCCGCTGGATGCGCTCGCGCCGGCGCCGCACCGAGCTCCTCTTCGCCACCAACCGCGCCTACGTGCGCTACCAGCCGAAGGGCGTCGTCGGCATCATCGCGCCTTGGAACTTCCCGGTGTACCTCGCGCTCGGGCCGCTGGTCGCCGCGCTCGCCGCCGGCAACCACGCGATGATCAAGATGTCGGAGTACACGCCGCGGACCACCGAGGCGGTGCGCGCGCTGCTCGCCGACTGCTTCGCCGAGGACGAGGTCGCGGTGTTCGGCGGCGCGGTCGCCGCCGCGCAGGCCTTCGCCGCGCTGCCCTTCGACCACCTGGTGTTCACCGGCTCGCCGGCCGTCGCGCCGCACGTGATGCGCGCCGCGGCCGCGAACCTGACGCCGGTGACGCTCGAGCTCGGCGGCAAGTCGCCGGCGATCGTCGCGCCCGCGGCCGACCTCGGCGCCGCGGCGCGCGCGGTCGCGCACGGCAAGACCTTCAACTGCGGCCAGATCTGCGTCTCGCCCGACTACGCGCTGGTGCCGAAGGCGCGCGTCGAGGAGTTCGCCGCCGCGGTCGCGGCGGCGTTCCGCGAGTTCGTGCCGGAGGTGCGCGGCAACGCCGACTACACCAGCGTCATCAACGACCGCCAGCACTCGCGCCTGCTCGACCTGGTCGCCGACGCGCGCGCGCGCGGCGCCGCGGTCACCGTCGCCGGCACCACCGGGCCGGACCGGCGACTGCCGTTGCACGTGATCACCGGCGTACGCGAGGAGATGCGCATCGCGCGCGAGGAGATCTTCGGCCCGATCCTGCCGGTGATCGGCTACGAGACGCTCGCCGAGGCGCTGCGCTACGTCGCCGAGCGGCCGCGGCCGCTGGCGCTGTACCCGTTCGGCTTCGACTCCGCGGCGCTCGCGGCGGCGCTCGACGGCACGCACTCCGGCGGCGTCACGGTCAACGACTGGGGCTGGCACGTCTTCAACCACGACCTGCCCTTCGGCGGCTCTGGCACCTCGGGCATGGGCAGCTACCACGGCGAGGAGGGCTTTCGCGAGCTGTCGCACGCCAAGGCGGTGTTCACGCGCCACCGCTGGTTCCCGGTCGCGCTCTTCTACCCGCCCTACGGCAACCTGGTGCAGCGCCTGGCGCTGCGCCTCTACCTCGGCAGGCCGCCGCGGGCCTGAGCCTGGCGCCGGCGCCAGTCGGCGCGCGACTGGCCGTAGACGTTCACCTCGACGGCCAGCGGCGGCGGCAGCGTCTGGCGCCGCTGCCAGACCGAGCCGAGGCGCCGCGCCAGCGCGAGCGAACGCTCGTTGCCGTCGTCGATGCAGTGGATGATCTCGGACCAGCCGAGCGCGTCGAAGGCCCAGTCGATCGCGGCGCGGGCGCCCTCGAGCGCGAAGCCGCGGCCCTCGACGTCGCGGACCATCCCCCAGCCGATCTCGTTGCCCGGCCAGCCTTCCGGCCGCCACGGGCCGAGCCGCCCGAGCCAGCGGCCGGTGGCCTTCTCGATCACCGAGAACATGCCGAAGCCGTACAGCGACCAGGAGCCGGCCATCGCGATGAAGGCGCGCCAGGCGACCGCGCGCGGCTGCGGGCCGCCGAGGAAACGCATCGACTCGGGGTGCGCCGCGAACTGCGCCCAGGGCTCGAAGTCCTCGACCTGGGTCGGGCGCAGGATCAGCCGCTCGGTCTCGAGCCGCGGCTGCGGCGCTTGGGGCCCTGCGCCGCTCAGGCCCACTCCGTCAGGCCCTCGCGCTCGTTGAGCTGGCGAAACGACGGGCGTGCGCGCAGCCGCGAGACCAGCTCCGCGACCGCCGGCCACTGCGTCGCTGGTCGCGGCATGTTGCGCGACCAGCGCGCCAGCATCGCCGCGTGGAAGTCGACGGCGCTCAGGCGCGCGCCGCAGACGTAGGGTCCGTGCGCCTTGAGGTGGGCGTCGAGGCGGTCCCACGCGGCCTCGATGCGGACCCGGGCGCGCTCCTGGGCTGCCGCCGCGTGCGCCTCGCCCGCCGGCTCGTCCGGGTAGAACCAGGCGCGATACGCCGGCTGCACGGTGTTCGCGAGGTGCAGCATCCACTGCAGGTACAGCGCCCGCGCGCGGGTCCCCTCGGCCGGGGCCAGCGTGGCCTCCGGGTGCCGCTCGGCGAGCAGCAGCGCGAGCGCGGCCGCCTCGTACACCGGCTCGCCGTCGATCAGCAGCACCGGCACGACGCCGTTCGGGTTGAGCTTGAGGTACTCCGGCCGCTTGTGCTCGCGCGCCTCGGCGTCGATGCGCTTGAGGTCGTAGGCCGCGCCGATCTCGATCAGCAGCCAGTGGACCACGAAGCTCGCGGCGCCGGGCATGTAATACAGGGTGTACATCGCATCACTCCACGGGACCTGGCGGCGCGCCATTATGCCGACTGGGCACCGGCCTGCGGCCACGCCATAATGCCGCACTGCAACCTCAGCTGCCGTGCGAGCCCGCCCATGTCCGCCACCGTCCCCGCAGCGGCCACCGTCGCCGCCCCGACCGAGCCCGTCGTGCGTGCGCCGAGCGTCACGCGCCTGCGCGAGGTGCTGTCGGCGTACTACGACCGCTCGACCGCGCTGGCGCTCGCGCTGCTGGCGGCCGACATCGCGCTGTTCGTCGCCGGCGAGTGGCTGGTGGCCCGCGGCGGCACCCTCGCCGCGGCGCTCGCCGGCTCGGCGCTCGCGACGCTCGCGATCGTGCGCCTGTTCATCATCGGCCACGATGCCTGCCACGGCAGCCTCACCGACCACGCCGCGCTCAACAAGCTGCTCGGCCGCATCGCGTTCCTGCCGTCGCTGACGCCGTTCTCGCTCTGGCGGGTCGGCCACAACGTCGTGCACCACGGCTTCAACAACCTCAAGGGACGCGACTTCGTCTGGCAGCCGCTCGACCCGTCGGAGTGGCGCTCGCTGTCGCCGGCGCGGCGCCTGCTCGAGCGCGTCTACCGCAGCGCCTTCGGCCCGCTGCCGTACTACATGGTCGAGATCTGGTGGCGGCGGCTGTACTTCCCGGGGCGCGGCGACGCGCCCGGCCGGCGCGCCGAGTTCACTTGGGACTCGGTCGCGGTGACGGCGTTCGCGACCGCCTGGATCGGCGCGCTGGTCGTGGCGGCGCCGGCGGCGCGCGGCGCGGTGGCGCTCGCGATCCTGCTCGGCTTCCTCGCGCCGTTCCTGATCTGGACCTGGGTGGTCGGCTTCGTCGTCTACCTGCACCACACCCATCCGGACGTGGTCTGGTACGCCGACAAGTCCGCGTGGCTGAAGGCGCAGGGCATCCTGCACGGCACGGTGCGTTATCGGGTGCGGCCGTGGTGGAACTGGCTGCTGCACAACATCATGGAGCACGCCGCCCATCACCTCGACCCGCGCATTCCGCTCTACCGGCTGAAGGCCGCGCAGGGTGCGCTCGCGCGGCTCGTGCCGGACATCCCGGTGGTCGAGCTCTCGCTGCGCACCTACTGGCGCTCGGTGCGCCAGTGCAAGCTGTTCGACTTCGAGCGGCGTCGCTGGGTCGGCTTTCCGCGCCGCGCTGCCGGCGAGGCCTGAGCGCCCGGCCCCGAGCGCCGCACCCGCGACGCGGGCCGCGCCGCCGCTGCGGCGCGGTAGCTGCGCAGCAGCAATCCGCATGTTCCTTGACCTTCGCCGCGCCCGGGCGTCTGCTAGGCGCCATTGAGCGTCGAACGCTCGGCGCCGGCACGACGGCGGCTCACGCCGCGCGGCGGCGACCATCCACCAAGCATTCGGGGGGGACCGACGATGCGCACGACATCCATTGCAATCACGGTGCTGTTCGGACTCGGCACGGCGTTCGCCGCGTACGCCGACAACGCCAAGCCTGCCGCCGCGCCCGCTGCGAAGGCCGCCAAGGCCGGCCCGAGCGACGCCGAGATGATCAAGAGCGCGATGAGCGCCGCACCGGCGGCGGTCGGCAAGAACGCGACGATCGTCGCGATGGAGGCCGACGGCAAGATGCGCACGCTGCGCAAGGGCACGAACGGCTTCACCTGCATGCCCGACAACCCGGCGACGCCCGGGCCCGACCCGATGTGCATGGACGCGGCCGCGATGGAATGGGTGCACGCCTGGGTCGCGCACAAGCCGCCGCCGGCGGGCAAGGTGGGGCTCATGTACATGCTCGAGGGCGGCACCGACGCGAGCAACACCGACCCGTATGCCGATAAGCCCACCGCGCAGAACCACTGGATCAAGACCGGCCCGCACGTGATGGTCGTCGGCGGCGACGCCGCCTTCTACGACCAGTACCCGAAGGCCGCGGATCCGGACACGAGCGTCCCGTACGTCATGTGGGCCGGTACGCCCTACCAGCACCTGATGGCGCCGGTGAAGTAGCCGCGGCGCCGCGGCCCGCCACGGCGGGCCGCGGCCGTCAGCGGCTGACCGCGAGGCGGTCGCGTGCGAACGCGTCGCTGTCGTCCTCGCCCGCGCGCACGGTGAGGCACGGGAAGTCCTTCTCGATCAGGATCGTGAGCGTGCCGCCGGCGACCGGCAGCTCGCCCTGGATCGCGACCTCCTCCGACGCCGCCCAGGCCGCCGCGCTCGCGGACGGCACGGCGACGCCGAGCACGCCCGCCTCGAAGGTCGCGGTCACGCCGCGCGCGGCGGCATCGGCGCGCAGCTGGTAGCCGAAGGCGGGACCGACCGGGAGGCGCGTCCGCTCCGCCACCACGCCCGTGGCGACCAGGTCCGCCACCTCGCCGCGCGTCAGGCGCAGGCGGATCGAGTCGCCGCGGATTCTGAGCTTCATCGTCGTACCCCTCGTTGCGGGCCGCAGCGCCCGTCAGGGCCGCAGCCGCTCGCCGTGCGCGTAGATGACGTGCCGGCCCGGCCGCGCGAAGCCGACCAGCGTGAGCCCGAAGGCCGCGGCGGAACGGATCGCGAACGCGGTCGGCGCCGACACCGCGACCACGGCCTGGATGCCGACCGTGGCCGCCTTCTGCACGATCTCGTAGCTGGCGCGGCTCGTGACGATCACGTAGCCGCGGCGCAGGTCCTCGCCCCGGCGCACCAGCGCGCCGATCAGCTTGTCGAGGGCGTTGTGGCGCCCGACGTCCTCGCGCAGCAGCGTCACGCCCTCCTGCGGCACGACCCACGCCGCGGCGTGGATGCTGCCGGTGCGGGCGTTCAGCGCCTGGCGCGGCGCGAGCGCCTCGAGCGCCGCCTGCAGCCCGGCCGAGGACAGCTCGAGGCCGGCGGCGAGCGCGGGCGGCTCGCGGATCGCGTCGGCGAGCGTCTCGGCGCCGCACATGCCGCAGCCGGTGCGGCCGGTGAGATTGCGGTGCCGTTGCAGGAGCGCTGCGAAGCGCTCCGGCGCGATGTCGAGGTTGACCTCGAGCGCCTCATCGACCGTCGCGAGCGACACCGAGCGGATCTCCGCGGGCGCGGCGACGATCGCCTCGCTGAGCGTGAAGCCGACCGCGAGGTCCTCGAGGTCGGCCGGGGTCGCCAGCATCACGACGTGCGGCACGCCGTGGTAGCGGAACGCGACGGGCCGCTCGTCGGCGACGGCGTCGGTCGCGGACTCGGTGCCGGCGGGGCGCCAGCGCTCGACCGGCACCGTGACCACCGGCGGCGGCAGTGCTGGCACCGGCGCGCCGCGCTCGAGGGGGGCGGGAGGGTCCATCGCGGGTCGTTGCATGGTTCGATCCAAAGCCTCTGGACCGTGCGGCCCGCCGACGGCTTGCGAGTCGCGGCAACCGGGGTTCGCCGGCCCGGCGGGCGCGCCGGCCTGCCGTTCCGATCGTAGCGTATCGGGGCCGGCGGCAGCCACTGACGCGGCGCAGCACGCGAGGCAGCGGCGCCGGCGCGCGCGCCCGTCTAGCATGGCCACCCGAAGCACCGGCCGAGGGGATCCTGCATGCACCGTGCCCTGCGCGCGCTCATCGTCGCGCTCATCGTCGGCGCGCCGCCGGCGGCGCCCGCCGTCGACCTCACCGTCCGCGTCGACGCCCGCGACGTCGCGCGCAAGCGCCTGCACAGCACGCTGACGCTCGCGGTCCGGCCCGGGCCGCTGACGCTCGTCTACCCGAAGTGGATGCCCGGCGAGCACGGCCCGACCGGGCCGCTCGAGTCGCTGGTCGGCCTCGAGATCCGGGCCAACGGCGAGCGCCTCGGCTGGACGCGCGATCCGCTCGAGATGTACGCGCTGCGGGTGGTCGTGCCGCGCGACGCGCACGAGCTCGAGATCACGATCGAGTCCGGACTCGCGACCGACGGCGGCAGCTACAGCGCCGGACCGACCAGCAGCGACGCGCTCGCCGTGATCCCGTGGAACGAGTGCCTGCTGTTCCCGAAGGGCGTCGACGCGGACAAGGTCTCGGCCGTTGCGACGCTGCTGCCGCCTCCGAACTGGAGCGTGGTCAGCGCGCTCGCGTCCGTGGCCGCGGCCGACGGCGGCTACCAGTTCGAGGCTGCTTCGATCGCGCGCCTGATCGATTCGCCGGTGCAGCTCGGACGCCATGCCAGGCGCGTCGAGCTGCCGGGCGCGGAACCCGGCCGCGAGCTGCGCCACAGCATCTCGATCATGGCCGACAGCGCGGCCGCGCTCGCCCTGCCGGAGGACTTCGCGGCGAGCTACGGCCGCCTGGTCGCCGAGAGCGGCGCGCTGTTCGGCTCGCGCCTCTACCGCAGCTACACCTGGCTCCTGTCGCTGTCCGACCACGTCGCGCACTTCGGCCTCGAGCACCACGAGTCCAGCGACGACCGCGAGGGCGAGCAGGCGCTGCAGGAGGCGGACCTGCGCATGGACCTCGCCGGCCTGCTCGGCCACGAGTACGTGCACAGCTGGAACGGCAAGTACCGCCGGCCGCAGGGCCTGCTGAGCCCGGACTACCAGCGGCCGATGGACGGCTCGCTGCTCTGGGTCTACGAGGGCATGACGGAGTTCTGGGGCTACGTGCTGCCGGTACGCGCCGGGCTGATCACGCCGGACTACTTCCGCGACATCGTCGCGGACGCGGCCGCCGAGTTCACGCTCAGCCCCGGCACCCGCTGGCGGCCGATGGCCGACACCGCGGTCGCGGCGCAGGCACTCTATGGGGCGCCGACCGCGTGGCAGTCGAGCCGGCGCGGCGTCGACTACTACGACGCCTCGATCTTCCTCTGGCTCGACGTCGACCAGGAGCTGCGCGCGCGCACCGCCGGCCGCGCCGGGCTCGACGACCTCGCGCACCAGTTCTTCGCCGGCCCGACCGGCGCGCCCCGGCTCGAGCCCTACTCCGAGTCGGATCTCTATGCGGCGCTCGCCGCGGTCGCGCCCGGCGACTGGCGCGGCCTCGTCCGCCGGCACCTCGACCCGACCGGCACCGCGGCGCTGCTCGCGGCCCTCGAGCGCGCCGGCTGGCGGCTGGACTACTCCGCCGCCAAGAACGCCGCGGCCGAGGCCCGGCAGAAGCGCCACAAGTCCTTCGAGCGGATGTCGTCGATCGGGCTGCGGCTCGACAAGGACGCCCGCGTGGCCGACGTGATCGAGGACCGCGCCGCCGCACGCGCCGGCCTCGGGCCCGGCATGAAGCTGATCGGCGTCAACGGCCGCAAGTACACGAACGAGCTCCTGGACGCGGCGATCCTCGAGGCGCAGAAGAGCCGCCAGCCCATCGTGCTCCTCGTCGAGAACGACGAGTTCTACCGGACGCTGTCGGTCGAGTACTACGACGGGCCGCGCTTCCCGCACCTCGTGCGCATCGAGGCGAAGGCGGATCAGCTGACGCCGCTGCTGCAGGCCCGTACCAAGTGACGGGGCCGGTCGCGCGGCGCCGGCGCGGGTATCCGGCACGCGCTGCCGTCTCCGACGGCAACAGAACGCTGCGACGGGGCCGGTCGCCGGCCCGGGTTCGCCGGCGCGATCGAGGGCGGCATCGCGCCCGATGACAGCCCCACTGGATCGTCACCCGTCGCGGATTCTCGGCCGCCTGCCCGGCCGGCCGCCGCCGACCGACGACGACGAACCGCGGCCGCGCGGAAGAGCCCGCGCGAGGCGGGCCCGTGGCGCGCTGGGTCTGGGGGATCCTACTGGCCGCCCCTGACCCTTTCCGCCTGACCGGTTCTCATCGGGTCGCCATTGCTTGTCTCGAGGTAGAAGGCCTTCTGCCCGCCGCTGACGATGACACCCGTGTACGTCTCGCCATTGACGTACGTCCAGGTGAACGTGCAGTCCGGCTGGACGGCGTAGCTGATGGGGTTGGCGCCTTCGACGGCGATTTCCAGGGTGCTGTACCAGATCGTGCTGCTCCGGGTGCCTTTGCCCTTGCCGTCAAACGTCAGTTCTCCCACGGCGCGGAACTCCGAGAAGCCCCCGCCGATGAACTGCCCTTGTTCCAGGATTCCGTACGCCCCGACCAGGGTCGCGTTCGTGCACGCGGCATTCGCCGCCGATCCCGCCAGCAGCAGCAACGCTGACGCACACAGGCACGTTGTGAAATAGGACGCTTCCATCGTCTCCTCCCGGTTCGTTGGACCTGCGCAACCGCGCGGGATGACTGTTCCACCGCGCGCCCAGTCGTGCCAGAGGGCGGCCGTTGGGGGCCCCCAAGCGCCGCCCACGGGCAGCCACCGGCGCATCGCGGGGGTAGGTCGCCGGGCCCGGTCAACCTGTAGCGGCGAGAGGAGCGCCCGCTTTCGGATTCAGGTACCGCCGACGACGGCCGATCGGTGGTCGTCGGCCGGCGGGATGTCGCGGCCCGAGGGCGGGCCCGCCCCGGCCGCGCCCTCCCGAGCCGGCGCGGCATCCACGGGTCGCGGATGGGCTGCGCGGGCCGACCGCGCATCTAAGCGACTGAATCTCAATCGGCTGCCGGGCCTTGGCGGCGCCAATCGGGGGAGTAAATGGTGGCTAGGGGGGGAATCGAACCCCCGACCCCGGGGTTATGAATCCCGTGCTCTAACCGTCTGAGCTACCTAGCCACGCGGGGCCGCCGCGGCGGCCTTCGGAAGGGACGCGAATTCTGTGCACGGCGCTCGCGCTCGTCAAGGCGCCCGCGCGCGCCTCAGTACGCCTCGAACCAGGCGAGCTGGCTGTTCGAGATGTTGAGGCCGTCGCCGATGATCACCAGCTTGGCTGGATTGACGATGTAGATGACGAGGTCGCTGCCGCCCAGGATCGTGCGCGACACCGCCGCCACCATCCGCCCGGTGGCCGGGTCGAGCGCGTAGTTGCCGGTCAGGTTGCCGTTGATCGCCCCGGTCTGGAACAGGAGCTGCGGCGCGAGCGTGATCGGCGAGGTCGAGCCCGGGAACATCGTGCCGCCCTCGTAGTACGCGGTCGCGAAGTCGCTGTACGGTCCCGCCGCCTGCGCGTCGAGGATGCCGAAGTTGCCGGTCACGCTCGCCGGCTCGATCGCATAGCCGCCGCCCGTGCCGTCGGCGTACAGCACGAAGTTCCTGAGCGTCGCCCCGCTGCCGACCGCGAGCGTGCCGCGGCCGTTGCTCGCGACCGTGTACGGCTGGGTCGTGTAGCCCTGGCTGATCAGCTGCGCGCCGCGATCGACGATGTCGAGCGCGACGCTCGCCGTGCCCGCCGCGCTGCCGGCGGTGGCCGCGGCGTCGAACAGCCGGCCGGTCGTCGCGGTCGTCTCCGCCACGCCGTTGACCGGCGTCGAGCCCCACATGCTGAGGACCGCAGGGCCCGCGAAGGCGGTGCTGTCGAGCGCGCCGGCGCCGGTCTGGCGCGTCATGCGGCCGGCGACGCGCGGCGCCGACGACTGCGAGTCGCTCGAGACGATCAGCAGGGTGTTCTGGTCGACGACGTAGAACGCGATCGGCAGCGGCTGGCCGCCGAGCGTGAGCGCGGCGGTACCGCGGCCGTTTGCGTCCGGCGCGGTGAAGGTTCCGGCGACGATGCCGCCGACCACCGGCGAGGCGCCGTTGTTGTCGCCGACACCCGCCGACACGAGGCCGTTGGCGTCGAGCGTCGCCCGCCCGGCGACCGCCAGGCGGTTGCCGGCGCCGTCGTCGCCTACCGCGCCGAACGCCCAGTCGCCCTTTAGCGCGACCAGCGTGAACGCGGTCGGGTCCTGCTTGAAGAACTCGCCGGCCTCGACCACGCCCGTGCCGTCGTCCTGCTGCAGGTGGCCGACCGCCAGCGACGCGTTGGTCGCGAAGTCGAAGCTCTCGTTGCCGCTGGCGGAGGAGCTGATGTGCAGCTGGCCGCGGTTCTGCGTCAGCGTCACGCAGGTACCCGAAGTCACGGCGGCGGCCGGCCGGGCGTTGGTGGCGTCCTTGTAGTCGTGCACTCCGGTCACGGTGCCGGTGACCGTGACGTTGATGCTGCCGGCGCGGGTCACGGGCTTGCCTTGGTAGAAGCCGGTCTGCAGGTAGGTGAACTGGCCGTTCAGCAGGCACGCCGTCTGCGGCGACACCGTCAGCGTCATCGGCAGCGAGGCGGTCAGGCCCACCGCGTCGGTCAGCGTCAGCGTGAACGTCGACGTGCCGAGCGTCGTCGGCGTGCCCGTGATCGCGGTCGCGGCGGTGGTGCTGCCGCTCAGGCTCAGGCCGGCCGGCAGCGCGCCCGCCGAGACCGTCCAGGTGTACGGCGCCGTGCCGCCGGCGGCGGTGACGTAGGTCGTGTACGCCACGTTCTGGTTGGCCGGGAACAGCACCGGCTGCATGATCGTCGGCGTGCCGTTGACGGTGATCGTCACCGACGCGTACTTGGTCGGGTCGGTCACCGAGGTCGCGGTCAGCGTGCCGAACAGCGAGCCGACGACGTTGCTCGGCGCCTGGTAGATCGCCTTGGTCGTGTCGCTGCTGGCGATCGAGCCGGCGCCGGTCAGCGTCCAGGTGACGCCCGCATTGTTGGGGTCGTTGCTGACGGTCGCGTCGATCTCGAGCGTGTCGCCGGCAGCGACCAGCGTCGTGCCGCTCGGCGCGGTCAGCGCCACACCGATGCCGACGCCGACCGTCTGCGGGCCACTGCTGCTGCCGTGGCAGGCGGCGAGGGACGCGAGCCAGAGCAGGCCGGCGGCGCGGATCAGGAATGATTTCGTCACAGAGCTTCCTCGCATCGATCGTGGCTCGCGCGCGTGGCGCAGCATAGCGTCCGCGGCCTCAGACGTTGAACCGAAAGTGCATCACGTCGCCCTCGCGGACCAGGTAGTCCTTGCCCTCGAGGCGCATCTTGCCCGCCTCGCGCGCCCCCGCCTCGCCGCGGCAGGCGAGGTAGTCGTCGTAGGCGATGACCTCGGCGCGGATGAAGCCGCGCTCGAAGTCGGTGTGAATGACGCCCGCGGCCTGCGGCGCGGTGGCGTTGCGCTTGACCGTCCAGGCGCGGACTTCCTTCGGCCCGACGGTGAAGTAGGTCTGCAGGCCGAGCAGGGCGTAGGCGGCGCGGATCACCCGGTTGAGACCGGGCTCCGCCAGTCCGAGTTCCTTGAGAAAGTCGGCCCGGTCGGCGTCCTCGAGCTGGGCGATCTCGGCCTCGATCGCCGCGCACACCGGCACGACCTGGGCGCCCTCGGCCGCGGCCAGCGACTCGACCACCGTCAGCAGCGGATTGTCGTGGAAGCCGCCCTCGTTGACGTTGGCGACGTACAGCACCGGCTTCATCGTCAAGAGCTGCAGCTCGCGCACGATCGCGCGCTCCTGCTCGTCGAGCCCGAGCGAGCGCGCCGCCCGGCCCTCGTTCAGCGCGTCGCGCACGCGGCGGATCACGTCGCGCGCCCGGATCGCATCCTTGTCCTGCGCCTTGGCGGCCTTCTCGGCGCGCTGCAGGCCCTTCTCGGCGGTCTCGAGGTCGGCGAGCGCGAGCTCGGTGTTGATGACGCCGATGTCGTCCAGCGGGTTGACGCGGCCCGCGACGTGGACGATGTCGGCGTGCTCGAAGCAGCGCACGACGTGCGCGATCGCGTCGACCTCGCGGATGTGGGCCAGGAACTTGTTGCCGAGGCCCTCGCCCTGCGACGCGCCGGCGACGATGCCGGCGATGTCGACGAACTCGACCGTCGTCGGCAGCACCTTTTCCGAGCGGGCGATGTCCCACAGCGCGCCGAGCCGCGGGTCCGGCACCGGCACGACGCCGACGTTCGGGTCGATGGTGCAGAACGGGTAGTTTTCGGCCGGGATCTGCGCGCGCGTCAGCGCGTTGAACAGCGTCGACTTGCCGACGTTCGGGAGTCCGACGATGCCGCACTTGATCCCCACCGCGTACTCCCTAGGGCGCCGGCGCGCGCCGGTGCAGACTGTTCATGACCTTCTCGGCGCCGTCGGTCAGCAGCCGCGGGATCGCCTCGACGCCCGCCACGATCGCGTCATCGAGCAGTACCTGCTCCGCGGCCGGCGCACGCCTGAGCACGTAGTCGATGACCTCCTGGCGCGTGCCCGGGTGGCCGATGCCGAGTCGCAGCCGCCAGAAGCCGTCGCCGATCTGCGTGATCACGTCGCGCACGCCGTTGTGGCCGCCGGGCCCGCCGCCGAGCTTGAGGCGCACCGCGCCGACCGCGAGGTCGAGGTCGTCGTGCGCGACCAGCGTCTCGCCGGGCGCGATCCGCAGGTACTCCGCCAGCGCCCGCACCGCGAGCCCGCTGCGGTTCATGTAGGTCGACGGCTTCAGCAGCCACAGCTCGCGGCCGTCGAGCGTGACCCGGCCGACCTCGCCGTGGTAGCGGGCGTGCGGGCGCAGGCTGCCACCGACGGCCGCCGCGAGGCGGTCGACGCACCAGAAGCCCGCGTTGTGACGCGTCTCGGCGTGCTCCGGCCCCGGATTGCCGAGGCCGACGACCAGCTTGAGTGACAGGCCCGCCATGCGGATGCCGCGCGAGCGCCGAAAGCGACCGGACCGCACCCGACGCGGGGCGCGGTCCGATGGCCGGCGACGCCGGACGCGCTACTTCTTGGCGTCCTTCTTCGGCGCGTCCTTCTTGGGCTCTTCCTTCTTGGCCGCCTCGGCCGGCTTCTTGTCGCCGGCCGCCGTCGCTGCCGCAGCCGCCGGCGCCCCGGCCGCCGGTGCCCCGGCCGCCGGCGCCGCGGCGGCGCCCTCGGCCGCTGCCGCCGCGACCGGCGCCTCGATCTCCTCCGCGCGCATCGCGTGCACCGCGACGATCGACGGGTTCTTGCCGGACTGCAGCTCCACCGCCGCCACCCCGGCCGGCAGCTTGATGTCGGAGACGTGCAGCGACTCGTTGAGGTGCAGCCCCGAGACGTCGACCTCGAGGAACTCCGGCAGGTCCTTCGGCAGGCACTCCACCATCAGCTCGTTCTTGAGGTGCGACATCATGCCGCCTTCGGTCTTGACGCCCGGCGCGCCGGCCTCGCCCGTGTAGTGCAGCGGCACCGCGAGCCGGATCTTCTCGTTCTCGTAGACCCGCTGCAGGTCGATGTGCACGACCTGGTTCTTCCAGGGATGGCGCTGCACGTCGCGCAGGATCGCCGCCTGGGTCTGGTCGCCGACCTTGAGCTGCATGATCGAGGAGTAGAACTTCTCGTTCTCCAGCGCGAGCTGCAGCTTGGTGTGGTCGAGCGACAGGGCGCGGGGTTCGCGCTGGCCGCCGTAGAGGATCGCCGGAACACGTCCCGCGTGACGCAGGCGGCGGCTCGCACCCTTCCCCTGGTCATCGCGGAATTCCGCGATCAGTTCAAAAGAGGTCTTCATCATCGTCTCCTTACAGTGGAACCCGGGACGGCCCGCGACCAAGCCCGTTCCGGATCCGTCGTCCCGCGGCACCACGCCGCGGGACCGAAACTCAGTCGATGTACAGCGAGCTGACCGATTCCTCGTCGCGGATGCGGCGCATCGTCTCGGCGAGCAGGCCCGCGACCGACAGCTGCCGGATCTTGCTGCAGCCCCGGGCCGCGGCCGAGAGCGGAATCGTGTCCGTGACCACCAGCTCGTCGAGCACCGAGGACGCGATGCGCTCGACCGCCGCACCCGACAGGACCGGGTGCGTGATGTAGGCCACCACCCTGATCGCGCCCTCGTCCTTGAGCGCCTGCGCGGCCTGGCACAGGGTCCCGGCCGTGTCGACCATGTCGTCCACCAGCACGCAGCTCTTGCCCTCGACGTCGCCGATGATGTTCATCACCTTCGACTCGTTCGGTCGCGGCCGGCGCTTGTCGATGATCGCGAGGTCGGCGTCGTCGAGCCGCTTGGCGAGGGCGCGCGCCCGGACCACGCCGCCGACGTCCGGCGAGACCACGATCATGTTCTCGTACTTCTGCTTCCAGGCGTCGCCGAGCAGCACCGGCGAGGCGTAGACGTTGTCGACCGGCAGGTCGAAGAAGCCCTGGATCTGGTCGGCGTGCAGGTCGATAGTCAGCACGCGGTTGACGCCCGCCGTGGCGATCATGTTGGCGACCAGCTTGGCGGTGATCGCGACGCGCGTCGCGCGCGGGCGGCGGTCCTGGCGGGCGTAGCCGAAGTACGGGATCACCGCGGTGATGCGCCCGGCGCTGGCGCGGCGGCACGCGTCCGCCATCACCAGCAGCTCCATCAGGTGGTCGTTGGCCGGCGGGCAGGTCGGCTGCACGATGAAGACGTCGCGACCGCGGACGTTCTCCATCAGCTCGACGGTCGCCTCGCCATCGCTGAAGCGGCCGACGTGCGCGCGGCCGAGCGGCAGCATCAGGTGCCGCGCAATCTCCTGCGCGAGCGCCGGGTTCGAGTTCCCCGCGAACACTGACATCTGCACTTCGGACACTACCTGCTCCCCGCTGAGTCGACGTCCAGACCTGCACTCGAAGTGGCTGGGGCGGAAGGACTCGAACCTTCGGATGGCGGAATCAAAATCCGCTGCCTTACCACTTGGCTACGCCCCACCCGCAAACCTAGCGGCGAGCCGGCCCCTCTGCCGCGCGCCGCTCGGCCGCGAGCCGCGCGGCGAGCGGGGAGCGGTGCAGCCCCTGCGCCACAAACCCCGTCCAGCCCGCGGGCAGACCCTCCAGGGCCGCCGCCGCGGCGAGCCGGTCGGCGAACACCGCGAACACGCTGGCTCCGGAACCGGTCATCCTCGCCGGGCTGCGCTCGCCGAGCCACTCGAGCGCCGCGCGCACCGCCGGGTGGCGGGCGACGACGACGGGCTCCAGGTCGTTGCGGCCCGGCAGCTGCGCCCCGCCGCCGCTGGGCAACGGGGAGCCGGGTATTGTGATGGCAGAAGAATTTCTTGTCAATTCAGGCGCCTGGAAGGCTGCAGCGGTGGACACCGGCACGCCGGGAAAGACCACCGCGTACACCCGCGGCGGCAGCGCGACCGGCTCGAGGCGCTCGCCGATGCCGCGCGCGACGGCGTTGTCGCCGTGCACGAAGACCGGCACGTCGGCGCCGAGCTCGAGGCCGAGCGCGGCGAGCCGCGCCGCCGTCAGGCCGAGCCCCCAGAGCTCGTTGAGGGCGACCAGCACGGTGGCGGCGTCCGAGCTGCCGCCGCCGAGGCCGCCGCCGACAGGAATGCGCTTGGCCACGTCGATCTCGGCGCCGAGGCCGGGATCGCCGGCGCGCGCCCGCAGCAGGCGCGCCGCCCGCACGACAAGGTCCTCCTCCGCCGGCACGCCCGCCGCACCCCCGCTCCGCGCGATCACCCCGTCGCGGCGGACGACGATCCTGAGCTCGTCCTCGAGGTCGACCAGCTGGAACAGGGTCTCGAGTTCGTGGTAGCCGTCGGCCCGCCGGCCGGTGACGTGCAGGAAGAGGTTCAGCTTGGCCGGCGCCGGCCAGGGCGCCGGGCTCATGGCGTCCCCACGTGCCAGCGGTCGACGACCACCCGAATCCGGGTCGTGTCGCGGCTCAGCGTCAGGCGCGCAGGCAGCGCGCCGGGAGCCCCCGCGACCGGCACGAACTCGGCGACCGTGACCCGCCAGCCGTCCTGGCGGAAGTCGCTGCCGTCGCCGTCCGCCGGCAGGCCCGGCGCGGGCACGCCGCGCACCCAGTAGCGCAGCGGCTCGAGCGGCAGCGGGAAGCCGAGCCGGGCCACGAGTTCGGGCTCGAGCGCATCGAAGGGCGCCGCCACCGCCAGCGGCGGCGCGCCGCCCGACTCGATCACGATCTGCTGGTCGCTGCGGTGGATGCGCACCGCGCCGGCGCCGAAGGGGCCGCGTACGCCGAGCTCGCCGCGGCCGCCGTCCTCGCTCCAGTCGAAGCTGGCGTTGAAGCCGTCGTTGCCGGCGCGCACCGCGACCCGCCCGGCGGCCTGCCAGGTGGCGAGCGCGGCGATCGCGGTGCGCTCGCCCGCAGCGGGAGCCGCCACCGGCTGCGCCGGCAGCGCGCGGCAGCCGGCAAGCAGGGCCAGCAGCGCCGCGAACGCGAGCGCGCGGATCATGAGCGCGGGCCGAGGTTCCGCTCGAGCGCCTTCGTCAGGTGGGGGTCGCCCGGGTTCTTGTCGAGCGCGCCGCGCCAGGTGCGCTCGGCCGCGCCCCGGTCGCCGAGCGCCCACTGCACCTCGCCGAGGTGCGCGGCGATCTCGGGGTCCGGATCGACCGCGTAGGCGCGCTGCAGCCAGTCGAGGCCTTCGGCGCTGCGGCCGCGGCGGTGCAGCACCCAGCCGAGACTGTCCTTGATCGCCGCGCTGTCGGGGCGGTCGGCGAGCGCCGCGCGGATGCGGCGCTCGGCATCGGCCAGCTCGAGGCCATGGTCGGCGAGCGTGAAGCCGAGGGCGTTCTGCGCGGTCGGATCGAGCGGCCGCTGCCGCGCGACCGCGCGCAGCTCGCGCAGCGCCGCCTCGAGGGCTCCCGACTGCTCGAGCACGGTGGCGCGCGCGTAGCGCAGCTCGACGCGGTCGGGATAGGCCTGCTGGGCGCGCGCGAGCAGCGCGAGCGCGTCCGGGACGCGGCCGACGTCGGCGAGCACCTGCGCCCGCCCGGCCGTGACCTCCACCCGATGCTCGCTCGAGGCCAGCACGAACTCGTCCAGCTGGCGCGCCGCGGCCCAGGCGTCGCCGTGCTCGAGGCCGAGGCGGTAGGCGCGCAGCTGCGCGGACACGGCGCGCGGGCCGGACGTGACGCGGCCGTAGAGGCGCAGCGCCCGCTCGCGCTCGCCGCGCCGGTCGGCGACCACGGCGAGCCCGAAGAAGGCGCGGTCGGCGTTGCGGCCGGTGGCCAGCATCTCGGTGTAGCGGCTCGTGGCCTCGTCCCAGCGGTGCTCGTCGGCGTCGAGGCCGGCGAGGCCCTCGAGCGCCTCGGAGCGCACCACCTGGCCGCGCGCCAGGTCGGCGAAGTACGGCTGCGCCTCGGCGCCGCGGTCGCAGGCGGTCAGCAGCCAGGCGTACACCAGCCGGTCGGTGTCGGTGGACTCGGCGGCGAGCGAGCTCGCCTCCTTGAGGCCGCCGTCGCAGTCGCCGCCGGCGATCCGCGCCCTGGCGTGCAGCCAGCGCGCCTCGCGCCAGTCCGGCCTGAGCGCCAGCGCCCGGCTGACCGCGGCGAGCGCATCGGGCGAGTTGCCGGCGGCAAGCGCGAGCGCCGCGGCCGCGTACTGCGCCTCGGGCACCGCCGGATACTGGGTCGCGAGCTGGCCGACCGTGCGCGCGACGCCGGTGTCGTTGCGTAGTGCCGCGAGCGACTCGCCGAGCGCGTTGAAGGCCTCGGCCGGCGACGCGTACGCCGTCCGCACCAGCTCGCCGAGCGCACTGCCGGCCGCGGTCCGATCGTCGAGCTCGAGCAGCGCGACCGCGAGGAAGCGGCGCGGCGCCTCGCCGCGCGGGTCGCGCGCCAGCCACTCGGCGGCGGTGCGCGCGAGCTCGCGGTCCTGGCCGTTGTCGAAGCCGATGCGGGCCGCGCGCTCGGCGATCGCGGCGTCGCCGCTGGCCGCGGCCGCGAGCCGGTACTCGCTCGCCGCCACCGCGTACTCGCCGCGCTCGACCGCGACCTCCGCCACCAGCATGCGCTCGCCGGGGGACGTGGCGCCGAGCCCGGTGCAGCCGCCGAACAGCAGCGCGAGCCCGGCCAGCGCCGCCCGGGCGCGTCTGGATGGGAGCTGGATCATGGGTTCACTATATCCCATCGACCCCGCCCGGCCGCCGAGGCGGCCCCTGCGCTTGCCCTGCCCCGCCCGCGTACCTGACAATCCCGCGCCACCCGACCCCCTCAGGCTCCGCATGCCCCTCGTCGTCGTCGGGATCAACCATCGCACGGCACCCCTCGAGGTGCGTGAGAAGGTGGTCTTCGACCCCAGCCACCTGCCGGATGCACTCAAGGCGCTCGCGAGCGGCGGCGCCCGCGAGAACGTCATCGTCTCGACCTGCAACCGCACCGAGCTGTACTGCGTGACCGAGTCGCCGGCCGAGCTCGGCCGCTGGCTCGAGGCGTACCACGGCGTCGGCTATGACCTCAAGGACAGCCTCTACGAGCACCACGACGCGACCGCGATCGAGCACGCCTTCGCGGTCGCCTCCGGACTCGACTCGATGGTGCTCGGCGAGCCGCAGATCCTCGGCCAGCTGAAGGACGCCTACCGCGCGGCGCAGGCGGCCGGCACCGTCGGGCCGCTGCTCAACCGGCTGTTCCAGGCGACCTTCTCGGTGGCCAAGCGGGTGCGCACCGAGACCCGGATCGGCGCCAATGCGGTCTCGGTGGCCTACGCCGCGGTGAGCCTCGCGCGGCAGATCTTCGCCGGCTTCACGCAGCACACGGCGCTGCTGGTCGGCGCCGGCGAGACGATCGCGCTGGCGGCGCGGCACCTGCACTCGCAGGGCCTGAAGCGCATGATCATCGCCAACCGCAGCCTCGACCGCGCGCAGCTGCTCGCGGCCGAGTTCAACGCCTCGGCGATCACGCTCGATGCGCTGCCGAACCACCTCGCCGACGCCGACATCGTCGTCAGCTCGACCGCCAGCCCGAGCGCGGTGATCACCGCCGCCGACGTCCAGGCGGCGCTGGCCGCCCGGCGCCGCCGGCCGATGTTCATGGTCGACATCGCCGTGCCGCGCGACATCGAGGCGGCGGTCGCGGACTTCGAGGACGTCTACCTCTACACGATCGACGACCTGCAGGGCTTCGTCACGCAGAACCTGAAGGCGCGCGAGGACGAGGCGCGCGAGGCGCGCATCCTGATCGAGGAGGAGGTGGCGCGCTTCGTGTCCGGGCTGCGCGGCCAGCACGCGGTGCCGACGATCCGCGAGCTGCGCACCACCGCCGAGGAGATCCGGGCGCAGACGCTCGAGCAGGCCCGCCGGCTGATCAGCGCGGGACGCACGCCCGAGGACGCGCTCGCCTACCTCGCCGACACGCTGACGCACCGGCTGATCCACCCGCCCACCCACGAGCTGCGCCAGGCCGGCGAGGCCGGCGACGAGGCGCTCGTGGCCGCCGCGCGGCGGCTGTTCCGGCTGGACGCCGACACCGAATGAGGGACTCGATCCGCCGACGCCTCGAGCGCCTCGCGGAGCGCTATGAGGAGGTGGGCCGGATGCTGTCGGACCCCGCTCTGCAGGGCCGCAGCGACCGCTTCCGCGAGCTGTCGATGGAGTACGCGCGGCTCGAGAGTCTGGCGCAGCGCTTTCGCGCCTACGCGGCGCTCGAGCAAGAGGCGCACGCCGCGGACGCGCTCGCCGCCGACGCCGACCCCGAGATGCGCGCGCTGGCGGCCACCGAGCAGCGCGCGCTCGCGACGCGCCTCGGCGCGGCCGAGGCCGAGCTGCAGCGGCTGCTGATCCCCAAGGACCCGCACGACGAGGGCAACATCTTCCTCGAGATCCGCGCCGGCGCCGGCGGCGACGAGGCCGCGATCTTCGCCGGCGACCTCTACCGCATGTACTCGCGCTACGCCGACGCGCAGCGCTGGAAGGTCGAGGTGCTGTCCGAGAGCCGCGGCGAGCACGGCGGCTATCGCGAGATCATCTGCCGCATCGTCGGCCAGGGCGCCTACTCGCGCCTCAAGTTCGAGTCCGGCACGCACCGCGTGCAGCGCGTGCCGGCGACCGAGGCGCAGGGCCGGATCCACACCTCGACCTGCACGGTCGCGATCCTGCCGGAGCTCGCTGAGGTCGAGGACGTGCCGATCGCGGACGCGGAGCTGCGGGTCGACACCTACCGCTCCTCCGGGGCGGGGGGCCAGCACGTCAACAAGACCGACTCGGCGGTGCGCATCACACACCTGCCGACCGGCATCGTGGTCGAGTGCCAGGACGAGCGCTCGCAGCACAAGAACCGCTCGCGCGCGATGTCGCTGCTGAAGGCGCGGCTGCTGCAGGCCGAGCGCGACAAGCAGGCCTCGCAGCAGGCCGCCAGCCGGCGACTGCAGGTGGGCACCGGCGACCGCTCGGAGCGCATCCGCACCTACAACTTCCCGCAGGGCCGGCTCACCGACCACCGCATCGAGCTGACGCTCTACAAGCTCGAGGACATCGTCAACGGCGACCTCGACGAGGTGCTGGTGCCGCTGGCGCGCGAGTTCGAGGCCGAGCAGCTCGCGGAACTCGAATGATCGGCGCGGCGCTCGCGCTCGCCGCGCGCCGGCTGGCAGCGGCGTCGGGCTCGCCGCGCCTCGATGCGGAACTGCTGCTCGCCGCGGTGCTCGGCGTCGACCGCGGCCGGCTCGGCGCGCTCGGCGACCGGCCGCTGGGCGCGGCCGAGGCCGGCGCCTTCGAGGCGCTGCTCGCACGGCGCGAGCGCGGCGAGTCGGTGGCCTACCTGCTCGGCCGGCGCGAGTTCTGGACGCTGACGCTCGAGGTCGGGCCGGGCGTGCTGGTGCCGCGGCCCGAAACGGAGCTCATAGTCGAGATCGCGCTCGCGGCGCTCGCCGGGCGCCCGGCGCCGGCGGTGCTCGATCTCGGCACCGGCAGCGGCGCGATCGGGCTTGCGATCGCGCGCGAGCGGCCGGACGCGGCGGTGGACCTGGTCGATGCCAGCGCCGCGGCGCTCGCGATCGCCGAGCGCAACCGCGCCGGCCTCGGCCTCGGCAACGTCCGGCTGCTGGCGGGCGACTGGTTCGGCGCGGTGCCCGGCCGGCGCTACGACCTCATCGCCGCGAACCCGCCCTACCTCGCCGCCGACGACCCGCACCTCGGCAGCGCCGAGCTCGGTCACGAACCGGCGCTCGCGCTGGTCGCCGGTCCGTCCGGGCTCGAGGCGCTCGCCGCGATCGGCGCCGCCGCGCCCGCGCACCTCGTGCCGGGCGGCCGGCTGGTGCTCGAGCACGGCGCGACGCAGGGCGCGGCGGTGCGGGCCCTGCTGGCCGGCGCCGGCTTCGTCGCGGTCGCGACCCGCCGCGACCTCGCCGGCCACGAACGCGCGACGGCGGGCACGCGGCGCGACTAGAATCGCGGCGCGGCGGTCCGCTATCCCGCCGGGAGATCCCCTCGTGCTCAAGTTCCAGACCTCGCTCGGCAGCTTCCTCGTGGAGCTCGCCACCGCGGATGCACCGCTCACCTGCCAGAACTTCCTCGACTACGCCGCCGCCGGGCACTTCGACGGCACGGTCTTCCACCGCGTGATCCCGGGCTTCGTGATCCAGGGCGGCGGGCTGACCGCCGACCTCAAGCAGAAGGCGACGCGCGCACCGATCAAGAACGAGGCGGGCAACGGCCTCAAGAACCGCCGCGGCACGCTGTCGATGGCGCGCACCAGCGACCCGCACAGCGCGACCTCGCAGTTCTTCGTCAATCTCAAGGACAACGCCTCGCTCGACGCCGGCCGCGGCAGCGCGGGCTACGCGGTCTTCGGCCACGTGGCCGAGGGCATGGCCGTCGTCGACAAGATCGCGGCCGTCGACACGACCACCCGCGGCCACTACGAGGACGTGCCGGCGGAGCCCGTGGTCATCGAGTCGGTGACGGTCGTCGAGCGCTGAACGCGGCCCCCGTGGCTGCGCAGGGCGGCGTGCTGCGGGGCCTCGCGAAGCTGCTGCTGTGGCTGGTCGGCGGCTTCGTCGCGACCACCGCGCTCGCGGTGCTGGCGCTCAGGTGGGTGCCGCCGCTGACCTCGGCGTTCATGATCAACGGCTACCTGCAGGCGCGCCTCGCGCACGACGCGAGCTGGCACCTCGACTACCGCTGGACCCCGTACGAGCGCATCTCGCGCCACGTCAAGCTCGCGGTGATCGCCTCCGAGGACCAGAAGTTCGCGTTCCACCCGGGCTTCGACTTCGAGGCGATCGACGCCGCGATCAAGGAGCGCGAGCGCGGCAAGCGCCTGCGGGGCGCGAGCACGATCACCCAGCAGGTCGCCAAGAACCTGTTCCTCTGGCCCGGGCCGAGCTTCGTGCGCAAGGGCCTCGAGGCGTACCTGACGATGCTGATCGAGCTGTGCTGGCCGAAGCAGCGCATCCTCGAGGTTTACCTTAATGTCGCCGAGTTCGGTCCCGGCATCTACGGCGTCGGGGCCGCCGCGCCGCACTTCTTCCACAGCGACGCCGCGCACCTCAACCAGCCGCAGGGCGCGCTGCTCGCGGCGGTGCTGCCGAACCCCAGGAAGCTGCGCGTCGACCACCCGAGCGCCTACGTCTACCGGCGCCAGGCCTGGATCATCGAGCAGATGAACGCGCTCGGCGGCTCCGAATACATCCGCGAGGTCGACGCCGGGCGCCGCTGAGCGGTCACCGCCGCCCGGGTTTCCGTCGCCGGGCGGACTGAGCTACATTCGGGGGCACCGATCGGAAGAATCGGCGCAGTCGCCCGACGGCGGGTCGGGGCGCAGGGGGAGAGCGTCATGGACGAACGGGTCTGCAGGCGGGGCCTGCCTTGCGGACGAGCGCACGCGGCACCGCGCCGGCGGGCGCAGCTGCTCGCGCTCGCGTCGCTGGCCGCGCTGCTCGCCGCCTGCGGCGGCGGCGGCGGTGGTGGCGGCGGCGGCCTGTCGATGTCGCTGACCCCGCACGATCTCAGCGTGCATGCGACGCCGGGCCAGCCGGCCCCGACCGCGAGCGTCACCGTCACGCTGTCGAGCGCCCCGGCCACCGGCCAGGACGTCTACATCGACACCCACTTCTCCGAGAATGGCCTCGCCAGCATCTCGTTCCAGGGCTCGTCGCAGACCCAGGCGACGCTGCTGCTGACCTTCATCGACCCGGCGACGCTGGCGCCGGGGACCTACACCGATTCGCTGCAGGTGCAGGCCTGCTTCGACCAGGCGTGCACCCGGCCGATCGGCAACAGCCCGCAGACGGTCACGACCACTTACCAGGTGACCAGCGGCGACCCGTCGCTGACCGCGATCAATCCGCCGAGCGTGCTCGCCGGCAGCCCCGGCTTCAGCCTGACCGTGAACGGCAGCGGCTTCGACCGCGGCTCGACGGTGCAGTGGAACGGCGCCGCGCGGCCGACGACCTACGTCTCGGCCTCGCAGCTGACGGCGCTGATCTCGACCGCGGACGTCGCGACCACCGGCAGCGCGAGCGTCAGCGTCTCGAACGCCGCCGGCGGCGGCGGCGTCTCGGGCGCGCTGCCCTTCACGATCCAGGCGCCGCCGCCGCTCGCCGTCACCGGCATCGCGCCGGCGTCGGCCACGGCGGGCAGCCCGGGCCTCGTGCTCACGGTCACGGGCACCGGCTTCGGCGCGAGTTCGACGGTGCTCTGGAACGGCAGCGCGCGCCCGACCAGCTATGTCTCCGCGACGCAGCTGACCGCGCAGATCGCGACCGCCGATCTCGCGACTGCGGGCACGGTGGCGATCGCGGTGAGCAACGGTGGCACCGCCGTGCCGAGCCCGGTCAGCTTCACGATCGTGCCGATCGGCGCGCTGTCACTCAGCGCCCTGTCGCCGAGCTCGATCGCCGCGGGCGGCGCCGGCTTCACGCTGGCCGTGACCGGCACCGGCTTCGTCGCCGGATCCGTGGTGCAGTGGAACGGCGCCGCGCTGCCGACGACGTGGCTCTCGGCCTCGGCGCTGCAGGCGCAGGTGCCGGCCGCGGACGTCGCGGCCGCCGGCTCGGCCTCGGTGACGGTCGCCAACCCGGCCGGCCAGGGCGGAACGTCGAATGCCCTGCCGTTCAAGGTGACGCCCGCCGGCATCGACGCGGTGGCGTTCCAGCTGAACCCCGCGCACACCGGCGCGATCACGTTCCAGAACGTCAGCCTGCCCTCGCAGCCGACCTGGAGCGTCGACGTCGGCGGCACGCCCTCGTACGCGGTGATCGCGGCCGGCCTGGTCTTCGTCACCGTCGGCGTCACCGGCGGCACCGAGATCCTCGCGCTCGACCAGGCGAACGGTGCACCGGTCTGGGGCCCGATCATCGTCAGCGGCCAGGCCAACGCCGCCTACGACAACGGCACGCTGTTCGTGCTCAATGCCACGATCGGCTCGGCAGGCCTGCTGCAGGCGCTCGACGCGTCGACCGGCAACCGCAAGTGGAGCGTCGCACTGACGTCCCAGTACTGGTTCGACACGCCGCCGACCGCGGCCGACGGGATGGTGTATACCGGCGCCGCCGGCGAAGGCGGCACCGTGTACGCCGTGAACCAGACGAACGGTGCGCTCGTCTGGACGCAGTCGGTCGCGAACGGCAGCGGCAGCAGTCCGGCCGTGACCGCGACCGGCGTCTACGTGAGCTACCCGTGCCAGACCTACGACCTCGACCCGGCGAGCGGCGCGGCCGTCTGGACCAATAGCACGGGCTGCGACGGCGGCGGCGGCGGCACGCCGGTCGTCGCCAACGGCGTGCTGTACTCGCCGAACGGCTTCGGCTCCTACAGCGGCATGACCTTCGACGCGCAGGCCGGCACGCTGGCCGGCAGCTACCTGGCCGACGGGCCGCCGGCCTTCACCGGCACCACCGGCTACTACCTGCAGAGCGGGACGCTGCGTGCAGTCACCAACGCGAACAACATGGTGCAGTGGAGCTTCGCCGGCGACGGCACGCTGACGAGCTCGCCGATCGTCGTCAACCAGTACGTCTTCATCGGCTCATCGAGCGGCATGCTCTACGCGCTCGACGGCGCAACCGGACAGCAGGTCTGGGCGCAGAACCTCGGCGCGCCGCTGCCGCATACCGAGGGCTGGGACGCCGGGATGATCTATTCGGGCCTCGCCGCCGGCGACGGCCTGCTGGTGGTGCCGGCCGGCACCAAGCTGACCGCCTACACGCTGTCGACCAATCCCTGACGTCGCGCGGCGGCACCCGGCCGGGTGCCGTCGCGCGGCTCAACTTTATGTTGCAAAGTACTTGACTGATCGCGGGCGGGACCCTAGCATCGGCGCGCCGATGGACGCACCGCCGCACGCCCGCACCGCCGCCATGCATGAACGCGCCGTCGCGGACCTGCAGTTCATCCGCCGCACGATGGCGAACGCCGGCGCCTTCACGGCGCTGTCGGGCATCGGCTTCGTGTGCGTCGGGCTCGGCGCGCTCGCGACCGGCCTGTACGCGCACGGCCTCGCCGAGCCGCTGGCCCGGGTGCGGCTCTGGCTCGGCGATGCCGCGCTGTCGGCGCTGGTCGGCCTCGCGAGCACCGCGTGGAAGGCACGGCGGGCCGGACAGCCGTTGTGGTCGGGCCCGTTTCGCAAGTTCGTGCTCGGCTTCGGGCCAGCGATCGCGGCCGGCGGCGTCTTGACGCTCGTGATGCTGCGCGACGCGCACCTCGACTACCTGCCGGCGGTCTGGCTGCTGCTGTACGGCGCCGGGCTCACGGCCGGTGGCGCGTTCTCGGTGCGCGTCGTGCCGGCGATGGGGGCCTGCTTCCTCGGCCTCGGCGTCGTCGCCGCGCTCGCGCCGGGCGCCTGGGGCGAGGGCCTGATGCTGGCCGGATTCGCGGCCACCCACGTCGTGTTCGGCGCGTTCATCGCCCGGAGCCACGGTGGCTAGCGCGGCGCAGCGCGCGACGCGCGGCGCGCACCGCAAGGGCCGCGGCCGGTCGCGGCTCGAGGCGCTGCCCGGTGGCGCGGCCGGAGCCGGCGCCGAGGCGGCCGATCCCGATGCCCTGCTGCACCACCGCCTGCGGCTCGGCATCGTCAGCGCCCTCGCCGGGACCGAGGCGCTGACCTTCGTCGAGCTGCGCGAGCTGCTCGAGACGACCGACGGCAATCTGAGCGTGCATGCCCGCAGGCTCGAGGACGCCGGCTACATCGGCTGCGCCAAGTCGTTCGCGGACCGCCGGCCGCGCACCGAGTACCGGCTCGCGCCGGCCGGTCGCCGCGCGCTCGAGCGCTACCTCGCGCACATGGAAGCGCTGATCGTCGCGACGCGCAGCGCCCTCGCGCGCTGAACCACCGGACCCAGGACCCGACCCACCCCTCCTGCACGAGCATTTACTTTATGACGCAAAGTACTCTTGCCGACCTGGCCCCTCCCCGGCTGCGCGCGCTGCGACCCCCGCGGCCGGAGCGCCTCGCGTGGCTCGGCGCGGCATTCGTCGCGACGCTCGCGACGCTCACCCTCTACGACGCCAGCCCAGGACTGAACTGGTCCGTCGCGCTGTGGTCGCTGGCGGCCGGCTTCGCGCTGCTGGACGCCTATCCGCTCGCCGAGCGCCGCGCGCTGCTGGCACTCTCGGCGGCCCTCGCCGGCGTGGTCGCGATCAGCGCCAACCTCGGCGTGCAGCTGCCACTCGCGCTCGCGAGCGCCTGGGTGGGCGCGGTCGCGGTGCTGAGCGACGGCGTCGCTCCACCCGGCAGTCGCGACCTCGCGCGCGCGCCGTGGCGGGCCTCGCGACGCGTGCTCGGCGAAGCGGGCGAACGGCTCGGCGACGGCATCCGCAGCGCGCGCGGCCAGGACGGCCTGCCGGTCGTGCGCGGCTCGGTGCTCGCGCTGGTGGTGGTCGCGGCGTTCTTCGGCCTGCTCGCGCAGGCCGACCCGACGCTCGCCGCATGGCGTGCGCAGCTGCTGGCCGCGCTCGGCGCCCTGTCGCTGTTCGGGCGACTCGCGTTCTTCGCCGGCGCGGCGGCCGTCACGCTCGGGCTGTTCGGCGCGGCGCTGCGCGCCTACCGGCGCACGTCGCGGCCGGCGGTCGCCGACGCCGGGGTCTCGCGACCGCTGACGCCGGTCGACCAGGGAATCGTGCTCGGCGCGGTGGCGGCGCTGTTCGCCCTGTTCCTGGTGCTGCAGCTGGCGGACCTGTTCGGCGACCCGGGCGGCCGGCTGGGCAGCGGCGTCACCTACGCCGAGGCCGTGCATCGCGGCTTCATCGAGATCACGCTGGTCGTGACGCTGTGCGCCCTGCTCGTGCTGGTGTTCGATGAGCGCACCCGGCCCCGTCGCCCGGGAGTCGGACGCGCGCTCGGCCTCGCGCTCACCGGCGAGTGCCTGCTGCTGCTCGGCTCAGCCGCTCATCGCCTCGCGCTGTATGCCGCCGCTTACGGCTATACGCGGCTGCGCCTGTACGTCGCGGCCTACATCATCGTCGTGGCCGCGGCGCTGATCGCCCTCGCGGTCGAGCTCGCGACGGGCGTCGACCGCGGGCGCCTGACGCGGCGCGTCGCGCTCGCGGCGCTCGGCGCGGCACTCGTGCTCGGCTACTGGAACCACTCGGCGTGGATCGTCGGCAGGAACCTCGAGCGCTACGCCCGCACCGGCGCCGTCGACGTCGCGTACCTGGCGACCGGCGGCGGCCTGGACGGCGTGCCGGCGCTCGCCCACGCGCTGCCGGGGCTCGACCCACCGACCCGCCGCTGCGTGCTGAGCCTGCTGGCCGTCAGCTATGGCGACCGTCCCGGCGCGGCGTCGCAACCCGCGTGGTACGAGTGGACGCTGCGCGGCGCCGAGGCGCGCGCCGCGCTCGCGAAGCTCGGGCTCGGCGCCGCGTCGGGGGACCCCGATGCGTGCCGCTAGACACTGGAGCGTGCGCCTCGTGGTGACTCTCGATGAGCCGCGGACGGCGCGCGCCGAGATTGAACTCCGGCTCGCCTGCTGGCTCGAGCGCGTCGCGGCGCTGATCGCGCGCCGCGACACGCCGTGCGCGGCCGGGCCCGCCGCGCGCGCGGCGCCCGCCGAGCCGCCACGCTAGTCGGTCAGCCGGAACACGATCCTGAGGCTCGTCCAGCTCTCGACTGGGCCCGAGCCGGAGCTCGCCGGCGCGAAGCGCCAGTGGCGCACCGAGGCGAGCGCCGCGTTGTCGAGGCGCGTCGATCCGCTCGAGGTCGCGACCTCGGCGCGCGCGACGTTGCCGTCGATGCCGACCAGCACGCGCACGACGACGACGCCCTGCTCCCCGAGGCGGCGCGCGGCCGCCGGATACGGCGGCTCCTCCTGGTGCAGTACGCGGGGCCCGGTCGTTACCGCGGGTCCCGCACCGTCGTCGCGCGGCGTCGGCGCGGGCGGCGCGACGCGGCCGATCGTCGGGTCGTCCACCTGCGGCAGGATCAGCGGCGGGTCGTCGGGCGGGGCCGGGACCGGAACGCCCCACTCCGGCCCGCCCAACCGGATCCGCGGGACCGGGTCGTCCTTGCGCACCGGCGGGTGAACCGGCGGGTGCGGCAGTATGACGACCGGTATCTGCAGGTTGACCACCAGGCCGGCGACGAGCGCCGATCCCAGCAGCAGGTGCACGCAGATCGCGACGACCGCGGCGGTGCCACGGCGGCCGAGCGGCACGGGGAACGAGTGCATCAGGGTAGCTGACGGCATGACGGTCCTCCGGTTCGATCACTGAACACGCAAGGAATCGACGTCGGCGATCCGAGTCTAGGCAGGTAATCGGCGGCGGCACAAGAACGGGGTCGAGCCGGCGGCGCGCGCCCGGCTCCGGCCCGGCGCGGGGACCGCCGTGGCGGCGCCGCGACGCCGCGGCGGCTACTGCAGCGCGCGCGGGCCGCTGACCGGGCCGCCGCCGCTGAACAGCCCGGCGACGTCGACGGCGTCGTACTGCCAGGCGCGGTTGCAGAACTCGCAGCGCACCTCGACCGAGCCGCGCTCGGCGAGGATGTCGCGCACCTCGGCCGCGCCGATCGAGCGCAGGATGCCGCTGACGCGCTCGCGCGAGCAGGTGCACTGGAAGAACACCGGCCCGGGATCGAACAGGCGCACGTCCTCCTCGTGGAACAGCCGCCTGAGCAGCTCGTCGCCGCTCAGGCCCGCGAGCTCCGCCGGGGTCAGCGTCGCCGCGAGGTGCAGCACCCGGTTCCAGTCCTCGTCGCCGGCCGCCGCCGAGTGCTCGATCTCCTCGGCCGAGGCGGTCGCGCCGCTCGGCAGGCGCTGCAGCAGCAGGCCCGCCGCCCGCTCCGGCGTGGCGGCGAGCCAGAGCCGCGTCGGCAGCTGCTCGGAGCGGGCGAAGTAGGCCTCGAAGCAGTCGCCGAGCCGCTCGCCGGCGAGCGGCACGATGCCCTGGTAGCGCGAGCTGCGGTCGGCGTTCTCGACCGTCACGGTGACCTGGCCGCCGCCGGTCAGCGCCTCGAGGCTCGGCCGTGCCGGCGGCAGCTCGCCGCGCCAGCGCGCGACGCCGCGCACCGCCATGCGCGGCGTCGCCTGCACGACCAGGAGGTGCATCGGCCCCGGCCCCTGCATCTGCAGCGTCAGCAGGCCGTCGAACTTGAGCGTGGCCGCGAGCAGCATCGTTGCCGCGGTCGCCTCGCCGAGCGTGTCGCGCACGGCGTCGGGGTAGGCGTGGTGCTCGATCAGCGCCCGCCACGAGGCGTCGAGGTGCACGAGGTAGCCGCGCACCGGGAAGCGCTCGAACAGGAACCGCCGCAGGGTGTCGCCGTCGCGCACGGGGCGCTAGGGACCGGCGAGCTTCTTTTTCAGCAGCTCGTTGAGCTGCGCCGGGTTCGCCTTGCCCTGCGTCGCCTTCATCGCCTGGCCGACGAAGAAGCCGAACAGCTTGTCCTTGCCGGAGCGGTACTCGGCGAGCTGCTTGGGGCTGGCGGCCATCACCGCCTCGATCGCCGCCTCGATCGCGCTGGTGTCGGTGATCTGCTTCAGGCCCTTGGCCTCGATCACCGCGTCGGCCGCGGCGGCGTCCGCCCACATCAGCTCGAAGACCTCCTTGGCGATCTTGCCGGAGATGGTGCCGTCCTGGATCCGGCGCAGCAGCCCCGCGAGCGCCGCCGCCGGCACGCGCGCCGCGGCGATCTCGAGGCCGTCGCGGTTCAGTAGGGCCGAGAAGTCGCCCATCACCCAGTTGGCGGCGAGCTTGGCGCTCGGCGCGCCGCCGCCGACCTCGCGCACCACCGCCTCGTAGAAGTCGGCGAGCTCGCGGCTCGAGGTCAGGACGCCGGCGTCGTAGGCGGACAGGCCGTAGTGCAGCGCGAAGCGCGCCGCCTTCTCGTCCGGCAGCTCCGGCAGCGTCGCGCGCACCGACTCGACCAAGGCCGGCTCGATCACCAGCGGCAGCAGGTCGGGGTCCGGGAAGTAGCGGTAGTCGTTGGCCTCTTCCTTGGAGCGCATCGAGCGCGTCTCGTCCTTGGCCGAGTCGTACAGGCGCGTCTCCTGCACGATGCTGCCGCCGCCCTCGAGCACGTCGATCTGGCGCTCGACCTCGTAGTTGATCGCCTTCTCGACGAAGCGGAACGAGTTGACGTTCTTGATCTCGCAGCGCGTGCCGAACTCGGTCTTGCCGAAGCGCCGCACCGAGACGTTCGCGTCGCAGCGGAACGAGCCTTCCTGCATGTTGCCGTCGCAGATCTCGAGGTAGCGCACCAGCGTGTGCACCTTCTTGAGGTAGGCGACCGCCTCCCGCGCCGAGCGCAGATCCGGCTCCGAGACGATCTCGAGCAGCGGCGTGCCGGCGCGGTTGAGGTCGATGCCGCTCGCGTTCGCGAGCCCTTCGTGCAGCGACTTGCCGGCGTCCTCCTCGAGGTGCGCGCGCGTGATGCCGATGGTCTTCCTGCTGCCGTCCTCGAGCACGATCTCGATCGAGCCGTCCTCGACCACCGGCCGCTCGTACTGGCTGATCTGGTAGCCCTTCGGCAGGTCCGGGTAGAAGTAGTTCTTGCGCGCGAAGATCGAGCGCGCGGCGATCGTCGCGCCGGTTGCGAGCCCGAACTTGACGGCCATGCGCACCGCGTCGCGGTTCAGCACCGGCAGCGTGCCGGGATAGCCGAGGTCGACGAGGCTCGCCTGCGTGTTCGGCGCGGCGCCGAACGCGGTCGAGGAGCCCGAGAAGATCTTGGAGCGGGTCGCGAGCTGGGCGTGGATCTCGAGGCCGATCACGACCTCCCAGCCTTCGCGGACGGCGTTCTGGTTCATCGTCTGGGTCTCAGGCGTACGCCGCCGGCAGCCGGCGGTGGAAGTCGGTCTCGCGCTGGTAGGCGTGCGCCGCGGCCAGCAGCCGGCTCTCGCCGAAGTGCGGGCCGATCAGCTGCAGGCCGACCGGCAGCGCGCCGACGAAGCCGCAGGGCACCGACATCGCCGGCAGGCCCGCGAGGTTCGCGCCGATCGTGTAGATGTCGTTCAGGTACATCGTGATCGGGTCGTCGACCTTGGCGCCGATGGCGAACGCGGGCGTCGGCGAGGTGGGGCCGACCAGCAGGTCGACGGTCTCGAACGCGCGCCTGAAGTCGGCGGTGATCAGGCTGCGCACCTTCTGCGCCTTGAGGTAGTAGGCGTCGTAGTAGCCCGCCGACAGCACGTACGTGCCGGTCATGATGCGGCGCTTGACCTCGGCGCCGAAGCCCTCGCCGCGCGAGCGCTTGTACAGGTCCATGAGGTCGCGCGGCTCCTTGCAGCGGTGGCCGAAGCGCACGCCGTCGAAGCGCGACAGGTTCGAGGAGCACTCGGCCGGCGCCACCACGTAGTAGGTCGGCACCGACAGCGGCAGGTTCGGGCAGCTGACCTCGACGATCTCGGCGCCCTGCTCGCGCAGCAGCGCGATCGCGGCCTCCACCAGCGCGCCGGTCGGGCCCTCGAGGCCCTCGGCGAAGAACTCCTTCAGCACGCCGATGCGCTTGCCCCTGAGCGGCGCCTCGAGCTCGGCGACGTAGTCGGGCACCGGCACGTCGACCGAGGTCGAGTCACGCGGGTCGAAACCGGCCATCGCGCCGAGCAGCAGCGCGCAGTCCGCGGCCGACGGCGCGAGCACGCCGGCCTGGTCGAGGCTCGAGGCGAACGCGATCATGCCGTAGCGCGACACGCGGCCGTAGGTCGGCTTGATGCCGGACACGCCGACGAGCGCCGCCGGCTGGCGGATCGAGCCGCCGGTGTCGGTGCCGGTCGCGGCCGGCACGAGTCGCGCCGCGACCGCCGCCGCGGAGCCGCCGGAGGAGCCGCCGGGCACCTTGCCGCGGTCCCACGGGTTGCGCACCGGCCCGTAGTAGCTGTTCTCGTTGGACGAGCCCATCGCGAACTCGTCCATGTTGGTCTTGCCGAGCAGCACGGTGCCGGCGGCCTGCAGCCGCTCGACGACGGTCGCGTCGTAGGGGGCGATGAACCCATCGAGCATGCGCGAGCCGCAGCTGGTCCTGATGCCGTCGGTGCAGAAGATGTCCTTGTGCGCGACCGGCAACCCGGTCAGCGGCCCGGCGCGGCCGGCGGCGCGCGCCGCGTCGGCGCGCGCCGCGTCGGCGAGCGCGCGCTCGGTGGTGACCGTCAGGAAGGCGTTCAGCCCCTCGTTCGCGGCCTCGATGCGCGCGATGAAGTGGCGCGCCAGCTCGACCGCGGAGAACTCCTTGGCCGCGAGCCCGGCCGCGAGCTCGGCCAGCGAGCGGGTGTGCAGGCTCACTCGATCACCTTCGGCACGACGTACAGCGCGCCCGCGACCAGCGGCGCGTTGGCCTGGTACTTGTCGTGGCAGTCGCTCTCGGAGACGACGTCGGCGCGCAGGCGCTGGATCTCGCCCTCGAGCGGGTGGGCCATCGGTTCGACGGACGCGGTCTGGGCCGCGTTCAGCTGCTCGACGAAGGACAGGATCTTCGAGAGGCTGTCGACGTAGACGGGCAGTTCGCCTTCGGTGATCTCGAGACGGGCGAGGTGGGCGATTCCCTCAACGTCCCTGCGGGTCAGGCTCATGGCTAGATGGGGAGATTGCGCTGCAAAATTTCCTTATCAATCATACACGTCGCCTTGTGAATTGTCGTCCTCGTTGATAAATTACCCGAATCGCCGGCAGGGCCTCATGTTGGCCGTCTTCGGTGTTGTCGCCCCTTTCTTCCGCCTAACGACCGAGTACCCATGTTCAAGAGCCTGCGCGGCTATTTTTCCAACGACGTCTCCATCGACCTCGGCACCGCCAACACGCTGATCTACGTCCGCGGCAAGGGCATCGTGCTCAACGAGCCCTCGGTCGTCGCCGTGCGCGACGAGCCGGCGCGCGGCGGCAAGACCATCGTCGCGGTCGGCGCCGAGGCGAAGAACATGCTCGGCCGCACGCCCGGCCACATCACCGCGGTGCGGCCGATGAAGGACGGCGTGATCGCCGACTTCACCTACACCGAGAAGATGCTGCAGTACTTCATCAACAAGGTGCACGGCAACCGCTTCCTGCGGCCGAGCCCGCGCGTGCTGGTGTGCGTGCCGTACGGCTCGACGCAGGTCGAGCGCCGCGCGATCAAGGAGTCGGCCGAGGGCGCCGGCGCGCGCAGCGTGTTCCTGATCGACGAGCCGATGGCGGCCGCGGTCGGCGCCGGCCTGCCGGTGCAGGAGCCGCGCGGCTCGATGGTGCTCGACATCGGCGGCGGCACCTCCGAGGTCGCGGTCATCTCGCTGAACGGCATCGTCTACGCCGCCTCGGCGCGCATCGGCGGCGACCGCTTCGACGACGCGATCGTCAACTACGTGCGCCGCAACTACGGCATCCTGATCGGCGAGGCGACCGCCGAGCGCATCAAGATCGAGATCGGCTCGGCCTACCCCGGCCAGCAGGTCCGCGAGATGTCGGTCAAGGGCCGCAACCTCTCCGAGGGCGTGCCGCGCAGCTTCACGCTGAACTCCAACGAGATCCTCGAGGCGCTGCAGGAGCCCCTGCAGGGCATCGTCGGCGCGGTCAAGCAGGCGCTGGAGCAGACGCCGCCCGAGCTCGGCGCCGACGTCGCCGAGCGCGGCATCGTGCTGACCGGCGGCGGCGCGCTGCTCAAGGACATCGACAAGCTGCTCATGGAAGAGACGGGACTCCCGGTCATCATCTCGGACGATCCGCTGACCTGCGTCGCCCGCGGCGGCGGGCGGATCCTCGAGCTGTCCGAGGAGCACCCTGGCGCCTTCGGCCTGCAGTGATGCCGTGACCGGAGTAGTCGGTTGCCGGCCCTGAGAGAGCCCGGTGCCCGCTATGCTCCGCCGCGCGTCTCGACGCTCGGCCTGCGGGCGCTGGTGCTGATCGCGCTGTCGATCGGCCTGATGGTGGCCGATCACCGCCAGCAGGGCCTCGCGATGATCCGCTCGGGGCTGTCGGCGGCCGCCTGGCCGCTGCAGATGCTGGTGCACTCGCCGGTCGCGGCCTGGGACTGGCTGAGCGCCGCGACCCGCACCCGTCACGAGCTGCTCGCGGAGAACGAGCTGCTGCGCAACGCCGCGCGCGAGAACGACCTGAAGCTGCTGCGCTTCGAGGCGATCGAGCAGGAGAACGAGCGGCTGCGCCGGCTGGTCAGCGCCGCGCCGCGCGACGCCGAGCGCGTGCAGGCCGCGACCGTGCTGCGGGTCGACCTCGATCGGCTGCGCCACCGCGTGCTCATCGACCGCGGCGCGCGCGACGGCGTCAGCCGCGGCCAGCCGGTCATCGACGCGAACGGCATCGTCGGCCAGACGATCAACGTCGGGCCGATGGCGGCGGAGGTGATCCTGCTGTCCGACCCGACGCACGCGGTGCCGGTGCAGGTCGAGCGCAACGGCCTGCGCACGATCGCGGTCGGCACCGGCGACAGCGACCGCCTGACGCTGCCCTACCTGCCGCGCAACGCCGACGTCCAGGCCGACGACCTGCTGGTCTCCTCGGGGCTCGGCGGCGTGTTCCCGGCGGGACTGCCGGTGGGGCGCATCGCCGAGGTCAAGCGCGACCCGAGCCAGCCGCTCGCGATCGTGAGCGCGCGCCCGGCGGCGGCGCTCGACCGCGACCGCGAGGTGCTGCTGCTCTGGTCCAAGGCGCGGGTCGCGCTGCCGGAGGCCGAGCCGCCGGCGCCGGCGGCGCCGGCGCACGAGCCGCGCGCCAAGCCACGCCCGGCCGCGCCGCGATGATCGACATCCGCAGTCCGCGGCTGACGCTGCTCGGCGTGGGGCTGGTGGCGCTGGTGCTGTCGGCGGTGCCGCTGCCGCACGTCCTCGACCTGCTGCGGCCGGACTTCCTGCTGCTGATCGTGGTCTGGTTCGCGCTGATGCTGCCGCGCGCCGGCGGCCTGTCGGCGGCCTGGACCGCGGGGCTCGCGCTCGATGCGTTCCACGGCGTCGTGCTCGGCGAGAACGCGCTGGCCTTCGTCGTGGTCGCGTTCCTCGTGCACCGCTTCCACCTGCGCATGCGCATGTACCCGCTGTCGCAGCAGGGCATCGTGGTGTTCCTGCTGCTGCTGCTCTACCAGTTCCTGCTGTTCTGGATCGACGGCGTCACCGGCCACCCGGTCAACGCGCTGGTGCGCTGGCTGCCGGTGCTGACCGGCGCGCTGCTCTGGCCGGTGCTGACCGGCTTCCTCGGCCGCCTGCTGACGCGGCACTGACGCCATGCGCCGCTCGGTCCGCATCAAGGATCACTGGTCGGAACAGCGGCTGTTCATCGGCCGGATCCTGTTCGCCGCGATCGCCGCGACGCTGCTGCTGCTGGTGGTCGGCGGCCGGCTGTTCCTGCTGCAGGTGCTGAAGCACGACTACTACGTCGACCTGTCGCAGGGCAACCGCGTGCGGCTCGAGCCGCTGCCGCCGGACCGCGGCCTGATGTACGACCGGCACGGCACGGTGATCGCCGAGAACACGCCCGCCTACACGCTCGAGCTGACGCCGGAGCAGGTCGCCGACGTGCCCGACACGCTGCGCCGGCTGGCGGCGATCGGCCTGCTCGAGCAGGAGCAGGTGCCGGCGCTCGAGCGCCTGATCCGCTCGGGGCGCAAGTTCGAGGCGGTGCCGCTGCGCCTGTCGCTGTCGGACAGCGACATCGCGACCTTCGCGGTGCGCCAGTTCGAGTTCCCGGGCGTGGAGATCCAGACCCGGCTCGCGCGCTGGTACCCGTACGGCGACGCCGGCGTGCACGCGCTCGGCTACGTCGCGGCGATCTCCGAGGACGACCTCAAGCACATCGACCGCGACCAGTACGCGGGCTCGGCGGTGATCGGCAAGATCGGGCTCGAGGGCACCTACGAGCCGGAGCTGCACGGCAACGCCGGCTTCCGGCAGGTGCTGGTCAACGCCCAGGGGCGGCGCGTCGACCGCCTCGGCGGCGGCACCGTCAAGCTCGAGACGCGCCAGCCGCGCGCCGGCAACGACCTGTTCCTCGGCCTCGACATGCGCATCCAGAAGGTCGCCGAGGAGGCGCTCGCGGGCCGGCGCGGCGCGGTGGTCGCGATCGAGCCGGACAGCGGCAACATCGTGGCGCTGGTCTCGGTGCCGACCTTCGATCCGAACAAGTTCACGCGCGGCATCTCCGGCCGCGAGTACGCGGCGCTGCGCGACGACCTGGACCGGCCGCTGTTCGACCGCGCGCTGCGCGGCGCCTACCCGCCCGGCTCGACGATCAAGCCGCTGATGGCGCTCGCCGGGCTCCAGTACGGCGCCATCGACCCGAACGCGACGCGCTTCTGCCGCGGCTACTTCACGCTGCCCGGCTCGAGCCGCCCGTACCACGACTGGAAGAAGGAAGGCCCCGGCAGGGTCGACATGCGCAAGGCCATCCAGACCTCCTGCGACGTCTACTTCTACGCGCTCGCCGACGTGCTCGGCATCGACCGCATCCACGACGCGCTCACCAAGCTCGGCATGGGCAAGCTGACCGGCATCGACGTCGGCGGCGAGCTGCCGGGGCTCGTGCCGTCGTCGGAGTGGAAACAGCTGAAGTACAAGCAGGCCTGGTTCCCGGGCGAGACGGTCAGCGTCGGCATCGGCCAGGGCTACCTGCTGGTGACGCCGCTGCAGCTCGCGCACGCGGCCGCGATCCTCGCCGGGCACGGCAAGAACTTCCGGCCGCGGCTCGTGACCGCGGTGCGCGACGCGGCGACCGGCGCCGTGCGCAAGCTGCCGCCCGTGGAGGAGCCGCGCATCGAGCTCAAGGACGAGCACTCCTGGGACATCGTCGTCGAGGGCATGGAGCGCGTCACCGAGGCCGGCGGCACGGCGAGCGCGATCGCGCAGGGCGCGAGCTACAAGATCGCGGCCAAGACCGGCACCGCGCAGGTGTTCAGCCTCGGCCAGAACGAGAAGTACGTGGCCAAGAACGTCGCCGAGCGGCTCAGGGACCATGCGCTGTTCATCGCGTTCGCACCGGCCGACGCGCCCAAGCTCGCGGTCGCGGTGCTGGTCGAGAACGGCGGCCACGGCGGCAGCGCCGCCGGCCCGGTCGCGCGGCGCATCTTCGATGCGTTCCTGCTCGGCAAGTTCGACGCGGCGCCGGCCGCGGTCCTCAAGGTCGAGTGAGCATGCTGTACGAGGACGGCGAATACTCGACCACGCGCCGCACGCTGACCGCTTCGGCGGTGCTGCTCAGGCGCCTGCACCTGGACGGCCCGCTCCTGGCGGCGCTGGCCGCGGTCGCGGCCTTCGGCCTGTTCGTGCTCTACAGCGCGACCGGCGAGAACTTCGCGCAGTGGCTGCGCCAGGTGGAGTACCTGGTGCTCGCGCTGGTGACGCTGGTGGCGCTCGCGCAGGTGCCGCCCGCCTGGCTGCGGCGCGTGTCGCCGCTGCTGTACGCGCTCGGCATCGTGCTGCTCGTGGTGGTGGCCGTGCACGGCACGGTCGGCAAGGGCGCGCAGCGCTGGCTGACCGTGGGCCCGGTGCGCTTCCAGCCGTCCGAGATCATGAAGCTCGCCGTGCCGATGATGTGCGCCTGGTACCTGCACGAGCGGCCGCTGCCGCCGACGCTGCGCGACGTGCTGGTGCTGCTCGCGATCGTCGCGGCGCCGGCGGCGCTGATCGCCAAGCAGCCCGACCTCGGCACGGCGCTGCTGGTGGCGTCGGCCGGGATCCTGGTGCTGTTCCTCGCCGGCATGTCGGTCGTCGTGATCCTGGCCGGCGTCGCCGCGCTCGGCGCCGCGGTGCCGGTCGCCTGGCACTTCATGCACGACTACCAGCGCCAGCGCGTGCTGACCTTCCTCGATCCGGCGCAGGACCCGCTCGGCGCCGGCTACCACAGCATCCAGTCGCAGATCGCGATCGGCTCCGGCGGGGTGTTCGGCAAGGGCTGGATGAACGGCAGCCAGGCGCAGCTCGAGTTCCTGCCGGAGCGCTCGACGGACTTCATCTTCGCGGTGATCGGCGAGGAGCTCGGCCTGCTCGGCCAGCTGTTCCTGCTCGGCCTCTACCTGACGGTGATCGGCCGCGCCCTGTACCTCGCCTCGGAGACGCAGGACACCTACGGCCGGCTGGTGTGCGGCAGCTTCGCGCTGACCTTCTTCGTCTACGCCTTCGTCAACAGCGGCATGGTCAGCGGCATCCTGCCGGTGGTCGGCGTGCCGCTGCCGCTTGTCAGCTACGGCGGCACGGCGATGGTGACGCTGCTCGCGAGCTTCGGCGTGCTGATGTCGCTGAACCGGCACCGCAAGCTCGTGGGAGCCTGAGGTGCGGGCCGGTGCCCTGCTGCTGGCCGCCGGGCTGGCGGGCCTCGGCGCCTTGTCGGCGCCGCGCGCGCTGGCGCTCGACCTCGAGCGCCCCGAGGTCAGGGAGTTCGTCGACGAGGTCGCGGCGCGCAATCAGCTGCCGCGCGCCTGGGTCGCGCGCGTGATCGGCGCCGCCGAGACCAAGCCCGCGATCATCGAGGCCATCAGCCGGCCGGCCGAGCGGGTCAAGCCGTGGTTCGAGTACCGGGCGATCTTCCTCACCGACAAGCGCGTCCGCGACGGGCGGGAGTTCTACGCCCTGCATCGCGCGCTGCTCGAGGACGTGGCGCAGCGCACCGGCGTGCCGGGCGAGCTGATCGCGGCGATCGTCGGCATCGAGACCTTCTACGGCCGCCTCACCGGGCGCTACCGCGTGCTCGATGCGCTCGCGACGCTGGCCTTCGACTACCCGCCGCGCGCGGCCTACTTCCGCGGCGAGCTCGAGCAGCTCCTGCTGCTGTCGCGCGAGGCCGGCGTCGACGTGCTGACGGCGATGGGCTCGTATGCGGGTGCCATGGGCGCACCGCAGTTCATGCCGCGCAGCTACCGGACCTTCGCGCGCGACGGCGACCGCGACGGGCGCATCGACCTGTGGAACGACTGGCCGGACATCGTCGAGAGCGTGGCGCACTACTTCGTCGCCAGCGGCTGGCGCCACGGCGAGCCGATCGTGGCCGACGCGACGCTGCTGGATCCCGACGTCGAGGGGCTGCCCGCCAACCGCCTCGACCTCGGCGACAGCGTCGGCTCGCTGCGCGCGCGCGGCGTCGAGTTCGACAGTCCCCTGCCGGAGGGCGCGCCGGCGCTGTTCGTCGCGCTGCGCGAGGCGGACGCGCCCAGCTACCGGGTCGGCTTCCACAACTTCTGGGTCATCACGCGCTACAACCGAAGCGCCATGTACGCGCTCGCCGCCGCGGAGCTCGCCGCGGCGATCGCCGCGGCGCCGCCCGACAGCCCGGCGCCGGCGCCGCCGGCACGGGAACCGCCGCCTCCGATGCCGCCGGCGGCCGCCGCGCCGGCGACGGCGGTGCTGCGGTGAGCCCGGGCCGCCGCGCGCTGGCCGCGCTGCTCGCCGCGAGCGCGCTCGCCGGCGGCTGCATCGGCACGCGCGAGCGCGTGCCGCCCGGGGAGATCCCGACGCTGCCGCCGGTCGTGCCGCCGGTGGCGCCGCTGCCGGCGCCCGCGCCGCGGCCGAGCGAGGCGGAGCTGCTCGCGCTGCCGGATGCCGTGCCGCGCAGCGAGCCGCGCGCGCGGCTCGGCAACCCGCCGTTCTACGAGGTCTTCGGCCAGCGCTACACGGTGCTCGACTCGAGCGCCGGCTACCTCGAGCGCGGCGTCGCCTCGTGGTACGGCCCCGACTTCCACGGCGTGCGGACCTCGGTCGGCGAGCCCTACGACATGTACTCGATGACGGCCGCGCACCGCACGCTGCCGCTGCCGGCCTACGCGCGCGTCACCAACCTGCGCAACGGCCGCTCGGTCGTCGTGCGCATCAACGATCGCGGGCCGTTCAAGGCCAACCGCATCATCGACCTGTCCTACGCCGCCGCGCTCAAGCTCGACATGGTCCGCGACGGCACAACGCTGGTGGAGGTCCGCGCGCTCGAGGCCGACGGCCCGCCGCCGCCGGCGCCGCCGCCGGGCGAGATCTATGCCCAGGCCGGCGCCTTCGCCGTCGCCGACAACGCCGAGCGGCTGCGGGAGCGCCTTGCCGGCGCGGGCATCGCCGGGGTGTTCGTGCGCAGCGACACCGTCGCCGGCCGGCCGTTGTACCGGGTGCGCATCGGCCCGGTGGAGTCGGTGGCCGCCTACGACGCGCTGGTGCTGCAGCTGCATGCGCTCGGCGTCAGCGGCGTCGCGCTTGCGCCGAACTGAGGACGCGCGCGGCGGTCCCAGACGCTACACTTCGCGTTTCGCACGCCACCCCAGCCGAGGCCCTGAAGCAAGATGCCGAGACTCCCCGCCCGCGCCCTGCCGACCCTGTTGCTGCTCATCGCCGGCGCCGCGCCCGCGCCCGCGGCGCCCACCCCGCCACCGCCGCCGCTCCCGGCCAAGGGCTGGGTGCTGCTCGACGCCACCAGCGGCCGCATCCTGGTCGGCCAGAACGACACCGAGCGGCTCGAGCCCGCGAGCCTCACCAAGCTCATGACCTCCTACGTCGTGTTCCACGCGCTGCGCGACGGCAAGCTGCGGCTCGACCAGGAACTGCCGGTGTCGGAGCACGCCTGGCGGGTCGGCGGCGCGACCTCCGACGGCTCGACCTCGTACCTGCCGATCCACAGCAACGTCAAGGCGGTCGACGCGATCCAGGGCATGATCGTGCAGTCCGGCAACGACGCGACGATCGTGCTCGCCGAGGCGATCGCCGGCACCGAGCAGACCTTCGCGGTGATGATGAACCAGTACTCGCAGCAGCTCGGGCTCAAGGGCACGCACTGGGCGAACACCGCCGGGCTGCCGGACCCGCAGCACTACACCACGGCGCGCGACGTCGCGATCCTCGGCGCCGCCCTGGTGCGCGAGTTCCCCGAGTACTACAAGTGGTTCTCGCAGCGCGAGTTCACCTACAACCACATCCGCCAGTTCAACCGCAACGGCCTGCTCGACCGCGACCCGACGGTCGACGGCATCAAGACCGGCCACACCGACGCCGCCGGCTACTGCCTCGCGAGCTCGGCGCTCAGGGACGGCATGCGCCTGGTCGCCGTGGTCATGGGCACGGCGAGCCCGAAGGCCCGCGAGGACGCGAGCGAGACGCTGCTCGGCTACGGCTTCAACTTCTTCGAGACCCGGCGCCTCTATACCGCCCGGCAGCGGGTCGGCCAGGCGACGGTCTACAAGACCTCGGACCCCGTGCCGCTGGTGGTGCACGGCGACGTGTACGCGACCGCGGCGCGCGGCGAGCTCGCGGGCGCGCGCGCGCAGCTGCTGCTGCGGACACGGCTGGTGGCGCCGCTCGCGGCCGGCACCGCGGTCGGGCACCTCAGGGTCACGCTCGGCGAGGCGGTGATCGCCGACGTGCCGGTCTACCCGGCGGCGGCGGTCGAGCCCGGCAACCTCTTCCGCCGCATGATCGACACCGTGCGGCTGTGGTTCGCGTGATGGCCGCGGCACTGCCCGTCTGCTGGCTCAACGGCGCGTTCGGACCGCTCGCCGAGGCGCGCATCTCGCCGCTCGACCGCGGCTTCCTGTTCGCCGATGCGGTCTACGAGGTGCTGCCGGTGTACGCCGGCCGCCCGTTCCTGTTCGTCGAGCACATGGCGCGCCTCGAGCGCAGCCTCGGCGAGATCCGCATGCGCATGCCGCTGACGCGCCCCGAGTGGGCGGCGCTGCTCACCGAGCTGGTGGCGCGCAACGGCGGCGGCGACATGTACCTCTACGTGCACGTCAGCCGCGGCGCCGAGGAGGGCCGCAACCACGCGCTCGACCCGGCGCTGCGGCCGACGGTGTTCCTGATGGCGGCGCCGCTCGCGCCGCTCGACCCCGCGGTCCGCGACGCCGGCGTCAGCGCCGTGACGCTGCCGGACCAGCGCTGGGGGCGCTGCGACATCAAGAGCACGGCGCTGCTCGCGAACGTGCTCGCCAAGAGCGTCGCCGCCGAGCAGGGCGCGACCGAGGCGATCCTGCTGGCCGGCGGCCGGCTGCGCGAGGGCTCGTCGAGCTCGGTGCTGGTGGTGCGCGGCGGGACGGTGACGGCACCGCCCTACGGCCCGGAGATCCTGCCCGGCACGACGCGCGACCTGGCGCTGCGGCTGTGCGGGCGCGCCGCGATCCCGGTACGCGTCGCGCCGGTCAGCGAGCCGGAGCTGAGGCAGGCCGACGAGATCCTGCTCGGCTTCGCGACCCGCGGCATCCTCGCGGTGACGCGCCTCGATGGCGCGCCGGTCGGCAGCGGCCGGCCGGGCCCGGTCGCGCTGCGGCTGCAGGAGCTGTTCGCCGCCTACCGCGCCGAGCTCGCCGGGACCCCGCTGTTGCCGGCCGGCTGAGCGGCGGCGGTCGCGCGATGGCCGACTCGCCGCTCGAGTTCCCGTGCGACTACCCGGTCAAGGTGATGGGCCGGCACGGCCCCGAGTTCCGCACCGCCGTGCTCGCGGCGCTGGCGGAGGCGGCCGCGCCGCCGACGCACGTCGCCGAGCGGCTCAGCCGCGACGGCACCTTCGTCTCGCTGACCTGCACCGTGCGGGTCGGGAGCCGCGAGCAGCTCGACCAGCTCTACCGCCGGCTGCACGCGACCGGCCTCGTGCTGTACTCGCTCTGAGCCCGGCGCGGCTCAGACGGCCAGCACGCTGTCGCCGCCGGGCTCGCGCCACTGCGGCTCGCCGGGCAGCCGCAGCGTCCGCCACAGGTGCGGCACCAGCCCACGCGCAGCCGCCTCGAGGTCGAGCGCGACGCCGAGCCGCGCGAGGTCGGTGACCTCGAGGCCCTCGAAACCGCAGGGGTTGATGCCCGCGTACGGCTTCAGGTCCATCGCGACGTTGAGCGCGAGGCCGTGGTAGCTGGCGCCGCGCCGAATCCGCAGGCCGATGCTGGCGAGCTTGCGGCCGCCGACGTACACGCCCGGCGCATCGCGCCGCGCGACCGCCGCGACGCCGTGGTCGGCGGCCAGCGCGATCAGCGCCGTCTCCAGCGCCGTCACGAGGCTGCGCACCGCGAGCCCGCGCCGGCGCAGGTCGACCAGCGGGTAGACGACCAGCTGCCCGGGCCCGTGGTAGGTCACCTGCCCGCCGCGGTCGATCCGCACCACCGGCACGTCGCCGGCCGCGAGCACGTGCGCGGGATCCGCGTTCATGCCGAGCGTGTACACCGGCGGGTGCTCGAGGCACCACAGTTCGTCCGGCGTCTCGGGGCCGCGCGCGTCGGTGTAGCGCTGCATGGCGCGCCAGGTCGGCACGTAGGCCGCGCGGCCGAGCCAGCGGGCCAGCGCGCTCACTTCAGTCCGGCGTTGTTGCGCTCGAGCGCCCGCTCGGCGCGGTAGCTCGAGCGCACCATCGGCCCGGCGACGCACTCGAGGAAGCCGAGCGCGAGCGCGCGCTCGCGCAGCGCCTGGAACGCCTCCGGGGTCACGTAGCGGACCACCGGCAGGTGGTGCGCCGTCGGCCGCAGGTACTGGCCGAGCGTCAGCAGGTCGACGCCCGCGCCGCGCAGGTCCCTGAGGCACTCGTCGACCTCGGCGTCGGTCTCGCCGAGGCCGAGCATCAGGCTGGACTTGGTCAGCAGTGCCGGCCGGTGGCGCTTGGCCTCGGCCAGCACCGCGAGCGTCTGCTCATAGCCGGCGCGCGGGTCGCGCACCGGGTGTGTCAGGCGGCGCACGGTCTCGATGTTCTGCGCGTACACCTCGACGCCGCTGTCGACCACGGTGCGCACCGCGGCGAGGTCGCCCTGGAAGTCGGGCGTCAGCGCCTCGACCGCGGTCGCGGGCCGGCGCGCCTTGATCGCCGCCACCGCGGCCGCGTAGTGCGCCGCGCCGCCATCGGCGAGGTCATCGCGGTTGACCGAGGTCAGCACCACGTACCTGAGCGCCATCAGCTCCACGGTGCGCGCGACGTTGTCGGGCTCGTCCGCGTCGAGCCAGCCGCGCGGGTTGCCGGTATCGACCGCGCAGAAGCGGCAGGCGCGGGTGCAGACCGCGCCCATCAGCATGATGGTTGCCGTGCCCGCGTTCCAGCACTCGCCGATATTCGGGCACTTCGCCTCCTCGCAGACGGTCGCGAGCCGGTGCTCGCGGACCACCGCGCGCACCGCCTCGAAGCGCGCGCCGGCGGGCATCGGCGCGCGCAGCCAGGCCGGCTTGCGGCCGACCACCAGCGGCTCGGCGGCGGCGGCGGCCTTGATGCCGTCGCGGATCGCGGTGAAGCCCTGCGGCGTCACGTATTTCTCGCCGCTCTTGGCGGCGACGAGCGGGATACCCTTGAAGGCGGCCAACCGGCGGTACCTCGGCGAGCGGGGACGCACCATTCTACGCGAGCGAGACGTCGAGCGCGGCGAGGCGCTCGGGCGTGCCGACGTCGACCCAGCGGCCGCCGTGGACCTCGGCCGTGACCAGGCCCGCGTGCGCCGCGCGCTCGAGCTCGGGCCTGAGCGGCCGCCGGCCGGGGGCGAGTGCCGCGAACATCGCCGGCCGGTAGCTGGCGATGCCGGCAAAGGTGTAGCGACGCGTGCCGTCGAGGCGCAGCTCGCCGCACTCGAGCCCGAAGTCGCCGCGCGGGTGGTGCGCGGGGTTCGGCACCAGCACGAGGTGCGCGAGCCGGTCCGGCGCCGGTGCCGGCGGCGGCAGCGGCAGGTCGGTGAAGATGTCGGCATTGACGACCGTGAAAGGCTGGTCGCCGAAGAAGCCGAGCGCATTGCGGATGCCGCCGGCGGCCTCGAGCGGCTCCGGCCCCTCGTCGAACCAGCCGATCGTCAGCCCGAAGGCGCTGCCGTCGCCGAGCGCCGCACGCAGCGCCGCGCCGAGCCACGAGGTGTTGATCGCGACCTGCCGGACGCCGCCGCGGGCGAGGCTCTCGAGGTGCCAGACGATCAGCGGCTTGCCGCCCACCGGCAAGAGCGGCTTCGGCACGGACGCGGTCAGCGGCCGCATCCGCTCGCCGCGCCCCGCCGAGAGCAGCAGCGCCCGCGTCGGCCTCATGCGCCGAGCGCCCGCGCCTGCGCGGCCGCGAACCGCGGCACCACCACCGCCCGCAGGAAGCGCTCGAACTCCGCCAGCTCGCCGTAGGCGCCGGTCGCGCCGAGCACGTAGTCGAGGACCGTCGGCAGGTCGCGCAGGTAGCTCTGCTTGCCGTCGCGGTACCAGAGGCGCGCGAAGATGCCGAGCACCTTCAGGTGCCGCTGCAGCCCGACGAAGTCGAACCAGCGCACGAACTCGGCCTCGTCGCCCGGGACGGCGACGCCCGCGGCCAGCGCCCGGCGGCGGTAGTCGCCGACCCACGCCAGCACGCGCGGCCGCGGCCAGACGACGTAGCAGTCCTTGAACAGCGACGCGAGATCGTAGGTCAGCGCGCCGCGCATCGCGTCCTGGAAGTCGAGGATGCCCGGGTTGCCGGCCGGCAGCACCATCAGGTTGCGCGAGTGATAGTCGCGGTGCACGAACACCTGCGGCTGCTCCAGCGCGCTCGCGGCGAGCCGCGCGGAGGTGCGGTCGATCAGCGCCCGCGCCGCGGCGTCCGGCACCGCGTCGAGGTGCCGGCCGAGGAACCACTCCGGGAACAGCTGCACCTCGCGGTCGAGGAAGGCCGCGTCGTACGGCGGCAGCGCCGCGGCCGCCTCGAGGCCGCGCGCCTGGATGCGCAGCAGCGCCTCGGTCGCGTCGTGGTACAGCCGCTCGACGTCGGCGCCGGCGCCGAACGCGGCGAGGTAGTGCATCGAGCCGAGATCGCTCATCAGCAGGAAGCCGCGCTCGCGATCCTGCTCGAGCACCTCGGGCACGGTGACGCCGAGCGCGCCGAGCGCCCGGGCGACGCCGACGAACGGCCCGAGGTCCTCGCGGCCGGGCGGAGCGTCCATCGCGATCAGGGTCCGGCCCGCGGTGCGGACGCGAAAATAGCGGCGGAAGCTCGCGTCCGCCGAGGCTGGCTCGACCGCGCTGTCGACGAGCTTCAGGTCTTGCGCGAGCCAGTGCTCAAGCAGAGCGAGGCGCGGGTCGGGTCGGGCGGCGGTGTCGGTGGGCATTGGCGCGGGATTATAATGCGCGCGCCCGCCGCGGCTGCGGCGGCCCGTCGCACGCATCTGACCTAGGCCGCCCGTTGCCCCCATCCTCGCCTTCCCACGTCCGGCGCACCGTCCTCTGTTCGGTCGCGGCCGCGTGGCTCCTCGCCGGCGCGGCGCACGCCGACGAGCGCTGCCCGGCGCCGGTGGTGCCGCCCGCGGAGCCCGAGCTGCCGCCGGGCGAGGCCGGCCGGGTGCAGGTCACGACCCAGGGGGCCGAGGTCACCGAGGAGGGCAAGGCGCACCTGCAGGGGCCGGTCAAGGTCCGCCAGGGCGACCGCACGCTGACGGCGAACGAGGCGCACTACGATTCCGCGACGCAGGCCTTCGACGTCAGCGGCGACGTCAGCTACCGCTCGCCCGGGCTCGCCCTCAGCGGCGAGTCGGGCACCTGGAACGGCGACGGCAGCGGCCACTTCGTGCGCGGCGCATTCGAGCTGCCGGCCCGTCCGGCCCGCGGCAATGCCGAGTCGATCGTGCTGGCCGCCGACGGCAAGCTCGAGCTCGGGCGCGTCGAGTACACGGCCTGCCCGGCCGGCAAGCCCGACTGGCTGCTGCGCGCCACGCGCATCGACATCGACCAGGCGGCGCAGCAGGGCGTCGGCCGCAACGTCGAGCTCGACTTCAAGGGCGTGCCGATCCTGTACCTGCCGATCGTGTCGTTCCCGGTCGGCGACGCGCGCAAGTCCGGCTTCCTGTTCCCGAGTCTCGGCACGTCGAGCCAGAACGGCTTCGAGCTCGCGATCCCCTACTACTGGAACATCGCGCCGAACTACGACGCGACGCTGACGCCCGGCTACATGTCCAAGCGCGGCGCCACGCTCGGCACCGAATTCCGGTTCCTGACCGAGGACTCGCGCGGCCGGTTCCAGAGCGACTGGGTGCCGCACGACTCGAGCACGCAGAGCGACCGCAGCTACCTGCGCTTCGACGAGCGCAGCGACTTCAACGCGCGGCTGCGCTTCGACACCAACCTCGCCGCCGCCAGCGACAGCAACTACTTCACGGACTTCGGCCAGGGCACCGAGGGCACCAGCGTCACCTACCTGCAGCGCCGCGCGCGGCTCACCTACCTCGACGACCACTGGCGCGCGGTGGGGCTGGTCGAGCAGTACCAGACCATCGACCAGACCATCGCGGCCACGGACCGTCCCTACACGCGGGCGCCCGATCTCGAGGTGCGCGGCCGCTGGACCGACGGCCACGGCCCGGGCTTCGAGATCGCCGCCGAGACGGTCGACTTCGTGCGCGACACCGGCGTCGAGGGCCTGCGCTACGCGATCGCGCCGCTGGCGAGCTACGCGTGGCGCGCGCCGGGGGCCTACGTCGTGCCGGCGGTCGGCTACCGCGCGATCGGCTACTCGCTCAGGAACACGGCCGCCGGCGCCGACCAGGCGCCGTCGGTCGCCGCGCCGATCGCGACGCTCGACGCCGGGCTCGCCTTCGAGCGCGACGCCGGCAGCCGCGTGCAGACGCTCGAGCCGAGGGTGGTGTACACCTACATCCCGTACCGCGACCAGTCGTCGCTGCCGGTGTTCGACACCGGCGTCCCGGACCTGAACCTGATCCAGCTGTTTCGCAGCGACCGCTACGTCGGCGGCGACCGGATCGGCGACGCCAACCAGCTGGCGCTCGGCGCGACCACGCGCCTCGTGGACACCGAGTCCGGGCGGCAGCTCTTGAGCGCCACGCTCGGCCAGATCTACTACTTCACCCCGCCACGCATCACGCTGCCGAACGAGCCCGCGCTCAGCGGCAGCACCTCCGACCTCGTCGGCCAGCTCGACGTCACTGCCTACCGCCACTGGAACGTGCAGCTCGGCGAGGAGTGGAACCCGCACAGCCAGGACGCGGTGCTGAGCGAGGTGCGGGTGCAGTACCAGCCGGCCGGCAACGAGGTCGCTAACGTCGGCTACCGCTTCCGGCGCGGGCTCCTCGAGCAGGTGGAGGGCTCCTTCGCCTGGCCGGTCGCCGACGCCTGGAACCTGTACCTGCGGCACGTCTACTCGCTGCGCGACCACGCGGCGCTCGACTCCTTCGCCGGCTTCGAGTACCGCGCCTGCTGCTGGCGCGTCCGCCTGGTCGGCCGGCGCTACGTCAGCAGCTTCACCGGCACGCGCGACACCTCGATCTCGCTGCAGCTGGAACTGAACGGCCTGTCGAGTGTCGGAGAACGGGCCGGCGCTTTCCTCGAACGGTCGATTCGGGGATACTCCGCGACCCCCGGTCTGCCTGGGTCAGAATAGGTCATCATGCGTCGTTTCCTGACAATCGCCCTGCTCGCCCTCGCCGGCGCCGCCGGCCCCGCCCACGCCCAGACCCGCGAGATCGGCGGGCGTGGCGACCTGCTCGACCGGATCGCCGTCGTGGTCAACGACGGCGTCGTCCTGCAGAGCCAGATCGACGCCCAGGTCACCTCGATCACGCGCCGGCTGCGCGACCAGGGCACGCCGCTGCCGGCGCCCTCGGTGCTGCGCCAGCAGATCACCGAGCGGCTCGTGCTGCAGGAGATCCAGCTGCAGCGCGCCGCCAAGCTCGGCCTGCGGGTCACCGACGAGGCGCTCAACAACGCGCTGCGCGAGGTCGCGCAGCAGAACCACATCGAGTTCGCGCAGCTGCCGGACGCGCTCGCCGCCGAGGGCGTCGTCTACGCCGAGTACCGCGAGCAGATGCGCCGCGAGATGACGCTTTCGCTGCTGCGCAACCGCGACGTCTACTCGCGCATCTACGTCAGCCCGCGCGAGATCGACCAGTTCCTGGTCAAGGCGGCCGCCGACAAGAGCGGCGAGGCGTCGTACGAGGTGGCGCACATCCTGCTGGCGCTGCCCGAGGCGGCCTCGCCCGGCCAGCTCGAGCAGGTCGAGAAGCGCGCCGAGGACATCTACCAGCGCGCGCTCAAGGGCGAGGACTTCGGCCAGCTCGCGGTGGCCTACTCGCAGGCGCAGTCGGCGCTGGAGCGCGGCGTGCTCGGCTGGCGCAAGGGCAACGAGCTGCCGACGTTCATGGCCGAGGTGGTCACCAAGATGAAGCCGGGCGAGGTGTCGCGCCCGGTGCGCACGCCCTCCGGCTTCCACATCATCCGGCTCAACAACGTCAAGAGCGACAGCCAGCCGCTGATCGTCGCGCAGGTGCACGCCCGCCACATCCTGATGAAGCCGAACGAGCTGCAGGACGACGAGACGGTGCGCGGCCGCCTGCAGACCATCCGCGACCGCATCGCGAGCGGCGCCGAGGACTTCGCGGCGATCGCCAAGGCGGTCTCCGAGGACCCGGGTTCGGGCAGCGAGGGCGGCGACCTCGGCTGGACCAGCCCCGGCACCTTCGTGGCCGAATTCGAGCAGATGATCGCCAAGCTCCCGGACAACGAGATCAGCCAGCCGTTCCACACCCAGTACGGCTGGCACATCGTGCAGGTGCTCGGCCACCGCACGCAGGACATGAGCACCGACGAGCGCAAGCGCCGCGCCTTCGAGCAGATCCGCGCCAGCAAGCTCGACGAGGAGACCGAGCTCTGGCTGCGGCGGCTGCGCGACGAGGCCTTCGTCGACTACCGCAGCTGAGCGGCGCGCGTGACGGGGCATCTCGCCGACGCCCGCACGATCGTCGTCACCTCGGGTGAGCCGGCCGGCATCGGCCCGGACCTGTGCCTCGCGCTCGCCGAGCGCGACTGGCCGTGCCGCCTGCTGGTGGCCGCGGACCCCGGGCTGATGGCCGCGCGCCGCGCCGAGCTCGGCCTCAAGGTCGAGCTCGCGACGGTCGACGCCGACGCCGCCGCGCCGCACGTGCGCGGCCGGCTGCAGCTGCTCGCGCACCGCGCCCCGGCTCCGGTGGTCGCCGGGCGGCTGGACCCCGCCAACGCCGGCTACGTGCTCGACCTCCTGCGCAGCGCCGTGGCCGGCTGCCGCGACGGCCGCTTCGCGGCCATGGTCACCGCGCCGGTGCAGAAGAGCGTCATCAACGACGGCGGCGTGCCGTTCACCGGCCACACCGAGTTCCTGGCCGCGCTGACCGGCGCGCCGCGGCCGGTGATGCTGCTGGTCGCCGGCAAGCTGCGCGTCGCGCTCGCGACCACGCACCTGCCGCTGCGCGAGGTCGCCGGCGCGATCACCGAGCAGGACCTGCTCGAGACGCTGCGGGTGCTGGCGGTGGGGCTGCGCGAGCGCTTCGGGCTGGTGCGGCCACGGATCCTGGTGCTCGGCCTCAACCCGCACGCCGGCGAGTCCGGTCACCTCGGCCGCGAGGAGATCGAGGTCATCGGGCCGGCGATCGCGCGCGCCACGGCCGAGGGCATCGCCGCGCGCGGGCCGCTGCCGGCCGACACCGCCTTCACGCCGCGCCAGCTCAACGACGCCGACGCCGTGCTCGCGATGTACCACGACCAGGGGCTGCCGGTGCTGAAGTACGCGGGTTTCGGCCACGCCGTCAACGTGACCCTCGGCCTGCCGATCGTGCGCACCTCGGTCGACCACGGCACCGCGCTCGACCTCGCCGGCACCGGCCGCGCCGACCCCGGCAGCCTCATCGCCGCGCTCGAGCTCGCGCTCGCCTGCGTGCGCGCGTGAGCCGGCGCGCGGCCGGCGAGCCCGCGCCGCACCGGGCCCGCCGGCGCTTCGGCCAGCACTTCCTGCACGACCCGGCCGTGATCGCGCGCATCGTCGCCGCGATCGACCCCCGCCCCGGCGAGCGGCTGGTCGAGATCGGCCCGGGGCTCGGCGCGCTGACGCTGCCGCTGCTGGACCGCGCCGGCCGGCTCGAGGTCGTCGAGCTCGACCGCGACGTGATCCCGCGGCTCGCCGAGCGCGCCCGCGGCCGCGGCGAGCTCGTGATCCACGAGGCCGACGCGCTCGACTTCGACTTCGCGGCGCTCGCCGGCGCGGGGCCGCCGCTGCGGCTGTGCGGCAACCTGCCGTACAACATCTCGACGCCGCTGCTGTTCCACCTGCTCGAGGCCCAGGCCGCGATCCGCGACATGCACTTCATGCTGCAGCGGGAGGTGGTGGCGCGGATGGCCGCCTCGCCCTCGAGCAAGGCCTACGGGCGCCTGACCGTGATGCTCGCGGTCCGCTGCCGGGTCGAGCGGCTGTTCGAGGTCGGGCCCGGCGCCTTCCGCCCGCCGCCGCGGGTCGACTCGGCGGTCGTGCGGCTCGTGCCGCACGCGACGGCGCCGTTCCCGGTCGCCGACCCCGGGCGCTTCGCGGCGGTGGTCGCGGCGGCCTTCGGCCAGCGCCGCAAGACGCTGCGCAACGCCCTCGACGGCGTGGTCGGCCCGGCCGGCTTCGCGGCCGCCGGCATCGACCCGGGCCGGCGCGCCGAGACGCTCGAGCCCCGCGAGTTCGCGCGCCTCGCGGCGACGCCGGCACCGCTATAATCCGGGCACTGACAGGGAGCTGCCCGATGAGCGCACCGACCCCGGCGACCGGCCTGTACCGGACCATCCTGCTGGTCGTCGACCTGAGCGAGGACAGCCGCCAGATCGGCGCACGCGCGCGGGCCATCGCCGCGGCCTGTGGCGCCGAGGTGCGGCTGCTGCACGTGGTCGAGTACGTGCCGGTCGAGCCGCTCGGCGAGACCCTGCTGCCGACGGTCGAGATCGAGGAGGAGCTGGTCAAGCGCGCCGGCGCGCGGCTGCGCGAGCTCGCCACCGCACTCGGCCTCGGCGCCGCCGAGTGCCGCGTCGAGGCCGGCAACATCAAGGCCGAGATCGTGCGCGTCGCGACCGAGGTGCAGGCCGACCTCGTCGTGCTCGGCGGGCGCGAGCGCCACGGCCTCTCGATCCTGGTCAACCTCACCGAGGACACCGTGCTGCACGCCGCGCCCTGCGACGTGCTGGCGGTGCGCATCCGGTAGGGCCATGGAGGCGGCGCCGCACCGCATCGTCGTCGACGTCGCGACGACCTACGTCGAGGACCAGTCGGACCCGCGCGAGAAGCGCTTCGTGTTCGCCTACACGATCACGATCCGCAACGAGGGCGGCGTGCCGGCGCGGCTGCTGACCCGGCACTGGATCATCACCGATGCCAACGGCAAGGTGCAGGAGGTGCGCGGCGACGGCGTGGTCGGCGAGCAGCCGCACCTGAAGCCGGGCCAGGGCTTCCGCTACTCGAGCGGCGCGGTACTCGAGACGCCGGTCGGCGTCATGCAGGGCAGCTACCAGATGGTGGGTGACGACGGCGAGCGCTTCGAGGCGCCGATTGCGCCGTTCTCGCTCGCGATGCCGGGCGTCGTGCACTGACGCGCCGATGGCCGTCTACGCGATCGGCGACCTGCAGGGCTGCGACGACGAGTTCCAGGCACTGCTCGAGCGGCTGCGCTTCGACCCTGGCCGCGACCGCCTCTGGCTGACCGGCGACCTCGTCAACCGCGGCCCCGGCTCGCTCGCGGCGCTGCGCCGCGTGCGCTCGCTCGGCGCGTCGGTCACGGTCGTGCTCGGCAACCACGACCTGCACCTGCTCGCGGCGGCGCTCGACGCGAAGCGCCTGCGCCGCAGCGACACGCTCGACGCGGTGCTCGCGGCCCCGGACCGCGACGAGCTGCTCGCCTGGCTGGCGCGCCGGCCGCTCGTGCACGATGACCGCGAGCTCGGCTGGTCGATGGTGCACGCGGGCCTGCCGCCGGAGTGGGACGTGGCCACGGCGCTCGCCTGCGGCGCCGAGGTGAGCGCGGCGCTCGGCGCCGACCCGCGCGGCTTCTTCGCGGCGATGTACGGCGACCAGCCGGACCGCTGGACGCCGGGCATGACGGCGCTCGACCGGCTGCGCTTCACCGTCAACTGCCTGACGCGCCTCAGGTTCCTGACCGCGGACGGGCGGCTGCTGCTCAAGTACAAGGGGCCGGTGGACGGTGCGCCGGCCGGGGCGCGGCCGTGGTTCCGGGTCCCTGGCCGGCGCAGTGCCGGCGCGCGGATCGTGTTCGGCCACTGGTCGGCGCTCGGCTACTGCGAGTCCGACGGCGTGATCTCGCTCGACACCGGCTGCGTCTGGGGCGGTGCCCTGACCGCGGTGCGGCTCGACCGGGCCGCACCGCCCGTGCAGCTCGCCTGTCGCGGGGCGCTCGCGGTCGGCGCCCCGGAGGACGCCGGCCGCGACTAGCGCGGCGCGCCGGTCCGGGGCGGCGCGCAGCACGCGGCTATAATGAGCGCGGAAGCCCCCATGCGCCTCACGCCGCCGTTCAACCTGCAGCAATGGATCGAGGCGCACCGGCACGCGCTCGTGCCGCCGGTGGCCAACCGCCAGGTGTTTCCGGCCGGCGACTTCATCATCATGGTGGTCGGCGGGCCGAATGCGCGCCGCGACTACCACGTCGACCCGGGCGCGGAGTTCTTCTACCAGCTCGAGGGCACGCTGACGTTGCGCACGATGCAGGACGGCGCGCCGCTCGACTACGCCGTCGGCCCGGGCGAGGTGTTCCTGCTGCCGCCGAACGTGCCGCACTCGCCGCAGCGGCCGGCGGGCTCGGTCGGCCTCGTCGTCGAGCGCCGGCGCCTGGCCGCGGAGCGCGACGGGGTGCAGTGGTACTGCCCGGCCTGCCACGCGCTCCTCTACGAGGAGAGCTTCCCGCTGGCCGACATCGAGACCGAGCTGCAGCCGGTGTTCGAGCGCTTCTACGCGGACCGCGGGCGCCGCACCTGCCGCCGCTGCGGCACCGTGCTCGAGCCGCCGGCGCCGCCGCCGCGATGAGCGAGGTGCTGCTGACCCGCGGCGGGCGCCGCTACACCGCGGACCTGTCCAATCCGCTGTCGATCGCCATGCCGCTCGACTTCGACGGCGTGCAGCCGAACCACTTCGGCGCGCCGCGCGCCCACGCCCAGTCGCTGGCCGGCCCCGGCTTCGTCGGCGACGTGCGCGCCGGCGGCACGGTCAACTGCGAACGGCTGACGCTGGTGCCGCACTGCAATGGCACCCACACCGAGTGCGTCGGCCACGTGACCTCCGACCGCATCGCCGTGCACGAGGTGCTGCGCGGGGGCCTGTCGATCGCGCGGCTCGTCTCGGTGCGCGCGACCCCGACCGGCGCGAGCGGCGAGCAGTCGGACCCGGAAGCGACGCCCGGCGAGCCGGTGATCACCGCGGCGGCGCTCGGGCGCGCGCTCGCGACGCTGCCCGGCGAGGCGGAAGCGCTGATCGTGCGGACGCTGCCGAACGATGCCAGCAAGCTCGGCCGCCGCTACGAGGGTGCCGCGCCGGCGCCCTACCTGACACCCGAGGCAGCGGCCCTGGTGGTGGCCGCCGGGGTCCGCCACCTCGTGACCGACCTGCCGTCCATCGACCGCGCCGTCGACCACGGCCGGCTCGCGGCGCACCGCGCCTTCTGGGGCCTGCCACCCGAGGCGCGGCGCGCGCACGACGCCGCGCGCCGCGACGCGACGATCACCGAACTCGCCTGGATCGCGCCGACCGTGCACGACGGCTGGTACCTGCTCGACCTGCAGCTGCCGGCGTTCATGAGCGACGCGGCGCCGAGCCGCCCGATCCTCTACCCGGTGCACCCGCATGACTGAGCCGCCCCCGTCCGCCGCGGCGCGCGCCGCGGACGGCGCCGATGCGCTCGCGGCGTTTCGCGAGCGCTTCCGGCTGCCGCTCGCGCCGGACGGCGAGCGCGCCGTCTACCTCTGCGGCAACTCGCTGGGACCGATGCCGGTGGCCGCCGCCGAGCGGGTCGCCGAGGTGCTCGAGCTGTGGGCGACGCTGGCCGTGCGCGGCCACCACTCGGGCCCCGCGCCCTGGATGCACTACCACGCGCAGTTCGCGGCACCGCTGGCACGGCTCGTCGGCGCGGCGCCCGGCGAGGTCGTGGCGATGAACACGCTGACCGTCAACCTCAACCTGCTGCTGGTCAGCTTCTACCGCCCGACGCGCGCGCGGCACCGGATCCTGATCGAGCGGCCGGCGTTTCCGTCGGACCGGTACGCGGTCGTCTCGCAGCTGCGCTTCCACGGCTACGCGCCCGAGGAGGCGCTGCTCGAGGTCGGCGCACGCCCGGGCGAGGAGCTGCTGCGCACCGAGGACATCGTCGCGGCGATCGAGCGCGCCGGCGCGACGCTCGCGCTCGTGCTGCTGCCGGGCGTGCAGTACCTGACCGGCCAGGTGCTCGACGTCGAGGCCATCACCCGCGCCGCGCGCCGCCAGGGCGCCCTCGTCGGCTGGGACCTTGCGCACGCGATCGGCAACGTGCCGGTGGCGCTGCACGACGCCGGCGCCGACTTCGCGGTCTGGTGCCACTACAAGTACCTGTGCGGCGGCCCCGGCGCGGCCGCCGGCGCCTTCGTTCACGAGCGGCACGGCCGCGACGCCGGCCTGCCGCGCTTCGCCGGCTGGTGGGGCCACGACGCGGCGACCCGCTTCGCGATGGGCCCCGACTTCGTGCCGATGGCGGGCGCCGAGGGCTGGCAGCAGTCGAACCCGCCGGTGCTGGCGCTCGCCCCGCTCGCGGCCGCGCTCGCCGAGTTCGACGCCGCGGGACTCGGCCGGCTGCGCGCCAAGTCGCTCGCGCTCACCGCCTTCGCCCGGCAGCTGATCGCGGCGCGGCTCGCCGGCCGGATCGCGATCATCACGCCCGCGGCCGACGCCGAGCGCGGCTGCCAGCTTTCGCTGCGCGTCGCCGGCGGGCCGGAGCCCGGCCGGCGCGCCTTCGCCGCACTGACCGCGCACGGCGTGATCGGCGACTGGCGCGAGCCGGACGTGATCCGGCTCGCCCCGGCGCCGCTCTACAACACCTTCGCCGAGGTCGAGCGCGCGGTCGCACTGCTCGGGCAGGCGCTCGGCGCGCCGTGAACGAGCCGGTCGTCATCCTCGGCGGCGGCTGCACCGGCCCGCTCCTCGGCCTGCTGCTCGCGCGTCGCGGCCAGCGCGTCGACCTCTACGAGCGGCGCGCCGACGCGCGCCGCGTCGCGCTGCCGGCCGGCCGCTCGATCAACCTCGCGCTCGCCGCGCGCGGCCTCGCCGCGCTCGAGCGCGCCGGGCTCCTCGAGGCCGTGCGCCCGCTGCTGCTGCCGATGCGGGGCCGCATGGTGCACGACCTCGGCGGCGAGGCGCGCTTCCTGCCCTACGGCCAGCGGCCGCACGAGCTCCTGTACGCGGTGGCGCGCGCCGACCTCAACCGCGTGCTGGTCGACGCCGCCGAGGCCGCCGGGGTCCGCTTCCACTTCGAGCACGCCTGCCGCGACGCCGACTTCGCGCGCGGCCAGGTCGAGATCGAGGACCTCGCCGCGGGGCTGCGCTTCGAGCTGCCGCTCGGGCCGCTGCTGGCCGCGGACGGCTCGGGCTCGGCGCTGCGGCACGCGATGGTGGCCGCCGGCCTCGCGCAGGCGCGCGAGGAGACGCTCGCGCACCGCTACAAGGAGCTGACGATCCCGGCCGGCCGCGACGGCCGTCACGCGCTCGCGCTCGGCGCGCTGCACATCTGGCCGCGCGGCGGTTACATGCTGATCGCGCTGCCGAACGTCGGCGGCACCTTCACCGCGACGCTGTTCCTGCCGGCCGAGGGCGAGCCGGTCAGCTTCGCCTCGCTCGCCTCGCCGGCGGCGGCGCGGGCGCTCTTTGAGCGCGACTTCGCCGACGTGCTCGCACTGCTGCCCGACTTCGAGGCGCAGTACGCGGCCAACCCGGTCGGCCGCATGTCGACGATCTACGCCGCGCCCTGGCACTCAGGCGGGCGGGCGCTGCTGATCGGCGACGCGGCGCACGCCATCGTGCCGTTCCACGGCCAGGGCATGAACTGCGCCTTCGAGGACTGCCGCGTGCTCGACGACCTGCTCGGCTCGGCGCCGGACTGGCCGACGCGCTTTGCGCGCTTCGACGCACTGCGGCGCGAGGACACCGCGGCGATCGCCCGCATGGCGATCGAGAACTACACGGAGATGCGCGACACCGTCCGCGACCCCGCGTTCGCGCTGCAGAAGCAGCTGTCGCTCGAGCTCGAGCGCAGGAACCCGGAGCGCTTCATCCCGCGCTACTCGATGGTGATGTTCCACTCCGAGATACCGTACGCCGAGGCCGAGCGCCGCGGCGCGATCCAGGCCGAGCTCTTGGCCGCCGCGACCCGCGGCTGCACGCGCCTCGGCGAGGTCGACCTGCCGCGCCTCGAGGCGGCCGTGGCCGAGCGGCTCGCGCCGATCAGCGCGCCCGTCGCTGCAGCGTGACGAAGCTGTAGGCGTACGCGTGGCGCGCATCGGCCGGGTGCGCCTCGCGCCAGACCTCCTGCCACTCCTCGCGGCGCCACGGCGGGATGCGCGCGTCGCCCTCGGGCTCGGCGTCGACCTCGGTGAGGTGTACCACCTGCGCCTGCCCGAGGCAGGCGCGGTAGAGCTCTGCGCCGCCGATCACCATCAGTCGCGCGGCGTCGCCGGCCGCGGCGCGGGCCTCCTCGAGCGAGTGCACGACGGTCGCGCCTTCGCGGCGAAAGTCCGGGTCCCGCGTCAGGACGATGTTCTGGCGCCCGGGCAGCGGCCGGCCGATGCTGTCCCAGGTGCGGCGCCCCATCAGGATCGGATGGCCGAGGGTCAGGCGCTTGAAGTGCGCGAGGTCCGCCGGCAGGCGCCACGGCAGGCCGTTGTCGCGGCCGATGACCCCGTTGCGGGCCGCCGCGACCACGAGTTCCAGCCGCGGACCGGCAAAACGCGTCTCGATTGACATAACGGACTGGAAGTGTGAAGCATTCGCTGCCCGTTCGGGCGGCGTCCTTTATATCCTGCGGCTGCACCTGACGTCAGGGCGCCGGGATGGCGCCGTCAGGCTGGGCACCTGGTGACGGACCGGCAGACGCCGCAATGACGCGGACGTACGCGATCCAGGCCGCCGCGGGAGAGTGTTGGCTCCCGCGGCGGCTTTTTTTTGCCGCCGGGCCTGAACTCCCCGGCGCCTCCGCGCCACGTACCTGACGCCGCAGCCCGCGGCGCCCGCCGCCGCCGTCGGCGATCCCGGCGGCGCCGCGGCCGGCGTGCGCGCTGCGGGCGGCGAGGCGCGATGGCGCGCGCGATGCCGGGGTTGTGATCCCGCGCTCAGTCGGCGGCGCGCCGCGCACCTAGATTGTGCCGGCAGGGCAGGAAGATCACGTGGGCGACGCCTCGGACCTCGACAGCAACCATCGGACCGCCGGCGCGCGCGTGACGCCGCAGCACGCGGACCGCGGCGGGCCGGCTGCGCGCCGCGCGCTCCCCGGGCGGCCGTCGCTACAGCCGCGGCTGCACAGCGGGCTCGTCGCGCTCGGCAGGCTCATCGCCTGCGCCGCCGCCGCCGCCCTCCTCTACGGCCTGGTGCGGCGCTTCGGCGCCGGCATCCTGATGGCCCCGGTGGCGGCGGGCGCGGCCTACGAGCTCATCGACCTGCTTCGCCACCGCACCGCGGGCACGCCGGCGTCGCGCCCGCGCCTGCGCCGCTCCGTGTGGCTGCCTGCCGCCGCGATCGCGGCGCTGACCGCGCTCCTGTTCATCGGGGCCGGCTACGAGAACCGGGCGCACCGGCGCGCTGGGGACGTGGTCGTGCCCCCCATCCTCCGGTCCGCCGCGCAATGAGCGAGCGAGGCCTGCGCGCGGGCCCGCATCCCGCCGACGACGAGTCCTGGGCGCTCGAGCTCGACGCCGGCCCGCGCTGGTACGTGAGCGTGCGCTTCCCGGCCTCGCAGCTCGACCGGCGCGCGGTGCTCGGCATCCCGGCGGCGTTCTTCACGGAGCCGGTGCCGGTGCCGTCGGTCGAGCTCTGGCTCGACCCGAGGGACCCGGACGTCGCGCGCGCGTTCGATGCGCTCAACGAGTCGCTGAAGGTGGCCGACGGCCCGCCGCTGCTCCTGCAGCTGGGGGCCGCGGAGCTTCGCCTCGAGCGCATCATGCAGGCCGAACTTCATTCCGGCCTGATGGCGCTGCTCGTCGCCTCCGCCTGCGACTCCCCGGTCGAGACCCGCCGCCCCTCGACGGCCCCGTAGCGGCCCGCCGGCGCGTCGGCCGCGCCCGCGAGTCCGGGCGGCCGGAGCCGGCCGCGCCGCAGTGCGGCAAGATCGCCTAGACTCTCGGCCATGATCCTCTTGCTCGACGTCGGCAACACGCGCGTCAAGTGGGCGTGGCTCGAGTACCTCGAGATCGCCCCGTCCGGCGCGGTCGCCCACGACACGACGCACCGGCGCTGGCAGGGGGAGATCGAGGCCGACGGCCACCAGCCCTCGCGCATCGTGGTCGCCAACGTTGCCGGTCCCGCGTTCGCCGCCGCGCTCACGCTCTGGTCGCGCGACCACTACGCCGTGGAGCCCGAGTTCATCGTCGCCCGCGACCGCCTGCTCGGCGTCACGAGCGGCTACCGGCGGCCGGCGGCGCTCGGCGTCGACCGCTGGCTGGCGCTGATCGCGGCCTGGCGCAGCGCGCCGCGCGCGACCCTGGTGGTCAACAGCGGCACGGCGCTGACGGTCGATGCGCTCGACGACGGCGGCCGGCACCGCGGCGGCCTGATCGTGCCGGGGGTGCAGATGCTGGCCGAGGGCCGCGCGCCGTGGGCAGAGGGCGCCGAGCTCAAGGCCCACCGGGCGCTCGACGGGCTGCCGCCGGACCCGGTGCCTTTGACCCTCGCCGCGCTCGCCGACCGCGGCTACGGCGAGCTCGCCGCCCTGACCGGCACGGCACCGCGCCTGCTGCTGACCGGTGGCGACGCCGAACTGCTCGCGCCGCACCTGTCGCAGGCGGCCGAGATCGTGCCCGAACTGGTGCTGACCGGGCTCGCGATCGTCGCGACCCGAGGAGAGTCCGGTGACTGAACTCGACCCCCGCGTGCTGGCCGCGATCGACGCGCGCCGCGACGAACTCATCGCCCTGACGCAGGAGCTGGTGCGCATCCCGACCACCAACCCGCCCGGCGACGCCTACCGCGAGTGCGCCGAGGCGATCGGCCGGCGCCTCGCGCGGCGCAGCTTCGCCGTCGAGTACGTGCGCGGGCTCGGCGCGCCGGGCGACAGCGACCGCTATCCGCGCATCAATGTCATCGCGCGCCGCGAAGGCGCGCGGCCGGGGCGCTGCGTGCACTTCAACGGCCACATCGACGTGGTCGAGCCCGGCCGCGGCTGGAGCGTCGAGCCCTTCGGCGGCCTGGTGCGCGACGGCCGCGTCTACGGCCGCGGCACCTGCGACATGAAGGGCGGGCTCGCGGCCGCGATCGTCGCGGTGGAGGCGCTCGTCGACTCGGGGCTGCCGCTGCCGGGCGCGCTCGAGATCTCGGGCACCGTCGACGAGGAGTCCGGCGGCTACGGCGGCGTCGCCTACCTCGCCGAGCGCGGCTGGTTCGCGCCGACGCGCGTGCAGCACGTGATCATCCCGGAGCCGCTCAACGTCGATCGCGTCTGCATCGGCCATCGCGGCGTGTGGTGGGCCGAGCTCGAGACCCACGGCCGGATCGCGCACGGCTCGATGCCGTTCCTCGGCGACTCGGCGATCCGCCACATGGGCGCGGTGCTGGAGCGCCTCGAGCACGAGCTCCTGCCGCGGCTCGCGGCGCGCACCACGGTGATGCCGGTGGTGCCACCGGCGGCGCGCCAGTCGACGCTCAACGTCAACTCGGTGCACGGCGGCCAGCCGGAGGGCTTCGAGGGCCTGCCGGCGCCGTGCGTCGCCGACTCCTGCCGCATCGTCATCGACCGGCGCTTCCTGGTGGAGGAGCCGCTCGAGGCGGTCAAGGGCGAGCTGACCCAGCTCCTCGAGCGCCTCGCGGCCGAGCGGCCGGGCTTTCGCTACGGGCTGCGCGACCTGTTCGAGGTGCTCCCGGTCATGGCCGACCGCGCGGGCCCGGTGGTCCAGGCGACGCTCGCCGCGGTGCGCACGGTGCTCGGCCGCGAGGCCGAGATCGTCTGCTCGCCCGGCACCTACGACCAGAAGCACATCGACCGGATCGGCCGCCTCAGGGACTGCATCGCCTATGGCCCGGGGATCCTCGACCTCGCGCACCAGCCCGACGAGTTCGTCGGCATCGACGACCTGGTCGCCTCCGCCAAGGTCATGGCGATCGCCGCCCACCGCCTGCTGACCCTGGCTCCATGAGCGGCGCGCGCCGGCCGCGGGTGCCGCCGCGCGCCGGGCTCGCGGCCGCGCTCGCGCTCGCGGCCGGGCTCGCGCTGCCGGGTCCCGCCGCGGCCGCCGCGGGCGGCGCGATCACGATCGGCATCCCGCTCGAGCCGCCGAACCTCGACCCGACGGCGACCTCGGCCGAGGCCACGCACGACGTCCTGTACGCGAACGTGTTCGAGGGCCTGACGCGGATCGCCGAGGACGGTCGCGTGGTGCCGGCGCTGGCGCGCGACTGGAGCGTCAGCGACGACGGCCTCAGCTACCGCTTCCACCTGCGCGCCGGCGTGCGCTTCCACGACGGCACGCCGCTGACCGCGGCCGACGCCCGCTTCTCGCTCGAGCGGGCCCGCGCCGCCGACTCCCGCAACCCGCTGCGCGACCTGCTGCGCCCGGTGCGCGCGGTGCGCGCCCTGGACGAGCTGACGCTCGCGATCGAGCTCGAGCGGCCGGTGGCCGAGATCCTGACCTACCTCGGCTGGGGCAACCTCGTGATCCTGAGCCCGGCGAGCGCCGCGCACGCGGCGACCGCGCCGGTCGGCACCGGGCCGTTTCGCCTGCGCGAGTGGCGCAAGGGCGATGCGATCGTGCTCGAGCGCAACCCCGACTACTGGGGCCCGCCGGCGCTGCTCGAGCGGGTCACGTTCCGGATCGTACCGGACGCGAGCACCGCGCTCGCGGCACTGCTGGCGGGCGACGTCGACGCGTTCTCGAACTTCACCGCCCCCGAGAACCTCGCGGCACTGTCGCGCGACCCGCGCTTCAGCGTCGTCGTCGGCTCCACCGAGGGCGAGACCCTGCTCGCGATCAACAACGCGCGCGCGCCCTTCAACGACCTCAGGGTACGACGGGCGCTGGCGCACGCCGTCGACCGCCGGGCGATCATCGCCGGGGCGATGTACGGCTATGGCCAGCCGATCGGCTCCCACTTCCCGCCGCACGACCCGGCCTACGTCGACCTCACCGGCCGCTATCCCTACGACCCGGCCGCGGCGCGCGCGCTGCTGCGCGAGGCCGGCTACCCGAACGGCTTCGAGGCGACGCTGCGGCTGCCGCCGCCCTACTACGCGCGCCGCAGCGGCGAGATCGTCGCCGCCGAGCTGGCCGCGGTCGGCATCCGCGTGCGCATCCAGAACATCGAGTGGGCGCAGTGGCTCGAGCAGGTGTTCAAGAACCGCGACTACGACCTGACCATCGTCTCGCACACCGAGCCGATGGACTACGACATCTACGCGCGGCCGGGCTACTACTTCGGCTACTCGAGCCCGCGCTACGCGGCGCGGCTCGAGGAGCTGTCGCGCACGCGCGAGCCGGCGGCGCGGCGCGCGCTGCTCGGCGACCTGCAGCGCCAGCTCGCCGACGACTGCGTCAACGTGTTCCTGTTCGAGCTGCCGAAGCTCGGCGTCTGGCGGCGCGACCTGCACGGGCTGTGGCACGAGGCGCCGATCCAGGGCATCGACGTGACCCGCGCCTACCTCGACGCACCGGCCGCGGCGGCGGCCTCCGCCGCCGGGCCGCGGCTGCCGGCGGCGCTGCTGGCCCTGGCCGTGCTCGGCCTCGGCGCGCTCGGCATCGTGGCGCTGCGCCGCCACGTGAGCGCCTTCTACCTCGCCGGCCGCACCGCGGCGCTGCTCGCGACGCTGCTGGCGGCGTCGCTCGCGATCTTCGTGCTGGTGGACGTGCTGCCCGGCGACCCGGCGGCCTACATGATGGGCCTCAACGCGAGCCCGGCGGCGATCGCGGCGCTCAGGGCCGAGTACGGCCTCGACGCGCCGGCCTGGAAGCAATACCTCGACTGGCTGCTCGGGCTCCTGCACGGCGACTTCGGCACCAGCTACACCTACCGCGTGCCGGTCGGCGGCCTGATCGCCGAGCGGCTCGCGGTGTCGCTGCCGCTCGCGCTGTACGCGCTCGCGCTCGCGGTCGCGATCGCGCTGCCGCTCGGCCTCGCCGCGGCGGCGAGGCGCGGCCGGCGCGCCGATGCGCTCCTGATGGGCGTCGCGCAGGCGGGCCTGTCGATCCCGAACTTCTGGCTCGGGCTGCTGCTGATCCTCGCCTTCGCGGTCGAGCGCCACTGGTTCGCCGCCGGCGGCTTCCCGGGCTGGGCCGGCGGCGCCGGCCCCGCGCTCGCGGCGCTGACCTTGCCGGCGGTCGCGCTCGCGGTGCCGCAGGGCTGCATCCTGGCGCGCGTGCTGCGCGCCGCGCTCGGCGAGACGCTCGACGAGGACTACGTGCGCACCGCGCGCGCCAAGGGCCTGACGGCGCGCCAGGCGCTCGTGCGCCACGCGCTGCCGAACGCGCTGATCCCGGTGCTGACGGTCCTCGGCCTGCAGTTCTCGTTCCTGCTGGCCGGCGCGATCATCATCGAGACGGTGTTCGCGCTGCCGGGACTCGGGCGGCTGATCTTCCAGGCGACCGCGCAGCGCGACCTGATCGTCGTGCGCAGCGTCGTGCTGCTGCTGGTGGCGGCGGTGGTGGCCGTCAACTTCGTCGTCGAGCTGCTGTACGCGGTGGTCGATCCGCGGCTGCGGCAGGGCGGGCGCCGGTGAGCGGCGCCGCGCCGCGGCACGGGCTCGCGCCCGGCACCGCCTTCGGCGCCGCGGTGATCGCGCTGTACGCGCTGGTCGCGCTCGCCTCGCTGACGCCCTTGTTTGACGCCGGGCTCGCGCTCGATGTCGGCGCGAGACTCGCCCCGCCGTCGGCGCGCCACTGGTTCGGCACCGACCCGCTCGGCCGCGACGTGTTCGCGATGGTCGCGGTCGGGGCACGCACCTCGCTCGCGGTCGCGGTCGGCGCGGTGCTGCTCGGCATGCTCGCCGGCACGCCGCTCGGGCTCGCCGCCGCGGCCCGCGGCGGGCTGACCGACGAGCTGCTGGCGCGCGCCAACGACCTCTTGTTCGCGTTCCCGGCGCTGCTGCTCGCGGTGCTCTTGTCGGCCGCGCTCGGGCCGGGCGCGCTGACGGCGGTGATCGCGATCGGGGTCTTCAACGTGCCGGTGTTCGCGCGCCTCGTGCGCGGCAGCGCCCGCGCGCTGATGACGCGCGACTTCGTGCTCGCGGCGCGGATCGCCGGCCGCGGCCCGCTCGCGATCGCCTTCGTGCACCTCCTGCCGAACCTCGCCGGCCTGCTGCTGGTGCAGGCGGCGATCCAGCTGTCGCTCGGCATCGCCGCCGAGGCGGGGCTCTCCTACGTCGGGCTCGGCGCGCAGCCGCCGGCGCCGAGCTGGGGACGCATGCTCAACGACGCGCAGACCCTGGTCGGCACGGCGCCGTGGCTCGCCTGGTTCCCGGGGCTCGCGCTCGCGATCGCGGTGCTCGCGCTGGGGCTGCTCGGTGACGGCCTCGCGCGGCTGCTCGACCCGCGCGCCGCGGCGCGGCGCGGGCCATGACGCTGCTCGCGGTCGAGGACCTCGGCGTGACGCTCGGCGGCCGGCCGCTGCTCGCCGCGCTCAGCTTCAGCGTGGCTCCGGGCGAGGTGCTCGGACTCGTCGGCGAGTCCGGCTCCGGCAAGTCGCTGTCGGCGCTCGCGCTCGCCGGCCTGCTGCCGGACGGCGCGCGCGCCACCGGCAGCGTGCGCCTCGAGGGCGAGGAGCTGATCGGCGCGGCCGAGCCCGCGCTCTGCCGCGTCCGCGGCCGCGGCATCGGCATCGTGTTCCAGGAGCCGGCCACCGCGCTCAATCCGCTGCTGACGATCGGCGCGCAGGTGGCCGAGACGGCGCGCGTCCACGGCGGCTACAGCGTGGCGGCGGCGCGCGGGCGCGCCGCGGCGACGCTCGAGCGCGTCGGCCTGCCGGCGGCCGCGGTCAGCGCCGAGCGCTACCCGCACGAGCTCTCCGGCGGGCAGCGCCAGCGGGTCGCGATTGCGCTGGCGGTGGCGCTGGCGCCGCGCCTCTTGATCGCCGACGAGCCGACCACCGCGCTCGACGTGACCACGCAGGCGCAGATCCTCGCGCTGCTCGCCGAGCTCGCCGCCCGGGAGCGCATGGCGCTGATCCTGATCAGCCACGACCTCGCGGTCGTGGCCGGGGTCGCGGCGCGGATCGCGATCCTGAAGGACGGCCGGATCGTCGAACAGGGACCGACGCGCGCGGTGCTGCAGGCGCCCGCGCACGCCTACACGCGGGCACTGGTCCGCGACTTCACGCCGCGGCCGGCGGCGCCGCGGCCGGCGAGCGGGGCGGCGCCGCTGCTCGAGGCGACCGGGGTGGTGCGCGACTACCGGGGGCCGCGGCGCGGCTTCTTCGGCCGTGCGCCGGTGCGGCGCGCGCTCGACGGCGTCAGCGTCCGGGTGGCGCCCGGCGAGCGCGTCGGGCTGGTCGGCGAGTCCGGCAGCGGCAAGTCGACGCTGGTGCGCGCGCTGCTGGGCCTCGAGCGGCCCGAGGCCGGCACGGTGCGGATCGCCGGCGCGAGCCTGGCCGGGGCCGCCCCGGGCGAGGCGCGCCGGCTGCGGCGGCTGGTCCAGGTCGTGTTCCAGGACCCGTACGGCAGCCTCAACCCGCGGCACCGCGTCGGCCGCATCGTCGCGGAGCCGCTCGGCCTGCTGGCCGGGCGGCCCGGCGCCGGCGAGCGCGAGCGCCGCGTCGCGGCCGCGCTCGCCGCCGTCGGCCTCGCCGCGGCCGACGCCCGCCGCCGGCCGCACGAGTTCTCGGGCGGCGAGCGGCAGCGGATCGCGATCGCGCGTGCGCTGGTGGTCGAGCCGCAACTGGTCATCCTCGACGAGGCCGTCTCGGCGCTCGACGCCTCGCTGCGCAGCCAGATCCTCGAGCTGCTGCTCGGCCTGTCGGCGGCGCGCGGCCTCGCCTACCTGTTCGTGTCGCACGACCTTGGCGTGGTGCGCGCGGTCACCGACCGCACGCTCGTCATGCAGTCCGGACGCATCGTCGAGGAGGGGCCGACCGCGGAGGTGCTCGAACGGCCCCGACACCCGTACACTCGCCAGCTGGTGGCCGCGTCGCCGAGCCTCGAGCGCGCGCTCGCGGCGCCGGGGCCCCGAGGGACGCCGTCATGACCATCCCGTTCCGTTCCGACCTCGCGCTGATCGGCGGCGAGTGGCGCGCCGCCGCCGGCGGCGCGACGCTGCCGGTCGAGGACCCCTCGAGCGGCGCCACCGTCGGCACCATCGCCCGCTCGAGCGCCGCGGACGTCGACGCGGCGGTCGGCGCCGCGCGCGCCGCCGGGGACGGCGCCTGGGGCCGGCTCGCCGGCTTCGAGCGCGGCCGGCTGCTCGCCGCGCTCGGCCGGCGGGTGCTGGAGCGCGCCGAGGAGCTCGCCGCGCTCGAGACGCTCGACGTCGGCAAGCCGTCGAGCCAGGCGCGTGCCGACGCGCTCGCCCTCGCCCGCTACCTCGAGTTCTACGGCGGTGCCGCCGACAAGCTGCACGGCGCGACGATCCCGTACCTCGGCGACTACACGATCTACACGCTGCGCGAGCCGCACGGCGTGACCGCGCACATCATCCCGTGGAACTACCCGATGCAGATCATCGGCCGCTCGGTCGGCGCGGCGCTCGCCGCCGGCAACGCGGTCGTGATCAAGCCGGCCGAGGAGGCGTCGCTGACCACGCTCGCCTTCGCGCGCCTCGCGCTCGAGGCGGGCCTGCCGGCCGGTGCGGTCAACGTCGTGCCCGGACTCGGCGAGGAGGCGGGCGCCGCGCTCGCCGCCCACCCCGGCGTCAACCACGTCTCCTTCACGGGTTCCGTCGAGGTCGGCATCGCGGTGCAGTCCGCCGCCGCGCGCCACGTCGCGCCGGTCACGCTCGAGCTCGGCGGCAAGTCGCCGCAGCTCGTCTTTGACGACGCCGACCTCGAGGCGGCGCTGCCGGTGCTGGTGCGCGCCGGGCTGCAGAACGCGGGCCAGACGTGCTCGGCGAGCTCGCGGCTGCTCCTGCAGCGGGGCATCTACGCACGCACCGTCGAGGCGCTCGCGGCGCGCTACCGGCAGCTGCGCGCGGGCCCGGCGGCGCGCGACCTGGACCTCGGGCCGCTGATCTCCGCCGCCCAGCGGCGCCGCATCGAGGCCATGGTCGCGGCCGGTCGGGCCGCGGGGGTGGCCGAGCTCGCCCGGGGCGAGGTCGTCGCCGACGCGCCGGCCGGCGGCCACTACCTCGCGCCGCTGCTGCTCGGCCCGGTCGCGCCCGGCGACCCGCTCGCGCAGGAGGAGATCTTCGGGCCGGTGCAGGTGGTGCTGCCCTTCGACACCGAGGAGGAGGCCGTGGCGCTCGCCAACGGCACGCGCTACGGCCTGGTCGCCGGCGTCTGGACCCGCGACGCGGGACGCCAGCACCGCCTCGCGCGCCGGCTGCGCGCCGGCCAGGTGTTCCTCAACGACTACGGCGCGGCCGGCGGCGTCGAGCTGCCGTTCGGCGGCGTCGGCTGGTCCGGCCACGGCCGCGAGAAGGGCATGGAGGCGCTGTACGGCTTCACGACGCTGAAGACCGTCGCGGCGCGTCACCGCTGAGCGCCGGCCGCCGCTCAGTCCACAGCGAGGTGCTGCCGGTGCGACTCAGAGACAAGAACGCGATCGTCACCGGCGGCGCCTCCGGCATCGGCGCCGGCATCGTCCGCCGCTTCGTCGCCGAGGGCGCGCGCGTCGCGATCGCCGACCTGAACGCCGACGCGGCGGCGCGCCTCGCCGCCGAGCTCGGCGCTGCGGCGGTGCCGCTCGCGGTCGACGTCACGAGCGCGGCGTCGGTGGCCGAACTCGCCGCGGCGGCGCAGGCGCTCGGCCCGCTCGACATCCTGGTCAACAACGCCGGCGTCGGCCACGTGCCGCAGCCGCTCGAGGCGCTCGCCGAGGAGGAGTTCGAGCGCGTGCTCGCGGTCAACGTGCGCGCGATCTACCTGACGGCGCGGGCGTTCGTGCCGGCGATGAAGGCGCGGGGCCGCGGCGCGATCCTGAACGTCGCCTCGACCGCCGGCGTCAGCCCGCGGCCGCGGCTCACCTGGTACAACGCCTCGAAGGGCTGGGTGATCACCGCCACCCGCTCGATGGCGGTGGAGCTCGCGCCGTTCGGCGTGCGGGTCAACGCGATCAACCCGGTCGCGAGCGAGACGCCGCTGCTCGCAACCTTCATGGGCGAGGACACGCCCGAGGTCCGCGCCCGGTTCCTGGCGACGATCCCGCTCGGCCGCTTCGCGACGCCGCAGGACATGGGCCACGCCGCGGTCTACCTCTGCTCCGACGAGGCGGCGATGGTCACCGGCGTCGCGCTCGAGGTGGACGGCGGCCGCTGCATCTGAGTCGCGGGAGACGATCGTGCACCCTGGCGAACGCAACCTGATCACCGACGTGCCGGGCCTGAAGGTCGGCCACGCCACCGACGAGCGCTCGCAGAGCGGCGTGACGACGCTGCTCGGCGAGCGGCCGCTCGCGGCCGCGGTCGACGTGCGCGGCGGCGCGCCGGGCGTGCGCGAGACCGATACGCTGGCGCCCGATGCGCTCGTCGGCCAGGCGCACGCGATCGTGCTCGCCGGCGGCTCGGTGTTCGGCCTCGGCGCCGCCGACGGCGTCGCGACCGAGCTGTCGCTCGCCGGCGTCGGCCTGCGGCTGCTCCCGCACACGCGCGCGATCCCGATCGTGCCGGCGGCCGTGCTGCACGACCTCGGCGGCGACGGCGACAAGGGCTGGCACGAGCCGCCGTACCGCGCGCTCGGCGTCGAGTCGGTGCGCGCCGCGGGCCTCGGCTTCGCGCTCGGCCGCGTCGGCGCCGGACGCGGCGCGCGCGCGGGCCACGTGCCCGGCGGCATCGGCTCGGCCTCGCTCGACCTCGGCGACGGCCTGATCGTCGGCGCGCTGGTCGCGGTCAACTCGATCGGCAGCGCCTTCTACCCCGACGGGCGGACCCCGTACGCCTGGCCGTACGAGATCGACGGCGAGTTCGGCGGCCGGCGCCCGGAGCGCCCGGCACCGCTCGTCGACCCGGCGCCGCCGGAGTCGCGGCTCGCCGAGCTCGGCGGGCTGGTGGCGGGCACCAGCACCGTGATCGGCGTGGTCGCGACGTCGGCGGCACTGCAGGGCGGCGAGTGCCGGCGGCTCGCGGTGATGGCGCACGACGGCATCGCGCGCGCGGTCAGGCCCTCGCACACGCCCTTCGACGGCGACACGATCTTCGCGGTCGCGAGCGGCGCGACCGCGGTCGCCGCGCAGGCGCCGCGCGCGGCGCTCGTCGCCCGGCTCGGCTCGGCCGCCGCGGACTGCCTCGCGCGCGCGATCGCGCGCGGCGTGCACGAGGCGCAGGCGCGCTAGCGGGGCGGATTCTGTCAAATCGGGGCGGGCCGGCCGGCGCCCCTTAACCCCGTGCGGCGGGCGCCGGCGTTTCAAGCAGTGACCGATCACCCACGGAGCTGCCATGAAACGCCTCGCACTGACCTTAGCCCTGGCCCTCGCCGGCACCGCGCCCCAGGCCCACGCGCTCGGCCGGCTGGCGGACGTCGAGATCATCGACCGCACGACCGGCGCGACGCTCGAGACTCATTACTACCGCGGCGAGTACTGGGTGGCGGGCACGCCCGGCGCCCGCTACGCGATCCTGATCCGCAACCGCCTCGACGAGCGGCTGCTCGCCGTGACCGCGGTCGACGGCGTCAACGTCGTGACCGGCGACACCGCCGGCTGGCAGCAGCCCGGCTACGTGTTCGACCCGCTGCAGGGCTACGAGATCACCGGCTGGCGCAAGAGCGACCGCGACGTCGCGGCCTTCGAGTTCACCGCCTCGCCGAATTCGTACGCCGAGCGCACCGGGCGGCCGGCCAACGTCGGCGTGGTCGGGGTCGCGCTGTTCCGCGAGCGGCGGGCGGCGGTCGCGGCCGGCAAGGTCGCGCCCGGTGCGGTGCCGTACGCGGGCGCGCCGCTCGCGGCGGCCGCGCCGCCGGCCGCGGACGCCGCCGTCGCGCAGCGCCAGATGGAATCCGCGGCCATGTCGCGCGCGCAGCTCGCCCCGGAAAGCGTCGCCTCCGCCGCGCCCCTGCCGCCCAAGCTCGGCACCGGCCACGGCGCGCGCGAGGCCTCGCCGGTCGACCACACCGACTTCGACCGCGAGAGCGAGCGTCCCAACGAGGTGGTGCGCATCCGCTACGACAGCCTCGCGAACCTGGTCGCGATGGGGGTGGTCGGCGGCCGCCCGCCGCCGCCGCCGCGGCCGAACGCCTTCCCCGACTCGCCGCCGCGCTACGTGCCCGATCCGCCGGGCTATCCGGTGCGCGGGCTGCGATAATGGCCTGAATGACCGATTCCGCCGCGAGCGACGAGGACCTGATGCTGTCATTCGCGCGCGGCGACGCCGCCGCGTTCGAGGAGCTGTACCGCCGCCACGAGTCGCGCGTGTTCCGCTACCTGTGCCGCAACGTGCGCGACGCGGACGCCGCCAACGACCTGATGCAGGACGTCTGGTTCGCGGTCGCGAGGAGCGCCGCCCGCTACCGGCCGACGGCGCGCTTCACGACCTGGCTGTACACGCTCGCGCACCACCGGATGGTCGACTCCTTCCGGGCGCGACGCGGGCACCAGAGCCTCGACGCGGGCGGCGACGGCGACGGCGGCAGCCTGCTCGACCGGCTGCCGGCCGACCCGCGCTCGGAGCCGGCCGCCGACGCCGAGGCGCGCGAGGACGGCGCACAGCTGCTGCGCGCCGTCGGCCGGCTGCCCGCCGAGCAGCGCGACGCGTTCCTGCTGAAGGCCGAGGCCGAACTCAGCCTCGAGGAGATTGCCACGATCACCGGCACCAGCTTCGAGACCGCGAAGAGCCGGCTGCGCTACGCGCGCAGCAAGCTGCGCGAGCTGCTCGCGGAGTACGCATGACCGGGCCCGCCGATCGCGACGACGACGCGCTCGAGGAGCGCTACCGGCGCGCGAGCGCGGCCGAGCCTGCGGTGCCGAGCGCAGCGGTCCGGGCCGCGATCCTCGCCGAGGCCGGGCGCGTCGCCGCGCAGCAGCGCCGCGCCGGCGACGCGGCACGCCCCCGGGCGCGCCGGCCAGCCGCGAACGACCGCTCCTGGCGGCGCGCGGCGTTCGGTACGCTGCTCGCCGCAGCGATCGCAGGCCTGATCGTGATCCCGATCTATCGCGAGTCGCCGCCGCCCGCCCCGGCGCCGGTCGCGAGCGTCGCAGCCCCGGCGTCGGCACCGCCGGTCGCGCCGGCCGCCGAATTCGCCGCGCCCTCCGTCACGTCCTCCGTCGCGCGCGTCGCGCGGGCGGCGCCCGAGCCCCCGCCGCGGGTCGCGGCGCCCGCGCAGTACGCGCCAGCACCCGCACCACCGCCGCCGGTCGACTTGCGGCCGCGCGCCGCCGGGTCGGCGGCGCGCTCCAGGACCAGCGCCGATGCGCCCGCCGCCGCCGCGCAGCTGGCCAGCGGCGCGCCGGCGCGTTCGCCGGCGCCAGCGAGCGCCGACGCCCTGGCCGAGGTCACGGTGGCGCGGCGCGAGACGCGCGCCCCGGACCTGGTGCCGATGGCCGCACCCGCGGGCGCCAAGGTCGCGGGTGCCGCAGCGGACACCGCGGCGGCACTGCGCGCCGCGGTGCTCGGCGGCGATGCGGCCGAGGTCGATGCGCTGCTCGCGGCTGGCGCCTCGCCCGCGACCCTCGACGCCGCGGGCGACACGCCGCTGCTGCTCGCGGTCGGCGCCGGCCAGACGGCGGTCGTGCGGGTGCTGCTCGAGCGCGGTGCCGACCCGAACGCCCCCGGACGCGACGGGCGCACGCCGCTCGGCGAGGCGCGCGCGCGGCACCTCGACGGGATCGCGGCCCTGCTCGAGCGCGCGGGCGCACGCTGAACCCCCGCGCCGGATGCCGGCCGCCGGGCACGGCGGACCGCTAGAATCGCACCGGCATGCAACCAACCCAGGCCGGAACTCGGCCGGCCACCGGCGCCGGTGGCAGGCAGCGGCCACGGGCGTCCGCGGCGGCCGCGCTCGCCGTCACGGGGGTGGCCCTCGCGCCGGCGGCCGGCGCCGCGGACAGCCACGAGCCGGCCCTGCCCGAGGTCGTCGTCGGCGCGACGGCGCTGCCCGGCACCGCGGCGGCGCCCGATGCGCTGCCGGGCGAGGTGCGCTCCGTCGAGCTGCCGGCGCGCGGTCCGGGCGCGACGCTCACCGACGCGCTCGCGGGCCGCTTCGCCGGCATCGGTCTCGAGGACCCGCTCGGCGACCGGCTGCAGGGGAGCCTCGCCTACCGCGGCTTCGCGGCCTCGCCCGTGCTCGGCACGCCGCAAGGGCTCGCCGTCTACCAGGACGGCGTGCGGCTCAACGAGGCCTTCGGTGACGTCGTCAACTGGGACCTGCTGCCGGCCTTCGCGGTGCGGCGCGTCGACGTCGTCGGCGCGAGCCCGGTGTACGGTGCGAACGCGCTCGGCGGCGCGGTGCTGTTCACGATGAAGAACGGCGCGACCGACGCCGGCCTGGCCGCGCAGGCCGAGGGCGGTGCGTTCGCGGCCCGCGCGCTGACCGTGGAGTACGGCCGGCAGGCCGGCGCGCTCGCCCTCTACCTCGGCGGCCGCGCGCTCGAGGAGGACGGTTGGCGCCGTTTTTCCCCGAACTCGCTGCGCCAGCTGTACGCGGACCTGCGCTGGGCCGGTGCACGCGGCACGGTCGCGCTGACCCTGAGCGCAGGCAGCGACCGGCTCGACGGGCCGGGCGCCGCGCCCGTGCAGGAGCTCGCCGTCAGTCGCGACCTGACCTTTACCGGGCCGCAGCAGGTGCGCAACCGCCTCGGGCTCGCGGCGCTGCACGCCGACTCGCGCCTCGGTGCGTCGCTGTCGCTGGCCGCAACCGCCTACTACCGCCACCTGCAGCAGGAGCTCGACAACGGCAACACGACCGCCTACGTGCCGTGCGTCGCCAACGCGCAGTTCCTCTGCCAGCCGGACGGCCTGACGCCGCTCGCGACCGTCGACGGCGGGCCCGCCGGGAACCCGGCCGGCGGCGCCGCGGTGCCGCTCGGCCAGAACGACGCCGAGTCGGTGACGGCGAACTCGCGCGGCGGCAGCCTGCAGCTCGCCGCGCACCCGACGCTCGCCGGTCACGCCCACGCGCTCGCGCTCGGCGTCGCGCTCGACGCCTCGGCGGTGGAGTTCGCGGCCGCCGCGCAGGTCGGCGTCATCGACCCCGCGCTGCAGCTGACCCCGGGAGGACCGGTGATCGCCACGCCCGAGGGCACGCCGTTCGCGGCGACGCCGGTCGCGCTCGGCGTGCGCACGCGCACCAGCGCCTGGCACGCGAGCGACGCCGTCACGCTCGCGGATGGACTCACGCTGACCGCGAGCGCGCAGTACGCGACCCAGGACATCGAGCTGGCCGACCGCCGCGGCAGCGCGCTCAGCGGCGCGAGCCGGTACCAGCGGCTCAACCCCGCGCTCGGCCTCAGCTACCGCGCCGCGGCCGGCCCGACGGTCTACGCCGGCTACGCCGAGACGACGCGCGCGCCGAGCCCGAGCGAGATCGCCTGCTCCGATCCCGGGCGACCGTGCCTGCTGCCCTCGACGCTCGCCGGCGACCCGCCGCAGCTGCGCCAGGTGGTGGCACGCACCTGGGAAGCCGGCGTCAGGCAGGCGCGCGACGCGGCCGGCGTCGCGGGGCTCGGCTTCAGCGCCGGCGCGTTCCGCGCGGCACTCGCCGACGACATCTACGGCGTCGCGACCGGCACCGGCACGGGCTACTACGCCAACATCGGCGCGACGCGCCGGCAGGGGCTGTCGGCCGACGTCGAGTACCAGGGCGCGGCGGGCTCGCTCTATGCGAGCGGCGCGCTCGTCGAGGCGACCTTCCAGGACGCGCTCGTGATGCCCTCGCCGCAGAACCCGCACGCCGACGCCAACGGCGACATCGCGGTACGGCCCGGCGCACAGCTGCCGGGCATCGCGCGGCTGCGCGCCTCCTTCGGCGGCGAGTGGCGCGCGAGCGCGACTCTGCGCGTCGGCGCGACCGTCACCGCGGCCGGGCCGTCCTACTACCACGGCGACGAGTCCAACCAGAACCCGCGCCTGCCCGGCTACGCGCGCCTCGACCTGCATGCGACGCTCGCGGCCGGCGCGCACGTGGAGCTCTCGCTCGCGCTCCTCAACGTGCTCGATGCGCGCTACGCGACCACCGGGCTGTACGCCGACCCGACCGGGGTCGGCGCGCCGGGCGTCCCGGCGACGCCGGCCGAGGGCCCGGTGGACTACCGATTCCAGACTCCGGCGGCGCCGTTCGCGTGGCACCTGGCGCTGCGCGTGCGGCTGTGAGCGGGGCGCGCGCCGCGGTACCTGCTGGAGTCGCGCCGCCCCCGCAGACGGGCGGCGGCCAGTGAACGGAGGCAGCGGCATGGGGACGGACGCGCGACGCGGCGACGGCGCCTGGTGCCTGGTGATCGCGCTCGCGCTCGGCACGCCGGGCGTCGCAGGCGCTGCGGACGATGCGCTGCCTGCGCCCGCCGGCGACGTGCCCGCCTGGCTCTTCCCCCTCAACCCGCCGGCGGCCGCGGACGGCGCGCCACCGGACCCGGGGCGGGCGCTGCACGTGCCGGGCAGCGCGGTGTCGTTTCGGCTCGCCGAGCTCAGGGACCTCTACTTCGCGCCGGACTGGCGGCCGGCGTCGCACGCGCCGATGCCGGCGATCGTCGCGCGCGGCCGGGCGCCGGACGTCTACGCCTGCGGCTACTGCCACCTGCCCTCCGGCCAGGGACGGCCCGAGAACGCGCCGCTTGCCGGGCTGCCGGCCGGCTACATCGTCCAGCAGCTCGCCGACTTCAGGAGCGGCGCGCGCCGCAGCGCCTGGCACGGCCCGTACCTGCCGTCCGACCTCATGCGCGGCGTCGCGCTGCGCGCGGGCGATGCCGAGGTGGCCGACGCCGCGGCGTACTTCGCGGCCGAGGCGCTGCGCCGCCGCCCGCTCGTGCTCGAGCGCGACCTGGTGCCGCGCACGCGCGTCGCCGGCTGGGTGTACGTCGCCGATCCGCGCGCCGGCGAGGAACCGCTCGGCGAGCGCCTGCTCGAGGTCGCGCCGGATCTCGAGCGCCACGAGCGGCGCGACGACGCGATGCGCTACCTCGCCTACGTGCCCAGCGGCAGCGTGCGCCGCGGCGCGGCCATCGCCCGCGGCGGCGCCGGCGGCACGCCGCCCTGCACCGGCTGCCACGGACCGCGCCTCGAGGGCGCGGGTCTCGTGCCGCCGCTCGCCGGCCGCTCGCCGACCTACCTGCTGCGGCAGCTGGTGGCGTTTCGCTCGGGCGCGCGCGCAGGTCCCGCGGCGCCCGCGATGCAGCCGGTCGTGGCGACGCTCTCGACCCGCCGCATGATCGACGTCGCGGCCTACGCCGCCTCGCTGCCGCCGTAGCGGCCGCGGCCCGCCCGCTGGTCAGCGCGCCTCGGCGCCCCGGCAGCGCGCGATCACGCCGGCAAGCTCGAAGCGCGAGACCGTGCCCGCGTGGAGGTCGGTGAGCCAGATGGCGCCGTGGCCGATGCCGAGCGAGTCGCCGCCGGGCCCGGCCCACTGGCAGAGGAGCGCACCGCTCGCCGCGTCGACCGCCGTGAGCGGCATCCGCTGCATCGTCGTCCAGACGATGCCGGCCGCGACCCGGATGTCGCCACCGGGACCGGGCGTGCCGAGCGCGACCGACTGCACGACGGCGTGCGTGCCGGCGTCGATGCGCGTCAGCGAGCCGTCCCCCTGGTTCAGCGTCCAGACGGCGCCGCCGCCCGCCGCGAGGAACCTCGGCCCGGGCCCGACCGCAATGGTCGCCTGCAGCGCGCCGTCTTCGGCATCGACCAGCGTCACCTCCGCGCCGCCGGCGCGCGTGACCCAGATCCGGCCGTCGGCGTAGAGCGGATTGTAGGAGCCGCGCGGCACGACGATCGCCTGGCGGACCTCGCCGCTCGCGGGATCGATGCGGATGAGCTTGCCGCCGTGGCCGGCCACCAGCCAGATGCTGTCGGCGCTCGCCGTAATGCCGCCCTCGCTGGCAGCGGGTCCGCGCTCCGGCAGCCACGTGACCGCGCGGGTGCGCAGGTCGACACGCGCGAGGACGTTCTGCCTGCCGCACAGCGGCACCCACAGGCTGCCGAAGCCCGCCGCGAGGCCGGCGCAGGGCTTGCCGGGCAGCGGCACCGTCGCGATCCGCGCGTTGGTGCGCGGGTCGATCTCGTGCACCGCGTCTGGCCCGGTGGTCCCTACCCACACCGCCTCGTCGGTGATCGCCACCCAGTCCGCGGTCTTGCCGAGCGCGATCACCGCGGTCGGCACCAGCTCGGCGAACGGCCGCGCGCCGCGCTTCGGCCCTGGCGCGGCGGCGGCGCCGGACGCGACGAGCACGAGGAGCGCAGCGGCGGCGAGGGCGCGGCGACGCACGAGCGGCGGCGGCGGGCGGGCGGTCGTCATCGCGCGGCAAGCTCCCCGGCGGGCGGCCGGCCGATCCTACACCGCGCGCGCTGGCCGGATGCGCGACGGGTGGCGATGGCGCGGCGCAACGTGCCGGCGTCACGCGATTCATTGTAATCTCGGCGCCCTGCACCGCCTCGGCCGCGCGCGCCAAAGAGCGCGCGCCCGGACCGCGGCCACCCGCCTTCCCATCCGCTGGAGTCTTCCCGATGCGCCGACTCGAAGCCTGGCTGCTCGCCCTGTCGCTCAGCGTTCCCGCCGCCATCGGCAGCGCGGCCGATGCCCCGGGCGGCGAGCGGCCGGCCGGCAAGCCCGAGGCCGCCAGGGCCGAGCCCTTCAAGCCCGAGCAGCAGAGCAGCCGCGGCAGCGTCACGGTCGAGGGCCGGCGCCTCGACTACGAGGCCGTGGCAGGCACGCTCGTCGTGCACACCAAGGACTGGGACGACGTGCCGCAGAACGCGGACAAGGACGACAAGGGCGGGCCCGCCGAGGCGAGCATGTTCTACGTCGCCTACTTCGCCGCCGACGCCAAGGGCGGCCCGCGGCCGGTGACCTTCATCTACAACGGCGGGCCGGGCTCGGCGACCGTGTGGCTGCACATGGGCGCCTTCGGACCGAAGCGCGTGGTGACCGCCGACGACTCGCACACGCCGGCGGCGCCGTACGCGATCATCAACAACGACTTCAGCCTGCTCGATGCGAGCGACCTCGTGTTCATCGACGCGCCGGGCACCGGCTTCAGCCGGGTCGCCGGCAAGGACCACGACAAGGCCTTCTACGGCGTCGACCCTGACGCGCAGGCCTTCGCCGACTTCGTCTCGCAGTTCCTCGCCAAGTACGGCCGCTGGAACTCGCCGAAGTACCTGTTCGGCGAGAGCTACGGCACGACCCGCTCGGCGGCGCTCGTCAACATCCTCGAGACCGAGCGCTCGATCGACTTCAACGGCGTGATCCTGCTGTCGCAGATCCTGGCCTTCGACGGCAGCGTCGATCGCGCCGAGTCGAACCCCGGCGTCGACCTGCCCTACGAGCTCGCGCTGCCGACCTACGCGGCGACCGCCTGGTACCACCACCGCCTGCCGGACGCGCCCAAGGAGCTCGCGCCGCTCCTGAAGGAGGTCGAGCACTTCGCGCTCAACGACTACGCGCTCGCGCTCGCGGCCGGCGCCGCGCTGCCCGCCGAGCAGCGGCGCGCGATCGTCGCGCGCCTGCACCGCTACACCGGGCTGCCCGAGGACTACATCGAGAAGGCCAACCTGCGGGTCAACGGCGGCGAGTTCCGCAAGACGCTGCAGGCCGACCGCGACACCACCACCGGCCGCCTCGACACGCGCTTCAACGGCCCGACGCTCGACCCGCTCGCCAAGACCGCGGACTATGACCCGCAGTCGGCGGCGCTGCGCTCGGCCTACGTGTCCGCGTTCAACGACTACGTGCGCCGCGAGCTGCGCTACGGCGAGGGCAGGGCCTTCAAGCCGTCGGTGCCGCTGTTTCGCACCTGGGTCGGCGCGCACCAGCCCCCGGGCGCGAACTTCCCGGCGCCGCACGCCACCAACGTGCTGCCGGACCTCGCCAACGCGATGAAGAACAACCCGAACCTCAGGGTCATGCTGCACGCCGGCTACTATGACCTCGCGACGCCCTACTTCCAGGGCATCTACGAGATGCAGCACCTGCCGATGCCGGCGAACCTGCAGCAGAACATCGAGTACCAGTTCTACGAGTCGGGGCACATGGTGTACGCGCACGAGGCGTCGCTGAAGACGCTGCACGACTCGGTCGCCGGCTTCATCCACCGCACCGACAACCTCAGGGGCCGCTAGCGCCGGCGCGCGGCGAAGCAGCGCAGCTGGTGGTCGTCGACGACGCCGACCGCCTGCATGAAGGCGTAGCAGATCGTGCTGCCGACGAAGGTGAAGCCGCGGCGCCGCAGCGCCGCGCTCAGCGCGTCGCTCTCGGCGGTCGACGCCGGCAGCTCGCCGAGGTGGCGCGGCCGGCGCCGCCGGCCGCGCGGCGCGTGCGCCCAGACGATCCCGGCGAGGGTCTCGCCGCGCTCGCGCAGCGCGAGGTAGGCGCGCGCGTTGGCGACGAAGGCGCGGACCTTGAGCCGGTTGCGGACGATGCCGGGGTCGGCGAGCAGCGCGGCCTGCTTGCGCGCGCCGTAGCGCGCCATGCGCTCGGCGTCGAAGCCGTCGAACACCTCGCGGTAGCGCTCGCGCTTGCGCAGCACGGTGATCCAGCTGAGGCCGGCCTGCGCGCCCTCGAGGCACAGCATCTCGAACAGGCGCGCCTCGTCGTGCACCGGCACGCCCCACTCGGTGTCGTGGTAGCGCACGTACAGCGGGTCGGTGCCGCACCAGGCGCAGCGCACGCGCCCGTCGGCGTGGCGGACCGCCGTCCGGCGGCGCGGCGCCGCGGGCTCAGCCACGGGCCCCGCCCCGCTCAGAGGCCGAGCGCATCGCGCAGCCGGTAGCCGACCACGGCCGCCGGCAGGAACCAGGGGTTGCCGGTGTACAGCGGCCGCCACGGGAAGCTGAGCCCGGCGAGCGCGGACTCGCCGCCGGCGCGGCCGGCCATCGTCAGGCCGATCTTGCGGCCGTAGTAGACCGCGGTCGGCACGCCCTGGCCGCAGTAGCCCATGCAGTAGTAGAGGCCGCGGTCCTCGCCGAGATGCGGCAGCGTGTCGAAGGTGAAGCCGACGAAGCCCATCCAGGCGCGGCTGACCCGCACGCGCGCGAGCTCCGGGAAGATCTCGGCCAGCATCGCCCGCAGCCTCGGCACGCAGCGCGTGACGTCGGTCTCGCGCGCGGCGGCCCGGCCGCCGAACAGGATCCGCCGCCCGTCCGGCGACGGCCGGTAGTAGACCACCACCCGGCGCGTGTCGCCGACGTTGCGGCCGTGCGGGATCAGGCGGCGCAGCAGCGCCGGATCGAGCGGCTCGGTGGCGATGATGTAACTGCCGATCGGCAGGATGCGCCGCCGGTGCCACGGCGCGAAGCGGCCGGTGTAGCCGTTGGTCGCCACCAGCACCTGCCGCGCGCGCACGGTGCCGCGCGCGGTGCGCACCTCGAAGCCGGACGCGCCGCGCACGAGGCTCTCGACCGCGCAGCCGGCCCGGAACTCGGCGCCGGCCGCGCTCGCCCGCGCGTGCAGAACGCGCACCAGCTTCGCCGGATGCACCGCCGCGTCGCCCGGATAGACGACGCCGCCGTGGTACAGGGGCGTGTCGATCTCCTCCGACTGCCGCTCGCGCGGCACGATGCGAAACGGCTGCTCGAGGCCCTGCGGCTGCGACTCGGCCTCGTGCACCAGCGCGCCGTAGAGCCGCTTCGTGTGCGCGCCGACGAAGCAGCCGACGTCGCGCCAGTCGCAGTCGAGCCCCTCGCGGGTCGCGAGCGCCCTGAGGTCCGCGACCGCCTCGAGCGCCTCCTGGTAGATCCGCGTCGCGACCCGCGCGCCGTGCAGCGCCGCGAGGCGGCCGTGGCCCGGCTTGATGCTGAACGCCACCTGGCCGCCGTTGCGCGCCGAGCAGCCGCCGCCGACGGGGCCGGCATCGAGCACCAGCGCCGAGCGCCCGGCGAGCGCGATCTCGCGCGCGGCGCTGAGACCGGTGTAGCCGCTGCCGACGATCACCGCGTCGGCCTGCTCCGGCAGCGGCGCGTCCGCCGCCTCCGGCAGCGGCGCATCGAGCGTCCAGTAGCACTCGGGCGCGTAGTCCGGCGCGTACATCAGCCGTGCGTCGCGCCGGGCGGCTTGCGGTCGCGGTACGGGAAGAACCAGGGCTTGCGCTCCATCAGGTAGTCGAGGTGCACGTGCTTGGGCTCGCGGAACGCGTCCAGCCCCTCCGGCCCGAGCTCGCGGCCGATGCCGCTGTGGCGCATGCCGCCGAAGGGCGCGGCGTCGTTGTCGGTCAGCGGGTCGTTGATCCAGAAGGTGCCGGCCTTGATCGACTCCATCGCGCGCAGCGCGGTCGCGAGGTCCTTGGTGTAGACCGAGGCGCCGAGGCCGTACTCGGAATCGTTGGCGAGGCGGATCGCCTCGTCGGCGTCGGCCACCGGCGTGACCGCGAGCACCGGGCCGAAGATCTCCTCGCGCGTCGCGACGCTGCCGTGGCGCACGTCGGTCAGCAGCGTCGGCTGGAAGAAGTGGCCCGGCAGGCCGGACGGGCGGAACGCGCGGCCGCCGAGCTTGAGGGTCGCGCCGTCCTTGAGCGCGCGCGCCACCTGGTCCTCGACCCGCCGCGAGGCCTCCAGCGAAATCAAGGGCCCCAGGTCGGTGTCCGGCTTGATCGGGTCGCCGACCTCGAGGTAGGCGATGAACTCGTGCAGGCGCTCGACGAACTCGGCGGCGATCGGCCGCTCGACGTAGATGCGCTTGCTCGAGGTGCAGACCTGGCCGCAGTTCAGCAGCCGCGCCCAGGCGACGCCCGGCACCGCGACGTCGAGGTCGGCGTCCCTGAAGACGATGAACGGGTCGATCGAGCCGAGCTCGAGGTTGACCTTCTTGAGCTGCGCGCCGGCCGCCGCGGCGATCCGGCGGCCGACCGCGGTCGAGCCCGTGAAGGCGATCAGGTCGACGTCGGGGTGCTCGATGAGCGCGCTGCCGGTCGCGCCGTCGCCGGTGAGCACGTTGACGACGCCGGGCGGCAAGAGCTCGTAGGCCTCGGCCAGCATCAGGTTCGAGAGCGGGTTCTGGTGCGGCGGCTTGCAGACGACCGTGTTGCCGGCCGCGATCGCCGGCGCCACCTTCCACGCCATCAAGAGCAGCGGGAAGTTGAAGGGCACGATCGCGGCGACCACGCCGTAGGGCTCCTTGATCGTGAAGTTCAGCTGGTGCGGCGCGACCGGCGGCACGGAGTTGCCGTAGCTCGAGCGCGCCACCTCGCCGTAGTACTCGAAGCAGGCGGCCACCCAGTCGATGCAGTCGGTGGCCTCGCACAAGGGCTTGCCGGTCTCGTGGCTCATCAGCGTCGCGAGCGCGTGCTCGCGGGCGCGGATCCGCGCGCCGACCTCGCGCAGCAGCTTCGCCTTCTCGACCCCCGGCACCTTCCACCAGCCGTGCTGCGCGGCGCGCGCCGCGGCGACCGCGCGGGCGACGTCCTCCGCGCCGCAGTCCGGCACCACGCCGAGCGGCTTGAGCGTCGCCGGGTTCTTGATCTCGCGACTGGCCTCGGTGCGCGCGTCGACCCACGCGCCGTTGATCAGGATCTGGTGCACGCGCCGCGCCTCCACGCCGAGATCGGCGCCGCTATGATGCCTGAGCCGCGCGCCCGTCCGGTAGCGCCGGCTGGCGCGCCGCGGCAGAATGGGCGATGGACCACGCGCCCGCCGCCGCGCCGCTGATGCTCTGGCTGACCCCGTCGCTGATCGCGCTGTTCCTGTACGGCATCGGCCAGGGGCTCGTGAAGAAGTACATCGGCGAGGTCTCGCCGGCGCGCTTTTGCCTGTATTTCGTGCTCGCGCGCTCGATCGTGTTCCTCGGCTACTACGCCCTCGGCGGCGGGCGGCCGCCGCTCGCGGCGCCCGACGGGTACGCGTTCCTCGGCCTCGGCGTGCTCGCCTACCTGTTCGACGGCACCGGCTGGATCCTGTACTTTGAATCGATTATCGCCGGCCCGATCACGATCGTCGGCACGCTGTCGGCCGCCTATCCGGCGCTGACGGTGGTGTTCGCGCGCGTCTTCCTCGGCGAGCAGCTGCAGGGGCTGCAATACGCGGCGGTGGCGCTCGTGATCGGCGGTTGCCTCGGGCTCTCGTACTCGCCGGCCGGCGAGGGCCAGAAGATCACCAGCCGGCGCTGGATCCCGCTGTCGTTCATGGCGCTCGTGTGCTGGGCCTCGGCGGGCACGATCACCAAGTACGCCTACACGCTGCCCTCCTCCAGCGAGGTCAATATGGCGCTGTGCGGCGCGCTCGGCGGCGCGCTGTCGCTCGGCAGCTATGGCCTCTGGAAGGGCCGCCGGGGCGCGCACTCGCTGCGCGCATGGCTGCACTCCTTCGCGCCGATGGGCATGATGGCCGGCGGCGACCTCGGCGTGCTGGTCGCGATGCAGGCCGGTCCCGCCTCGATCGTCGTGCCGCTCACGGGCGCCTACCCGGTCGTGACGCTGACCTTCGCGGCGCTGGTGCTCAAGGAGCGGATCGCGCTGTTGCAGTACGCCTGCATCGCCGCGATCATCGTCGGCATGATCTTCTGTCCGCCCTGAGGACGGCGCGCAACGGGCCGCGCCGGCGCGGAACATGCGACACGACTACCTCGGCAACCCGGTCACCGGCGCGGGCGACGCGACGCTCGCCGGCATCGACGACTTCGTCGGCGGCTTCCTCGGCTACGAGGAGCGCATGCTCGGCATCCTCGCCGCCGCCGACGCCGACCCCGGCAGCTGCCTCGCGAACGCCTACGCCGGCTGGCTGTGGATGTTCCTCGAGTCGCCCGAGGCGCCGGAGCGCGCGGCGGGCTACCTCGCCCGCGCCACGGCCGCCGCCGCCGGCAGCAGCCGCCGCGAGCAGCTCGCCGCGGCGCTGCTCGGGGACTGGGCGGCAGGCGACGTCGTCGGCGCCACGCGCCGCGCCGGCGCGATCCTCGCCGAGGCGCCGCGCGACCTCGCGGCGCTGAAGCTGCACCAGTACTTCGACTTCAACCGCGGCCGCAGCCCGCAGATGCTGCGGGTCGCGCTGGCGGCGCTGCCGGCCGCCGCCGACGTGCCGCAGCTGCACGGCATGCTGGCCTTCGCCTACGAGCAGTGCCACCTGCTTGGCGATGCCGAGGCGGCCGCGCGGCGCGCGCTCGCGCTGCTGCCGCGCGAGCCGTGGGCGCAGCACGCGCTCGCGCACGTGATGCTGACCGAGGGGCGGATCGCCGAGGGCATCGGCTTCCTCGAGTCGACCAGCCACGGCTGGAGCGGGCTCACCTCGTTCATGTACACCCACAACTGGTGGCACCTCGCGCTCTTCTACATCTCGGAGGGGCGCTTCGACGAGGCGCTCGAGATCTACGACCGGCACGTCTGGGCGCGCGACCGCAGCTACTCGCAGGACCAGGTCGGCGCGGTGTCGCTGCTCGCCCGTCTCGAGCTCGCCGGCCAGGCGGTGGGCGGGCGCTGGACCGAGCTCGGCGAGTACCTGCGGGTGCGCCGCGGCGACACGGTCGAGCCGTTCCTGACGCTGCAGTACCTGTACGGGCTGGCGCGCGCCGGCCTCGCCGAGGCCGACGAGCTCGCGGCGGCGGTCGCCCGCCGGGCGCAGGCGGCGCCCGAGCCGCTGCGCGCCGCGTGGTCCGAGGTCGCCTGGCCGGCGGCGCGCGGCCTGCTCGCGCACGCGCGCGGCGACTACCCGGCCGCGCGCCGCGAGCTCGGGCCGGCGCTCGGCCGGATGCTGGAGATCGGCGGCAGCCACGCGCAGCGCGACCTGTTCCAGCAGCTCTACCTCGACAGCCTGCTGAAGAGCGGCGCGCGCGTCGCCGCGCAGCAGCTGCTCGAGCAGCGCCGGCGCTCGGAGCCCGGCGGCGTCGCGCTCAACCGCACGCTCGCCGCGCTCTACGGCGAGCTCGGCCTGCCGGCGCAGGCGGCCGCGGCGGCGGCGCGCGCGCGCCGCTAGAACGGGATCAGGCCGAGGAAGGCCAGCACGTCGCGGGCCGACTTGGCCGGGATCTCGACCTGCGGCAGGTGGCCGACGCTCGGATAGCTGATCAGCACCGCACCCGGGATCGCAGCCGCGAAGCGCTGCCCACTCGCGAGCGGGATCAGCGGATCCGCCTCGCCGTGCAGCACCAGCGTCGGCACCCGGATCGCGGCGAGCGTCGCCGGCGAGGCGGTCGCGAAGGAGCCGAGGTCCGCCGACATCAGGATCGGGCGATGCCCCGGGGCGCGCTGGAACTCGGCCCAGCGGTCGATGAACGCCGGCGTGATGACCGCCGGGTCGTGGACGTCCTTGCGCAGCCCCTCCGCGATCAGCGGCCGGTTGTCGATGTGCGCGAGCAGCCAGCGGCCGGCGCGGTACCGCAGGATCCGGAACGCGATCGGCAGGTCCTTCGGCGGCGGCAGCGGCCAGCCCGCGGCGTCGACGAGGATCAGCGCCGAGAGCCGCTCGGGGTGCCCGAGCGCGTAGTGCCAGGCGACCCCGCCGCCCATCGAATTGCCGGCGATCGCGAAGCGCGGCAGCGCGAGCGCCGTTGCGAAGCCGTCGACGACCCCGGCGAGGCCCTCGGCCGACAGCCGGTAGCCCTCGGGGGCGCGGGTCAGGCCGTGGCCCGGCAGGTCGATGCTGAGCACGCGGTACCTGGCGGCGAGCGCCGGGACCCAGCCCTCCCAGGTGGTGAACGAGTCGCCGTAGCCGTGCACCAGCACCAGCGGCGGGCGGCCCGGGTCGCCGTCGGCGCGGTAGTGCAGGCGCACGCCGCCCGCGAGCTCGACGAAGGCGGAGCCCGGCCCGCCGTACCTGGCCTCGAGCGTCGCGTAGGGGATGTCGGGGCCGCGCAGCACGAGCCACGCGGCCGCGGCCAGCGCGACCAGCGCCGCCACCGCCAGCAGCACGAACCTCGGCAGCACCGCGCGCCCCGCCGCCCGCCTCAGAACTTAAGCTGCAGGCGCACGCCGAAGGTGGTCGGCTGGCCGGCCAGCCCGACGTTGGTGCTCGGCAGGAAGAAGTTCTTGGTCAGGTAGTACTTCTGGTCGGTGAGGTTGTGGACCCAGACCGACACGGCCCAGCTGCTGCCGGCGGCCGGCGCGAGCGTGACGCTCGCGTTGGCGAGCCAGTAGGCGTCGATCTTGAACTGCGGCGGCCCGACGATGTTGCCGTTCTGGTCCAGCGGCTCGAGCAGGAACAGCTGGTCGTAGTCGTCGTGGTAGCTGTAGTTGAGCTCGCTCCTGAGCGTGTAGTCGCCGAACGGCAGCGTGTAGGCGAACTCGCCGCCGTAGCTGGTCTTCGGGAAGTCGATGTCCTTGCCGTCGAAGTTGACCAGCACCGGGTTGAGCGGGTCGGGCCCGCCCTCGTTGGCGTACACCGGGGCGGTGAACTTGCCGACCTTGTAGCCGACGTACTGCGTGATCTCGAGGCCGTTCAGCGGCCGCCAGTCGAGCTCCACCTCGACGCCGTCGATCTTCGACTTCGGGGCGTTGATGAAGCGGCCGATGTAGGACTGCGACACGGTGTCGAAGACCTTCGACAGGATCTGCTGGTCGCGGTACTCGTAGTGGAAGGCCGAGGCGTTGACGCGGGCCGTCGGCGTCACGTCCGACTTGATGCCGACCTCGAAGGAGGTCAGCTTCTCCGGCTCGAACGGATCCACCGCCGCCTGGTTCAGCGTGTTGTGGGCGGTGAAGCCGCCCGACTTCACGCCGCGGCTGATGCTGCCGTAGAGCAACGTGCGCGGCGCGAGCTGGTACTCCAGCGCGACCTTGCCCGACACGTCGGAGTTCGACAGCGAGCGGTTGAGGCCGGTGCTGAGCGGGATGGCGGCACCGAAGTCCACCGGATCGCCGATCGAGAACAGCGTGTTGAGGTTGGTGAGGTCGCGCTTCTCGTGCTCGTAGCGCAGACCGAGGATGCCCTTGAGGCGGTCGGTGAAGCTGTAGTTGCCCTGGCCGAAGATGCCGAGGTTCTTGCCGTCCTGCTCGTAGTAGGTGAGCGCCGCGCCGCCGAGCCGCTGCAGGAAGTCGCTGTAGAACTGCTCGTTCAGGCGCTCGTCCGAGTAGTACACGCCGCCGACCCAGCCGAAGGGCCCCGCGCCGGTCGAGGCGAGGCGCGCCTCCTCGGAGAACACCGACACGTGGTCGTGGAAGTAGACGTCGGACTCGACGTAGTCGCTCGCATCCCAGTCGCCGAGCTCGCGCCGCACCAGCTTGTTGTAGGCGGTGATGCTGGTCAGCTTCGCGGCGCCGAAGTCGACGTTCAGGTCGAGGTCGGCGCCCAGGTTGTTGTTGTCGACGCCGGGCTTCGTGCCGGGCGAGATGCCGACCGCGGTCGCGAAGCTCGGCCGCAGGCTCCAGCCGGTCACGTACGGGCTGGTGTCGGCCGGGATCAGCGCCGACCCGGGCGCGGTCGGCTGGAAGGGCGCGATCAGCTGCAGGCCCTGCGCCTCGGACTTGTCCTGCGAGGCGTGCAGCGTGAGCCGCAGGTTGACGCTCTGGCTCGCGTCCCACTCGAGCTGCAGCCGCCCGGCCAGCTTGTCCTTGTCGCCGAGCGAGGCGCCGGTCACGCGCTCGCGCTGCCAGGCGCCACCCGTCTCCGACGCGACCGAGAGCCGGGCGCGCAGGCCGTCGCTGACGGGGCCGGAGGCGTAGCCCTCCGTGACCACCGCCTCGTGCGAGCCGAAGCTGACGTCGACGCCGGCCTGGAAGTCGTTGGTCGGGCGGTTGCTGATGAAGTTCACCGCGCCGCCCGTGGTGTTGCGGCCGTACAGGGTGCCCTGCGGTCCGCGCAGCACCTCGACGCGGCTGATGTCGTACAGCTGCCCCTGGGTCTGGATCGGGAACGGCAGCGCCACGCCGTCGAGGTTCACGGCCACCGGCGAGCTGTTGTTCGAGGTGTAGTCGATGAAGCCGACGCCGCGCAGCCGGAACTGCGCCTGGCCGCTGCCGAAGGCGGGCTCGACCTCGAGGCTCGGCGTCGCGTTCTGCAGGTCGTTGACCTTGCCGACGCCGGCATCCTCGAGCGCCGAGACCGACAGCACCGAGAGCGCGACGCCGATGCTCTGCGCGGACTCCTCGCGGCGCTGCGCGGTGACGATGACGTCTTCGAGCTTGCCGGCCTCGGCGGCCTTGGGCGGCTCGGCACGGGCGGTGCCGAGGACGCTCGCGACGGCGAGCGTGAGGGCGAGGGCGAGCGGGGTCGGGCGGTTCATGCGGCAGGCTCCCTGTGTGCGCCCTCAGCTTCAGAGCTGCCGTCGCGGGCGCGAGCGGTGACCGGCAGCCCCATCCCAGACACTCTGCAGGCGGCCGTTGCGGATCCGCAACGGTCACCGCCAGAGCCTAGCCCCAAAGGCGTTCGCCGGCAATCGTGGTGTTGCGCTCACGGTACCACCGGCCGTGAGCGCGGCTCATCACTTCGGGTCAGGGGGCCATCACTTCATGGTCGGCATGACGAACTCGGCGCGCACCGCCTCGGGCTCGGGCCAGCGCTGCGTCACGGTCTTGAGGCGCGTGTAGAAGCGCACGCCCTCCGGCCCGTGCATGTGGTGGTCGCCGAACAGCGAGTGGCGCCAGCCGCCGAAGCTGTGGAACGCCATCGGCACCGGGATCGGCACGTTGACCCCGACCATGCCCGCCTCGACGTCGCGCGTGAACGCGTGCGCGACCGCGCCGCTCGCGGTGAACACCGCGGTGCCGTTCGCGAACTCGTGGCTGTTGACGAGCTTGAGCGCCGCGGCGTAGTCGGGCGCCCGCACCAGCGACAGCACCGGGCCGAAGATCTCCTCGCGGTAGATGCGCATGCCGGGGCGGACGTGGTCGAACAGCGTCGGCCCCACGAAGAAGCCCTCCTCGCAGCCCGGCACGCGCACGCCGCGGCCGTCGAGCACCAGCGTCGCGCCCTCGCGGACGCCGTCGTCGATGTAGCCGCGCACGCGCTCGCGCGCCGCGCCGTTGACCAGCGGCCCCATGTCGGCGCCGGCGGCATCGCCGGCCGCGACCTTGAGCGCCGCGGCGCGCTTCTTCAGGCGCGCGACCAGCGCATCGGCGGTGGGCTCGCCGACCGCGACGGCGACCGAGATCGCCATGCAGCGCTCGCCGGCCGAGCCGTAGGCCGCGCCGATGATCGCCTCGGTGGCGGCGTCGAGGTCGGCGTCCGGCATCACGATCGCGTGGTTCTTGGCCCCGCCGAGCGCCTGCACGCGCTTGCCGTGGCGGATGCCCTCCGCCTGGATGTAGCGCGCGATCGGCGTCGAGCCGACGAAGCTCACCGCGGCGATGCCCGGGTGGGCGAGGATCGCGTCGACCGCGGCCTTGTCGCCCTGCACGACGCCGAACACGCCGTCCGGCAGGCCCGCCTGCCGCAGCAGCTCGGCGAGCATCAGCGACACCGACGGGTCGCGCTCCGACGGCTTGAGGATGAAGGCGTTGCCGCAGGCGAGCGCCACCGGGAACATCCACATCGGCACCATCGCCGGGAAGTTGAACGGCGTGATGCCGGCGACCACGCCGAGCGGCTGGCGGATGCCGAAGCTGTCGACGCCGGTGCCGACGCTGTCGCTGAACTCGCCCTTCAGGAGCTGCGGCGCGCCGCAGGCGAACTCGACCACCTCCATGCCGCGGGTCAGCTCGCCCTCGGCGTCGGGCAGCGTCTTGCCGTGCTCCTCGCTGAGCGTGCGCGCGAGCGCCTTGCCGTGCTGCTGCAGCAGCTCCTTGAAGCGGAACAGCACCCGCGCCCGCTGCAGCGCGGTGGTGCGGCCCCACGCCGGCTGCGCCGCCTGCGCACTCGCGACCGCGGCGTCGACGTCGGCGGCCTCCGCCATCGCCACCTCGCGCACCGCCCGGCCGAGCGCCGGGTTGTAGACCGGCGTGCGCCGCGCGCCCACCGACGGCACGATGCGGCCGCCGATGTAGTGGCTGACGAGGGCGGCCGGCGCCGGGATCGGGTTCGACTGCAGCTGGGCGCTCATCGTCGTGCTCCTCAGGCCGGCACGGCGCGCAGCGCGCGCCGCAGGCCTTCGACCATGGTCTCGACCTCGGCCGCCGAGCTGATGAACGGCGGCGCGACCGCGAGCGTGTCGGCGCCGAAGCGCACCAGGAAGCCCTCGTCGAGCGCGCGCTCGAACACGCGGATCGCGCGCAGGCCCGGCTGGCCCTCGATCGGCGCGAGGTCGATGCCGGCCGCGAGCCCGAGGTTGCGGATGTCGGCGACGTGCGGCTCGCCCTTCAGCGTGTGCACCTTCGCCTCGAGCACCGGCGCGAGCTCGGCGGCGCGCGCGATCAGCTTCTCGTCGCTCATCACGTCGAGCGTCGCATGCCCGGCCGCGACCGCGAGCGGGTGCGCCGAGTAGGTGTAGCCGTGGAAGAACTCGATCATGTGCGCCGGGCCGGTCATGAAGGCCTGGTAGATGTCGTCGCGCGCGATCACGCCGCCCATCGGCACGGTCGCGTTGTTGACCGCCTTGGCGAAGGTGGTCAGGTCCGGCTGCACGCCGAAGAAGTCGGCGCCGAAGGGCGTGCCGAGCCGGCCGAAGCCGGTGATGACCTCGTCGAAGATCAGCAGGATGCCGTGCCGGGTGCAGATCTCGCGCAGCCGCTCGAGGTAGCCCTTCGGCGGCACCAGCACGCCGGCCGAGCCCTGCATCGGCTCGACGATGACCGCCGCGATCGTCGAGGCGTCGTGCAGCGCGACCAGGCGCTCGAGCTCGTCGGCGAGGTGCGCGCCCCACGCCGGCTGGCCGCGGCTGTAGCGCGTCTCCGCCGGGTTGTAGGTGTGCGGCAGGTGGTCGACGCCGGGGATCATCAGCGGCGCGAACATCTTGCGGTTCGCGACCATGCCGCCGACCGAGATGCCGCCCATGCCGACGCCGTGGTAGCCGCGCTCGCGGCCGATGATCCGGGTCCGCGAGGCGTCGCCGCGGGCGCGGTGGTAGGCGACCGCGATCTTGAGCGCGGTATCGACCGCCTCCGAGCCCGAGTTGACGAAGAACACGCGGTCCTGCGGCCGCCCGGCCAGCGTCGCGATCCGGGTCGCGAGCCGGAAGGCGCCCTCGTGGCCCATCTGGAACGCCGGCGCGTAGTCGAGCGTGTCGAGCTGCGCCTTGACCGCCTCGACGACGCGCGGGTGCGAGTGGCCGAGCGGCGAGCACCAGAGCCCGGACAGGCAGTCGAACACGCGGCGGCCGTCGGCGAGCGTGAAGTAGGCGCCCTTGGCCGAGGCGATCAGGCGCGGCGCCGCCTTGAACATGCGGTTGTGGGTGAACGGCATCCACCAGGCGCGCAGTTCGGCCTCGCGGGACTCGGGATGCAACTGGCTGACGGCGTTCACGGCGCTCTCCTCGCCGGGCGGCGCCCGGTCGCAACGGTCCTTGGGGGCGTGCCCGGGGCACGCGACGCGGGGCAAGATTGCGCGCTTCGCGCAGGCGGGGCCAGACACGGTGAACGGCTTTTCCGGCTATACTGTATTGACAGATATGCCTGTACAGATTCCCTCGCCGCCCCGCCCGCCCCGCTCGCTGCGCGCCGCGCTCGTCGAGGAGCTGCGCGAGCGGATCGCGGGCGGCGCGCTCGCGCCCGGCATGGCGCTGCCCTCGGTCCGCAGCCTCGCCCGCGAGCGCGGCGTCAGCGCCTTCACGGCCGCGGAGGTCTACAACGTGCTGACCGCCGCCGGCCTGGTCGAGGCCCGCCGCGGCAGCGGCTACTTCGTCGCCGGGCCGCGGGCCGCGCCGCCGCCGCCGGCCGTCGCCGCCGCCGCCGACGCGCTCTGGGAGCGGCGGCTCGAGGCGCGCGCGCAGCCGATCCTGGTGGACGCCGGCGGCGGCTGGCTGCCGGGGGCCTGGCAGTTCGGCGACGGCGTCCGCGCCGCGTTGCGCGCGCTCGCGCGCCTGCCGCTGCCGGACGGCGGCTACGGCTCGCCGCTCGGGCTCGAGCCGCTGCGCGCGCACTTCGCAACCCAGCTGCAGAGCCGCGGCCTCGCGCTCGGCGCGGCGCAGCTGGTGCTGACGCAGGGCGCGAGCCAGGCGCTCGACCTCGTGGTGCGGGCGCTGCTCGCGCCGGGCGACCGGGTGGCGGTCGAGGACCCCGGCTACCCGCCGACGCTCGAGCTGTTGCGCGCGCGCGGCGTGCGCCTGGTCGGCATCCCGCGCCTCGCGCACGGCCCGGACCCGGCGGCGCTGGAGGCGGCGCTCCGGCGCCGGCCGATCGCGGCGCTCTTTACCAACACGACGCTGCAGAACCCGACCGGCACCACCACCGAGCTGCCGGTGGCCCGCCGCCTGCTCGAGCTCGCCGAGCGGCACGGCTTCCTGGTGGTCGAGGACGACATCTTCGCCGAGCTCGCGCCGACGCCGGCGATGACGCTCGCGACGCTGGACCAGTGCCGGCGCGTCGTCTACGTCTCGAGCGTCTCGAAGACGATCGCGCCGACGCTCAGGGTCGGCTACGTCGCCGCCCCGCCGGAGGCGGCGCCGAGGCTCGCGCGCCTCAAGGCGCTCTCGGCGCTGGCCTCGAGCGAGCTCTCCGAGCGCCTCGTGCTCGAGGTGCTGACGCAGCCGCACTACCGCCGCCACCTCGAGGCCCTGCGCCGGCGCCTCGCCGCGACCCAGCAGCGCGTGCAGCAGGCGCTGCTCGGGCGCGGCGTCGAGCTCGCGTTCCGGCCGGCCGCCGGCATGTTCCTGTGGGGCCGGCTGCGCTCGCGCGAGACGGTCGGGCGGCTGTGGCGCGCGGCGGTCGCCGCGGGCGTGCTGCTCGCGCCCGGCGAGCTCTTTCGTCCCGACGGCCGGGCCTCGCCCTACTGGCGCTTCAACGTCGCCCACTGCGACGGCGGCGCGCTGACCCGCTTCCTCGACGGGCTCGTCGAGCGCGACGGCCGCGCCGGCTGAGGCCGCCGGCGGCGCGGCCCCGGGGTCACTCGAGCGCGAAGCTCGCGCCGGGACCCGGCGGGCGGCCGGTGACCGCGGCGGCGAGCGCGGCGAGCGCCGCGCGCAGCGGCAGCGCCACCGAAGGCGTCGCGACCATGGCCTCGGTGCCGAGCCGCGCGCCGAGCAGCGGCAGGCTGATCGAGGCGTCCTCGACCAGCACCGCGGCCATGGTGCGCAGCGTCTCCTTGAGCGCGGCGTCGGCGTGCCGCGCGCGCGGCGAGGCGTTCAGCACCGCGACCGGCTTGTAGGCGAAGGGCTCGAAGCCGACCAGCCAGTCGAGCGCGTTCTTGATCGTGCCGCTGACGCCGTGCGCGTACTCGGGGCTCGCGAACAGCAGCGCGTCGGCCGCCGCCACCTGCGCGTGGAACGCCGCGACCACGGCGGGCGGCGGCTCGCTGTCGTCGGGATTGAAGAGCGGCAGCGCGCCGAGGCCCGCCGCCACGCTGACGGTCACGCCGGGCGGCGCGAGCCGGACGGCGGCGCGCAGCAGCGCCGCGTTGATCGAGGCCGCGCGCAGGCTGCCGCAGAGGGCGACGATGCGCACGCTGCTCGGGCGGTCCGCTGCCGGGCCCACGGCGCGCGTCGCCGGGCGCCGCTAGAGCGCGATGCCGGACGCGGGCCGGCGCCGGAACCAGCCCGTCAGGCTGAGGCGCGCGCGCCGGGCCACGCGCACCTCGTGCTCGAAGCGCTGGCTCAGGAACGCGGCGAGCGTGCCGGCGGCGGGCGTCACCCGCACCTCGCCCGTGCCGGCGGCGATCACCAGCTCGCCGCCGTCCGCGGCGCGCCAGCCGTCGTTCAGGTAGAGCACCACCGACACCACGCGCTCGGCCCCGGCCGGCGAGCGGTCGAGGTGGCGCGCGTAGCGCGTGCCGGGCGCATAGATCGCGTAGTGGCACTCGAGGTCGACCAGGCCGAGCATCAGCGTGCGGTTGAGCGCCACGCGCAGCGCCTCGAGCCGCGCCAGGATCTCGCGCTCGGCATCGCAGGCGGGCGCCGCCAGCCAGCAGATGCGGTCGCCGCGCACCTGCGGCCGCACGGCGCGGTTCGGCCCGGCGCCGACCGCGGCGGCGCGGAACTCGCCGGCCCGGTCGCGGCGCTCGAGGTCCTCGACCAGCGCGCCGACGAGGCGCGGCTCCGCGAAGCCGCGGTCGACGCCGTAGCCCGGCGCGGCGAGCGCCTCGACGAGCGGCGGCGGCGCGAGGGCGGCGGCCGGCACCACGGTCAGGCGCGCCGGTGCGCCGCGCGGCCGGCGCGGTCGCCGCGCCGGGCGGGCCGGCGCGGCGCTGGCGGCGGCAGCAGCATCGTGCCCCGGCAGCCGCTCGCGCCGCAGCGGCAGCCGAACACCTGGTCGATGTTCGGCGGATCGTCGGCGTCGCGCTCGATCATGTAGTCGTAGCAGAGCTCGGCGCCGGCCTCGATGTCCTCGATCGCCTCGATGAAGACGCGCCGGTCCTCGAGCACGGTCTCGCAGTTCGGGGCGCAGGAGTGGTTGATGTAGCGCGCGGCGTTGCCGCCGACCCCGGCGTCGATCACGGTGCGCGCATCGACGGTGAACAGGAAGGTGTGGTTGTCGTCGTCGGCCTTGCCGGCGTAGCGGCGGTCGGCCTCGGCGTGCGTGACCCGCTCGCCGAGGTACTCGACGATGCGCTCGCCCCGGGCGATGCGGCGCGTCGCGAACACGCCGGTGCCGTGGATCTTGGAGCGACGGACTCTGTAGGGCGGCGTGGCGCTCGGACTGCTCATGCGGGCTTCTCGGCGAGCGGCTCGGGGCCCGGCTCGCGGGGTCAGACGGCCACCGGCGCGCGGATCGCCGCGTGGTGGCGGTAGTCGAGGATCGCGAAATCCTCGTAGACGTAGTCGAACAGCGTCGGCGGCCGGCGGCGGATCTCGAGCCGCGGCAGCGGCAGCGGCTCGCGCGCCAGCTGCTCGTCCACCTGCTCGAGGTGGTTCAGGTAGACGTGGCAGTCCCCGCCCGTCCAGACGAAGTCGCCGACGCCGAGGTCGCACTGCTGGGCGACCATGTGCGTCAGCACCGCGTAGCTCGCGATGTTGAACGGCACGCCGAGGAACAGGTCGGCGCTGCGCTGGTACAGCTGGCAGCTGAGGCGGCCGTCGGCGACGTAGAACTGGAAGAAGGCGTGGCACGGCTGCAGCGCCATGCGCTCGAGCTCGCCGACGTTCCAGGCGCTGACGATGATGCGCCGCGAGTCGGGGTTGGTGCGCAGCGTGTCGATGACCGCCCGGATCTGGTCGATGTGGCGGCCGTCGGCCGCGACCCAGTCGCGCCACTGCTTGCCGTAGACCGGGCCGAGCTCGCCGGCCTCGTCCGCCCACTCGTCCCAGATCGTCACGCCGTGCGCGCGCAGGTAGGCGACGTTGGTCTCGCCGCGCAGGAACCAGAGGAGCTCGTGCACGATGCTCCTGAGGTGCAGCTTCTTGGTGGTCACGAGCGGAAAGCCGGCGTTGAGGTCGAAGCGCAGCTGCCAGCCGAACTCCGCGAGCGTGCCGGTGCCGGTGCGATCCTGCTTGCGCGCGCCGTGGCGGCGGACGTGGCCGAGCATCTCCAGGTACTGGCGCATGGCGCTGCCGCTCAGGCCGCGGCCGGCTGGAAGTTGCCGGACGGCGTGCGCCTCAGGTAGCCGTAGCCGAGCATGCCGAGCCCGGCGAGCAGCATCGGCAGCGACAGCACCATCCCCATCGTCAGCCAGCCGCCGGCGAGGTAGCCGAGCTGGGCGTCCGGCACGCGCACGAACTCGATCAGGATGCGAAAGCTCGCGTAGCCGGCCAGGAACAGCCCGCACGGGGCCCAGCGCGGCCGCGGTCGCGAGGTGAACCACCACATGATCAGGAACAGCGCGCCGCCCTCGAGGCAGGCCTCGTACAGCTGCGAGGCGTGCAGCACGATCACCGAGCCGTCCGGCTGGTGCACGGCGAAGCCCCACGGCACGCTGGTCGGCTTGCCCCACAGCTCGCCGTTGATGAAGTTGCCGACCCGCCCGGCCGCGAAGCCGATCGCCGGCAGCGGCGCGGCGAAGTCCCAGACGTCGGCCAGCGCCCGCCGGCGCCGCGCGGCGAACACGGCGAGCGCGACCGCGACGCCGATCAGGCCGCCGTGGAAGCTCATGCCGCCTTCCCAGATCTTGTACCAGTAGCTCGGATCGCTCGCGAGCGCCTCGTGGCCGTAGAACGCGAGCCAGCCGAGGCGGCCGCCGAAGATCACGCCGAACACGGTGAAGAAGATGAAGTCGTCGACGTCGATCGCGCTCCAGGTGGAGCCGGGCGCGGCCGCGCGCCGCCGCGCGAGGCCCCAGCCGGCGAGGAAGCCGATCACGTACATGATCCCGTACCAGCGCAGCTTGAGCGGCCCAAGCGCGAGCGCGACGGGGTCGAAGCCCGGGTAGTCGATCATGGCGAGAGTGTAGCGAAATCCGCCCGCCGCACCATGTCAGCGCTCGAGGCCGAGCCGGGCGACGAGCAGCCCGGCGACCTCGTACAGGGCGTCGCTGCTGCGCGCCAGCGCTTCGGCCTTCGGCAGCCAGGCGCCGAGGCCGCGGCCGACGGTCAGCGTGCCGCCGACCGGCGCCGGGATCACGGTGACGCCGGCGGCCTCGAACTCCGCCACCGCGCGGCGCATGTGCACCGCGGAGGTCACCAGCACCACGTTCTTGATCCACAGCGGCGCGAGCAGCGCCGCGGTCTCGCGCGCGTTCTCGCGCGTGGTGCGCGAGCGCCGCTCGAGCCAGCGCGCCTCGAGGCCGAAGTCGCGGCGCAGCACCGCCTGCATCACCTCGGCCTCGGCGGCCCCCGCCTCGACGCTGCCGCCGGACAGCACCAGCGGCAGCCCGGTGCGGCGCGCGAGGGCCGCGCCGCCGGCGAGGCGCTCGAGGCTCGCCGCGGTCAGCGCCGCGCCGCCCGGCGCCGCGCCGTTGCGGCGCACGCCGCCGCCGAGCACCACGATCGCGCCCACCGGCACCGGCTGCGAAGCGCCGAGCGGCGGGTACTCCTCGACCGCCAGCGACAGGAGGTCGCCGACGAGCGGCAGCGACAACACGAGCAGCAGCGCGAGCGCGGTCGCGAGCAGCGCGCGGCCGACCCGCGGCCAGGCCCGCAGCAGCGCGAGGCCGAGCACGCCGAGCAGCAGCGGGCCGCCCGGCGGCAGCACCAGCGCGCGCGCCACCGCCCGCCAGGCGAGCTCAGCGTCCACGGCCGGCGCTCAGTCGTGCGTCACGCGGCACAGGAAGGCCTTCAGGTAGCGGGTCTCCGGGATCGCCGGGTGCACCGGGTGGTCCGGCGCCTGGCCGCCGCTCGCGATCACCTGCACCAGCCGCCCGAGGTGGCGGCCGCCCGTCTGGATCGCGCCCAGCAGCGCCGCGGGCTCGAGGTGGTACGAGCACGAGCACGACACCAGCAGCCCGTCGCGCGGCAGCAGCTGCATCGCCAGCTGGTTGAGGCGCCGGTAGGCGGCCTCGCCCTTGCCGGCATCCTTGCGCCGCTTGATGAAGGCCGGCGGGTCGACGATGACGACGTCGAACTTCTCGCGCGCCGCGTGCAGCTCCTCGAGCGCGTCGAAGGCGTCGGCCCTGATGGTGCGCAGCGCCACGCCGTTCGCCGCGGCATTGCGCGCGGCCGCCTCGAGCGCGCCGGCGGAAGAGTCGACGCAGGTGACCTCGGCCCCGCTGCGCGCCGCCGGCACGCCCCAGGCGCCGACGTAGCTGAAGACGTCGAGCACGCGCGCCGCGCCGCGGGTCAGCGGCAGGAACTGGCGCCGGTTGGCGGCCTGGTCGTAGAACCAGCCGGTCTTCTGCCCGCCCTCGAGCGGCGCCCTGAACTCGAGGCCGGCCTCGACTACCGTCAGGGAAGCCGGCAGCTCGCCGTGTGCGACCTCGAGGTACTTCGGCAGGCCCTCCAGCTCGCGCGCGCCGGAGTCGTTCTTGAAGACCACCACCCCCGGCTTCACGACCTTGTCGAGCGCCGCGACGATCGCCGCCTTCTGCGCCTCCATGCCGGCGGTCGCGATCTGCGCGACCAGCACGTCGCCGTAGCGGTCGACCACCAGCCCGGGCAGCAGGTCCGACTCGCCGTGCACCAGCCGGTAGTAGGGTGCCTCGTACAGCCGCTCGCGCAGCGCCAGCGCGACCCGCAGCCGGTGCACGAGCAGCGACGGCCCGGGCGCGAAGCCCGCCTGCCGGCTCAGGAGGCGCGCCGCGATCAGCGAGTGCGGGTTCACGTACGCGTAGCCGAGGAAGCGGTCACGGTCGGAGCGCACGCTGACGATGCTGCCGGCGGCCAGCGCCGTGAGCGGCGTCGCCGTGGTGTCGACCTCGTTGGAGAAGATCCACAGGTGCCCGGCCGCGACGCGGCGCTCCTCGTGGCGCTTCAGGCGCAGCACCGGATACTCCGCCGCCGCGGCCGCGGCCTGCGGCTGCTCGCTGTCGACCTCGTGTTCCTGGCTCATCGGCTCTCGGGGTGCGCCCGGCGCGCGGCGGCGGCGGTCGCGTATAGTCGCGGGGCCGGCATTCTAGCCGACGCGCCCCGGCCGCCCGCGACTTTCCACGATGCACGCCCCGCCCGCCTCCCCGCGCAACCGGCTCGCGGCCGAGACGAGCCCGTACCTGCTGCAGCACGCCGCCAATCCGGTCGACTGGCAGCCGTGGTCGGAGGAGGCGCTCGAGCGCGCGCGCCGCGAGGACAAGCCGATCCTGCTGTCGATCGGCTACTCGGCCTGTCACTGGTGCCACGTGATGGCGCACGAGTCCTTCGAGCACGAGCCGACCGCGGCGCTGATGAACGAGCTGTTCGTCAACATCAAGGTCGACCGCGAGGAGCGCCCGGACATCGACCGGATCTACCAGATCGCGCAGCAGCTCCTGACGCAGCGCGGCGGCGGCTGGCCGCTGACGATGTTCCTGTCGCCGGAGGACCGGATGCCGTTCTTCGGCGGCACCTACTTCCCGCGCGAGGCGCGCTACGGCATGCCCTCGTTCGCGGAGCTCCTCGGCCGGGTCGCCGCCTACTTCCGCGACAACCGCGCCGCGATCCGCGAGCAGAACGGCCGGCTGGCGGGCGTGTTCGCCGGGCTCGTGCCCGACCCGCCGGCGCCCGGCACGGTGCTCGGCCCCGAGCCGCTCGCCGCGGCGCGCGCGCGGCTCGAGGCGGACTTCGACGCCGAGTTCGGCGGCTTCGGCGGCGCGCCGAAGTTCCCGCACGCCGGCTTCATCGAGCGGCTGCTCAGGCACTGGGCGGCGAGCCAGCGCCGGCCGGAGCCGGACCTCAGGGCGCTCTACATGGCGAGCCTGACGCTGACGCGCATGGCCGAGGGCGGGCTGTACGACCACGTCGGCGGCGGCTTCGCACGCTACTCGGTCGACGCCTGGTGGATGATCCCGCACTTCGAGAAGATGCTGTACGACAACGGCCCGCTGCTCGCGCTGTACGCCGAGGCCGCGCTCGCGACCGGCGACCCCTGCTACCGCGCGGCTGCGAGCGGCACCGCCGACTGGGCGCTCGCCGAGATGCAGGCGCCGTCGGGCGGCTTCTACTCGAGCATCGACGCCGACTCCGAGGGCGAGGAAGGCCGGTTCTACGTCTGGGACGAGCCCGAGGTGCGCACGCTCCTCGAGCCTGCCGAGTACGCCCTGCTCGCGCGGCGCTACGGCCTCGACCGCGCGCCGAACTTCGAGGGCCGGCACTGGCACCTGCACGCGTTCCGCCCGCTCGCGGAGGCGGCCGCGGGCCTTGGCCTCGACGGGCCGGCGGCCGAGGCCGCGCTGGCGCGCGCGCTCGGCAAGCTCGGGGCGGCGCGCGCGCGGCGCGTGCGGCCGGGCCGCGACGACAAGATCCTGACCTCGTGGAACGGCCTGATGATCCGCGGCCTCGCGATTGCAGCGCGCGCGCTCGAGCGCCCGGAGCTCGCGACCGCCGCGACCCGCGCGGTCGACTTCCTGCGCCGCGAGCTGTGGCAGGGCGGCCGGCTGTACGCGACCCACAAGGACGGGCGCTCGCACCTCGCGGCCTACCTCGACGACTACGTGTTCCTGGCCGAGGCGCTGCTCGAGCTGCTCGCGACGCGCTGGCGGGCGGTCGACCTCGAGTTCGCGGTCGAGCTCGCCGAGGCGGCGCTGTCGCACTTCGAGGACCCGGTGGCCGGCGGCTTCTGGTTCACGGCCGACGACGCCGAGCCCCTGATCACGCGCTCCAAGTCCTTCGCCGACGAGGCGCTGCCCGCCGGCAACGGGGTCGCCGCGCGGCTCTACACGCGGCTCGGCTACCTGCTCGGCGAGCCGCGCTATCTCGCGGCGGCTGAGCGCACGCTGCTCGCCGCCTGGAGCGCGATCGGCCGCTACCCGCCGGCACACGGCGCGCTGCTCGACGCGCTCGAGGAGCGGCTGCAGCCGACCGAGATCGTGATCCTGCGCGGCCCGGAGGCGGTGGTCGCGGCCTGGCACCGCGACCTCGCGCGCCTGTACGCGCCGGGCCGGCTGCTGCTCGCCGTTCCGGAATCAGCCGCGGGCCTGCCGCCGGCGCTGGCAACGAAGCCCGCCGCCGCCGGCGGCATCGCCTACGTCTGCGCCGGCAGCGCCTGCGAGGCGCCGCTCACGTCGCTGCCGGCGCTGGTCCGCCGGCTGCGCGACGGCATCGGCGCCGCCTAGGGCCGCCGCGCGCCGGCGATCCGCGCGACGACCTGCTGTCGCAGCCGCTCGATGAGCCCGCCATGCGCGGCGGTCTCGAAGCGCGGCGCCGCGCCCCAGTCCCAGGCCCACGGCTGCGCGGTCGCGAGCGCCGGCGGCTCGTCGCCACGGCGTGGAAAGAGGTGCGCGTGCAGCGCAGGCTCGAGGTTGCCGTAGATCGCGTAGTTGATCCTGAGCGCCCCGAGGGCGTCCCTGAGCACGTCGCCGGCGGCCGCCATGTCGGCCAGGAACGCCGCGCGCGGGCCGGGCGGCAGCGCATTGAGGTCTGGCACCACCGGGTCGGGCAGCAGCAGGCAGTAGCCCGGGATCACCTGCGGGTCGCCGAGCACCAGCCAGCCGCTCGGCAGGCGCGCGATCGCGGTCGGGTCGGTGCCGGCCGAGAGCGCCGCGACGCGCCGGTGGATCGCGGTCGGCCCGGGCCCGCTCATCCGTGGCTCCGGAACATGAAATAGACCGCCCCCAGCATGCACAGCGAGGCCCACAGGTAGTCGAGCTTGAGGCCCTGCCTGAGGTAGAGCAGCACGAACGGCACGAACACCGTGAGCGTGATCAGCTCCTGCAGGATCTTGAGCTGCGGCACGGTCAGCACCGCGTAGCCGATCCGGTTGGCCGGCACCTGCAGCAGGTACTCGAACAGCGCGATGCCCCACGAGACCAGCGCCGCGATCCACCAGGCGCGGTGGTTGAGCGTCTTGAGGTGCGCGTACCAGGCGAAGGTCATGAAGACGTTCGACAGCGCGAGCAGCAGGATCGTTTGCAGCATCGGCGACATCGTCTCTCCCGCGCGCCTGCCCGCGCCCTCAGGCCGCGACCCGCTCGAGCGCGCGCACGCCGTCGCCGTCCGCGGCGGCGAGCCGCAGCACGAAGTCGAAGCGGTCGACGGCGGCGCACAGCTCGAAGTCCGCCTCCGGCGCCCAGCTGGCCGCCGGATCGAAGAACTTCGCGGCCGCGGGCGCCGCCCGCAGCCGCGCGGCGATCCCGCTCGTGTCGTAGTCGCGGCCGGCGAGGCGCGCGACCAGCAGCTCGGCGCACAGGTCGTCCTCCACCGAGCGCTCGCGCGCCTCGTGCCCCATGCGCACGATCGACACCACCGCCGGCGCGCGGCGCCTGAGGTGGCGGACGATCGCCGCGGCGTTGACGAGGCTGCCGGTCAGCACCTCGTCGGCCGCGTCCGCCTGGGTCAGGCCCTGCGTGCCGGCGTGCGTCGTGTGCACGAGCGTGCGCCCGCCAAGCGCCGCCGCCGCGATCCGCGCCGGCGAGTTGCCGAAGTGGAAGCCCGGCAGGTCGCGGCCGTGGCGCTCGCCGGCGAGCAGCCAGTCCGGGTGGCGCGCGCCGAGCGCGCGCGCCGCCTCGAGGTCCGCCACCGGCACCACGCGCGCGCCGCCGGCGGCCGCGTAGCAGGCGGTGCTGAAGGCCCGGAACACGTCGATCACGACGGTGCTGCCGCGTGCGGCGCGGGCACCGGCGACGAAGTCCAGGATCTCGACGTGCACGGCGCTCAGCGGTCGCGGTGCGCCGCGCGCGCCGCGGCGACCATCGCGGGCGTGATCGGCGCGGCGTCGTTGCCGAAGCTCGAGCGCACGTAGCTCAGGAGCGTCGCCAGGTCCTCGTCGGACAGGTAGCCGAACTGCGGCATGACGCCGGCGTAGCCCCCGCGCGGCAGCGTCGCCGGGCGCTCGCCGTACATCACCCAGCGCAGCAGCTCGTCGGCGCCGCCGAGCGGCACGGGCGTGCGCGCGAGCGGCGGCTGGACCCCGGCGATCCCCGAGCCGTCCCGCTGGTGGCAGGCGAGGCAGTTGCTGGCGTAGAGGCGTGCGCCCGCGCTCGACGGCGCCGGCGGCGGCCCGGCCGGACCGCAGGCGACGAGCGCGACCGCGGCCAGGGACGCGGCGCAGCCGGGACGCAGGGGCAGCATCGCAGGGTGTCCGTGGCGCGCCGCGGCGGTCGGCGCCTCAACCGGCCCAGGTGCGGACGCGCCCGGTGTCGAGGTGCACGAACTGCGGGCCGCGGTAGTAGCCGACGCCGCCGAGGCCGAGCGCGAGGCCCGCATCGCGCAGCCGCGCCAGGTCGCAGCCGACGAGGCGCACGTCGATCGCCCGGCCCTCCATGTGCAGGCTGTGGGCGGCGACGCCGCTCGAGCGGGCGTGCATCGCGGCGTTGCTCTCGGGCGAGCGGTAGCCGGAGATCACCTCGAACTCGGGATCCTGGTCGAGGCGCCCCGCCGCGGCGTGCAGCAGGTCGAGCAGCGCCGGATCGATCGCGTGCACGGCGCCATTGCGGTGGTCGCGCAGCACCTGGTTCACGGCCGCGAGCGCGGGCGCCGGGTAGCTGCCGCCCTCGCAGTACTGCACCGACAGCGACTCGAGGGTATGGGTGTTGTGGAGTACGAGGCTGCGCGTCGGCGCGAGCGCCACGGCCGGGCGCGGCGCGGCGAGCGCGGCGAGCGCGCCGGCACCGCCGAGCGCGAGCGTGCGCAGCGCCGTGCGCCGGGTCAGGGCCGGCCGCCGCGGGCCGGCGGCAAAGGGGTGATTGGACATCTGTCCAGTATGACCGAGGAGCCTGAAAAACTCAAGCAGAATCAGCGCTCAGCACGCGCCGTCTGTGACGGAGGTCGCGTCCGCCTCGTCGAGGTTCACCGCCACCAGGCGTGCGCGGCGGAAGAAGTTGAAGTCGGTGGCGCAGGCGGCGGTGTAGGCGCCCATCTGCCGGCCGACGACGAGGTCGCCGGCCTCGAGCAGCGGCAGCTCGAGGTGGTCGTCGATGACGTCGATGCTGTCGCAGGTCGGCCCGGCGAGCACCGCGGGCACGAGCGGTCCGCCCTCGCGCAGCGCCGCCACCGGATAGCGCATGTGGTCGAACAGCTGGCCGCTGTAGGAGCCGTAGATCCCGTCGTCGAGGTAGAACCACCAGCGCCCGTCGCGCAGCGCCCGCCCCATGACGGTCGCGACCGCGGTGCCGGCGGGCGCGGCGATGTAGCGGCCGGGCTCGGCGATGATCCTGAGCCCCGCCGGCAGCGCGCCGAGCGCGGCGCGGATCGGCGCGCAGAACGCCTCGATCGGCATCGAGCGCTCGCGGTAGTCCGCCGGGAAGCCGCCGCCGATGTCGAGGGTCGTCAGGCCCTCGTGGCCGCCGGCGCGGGCCGCGGCGATCAGCTCGCCGCAGGCCTCGATCGCGCGCACGTGCATCGCCGGCGTCGGCGTCTGCGAGCCGACGTGGAACGACAGGCCAGTGACCGGCACGCCGAGGCGCCGCGCCACCGCGAGCAGCTGGGGCACGGCGCCGGGCTCGCAGCCGAACTTGCGCGACAGGTCGACGACCGCGTCCTCGGCGCTGAACGCGACCCGCAGCAAGACGCCGACCCGGCGCCGGTGGCGCACGAACTTGCCGAGCTCGTCGACGTTGTCAGCGACGAAGGTGCGCACGCCGAAGCGCAGCGCGTCGCGGATGTCGGCGTCGCGCTTGATCGGGTGGGTATGGATGCAGCGCTCGGGCGCGACGCCGGCCGCCCGCACCAGCTCCACCTCGCCGCCGCTCGCGAGGTCGAAGCAGCCGCCGATGGCCTCTAGCGCCGCGACCACCGCGGCGTCCGGCAGCGGCTTGAGCGCGTAGTGCAGCGCGACGCCGGGCAGCGCCGCCTGCAGGCGCCGGTAGCGGTCGCGGATCACGTCGCAGTCGACGATCAGCAGCGGCGAGCCGTAGCGTGCGACCAGCGCCTCGATCGCGGCGCGCGTGTACGGCGCGGTCAGCCGCGCGGACGGCGTCGGGTCGCGGTGGCGGACGGTGGTGGCGGTCTTCGGCACGCGGTGGCTCCTCGGCAAGAGGCGCGGATTCTAGGCCGAATCCTCCGCACCGCAAGCAGCCGCCGCGCGCCCGAGCCGGTCACGCACCGCCTCCCACGCCGCGCCGGTCGGCACGGCCTCGACCACGATGCGCCGCGCGCCGGCCCGGTCGAGGCGCCGCAGGTTGGCGTACAGGTCGTGCGCGTAGGCGGCGGGGTCCGCGGCGGCCGTGAGCCACAGCACGCCGCGAAACGCCGCGGGCGGCGGCTGCCGCGCGAGCACCGCCGCGTCGGCTGCGGCTGCCGCGGGCAGCCCCCCGCTCGCGACCAGCACCAGCGGCGTGGCCGGTGCGTAGTGGGCGCGCGTCGTGCCCGGCGCGCGCGGCCCCTCGCCCGCAGCGGCACGCCTGAGCGGCCCGATGAGCGCCTCGAGCTCCGCCGCCGCGATGGCGCCCGGCCGCACCAGCAGCGGCTCGCCGACCAGGCTCACGATCGTCGACTCGAGTCCGACGCTCGAGTCGCCGCCGTCGAGCACGAACGGCGCATCGGCGCCGAACTCCTCGCGCACGTGCGCGGCGCTGGTCGGGCTGACGCGGCCGTAGCGGTTGGCCGAGGGCGCGGCGATGCCGCTGCCGAAGGCCTCGAGCAGCTGCCGCGCCAGCGGGTGCGCCGGGACGCGCAGGCCGATGCTGTCCTGGCCCCCGGTCAGCAGGTCGGAGACGCCGGCGGCGCGCGGCAGGATCAGCGTCAGCGGCCCCGGCCAGAAGCGCGCCGCCAGCCGTTGCGCCGCCGACGGCACGACGGCCGCCCAGTCGGCCAGCGCCCCCGCCGCGGCGAGGTGCACGATCAGCGGGTGGCCGGCCGGGCGGCGCTTGAGCGCGTAGATCCTGCCGACCGCGGCGGCGTTGCGCGCATCGGCGCCGAGCCCGTAGACGGTCTCGGTCGGAAACGCCACCAGCTCGCCGGCGCGCAGCAGCGCGACGGCGCGGGCGATGTCCGCGGCGCTGGTCATGCCGGCGGCGTCGGCTCGCGCGTGCGGCGCTCGAGCTCGCGCGCCAGGCCGAACAGCGTCAGCGGCGCGCAGCCCTCGGCCTTGTTGTTGGCGATCGCGATCGCCTCGTTGCCGCGGCCGAGGATGCGCCCCAGCAGCGTCGCCACCGCCGCCCGGTTGGCGGGATCCGGATCGACGATGCGGTCGAACGGGAAGTAGCGTTCGCGCGCCGCCTCGTAGTCCTGCTGCGGATGCAGCATCCAGCGCACGACCACCGTCCCGGACAGCCATGCGTTCTCGCCGAGTACCGCCGCCTGCTCGAGCACGCCCGGCATGCGCGGGTGGACGTTGAAGCAGTGCGTCGCACCGTTGCGCGCGAGTGCGTCGGCGTACGCCGGACCCAGCACCTCGCGGTTGCGCAGCTCGACCGCGTACTGCGGCCCGCGCGGCAGCGCGTCCAGGAAGGCGCCGAGGGCGTCGACGAACAGCTGCGGCTCGCGCGCGTACGGCAGCCCGAACGGCGGGAACTGGAACAGCAGCGCGCCGAGCCGCTCGCCGAGGCCGTCGACGACCGGCGTCACGACGCGCTCGATCGCATAGCGCAGGTCGAGGAAGCGGTCGACGTCGGGCGTGACCGCGACGTTGCGCGCCTGCCGGTCGATCGGCGTCGTCAGCGCGGCGTGCGCCTTGACGACGAAGCGGAACTGCGGCGGCACCATGCGCGCGTAGTGGCGGAACTCGTCCGCGCCGAGCGGCGCGTAGAAGCTGCGGTCGACGCCGACCGCGCCCAGCAGCGGATGGTGCGAATAGGCCGCGAGCCCCTGGCGGGCGAGCAGCTGCTCGCCGACGCGGTGCGCGTAGACGATGCCGGCCCAGCCCGGGAATGACCAGCTCGAGGTCCCGAGCCGCAGCCCCTGCGGCAGCCCCCGGGCGGCGGCCTCGAGCTCCGCCGGCAGCGGCGCGGTGCCGATCAGCTCGGCGTCGGACCCGCCGGCCGTGAACAGCTCGAACTGCGTGGAGGGATCGGGGATCACCGCGAGAATCCGTGCGCTGGGGCCTGCAAGTTAAAGAATGGCGCGCCGCCCGGCAACCGACGGCGTCACGGTCCGCGGCACGCCGGCCGCGGCCGGCGGCGCGCTCACTCGAGCGCGCGCCGCTCCCAGGCGTCGCCCGTGCGCCGCAGCTCGTAGGTCGGCCAGTACTTCTTGTCGAGCTTGAGCGTGATCACGTCCGCCGAGTTGTTCCAGGTGACGGTCTTGAGACGCAGCGAGGCACGGTCCTCCTTGCCGCCGACCGCGGCGAGGAAGGCGTCCAGGTCCGGAGTCGGCTTGCCGTCCACCTCGACGATGCGCCGTCCGGCCCAGAGTCCGTAGCGGGTGGCCGGCGAGCCGTACAGGAAGAAGGCGACGAACACGCCGTTCGGCGCCACGCCCCGCTGCGCCGCGAGCGCCCGGTGCGGCGCCTGCAGCACGGCGCCGGCCCACACCAGCACGCGGTCGATGTCGGCGCCCTGCAGCGCGGCGGTGGCGAGCTCGAAGTTCAGCTCCGCGCCGTTGCGCCAGACGGTGACGCGCGCGTGCGCCTGCTGCACCGCCTGGTCGACCTCGCGGAAGCGGTTCACGACCCGGCCGTCGATCGCGAGCAGCAGGTCGCCGCTCTGCAGCAGCTCCGCCGCCGGCGAGCCGGCCACCAGCCTGCCGATGCCGAGCACCTGGCGGCGCCCCGGGCTGTGCGCCTCGACGCGCCGCACCCAGTCCTCGTCGAGCCCGAGCTTGCGCGCCACCGACAGCGGCACCGGCTGCAGCTCCGCCTCGAGCGAGCGCATCGGCCGGCCGCTCCTCACCACGTCGAGCATCGCCGTCACCACCTCGGCCGGCACGCCGAGGTTCTGCTGCTGCAGCTCGCGGCCGCTGTCGAAGGCGAAGCTCGACCATAGCGCCCGCACGTCGCCGGCCTTGTCGGTGACCACGCCGTCGAAGTCGGTCGGGCCGTTGACCAGCGTCACGACCTCGAGGTTCGAGTCGCGAAACGCCAGCGTCCGCGACAGCGGGAACTGCGCGGCCTCGACCGCGGCGACCCGGCTCTCGAGCGAGGCCAGGCGCTGGTCGGCGCGCAGCCCGACGACCCAGACGCTGTCGCCCGGGACGAGCTCCTTGGTCGAGAAGTGCGCCGCGCGCACCGGCGTCGTGCCGATCAGCCTCGGGTCGTAGGAGATCACTGCGAGGTTGTGCAGCGGGTGGATGTACTCGACCCGCCCCGGCACCTCGATCGTCCCGGCGAAGGTCAGGCGCACGTCGCCGAGCGCGACCGGCACGGTGTTGCGGTCGGTGACCACGAGGCCGCGCGCGGCATCGACGATCACGCCGGTGCCGCGGTAGCTGCGCTCGGTCACGCCCGACACCGAGTACGGCATGTCGAAGTTGATGACGACCAGCGACGGCGCGAGCCGGTCGGCGCGCGCGTCGCCGCTGCCGCCGAAGGTGGTGCTGGCGGGCTGCGGCGCGCCCGGCGGCGGCCCGGCCGCGAGCGCGCGGCACGGCCAGTAGCCGAGCGCGTCGTCGCGCTTGCAGCGCCGCGCCGGAAACCACTGCCGGTCGATCCTGATCACGCGCACCTGCTGCGAGCGCGTGTCGTCGAGCGTGAAGAAGCGCACCGTCGCCCGGTCGCCCTGGGCGAGGTCGGCAAGCGCCTGCTCGTAGTCGTCGACGTCGCGCAGCGGCTTGCCGTTGAAGGCGGTCAGCACCGCGCCGCGCGGCACGCCGGCCGCACCGAACATGTAGCCGGGGTTGGCGACGTAGACGCCGCGGATCGGCACGTTCATGTGGCGCGCCATCTGGTACGAGAGCCGGTTGACGACCGCGTCGCCGAACTCGACGTACTCGTCCGGCGTGATCGCGTGCAGGTCCTCGACCGGGATCTCGCGGCTCAGGAGTTCGCCGCCGCGCTGCACCTCGAGCCGGACGGTGCGCCCGACCGAGTCGTCGAGCGCGCTCTCGAGGCTCAGGAACTCGGTCACGTAGTGACCGTCGAGCCGCACCAGCACGTCGCCGGGCTCGAGCACGCCGTCGCTCGGCGATCCCGGCTGCACCTCCTTGACGACCAGCATGCCGACCTGCTTCGGGAACGCGCGCCGCACCTCGGCCTCGGTGGCGGGCCTGAGGCCGAGCCGCCTGAGCTCGTCGTAGGGCGTGTACTCGAACACGATCTCGAGCGTGCCGCGCGGCACGGGCTTGCCTTCCTGGATCAGCCTGAGCGCACGCACCACGCGGTCGAGCGGCAGGTAGAAGCTCGAGGCCGCCTGGCTCGAGCCGCCGGCGTTGAGCGCGACCGCGCGCCCCTTGACGTCGAGCACCGGCGAGCCGGACGAGCCGCCGGAGGTGCTCGAGGCGGCCTGGTAGTAGAAGGTATTGAAGTCGTTGTACTTGCCGACGCCGTAGGCCGGCGCGTCGCGGTCGAGCCGCGCGAGCGTGCCGGCGAGGATCGACAGCTGCTCGCCGGCGTCGTTGCCGACGACCCGGATTTCGGTGCCGATCTTGGCGCCCTCGGGCGCGAGCGGGATCTGCTGCGGCTGGATGAAGCGCAGCTTGGCGGGGTCGTAGCGGTAGACGCCGAAGTCGTGCACCGGGTCGCGGTACACCGGGTAGAGCTGCACCTCCTCGCGGTTCATGAACACCGCCTGCGCCGTGACCGGTCCCGGCGTGACCACGTGCCGGTTGGTGAGTATCAGACCGCGCTTGGCGTCGACGACGAAGCCGGTGGCCTGGGCGGAGGAGTTCCACTCGGTGTCGAAGGCGCGGGTCTCGTCGATCTGGATCGCGACCACGCCGACCGCGATCCGCTCGAGCGTGCGCGCCCACTCCGGCCGCTCCTCGAGCACGTCCGCGGCGACCGGGGTGGCGGCGCCGGGCGTCTCGGCGGGCGTCCCGCCGGCGACGAGGCCGAGCAGGAGCGCCGCGGCGGCGCGCGCGCGCAGGTCGATCAGCATGTGCGTGTACTCCCTACGCCCGCGTCAGAACCGGTAGCCGAAGGCGCCGTGGAAACGCTCGCCGATCTCGGCCGCGGCCAGCTGGTGCGTCTGCGTGCCGTGGTGCGCCACCTTGATCGCGCCCATCAGCGAGGCAAGCCGGCCGGTGGTCGGCCAGTCGAAGCCGCGGCTCAGCCCGAAGATGAAGCCGGCGCGGTAGGCATCGCCGCAGCCGGTCGGGTCGACGACGCGCTCGGCGCGCACCGGCGGGATGTCGACGACGCGGCCCTCGGCGTAGATCCGCGAGCCCTCGGCGCCGCCGGTCACGACGTAGGCGCGGCAGCGCGCCGCGATCGCCGCCGGCGCGAGCCCGGTACGCTCCTGGATCAGCTGGCCCTCGTAGTCGTTGACGATCACCCAGCTCGCCTGGTCGAGGAAGACCTCGAGGTCCTGGCCGCCGAACATCGGCAGGCCCTGGCCGACGTCGAAGATGAACGGGATGCCGGCGTCGGCGAACTGCTGGGCATGGCGGATCATGCCGTCGCGGCTGTCGGGGCCCACCAGGCCGAGCGAGATGCCGGCACCCGCCGGCACGTCGAGCTCGCCCGAGTGCTGCATGGCGCCCGGGTGGAAGGCGGTGATCTGGTTGTCATCGAGGTCGGTCGTGATGAACGCCTGCGCGGTGTAGGTGTCGGGGATGCGGCGCACGTACTCGAGACTGAGACCGTGCCGCTGCATCCAAGTTTCGTACGGCCCGAAATCGTCGCCGACCGTCGCCAGCACGTGGCCCCGGACGCCGAGCAGGCCGAGGTTGTAGGCGATGTTGCCGGCGCAGCCGCCGTAGTTGCGGCGCAGCTGCGGAACCAGGAACGACACCGACAGCATGTGGATGCGGTCGGCGAGGATGTGCTCCTTGAAGCGGCCGTCGAACACCATGACGGTGTCGTAGGCGAGCGAGCCGCAGATCATCGCTGTCATCGACTTGGGCCTCCGGCGAAAGCGGCCACCATACCGGCCGGCGGCGTGCCCCGCCACCGGCACGGCGCGGCGGCGACCGCGCCGCGCCCGGCGCGCCTCAGCGGCCGAGCAGCACGAGGCCCCAGCAGCTCGCGAGCAGCACGAAGGCGACGAACACCGCCGCCGAGCCGAGGTCCTTGGCGAGGCCCGACAGCGCATGGCGCTCGGTGCCGATGCGGTCGATGGCGGTCTCGACGGCACTGTTCAGGAGCTCGACGACCAGGATCAGCAGCATCGGGCCGATCAGCGCGGCGCGCTCGACGCCGCTCGCGCCCAGCCACAGTCCCGCGGGTATCACCACCAGCGCGAGCAGGCACTCCTGGCGGAACGCCGCCTCCTCGCGCCAGCAGCCGGCCAGGCCCTTGGCGGTGTTGCCGAACGCCTTCAGCAGCCGCCCCAGGCCCTGCGGCTTCGCGCCCGGGCGCACCGCGCCGCCGGTGGTCTCGGGTGCGCTCATGCGGCGGGCTTCCAGGTCAGATCCAGCTGCTTCGCGGCGCGCACGTCGTCGAGGCGGCGGACCGGCAGCGTGTACGGCGCGCCCTTCAGCCGCCCCGCGTCCTCGGCCGCCTCGCGCCGGATCGCCACCATCGCGTCGACGAAGCCGTCGAGCGTCTCCTTGGCCTCCGTCTCGGTCGGCTCGATCAGCAGGCACTCCGGCACCAGCAGCGGGAAATAGGTCGTCGGCGCGTGGTAGCCGAAGTCGAGCAGCCGCTTGGCGAAGTCCATCGCGGTCGCGCCGTGCTCGCGGGCCTCGTGCTTCATCGTCAGGATGAACTCGTGGGTGGCGCGCCGGCTCGGGTAGGCCGGCTCGAAACCGGCCTGCCGGAACCGCGCCAGCAGGTAGTTCGCGTTCAGCGTCGCGTACTCGCCGATGCGCCGCATGCCCTCGCGACCGACCATGCGCATGTAGATGTAGGCGCGCAGCAGCACGCCGGCGTTGCCCATGAACCCCGACAGCCGGCCGATCGACGCCGGCAGGTCGCGCTCGTCGAGCCAGCGGTAGCCGTCGGCGTCGCGGCCGACGACCGGGATCGGCAGGTACGGCAGCAGCCGCGCGCCGACGCCGACCGCGCCCGCGCCCGGGCCGCCGCCGCCGTGCGGCGTCGAGAAGGTCTTGTGCAGGTTCATGTGGATGACGTCGAAGCCCATGTCGCCGGGGCGCACCTTGCCGAGGATCGCGTTCAGGTTCGCGCCGTCGTAGTAGAGCAGGCCGCCGGCCGCGTGCACCAGCTTCTCGATGTCGGCGATCGTGCGCTCGAAGACCCCGAGCGTCGACGGATTGGTCAGCATGATGCCGGCGGTGTTCGGCCCGACCACCCTGCCGAGCGCCTCGAGGTCGCAGTCACCCTCGGCGTTGCACGGGATCTCGATGACCTTCATGCCGCACATCGACGCGGTCGCCGGGTTGGTGCCGTGCGCGGCCTCCGGCACGATGATCTCGTTGCGCGCCAGGTCGCCGCGCGCGCGATGGTAGGCGCGGATCATCGCGACGCCGGCGAACTCGCCCTGCGCGCCGGCCATCGGCGTCAGCGACACGCCCTGCATGCCGGTGACCTCCTTGAGCATCTCCTGCAGTTCGTGCAGGCACGCCATCACGCCCTGCCCCAGCGACGCCGGCGCCAGCGGATGCCGCGCCAAGAACTCCGGCAGCATCGCGTACTGGTTGCAGCCGCGCGGGTTGTACTTCATCGTGCACGAGCCGAGCGGATAGAAGTGCGTGTCGATCGAGAAGTTCAACTGCGACAGCCGCGTGTAGTGGCGCACCGCCTGCAGCTCCGAGACCTGCGGCAGCAGCGGCCGGCGGCGGCGGCGCAGCTGTGCCGGCACCTCGGCCGTCAGCGGCGGCGGCATCTGCGCGGTCGCCGCGCGGCCGGTCCGCGACAGGTCGAAGATGGTAGGCTCGCGCGCCGCGGCGGTCGGGTTCGGGTCAGTCATCGGGTGTCTCCTCAGGCAGCCCGCGCGGTGCCGAGCACCGCGCGCAGCGCCGACGCGTAGGCCGCGATGTCGCCGCTCGTCTTGGTCTCGGTCGCGCAGACGAGCAGCGCGTTGCCGAGCTCCGGGTAGTCCGCCGAGGCGTCGTAGCCGCCGGCGATGGCCCGGCGCGCCAGTTCCTCGAGCACCGGGCCGACCGGGCGGTCGAGCTTGAGGAGCGCCTCGTGGAAGCGCGGCACTGCGAAGGCCTCGCGCACGCCCTTGATCT